>NZ_JBIWBS010000001.1:518609-816286 GCF_044761135.1 Lysinibacillus sp. NPDC097868 | reverse complement strand
CTTATGTTTTGTGCTGTTCCCGCAGGAGTCGCCCGCCCTTCGCTCCAATCAACAAGTTTTAGTTTCTATTATAGTTGACTAAGCTTAAAATTAAGCACTATATCGTTCTTCTGTTGTACCTGTCGCTTCGCTTTCGGTACAGACTTTTTTTCTTCTGTTGTACCTGTCGCTTCGCTTTCGGTACAGACTTTTTTTCTTCTGTTGTACCTGTCGCTTCGCTTTCGGTACAGACTTTAAAATAACCGCCTAAGGCGGTTATTTTAAAGTTGCTGATCTTCGTAAGCTTTAATGATTTTTGCTACGACTGGATGGCGGACTACATCGCCTTGTTCTAGAATTTGGAAATGTATTGAATTGACATATTTTAATGTACGTTCAGCAACAATTAATCCAGACTCCGTATTTTTCGGAAGGTCAATTTGCGTTTTATCTCCCGTAATAACCATTTTTGAACCAAAGCCTAGACGTGTTAAAAACATCTTCATTTGCATATGTGTTGTATTTTGTGCCTCGTCTAAAATGACAAAGGCATCATCTAATGTACGTCCACGCATATAGGCTAAAGGCGCGATTTCAATCGTTCCTCGCTCAATTAGACGTTGTGTTTGTTCTGTGCCATATATATCGTTTAACGCATCATAGAGCGGTCGTAAATATGGATCAACCTTTTCCTTTAAATCACCTGGAAGGAAGCCTAGAGACTCTCCTGCTTCCACTGCAGGACGTGTTAAAATAATACGCTTTACATGCCCATTTTTAAGTGCTTGTGTAGCCATTACTACCGCTAAATACGTTTTTCCGGTACCGGCTGGACCAATACCAAAAACAACGTCTTTGTGACGAATCGCTTGTATGTATTCTCGTTGACCTATTGTTTTTGCACGTATCGGTTTCCCTTTTGTCGTGCGTGCAATTTCTTCATCATAAAGTTCTGCAAAATATTCAATTGTCCCTTTTTGTGTCATTTCAATTGCCGTTGCTACATCACGCTGATCAATATTAATTCCTTTGCGAATAACTTTTAATAATGCGTGTAGAAGATATGTTGCCTGTTCTTTTGCCTCTTCTTCACCTGCAAGCTGAATTTGCTCACCGCGTGTAATGATATGGACATGAAGAGCCTCTTCAATTAATTTCATATTAGCATCGGAAATACCTAGCAGCATCACCGCTTCATTTGGATTATCCACTTGTAATACAGTTAAATGTTCTGACATAATCATTCTCCTTGTGGCCCTTGTATTGGACTTGCAATGTTTTCGTTGACTAAAAATAGAACTTTCCCTTCAACTGTACCATTCCCCCACTTCGCCTGTAAAAGGTTTTCTTTTTTAATAACTGTTTTTGCTGGGAGTGATTGAAGCATTTTTTCATGTAGTAGTGGCATTAACAAAGTATCTATTTTTGATTCATCTAATTTAATTTCCACCGTTTTTGTTTGCTGTTCTTCCACAATCGAAACATAAGGATCTAGCCAATTTGGTAAGTCTTTCTTCTGTACATAATCAACCGCTTCTTTATGAATACCCTTTACTACTACACGCCACTGCTTTTGTTGCATAGATTCAATTGTTAGCTTTGTTGGAATTTTAAATGTGCATTCAAGCCAGTAGTCTGCAAAAACCTCTCCCTTTGCCCCAACAAAGACATGATCGTCACCACTGTCAATTACACCACTTACGAGGACGTCACCTTCATAAGCTGTATCATTGACAGAAATTTTCCGTTCACCATGTTGGATGTTAAAGTTTGTGATGACACCGCTTTTAGTAGCTACTAAATGTGTTGCAAGTTTTTCGGTTGTCAATTCGGTTGTTTTTGGAGATTCCTGTGGTCTTAACGTAATACGACCACCGTGTTTTTCGATATGCACCCACGCTAGATCTCGATGTTTTTCTAACAGACTCTGCCGAATTACAGCATCCGAAGGTAATACTTTTTTAGTCATCGGCGTTTCTAGCTGAAAAGTTTCTTGAAACGTTTTCTCGATTTGTTGTTGTAACTCTGGTGTAGCCGCTTCAATATCAACGCGCCAAATTACTTGCGCACAAATTAATGGTATTAAAATCATGACAAACAGTCCAAGCAGTGTCCAAAGTTGTGCGCGAAAAACTTGAAGCTCATCTGCGTAATGAACAGTCATTTTTAGCCGATACCGACTACGTATACGGCGAATTTTTGGCAAATAACCCATATTCGTTTCAAATGTAACTTCTTGATCTCGAAAGACAACACGCTTCAAAGGTACTTGCTGCGCATGTAATGCTTGAATAAAAGGATGAACATTTTCATGGCGCTTTATACGTATTATAATTGGTCGATTATTCCACATTCTTGCTCACACCCATATCTTTGGTCATTTTTACATGTAATTCTTGTAAATCCTCTACTGAAAGATGGAGCATTTCTTCCTTTATTGCATTTATAGCAACCGATTTTCCACGCACGAGAATATGATAATCAGCATAAATAAACGAGCAAGATGTAGCATCAGCATGTAAAAAGCGATAAGGGCCTATAATTTTTAATGTTTCATACTGTGTTAATTCAAGTAGTGGCGTTAATTGAAATAATTTTTTCATAAAAAAATGCCTCCTTCTTCGGCAATATATGCGCCAAAAAAGGAGGACATGCTAGTTATTTTCGTTTTGCTTTTGGTGGGCCTAAAATTTCAGCCATCACCACTGCTTGCACCAATGCTTTTTGAGAATTCGGTAGCTGAAATCCATTATTTGCGGGTGCAACTGAGATATCTTTTTTTCCTGCAGCCATACGCCCAAGACTAGGACGATCGGTTTTACGACTCGATTGCTCAGTTGGAATAAGCGGTGGGGCAACATAGCTAGGCATATGTTCCTTCACTTTTTCTCGCACTGGTTCCACACGTTTTTCTATGTCGTCTTCTGACGTAATTTCCGCTTTTAGTTCCCCTATAAAACCACGGGCAAAGTCTTCAAAGCTTTGCTTTTTAGCAGTTGGACGACGATGCTTTGGCTCATCTACTTCCATTTGGGCGGAAGGTTGTGGTTGAGCAGTTTTATTGAAAGGGGGCATTGGTTTTTGTTCTTTTTTATTTTTAGATTTTCCGAAAAGAGAGCTGACTATGGCAATAATTGCAAATAAAATAAGTTGTTCCATTTGTTAGCACTCGCTCCTTTCCGTTAATTATGCTTTCGGTTCATTTGGGTCTGATTTATCTGTACTTACTTTTGAAATAGAGTCACGCATAGCCGTATCTGCTTGTATATTACGGTAATTCATATAGTCCATAATACCAAGGTTACCAGAACGTAAAGCTTCTGCCATCGCTTGTGGTACTTCTGCTTCTGCCTCTACTACTTTCGCCTTCATTTCTTGAACGCGGGCAATCATTTCTTGCTCATTTGCTACAGCCATTGCACGACGTTCTTCCGCTTTCGCTTGGGCAATATTTTTATCTGCTTGCGCTTGTTCAATTTGTAATTCTGCACCAATATTTTTACCGATATCCACATCCGCAATGTCAATGGATAAGATTTCGAATGCTGTACCAGAGTCTAACCCTTTAGATAACACTGTTTGAGAAATCATATCTGGATTTTCAAGGACTGTTGTATGGCTAGATGCACTACCGATTGTCGAAACGATACCTTCCCCTACACGGGCAATAACTGTTTCCTCACCAGCACCACCGACTAAACGTTCGATGTTTGCACGTACAGTAATACGAGCCTTCGCCTTTACCTCAATCCCGTTCATTGCAACACCTGCAATAAATGGTGTTTCAATTACCTTTGGGTTAACAGACATTTGTACCGCTTCTAATACATCACGCCCTGCAAGGTCAATTGCAGCACATCGTTCAAACGTTAGTTCAATATTAGCACGGTGAGCAGCAATCAGCGCATTTACGACACGGTCTACATTACCACCTGCTAAATAGTGACTTTCTAACTGATTAATCGTCACAGGTAAGCCTGCTTTATGTGCTTTAATTAACGGATTGACGATACGTGATGGAATTACACGACGTAAGCGCATCCCGATTAATGTGAAAATACTAACGCGGACACCTGCTGCTAGTGCAGAAATCCACAGCGCCACTGGCACAAATGTAAAAAATACAGCGACCACAATGAATAATAGGACTAGCCCGACAATTGGGCCCATTAATGCTAAATCAAATCCCATGTTGTTATTCCTCCATCTCTTTTTCTGTTTGTCTCACAACAATGCGTGAGCCCTCTACTTTAATTACTTCTACATTCTTACCTACATCAACATAGCCACCTTCTGACACAACGTCAATTCGTTCATTGACAAATCGAATTGTGCCTGCTGGACGAAGTGGTGTTAGCGTTATTCCCACTTTCCCTAACAGCTCTGTGCGATTAATATTAGACACATAGCCCTCTTCCGTCGTCGTAGCATCCATAAGCACTAACTTGTTTAAAACATGCATTTTTTTACCGAAAAATTTCATCAGGATCACCATTCCTATTATGGCTACTACAAGCGCAATAAATATCGCCATGACCATTTGCATCATGTTTGCACCTGCCAGCAGCAAGCTAAGTAATATAAGCACGCCACCTAAAATACCAACAATGCCTCCGGGGACAAAAAATTCTGCAATGACTAGTGCTAAGCCTGCAATGAAAATTAACAATGTTTCATAGCCTGCAAAGCCTGCCACCATATGACCGAAGAAAAATAATCCCAGGGCTGATAACCCCATTATACCTGGCACACCGAACCCAGGCGAATACAGCTCCATCACAAGCCCTAAACTCGCAACAGATAATAAAATCGGTACGATAAGTGGGTTCGTAATAAAACGAGCAATTTTTTCTGCAAAGGTTGGCTCAATTGATACAATATCACTGCCCTTTAAACCTGTCTTCGCCAAAAGTTCTTGAAAATTAGCAACAGTACCTTCAGAATATCTTACCTTTTCAGCCTCTGAAGCCGATAATGTTAATAAATTCTCGCCTCCAGCTCGAAATTCTGGTAACTCAATTGTCGAGTCTGCCATTGCTAAAGCATATTTCGGGTCACGTCCGGATGTTTCGGCAGCTGCCTTCATTTGAGCTAGCCACGCGCTATGAGCTTTACTATCTGCTGCGTTGCCAGCAGAATCAATTACTGCTGCTGCCCCAATTGTTCCATTAGGAACCATATAAATTTCATCTGCATGTAAGGCTAAAAAAGCACCGGCTGAATGGGCATCTTTGTTAATAAAAGCAATAGTGTGTATCGTAGTGGCATCCATAAGCATGGCGATATCACCTGCTGCATTGACAAAACCGCCTGGCGTATGTATATCCAGTACAATCGCTTCTGCATAGTTTTCTTCTGCCTCTTTAAAAGCTCGTTCTAAAAATGCGTGAAGTCCACGTTCAACTTCATCATGAATCGGTACGTGGTAAACCTTGCTACTCGCAAATGCTGAAGTCAATGGAAACGCTACCAAAACAGTCATCCAGATGACAATGATATAGCTAAGGATTCTCCTTTTCCGCATCTTTTTCCCTCCCTCCTAACATGCTTCTCTACTCTATATACGACTGACCTTGTAAAAAGTTTCACAAAATCTAATTTATTTTTATTATACAATATGATAGGTGATTTTTCCCTTCAGTCGATTAACAAAGTTGTTGTTTTTCTTTGTAAATAAAAAAGCCGAATGAAATCTGTAGTGATTTCATTCGGCTTTTACGAATATGTACCGCAAAAAGAGCATCATGCAAAATACCTGGAATTAATCGCAATTGCAACTAATTCCAGGTATATCATTGTCTGCTCAGTGAATCATACAATTGCGTGTTTTGAACGTAGGGATTTTTAATGGGAAATTAAATTACCACTTACGTTTACGTGCAGCTTCTGATTTCTTTTTACGTTTAACGCTAGGTTTTTCGTAGAACTCGCGCTTTCTAACTTCTTGAATTGTACCACTTTTTGATACAGTACGTTTGAAGCGGCGAAGAGCATCTTCAAGCGATTCGTTTTTGCGAACGACAGTTTTTGACATCTCTCTTTCCCTCCCTCCGAACACACGTCAATACACAATACAATTAGGCTAATAACCAACTGTTGTGTACTAAAAAATTATACCGTATTGTCTTATAACGGTCAATAGAAAGTATTCGAAATCGCGAAGAGAATTTTTAAAATCCATTTTAATCGTATTTTAAACGGTTCTTCAGATCACGATAAGAATAGTTATTGTGAATAAAAAGTAAATCTGAGTGCAGGATTATCTAGCCTAATCGGATATATAGACCAAAAAATTTTTCGTAATTTCGTTAGAGAGGGACTCAGCGATATCTCTCCGTCATCACAAAACTTTCATAAAGTTCGAACTAAAATAGGTCAAACTTCGTTAAACGATTTAATAAGCCATTTTTTTGTTAAAATATCTTCTTTGTATTGCCATCCTCTATTAAAATTTCTACAGCCTCTCTAAAGCGTTGCGAATGGATAATTTCTCGTTCTCTCAAAAAAATCAAACTATCATTTAAATCTGGGTCATCCGATAAGTCAATAATCCATTGGTATGTGGCACGTGCTTTTTCTTCCGCCGCAATATCCTCGTATAAATCAGCAATTGGATCCCCTTTTGCCTGTATATAGGATGCGGTAAATGGTACACCCGATGCATTTTGATAAAACAGCGCTTTATCATGGTTAACATAGTGATCAGCAAGTCCTGCTTCTTTAATTTGCTGAGGGGTTGCATCTTTTGTTAGCTTATAAATCATTGTTGCAATCATTTCGAGATGAGAAAACTCTTCCGTTGCTATATCCGTTAACAGGCCTACTACTTTATCCGGTATTGTATAACGTTGGTTCATATAGCGTAGTGCAGCAGCTAGCTCTCCATCAGCACCACCATACTGCTCTACTAAATACTTTGCAAGCATCGGGTTACAAGTACTAACTTTTACTGGATATTGTAGCTTTTTTTCATAATACCACAAACACCTTTCCCCCTAATCCAAATATATTTATACTTGCCAAGGCCATGGCGTATCGATCCAATTAAACGGATAATTCGAATAGCTTCTTCCAAAATTCATTAGCGGACCAAACTTTTGTTCAAAATCTATTTTTAATCGCATACTTTTTTCGGTATTTTCATTAAACTGTGTAATTGCAGCATAATCATGTGGATGAGTATCTAAATAAAGGTTTAATTCAACTATAACAAAATCAATAGCTTGAATTTCCTCAAGAAGCTGATAAAATTCTGGTGGCATTTGTTTACTCACCTTTCATCCCACCTCTCTCTGGATTTGGATAGGGACTAAAAAAATCGGGCCATAGTGTACCAAACTTTAACGCTTCCCTCGCTGTCTGAAATTGTGGTAGACCAGGTGGTTGAAAGCCTATATACAATTGTGGAGGTGTTGCAAAGCTCTTGACCTCAATCGGTTTACAAGGATCAAAAGGACTGATATAAGGTCGCCAATACTTAAATTGTGTAAACATAAAATCCTCCCCTCTAAAGGCAATTACATCATTGGAGTATATGAGGTCGGAAAAATAATTATTCTGATGAAAAAATAAGCATAACGGCGTTTACTATGTAGTTGTTGCTTTCAGTCGATTTATTAGTTATAAAACAAAAAAATAGCATACTAGAAAATATCCAGTACACTATTTTTTATATTGAGCAATATTAAATTATTCGTGGGAATTAGTAATTAGAATCTGCAATTAAGCCCTTCATAATGGCTACACCCGAGCTTGCACCAATTCGTGTGGCACCTGCTTCAACCATCTTTTGCATATCTTCCAAGCTACGAACACCACCAGAAGCTTTTACACCTAGCTCTGGTCCTACTGTTTTGCGCATTAAAGCGATGTCCTCTGCTGTTGCTCCACCAGTAGAGAAGCCTGTTGACGTTTTCACGTAATCTGCGCCAGCTGCTACTGAAAGTTCACATGCTTTTACTTTTTCTTCCTCAGTTAATAGGCAAGTTTCGATAATTACTTTAACAAGTGCACTACCTTTTGCCGCTTCTACTACTGCTGAAATATCCGCTTGTACTTGTTCGAAGTTTTGATCTTTTAAAGCGCCAATATTGATGACCATATCCACTTCTTGTGCACCATTTGCAATCGCATCTTTTGCCTCAAATGCTTTTACAGTTGGTGTATTAGCACCTAATGGGAAGCCAATAACCGTACAAACTAACACGTCTGAGTTTTGTAATAGCTCGCTGCAATATTTCACCCAAGTTGGGTTGACGCAAACAGATGCAAAACTAAATTCTTTAGCCTCTGCACATAACTTTTCAATTTGTTCTTTTGTAGCCTCAGCCTTTAATAATGTGTGATCAATCATACTTGCATAATTTGTTTTCATTTAACAAGCGCTCCTTCTAACATAAGTTGTCCGTACCTCTCTGGAATAATAACATGTTTTTACGTTTCCGTCTAATTTCTGAAGTCATGACCCAATGGTTTTTAACTTGTAATAATTTTTATCATGCCCGTTCAAGGTTAATATTATCAATAAAAAAAGGATTGTCCATCTTCAACAGATAGACAATCCTTTAACAATTATTTTACAGTTTCGAGTAAGCGTACGAATTGCCCTTTAGAATGAGGGTAGCCTGCTTGCGTAATTTTTACCTTTACAAGTTGGCCAATAAGATTTTCAGGGCCTTCAAAAACTACTTTTAAGTAGTTGTCTGTATAACCCGTTAATAAGCCCTCTTCCTCACTACCATCATGGACAAATTCTTCTGGAATTACTTCTAACACTTCATTTTCAAAACGAGAAGCATATTCTTTAGCAAGTTGGTCATTTAAAGCGATAAGGCGGTGAACGCGCTCATTTTTAATATCTTCATCAATTTGGTCTTCCATACGAGCTGCTGGTGTACCTGTACGAGGAGAGAATGGGAACACATGTAATTCTGAAAATTTATGGTCACGAATAAAGTTATACGTTTCCATAAATTCTTCCTCTGTCTCACCCGGGAAACCAACGATAACGTCAGAAGTAACAGCTAAGTTCGGTAATGCTTCATGTAATTTTGTTAAGCGTTCTCCGAAAAATTCCATCGTGTATTTACGACGCATACGTTTTAATACTGTATCCGAACCTGATTGAATCGGAATGTGTAGATGATTAACAACAATGTTTGACTCGCGTAAAACATCTATCACTTCATCTGTTAGTTGGCTAGCTTCAATAGAAGAAATACGTAAACGTTTTAATCCTTTTACATTCGCCTCTAAATCACGTAACAACTGAGCAAGGTTATAATCTTTTAAGTCTTGTCCATAGCCACCAGTATGAATACCTGTTAATACTATTTCAAGGTAACCAGCATCAACTAATTGTTGCGCTTGGTTTAGTACTTCCTGTGGATCACGCGAGCGCATTAAACCACGCGCCCAAGGAATAATACAAAACGTACAGAAGTTATTACAGCCTTCTTGGATTTTTAATGATGCACGTGTTCGGTCTGTAAATGCCGGCACATCTAATTCTTCATATACACGGTTTTTCATAATGTTGCGTACAGCATTAATTGGTTGACGCTCGTTACGATATTGCTCGATATAGCCAAGTAATTTTGTACGATCCTGTGTCCCTACAACAATATCAACACCAGGAATCGCCATAATTTCAGCTGGAGACGTTTGAGCATAACAGCCTGTAACACAAATAACAGCATCTGGATTTTGACGCACAGCTCGACGAATAACTTGACGTGATTTTTTATCTCCCGTATTTGTTACTGTACATGTATTAATAACATAAACGTCCGCTTGATGATCAAATTCCGTACGGTCATAACCGTCTTCTTTAAACAGTTGCCAAATAGCCTCTGTTTCATAGTGATTTACTTTACAGCCAAGTGTGTGAAAAGCCACTTTTGACAAGGCTAAACACCTCTTTCATTCAAATTCATATGATATTGCAGATAGCGCATAAAGTGGCGCTGTTTCTGCACGTAAAATTCTTGGACCAAGAGACATCGTTTGTGCGCCAGCTTGCTTCAGTGTATCTGCTTCTTTGCGCGCAATTCCACCTTCTGGACCGAAGATAATAAGGATTGATTTCGACTCCTTATCATACACGTTTTTTAGCTTATCCGCAAACCTTGTGCGTTTTTCTGACTTTGCATCCTCTTCGTCTGCAATGAATACAGCGTCAAAATCGCCCATATGCGATACAAGCTGCGAAAATTTTATTGGTTCGTATATTTCTGGTATGTGCGTGCGATGTGATTGCTCCGCTGCCTCTTTTGCAATTTTTTGCAAGCGCTCCTGCTTTTTCGCACCTTTTTTAACATCCCATTTTACAATAGATCGCTCCGCTTCAAATGGTAATAAGGCGTACATACCAAGCTCTGTTGCTTTTTGTGTAATGAGTTCTAGTTTATCTCCTTTAGGCAGCCCACAAGCAACTGTTACACGAATTGGGAGCTCTGGAGATGGGATTGTTCGCCCCGTCGCTTTCACAATAACATCATCCTCTTCAAATGCAGCAATTGTGCAAATATAAGCGGTGTCTTGTGCCACGACGATGATTTCCGCACCTTCTTTCATACGCATAACACGCATAATATGGCGCGCATCTTCGCCTGAAATGCGGGCTGAATCAATGGTTGTGTCAATGAAATAACGTTGCATAGCTCACACTCCTTTCTTATAGAGAAAACGCCAAATCGTAAGCACTCGGCTCACGATTTGGCGCTTCCTTGGTCAATTTATTGTGGTCGACGAGCGATAATCGCTACCCAATCTTCCATTAATAATACTTCTTCTATCACAAACCCTGAAGCTTCAAGAGCTGTTTTCACATCATCTCGTTTCGCCCCAATGATGCCTGAAGTGACATATAATCCACCTGGTTTGACAATTGTAAATGCATCGTCAGTAAAGGACATAATTATCTCTGCTAAAATGTTTGCGACTACAACATCAGCTGGCTCTTTCACAGTATCTAATAAGTTACCATGGAAAACTTCAACTTTATCGCTTACTTTGTTTAACGCAACATTTTCTTTGGCAGAACGTACAGCTACTTCATCCAAATCAAGCGCATGCACACTTTTTGCACCAAGCATAGCTGCACCAATCGAAAGAACCCCAGAGCCTGTGCCTATGTCGACAACCGTGTCGCCTTCTTTCACGACTTTCTCGAGACCTTGTAAGCACATAACCGTTGTTGGGTGTGTTCCTGTACCAAATGCCATACCAGGATCTAACTCAATGATTAATTCATCTGTTGAAACTGGTGTATAGTCTTCCCATGTCGGTACAATTGTAAAACGTTCCGAAATTTTAACAGGATGATAGTATTGCTTCCACGCTGTCGCCCAATCTTCCTCGTTCACTTCTACAATAGAAACAACATTTTCTCCGATATCAATGTTGAAATTCGTTAAATTCGTAATCGCCGCCTTGATTTCTTCGACTGTTTCATTTAAAAAGCTAGACTCTGATAAGTAAGCTTTAACGATAACACCCTCTTTTGGGAAATCTTCTTCATTTAGCGCGTAAATTTCACCATACTGATCTTCGCGTGGCTTCGCATATTCAGCTGAATCCTCAATAACAACACCGCTAGCCCCTGCTTCATGCAAAATATTTGAAATTGCTTCCACCGCTTCATTTTTTGTATGAATGGATAATTCTGACCACTTCACGTAGCTCTTCAGCTCCTCTAATTATTCACCTTGGAATTTTTTCTTGATTTTATCAAATAGTGAGCTTCCTTGTTCTTCTGGAATATCGCCACTAATTTCTGCAAATTCACGTAGTAATTGTTTTTGTTTTTCCGTAAGCTTTTCTGGCGTAATCACTCTCACTGTTACATATTGGTTACCTGTTCCATAACCATGTACATTTTTTACACCTTTATCTTTCAAGCGGAATTGTGCACCTGATTGTGTACCCGCTGGAATACGTAATTTCACTTTACCATGTACAGTCGGTACTTCAATTTCATCGCCTAATGCTGCTTGTGGGAATGTTAATTTTAATTCATAGTAAATATCATCGCCATCGCGCTCGAATTCATTGTGCCCTTGAACTCGGAACATAATGTATAAGTCACCGGCCGGACCACCGTTAATACCTGGTTCACCTTGACCTGTTACACGAATTTGTTGACCATCATCAACACCTGCAGGAATTGACACTTTAATTTTTTTACGTTTTTGAACTTTACCTTCACCGCGACAAGTTGAACATTTTTCTTTAATAATTTTACCTGTTCCGTGACAAGTCGTACAAGTACGACGATTCATCATGCGGCCAAATGGTGTATCGACAGCTTGATTAATTTGTCCTGCACCTTTACATGTCGAACATGTTTCAGGAGTTGTACCTGGTTTTGCACCCGAGCCATGGCATGTATCACATGTTTCGTCTTTAGGAATTTCAATTTCTGTTTCTTTCCCAAAAATCGCTTCCTCAAATTTAATATTCATGCGGTATTGCAGATCATCACCTTTACGTGGTGCATTCGGGTCTTGTCGGCGTCCACCACCACCAAAGAATGAACTGAAAATATCCTCGAAGCCGCCAAAGCCACCGCCTCCGAAACCACCGCCAAAGCCGGCATTTGGATCTTCATGTCCAAATTGGTCGTAGCGGGCTTTTTTCTGATCGTCACTTAATACTTCATAAGCTTCAGCAATTTCTTTGAATTTTTCATCCGCACCTGGTTCTTTATTTAGATCAGGATGGTATTGTTTTGATAATTTACGGTATGCCTTTTTAATGTCATCTTTAGAAGCCGATTTCGTTAAACCAAGCACCTCGTAATAATCGCGTTTCTCCATGATTCACACTCCGCTCTTTTTGCATAAAATCTATTGTAACATGCAGTCTAAAAAACTGCCTCTATTTTCGCCATAATTTTCACTTTTCTATCAATGCATCTATGCGCTATTGCCGAATTGACATGTCGCTGACATTTCGGGTTCATCTACTAGAACATCATCAAGCAATTATATAGAAAGAGAAAAGCCAAAGCCGCAAGCGGTCTTTGGCTTCTTCACTTTACTGTGCTGTTGAGAATTTCTTATTTATCGTCTTTTACTTCTTCAAAGTCAGCGTCTACGATACCGTCGTCTTTTTTATCTGCTCCAGCATCTGGACCTACTTCGCCACCTTGAGCCGCTTGTGCTGCAGCTGCAGCTTGTTCGTATACTTTCATTACTAGAGGCTGTAATACGCCTTCTAATTTTTCTTTCGCTGATTTAATACCTTCTAATTCGCCAGCTTCAAGCGCTTTTTTAAGCTCATCACGAGCATCCTCTACAGATTTTTTCTCATCTTCTGTAATTTGCTCACCTAAGTCAGCGATTGTTTTATCAACTTGGAATACTAATTGATCAGCTTCGTTGCGAAGATCAGCTTCTTCTTTACGTTTTGCATCTGCTTCTGCATTCGCTTCAGCGTCTTTTACCATGCGTTCAATTTCATCGTCTGATAAACCAGAATCAGATTGAATAACAATTGTTTGTTCTTTATTTGTACCTAAATCTTTCGCTTTAACCGAAACGATACCATTTTTGTCGATATCAAATGTAACTTCGATTTGTGGAATACCACGTGGTGCTGGTGGGATATCCGCTAATTGGAAGCGACCTAATGTTTTGTTATCCGCTGCCATAGAACGTTCACCTTGCAATACGTGAATATCTACTGCTGGTTGGTTATCAGCTGCAGTTGAGAATACTTGTGATTTAGATGTCGGAATTGTCGTGTTACGATCGATTAATTTTGTGAACACGCCACCCATTGTTTCAATACCTAAAGAAAGTGGTGTTACGTCAAGAAGAACTACGTCTTTCACATCACCAGTTAATACGCCACCTTGAACTGCAGCACCCATCGCTACTACTTCGTCAGGGTTAACTCCACGGTGAGGCTCTTTACCAGTTTCTTTACGTACAGCTTCTTGTACTGCTGGAATACGAGTAGAACCACCAACTAAAATAACTTGGTCAATTTCAGAAGTAGATAGGCCTGCATCAGATAATGCTTGACGTACTGGACCTACTGTACGGTTTACTAATGATAATGTAATTTCATCGAATTTCGCACGAGTTAAAGAGATTTCTAAGTGTAATGGACCTGCTTCACCAGCTGTAATGAATGGTAAAGAAATTTGTGTAGAAGTTACACCTGATAAATCTTTTTTCGCTTTTTCAGCAGCATCTTTCAGACGTTGCATAGCCATTTTATCTTTAGAAAGGTCGATGCCGTTTTCTTTTTTGAATTCAGCTACTAAATATTCGATAACCGCGTCATCAAAATCGTCACCACCAAGTTTGTTATCACCAGCAGTAGCTAATACTTCGAATACACCGTCACCTAATTCAAGGATGGATACGTCGAATGTACCACCACCAAGGTCAAATACTAATACTTTTTGGTCTACATCTTGTTTGTCTAAACCATAAGCAAGTGCAGCAGCTGTTGGTTCATTGATAATACGCTCTACTTCAAGACCAGCGATTTTACCAGCGTCTTTTGTCGCTTGACGTTGCGCATCGCTAAAGTAAGCAGGTACAGTAATTACTGCTTTTGTTACTTTTTCACCTAAGTAATCTTCTGCGTAGCCTTTTAAGTATTGAAGAATCATTGCTGAAACTTCTTGTGGTGTGTATTCTTTATCTTCCACTTTCACTTTTTCAGCTGTACCCATTTTTGATTTGATCGAAATAATTGTGTTTGGATTTGTCACTGATTGGCGTTTTGCTACTTCACCAACTTGTTTTTCACCATTTTTGAATGCTACTACAGATGGTGTAGTGCGGTTTCCTTCTGGATTTGGGATAACTTTTGGTTCTCCGCCTTCAAGTACAGATACACAAGAGTTTGTTGTTCCTAAGTCAATACCGATAATTTTGCTCATAGTAAAATTTCCTCCTATTATTAAAACGCAAAGCTGCGTTAATTAACTAAAATATTTTTTCTTAATGATGCTTTGATTATTCGTTTACAGATACCATCGTTGGGCGTAATACGCGATCCTTTAAAATATACCCTTTTTGCAACTCACGTAATACTACACCTTGTTCTTTTTCACTATCTTGTTCTTGCATTACAGCTTGGTGGACGTTTGGATCAAACTGCTCCCCTTCTGCTTTAATAACTTGCAAGCCTTCTTTTTCAGTTGCTTCCAATAGTGAGCGGTAGACCATTTCGATACCCTTTACGATTGATGTTGCTTCATCAGAAGTTGGTTCAATTTGCAAAGCACGTTCAAAATTATCTAATACCGGCAGTAAATCGGATAATAGGTTTTGTGCACGATATTTTTCGGCAGCCTCACGATCAAGTTGTGAACGACGACGTAAATTATCAAAGTCTGCACGCAAACGTAGGTGACGATTTTCCTCGTCATCTAGCTTCGCTTGCAACTCTGCCAGCTTTGCTTCATACTGCTCTTCCACTGTTAGTTCTACTTCTTGCGTTTCTGTTTGCTCTACAGTTGACTCGTTTTCAGCTTGTACATTTTCTTGTACAAGGTCTTTGTTTTCAGTTGTTTCAGTCACTTAAATCCTCCTCATTATCAATCACTACGATTCTTCGTAAAGGCTTGGGATAAATCCAAGCGCATTACTTCAAGCAAAGCAACAACACGCTTGTAATCCATACGTGTTGGACCAATAATTGCAATGGCTCCTTGTTGATCTTCACCTATTGAATAAGTCGTTGTTATGACACTACAGTTTTCCATTTCTAACTGCTTATTTTCCGAGCCAATACGAATATGAATACCCGATTCGTTCGGATGGAAGAGCGACTGCACTTGGCTAGTCGTTTCCATTAAGTCCAGAATCATTCGGACCTTATTTAAATCGTGGAATTCCGGCTGGTTGAACATATTTGTCTTGCCACCGTAGAAAATTTTACTTTCCGAATTTTGCATTGTAGCTGAAACGAGCGAATGGATAAAATCATCCGCAGATCGCACATGTTGTTGTAAAATGGCGAGTATTTCTATTTCCAATTTTTTATGAATTTCATCTAATGAAACACCAACTAAACGCTCATTTAAGATGTTAACCATTTTTTCTAGTTCAGCAGCGGTAAAATTAGGTGGTAAACTAAACATGCGATTCTCAACATGACCGTTATTCGTTACGATAATCGCTACTGCAGCATCACTTGAGAGTGGCACAATAGAAAAACGTTTTACTCGATGTCTTTGGACATCTGGTCCTAAAAGAATCGATGTATACGATGTCAGCTCAGATAGAATATTGGCTGACTTTCGGATAATGTGCTCTACTTCTACTAGACGTTCGTTGAATATCGATTGAATCTGCTGAATATCCCGAGAATTAATGCCCTGTGGATTCAACAAATGATCTACATAAAATCTATACCCCTTTTCCGAAGGCACTCGACCAGAGGAAGTATGTGTTTTTTCTAAAAAACCTAATTCCTCTAAATCCGCCATTTCGTTTCTAATAGTGGCTGGACTAAATGTAATCTCATGTTTTTTTGAGATTTGGCGAGAACCTACCGGCTGTGCAGACATAATAAAATCATCTACGATTACTTGCAATATCTGTAATTGCCGATTTGTTAGCATGATTATCACCTCTGTTAGCACTCAACTAAGAGGAGTGCTAATACTATTAATAAGTTATCAAATCCCACATTTTCTGTCAACGATATCGCTCAATCTTCTAGTAAAAATTGTTGAAAAACTTCATTTCCGACAAAACGCCCCTTGCGCGTAAGACGAATGCCCACTGTATCATGCTTTAAAAGACCTTCTGAAACTAGTTTATCAATAACTTGACCATAGCGGTTCATCATTGGCTCCTTAAATCTTTCTTCATATATAGCGTGTGCAATCCCTTCCGTTTTACGCAGTCCTAAAAACATTTGCTCTTCTCGCTGTTCTGTTTCCGTCACGATATGTTCCTGCATAATCGGCAAATCCCCTGCACTTACAGCATCCATATATTTTTTTAAAGGGCCGTGATTTGAATAACGTATACCATTTATATAGCCATGTGCACCTGCACCAAAACCAGCATATTCATCATTTTCCCAATATATTTTATTATGGATAGAAGCAAAATCAGTTTTGGCAAAATTGCTAATTTCATATTGCAAAAGACCATGCGATTGCATTTCTTGCATAAGAACCTCATACATATCCGCTTCTAAATCTTCCGTCGGTAAGCTCAGCTTACCTTTTGCATACTGGTTATAAAAAATCGTTTTTGGTTCTACTATAAGGGAGTACGCTGAAAAATGCGGTAGGTCAAGTGCAAACGCTTTTTCAAGTGAATCCTTCCATTGCTCCATTGTTTGACCTGGCAAGCCATACATTAAATCGATACTTATATTTTTAAAACCAACCTTTTTCGCGAGTGCAATTGTGTCATAGACATGTGCATTGCTATGTGTGCGGCCAATTTTTTTTAATAATTCTTGATTGAACGATTGCACTCCCATACTTAAACGATTGACGCCCCCATCAAACAAGGCATGCATCTTTGCCTCTGATAACTCATCTGGATTCGCCTCTGATGTAAATTCTGTCACACTGTCCATCGGAATATACGTGCGAATCAGTTTGAGCAATCTCGTCAATTGTTCTGGAGATAGAGCAGTAGGTGTGCCACCTCCAAGAAAAATGGTTTCAATTTGTTTAAAACTATGCGGATATTTTTTAGTAGCAAGCGCCATCTCCTTGCCAAGTGTTTCTATATATTCATCTACAGGTTGATTTTTAAAGTAAAACTTGTTGAAATCGCAATAGTTGCAGATTTGATGACAAAAAGGAATATGAATGTAAACACCTCGTGCCATAGCTATCCCTTCTTTCTAGTTGAGTTTTTCCATTTCCCCATTATAAACAAACGTTATGGAGAACGCCATGAATCCATCCAGATACATGAACAAACTGTAAAAACTTGTTTGTATGATGTTGATATAAACCTTCATTCATATGAAAAATCATGACCATCGAATTGATAGTATAAAAGAATCCATTAATGGTTACTTATTAGGCCATTCAAATAAAGGAAAATAGCATCTGGCAAAAGGTCTAGAAATCAAATTTTATTTAAGAAGATCTATTAACTGTTCCGTAATTTCTTCTGAAATGGCATAAGTGAAGTGTGTATCATTCACCTTCATTATGGTACTTTTTTGTCCTTTTTCCCCTAGCCATAGATGATAACCTTGCTTATTTCCGTCTATATAACTGACTTTTAAATCAAACTCAGGCTCAGCCATATCCGCTATTCCTTCTCTCTTAACAGCGGTTGAGATGGCATTGTTAAATATATCGAGACTGTCTTTGTCTTTATATACGGTAAAAAAATCAGCATTCACTTTACCGAAACCACTTGATTTAGAGATACTAACCTTTGAAATATTTACACTTTCATTTGATTGACATGCAATAACAATGACCGACAGGATACATAATGATAAAACACATAATATAAATTTTTTCATATATACTCCCTTATTCCCATTATTTTACTATCAATTTTATACGAAACAAACCTTTTTTACATTTATAAGTATTACTTTTTTATTCATAGCATCAAAATTGACCAAATTTATCGAACAACGTAAAATATAAATAGATTATTTCACCTATTCTGACATTTCAGGAGGGGTTTTAATAGATTAGTACCTTTAAACCTGGAGAACTTGTAAAATTTATGATGATTTAATCACTATTTTGTTTTAAAAACGCTCATCATATCTTCAATTCTCCATGCTCCTTGTTCTATAGTACTTTCATTTCCCCCTCTTCCGTCCAACAAATAAATCCTGATATCAAACCGATATAGAATTTAATATTTTCAAGTCCAAGTGTATATAGCCTGTTAATATTGTTGCGAAGTGAGTAACGTATACACAACTCAATAGGTGAATTTTTCCTTACATCAGCATATGGATACATCTAGCAAAAGGAGGATGAAAGCATGAAACGTCTTATGTGTAGTATGATTGCTCTTGCTTTTATTGGTGTAATTAATGTGTTTAGCATATCAACGTCCGCTGCTGAGCTTGCTTTATCACAAGAACAAAAAGAAAAATACTACCAGCAATATTTGAATGATTTACAAGACTTACAAAGCAAGTATATAGGACAAGAAGTTTTAAATGTCACTGTTGCAAACTATGAATATTTTGAAGAATACGGATGGATTGAGCCAGCACAATTCAAAACATTTTTAAATGAAGTGATGACAAGTAAAATTGTCTTGTCAGATGATGCGCATTCAAGTAGTCTTGCACGAAAAATTGTCACAAGTATTACAAAATCATTTAATGTAACAAATACAAATGGCCATATTATCGGACGAATCAATGCAATAGTTACGCCACAATCAGCATACGATAGTGACCGTGATGGAATGGTACTTACAAGTCCAGGGACAATTACAACTGCTAAAGGTTGGGGGGCGGGTTCTTGGAGCCAAACACATGCGGGCGTGTCGCATTGGCCTCAAGGTCAGCCATATACTTATTTCGGCTATAGTATTGCTGGCAACTACACTTACCAAGGTGTCGTTATCCCATTTACGACTAATTTTACGGTAAGCATCTCCAAAAACGGTGCATTATATTAAATGAGCATTATTTTACAGGACGGCATTATGCCGTTCTTTTTTATGTAAATTAATCTGCTATAAAAATCTTTGTATAAAAGTAAAACAGCAAAAACTAGTATATAGTTGATATTTTTCTGAAAATTCACTTAGTTATATGATATGATAATAAAAAGTGATAGACAGGAGGAATCATAATGGACCCTAGTTTAAAGTTACAGCAGCAACAGAAAGTGATGATGACACCTCAATTACAGCAGTCTATTGAATTACTACAATACAATGCCTATGAATTAGAGCAGTTTCTTAATGAACAACAATTAGAAAATCCATTCATTGACCTACAATCACCTGCTTTTCAGGAGAGAGTTTATAGTACTCCCCATAACTCATCTTCATCAATGCCAAACGAATTCTATACAAAAATGGCAGAACCAAACTATCGTGAAGAGTTATTACAATTAGCTACTCTCACTTTTGTAGGGGATGATTTACGACTTACCCAAACCGTAATTAAACACTTAGACAACAAAGGATATTCGCCCTTACAGCTTGGCAACCTTTCTGTACAACAGCATGATCGTGCCATTCAATTATTACAGCAAATTGGACCTCCCGGAGTAGGAGCACGTAATTTGCAAGAATGTCTTTTATTGCAAATTGAAGAGAAAGACCACGATTTGCAACAGCTTATCCAGAACGGTTTACTGCTATTAGCTGAACGGAAATTCCTAGCTCTACAGAAATCACTTCAGCTTTCAAAGGAACAATTGTCAGATTGTATTAATCGGCTACAACAACTAACACCCATACCATGTACGATGAGCCAAGAGAATGATACGTTGTATGTAACACCTGACATTATCGTTTTTATGGAAGACGGAACACTACAATTCAGCTTAAATGATGGCTCACTGCCGAAAGTTCAACTCAATGATAGCTATAAAAACATCGCTTCTTTTTTACCTAACTCTGAGCAAAAATATGTAAAACAACATTTTAAGCAATATAACTGGCTTATACATAGCTTACAGCAACGGCGACAAACAATTATTCAAATAATGTCCGTAGTTTTAGAGCATCAGCAAGCATTTTTCGTTCAAGGTCTATCTTCTTTAAAACCACTTACTTTACAAGACGTCGCAACGCAAATTGATATGCATGTATCCACTGTAAGTCGAGCAATTCGCAATAAAAGGATTCAAACGCCTGTTGGAACCTATTTGTGGAAAGATTTATTTTCTTCAAAAATAGACAACACGCAGGCGCAACATTCTCAAACTTCCATTTTGGAAATGATTAAAAATATTATTACAGCAGAAAATAAACAAAAGCCATTATCCGATCAAAAGATTGCTGAAATATTAGCGAGCTCCTATCAAATTCATATTGCAAGACGCACTATTAGCAAGTATCGCGAGGAACTAGGCATACAAGCAGCGAGCAAACGAAAGGAATTATAATGGACTACTTTAAACGGTATATTCAAAGTCTTTGGGAACGAATGAGAGAGTACGAGAACGAAAAACGTTCCCGTACTCTCCTTTTCCTTGAAATATACAAAGTGCCAGTCACCCAAACAATTCAAACAATTTTTACCCAATTGCTACAATATCATTACTATTTAGTAAATAGTTTGCCAGTGCCTCTGTTTCTTCCCCAATCGCTTTATCTCCTCTTAAAGGTGGACAGAATGATCGTACTATATCTAAATATTTACGTGTTGTTGGTGCTAATTGCTGCTCGGCTTGTTCCAAATAAATAGCTTGAGAAGCAGCAATTAATTCAATCGCAAGCACACGTGCACTATTATGCACAACCTGTCGCGCTTGCCTTGCCGCAGTTGTGCCCATACTCACATGATCTTCCTGATTCCCAGAGGTAGGAATGGAATCGACACTCGAAGGATGCGCAAGTACTTTGTTCTCAGAAACGAGTGATGCCGCAACATATTGCACGACCATCAAACCACATTCAAGACCTGGATCTGTTGCTAAAAATGGTGATAGCCCACTTAATTGAGGATTTACTAAACGCTCCGTTCTTCGCTCAGAAATATTGGCCCACTCCGCTACGCCTACTTTTAAAAAGTCCATTGCAAGTGCAATCGGCTGACCGTGGAAATGTCCTCCAGATAACACCTCACCATTTTCTAACACAATCGGGTTATCTGTCGTTGCATTTATTTCCGTCTGCAAGCGTTGCTGGACATAATCAAAACATTGCCAAGAGGCACCGTGAACTTGTGGCACACAACGTATCGAATAGGCATCTTGCATACGAACTTCACCTTGCAACGTTATCCTTTGACTGCCTTTTAGCCACTTTCGAATTCGATCACCAACCATAGCAATTTCAGCATGAGGACGCACTGCCAATAAATCAGCATCAAATGCGGAAATAATGCCCTGTAACGCTTCCATTGTTAGACATGCTGCCATATCGGCTACATAGCCAAGACGTTCCGCTTCCTTAATTGTCATTACTCCTATGCCCGTCATCGCCTGTGTCCCATTGATTAACGCAAGTCCTTCTTTCGCTTGCAGTCGGACAGCTGTTAGCCCTACTTTTGTCAATGCTTCCTGTCCTGACATAACGTGTCCATTTAATTCTGCCTTGCCTTCACCAATTAACACTAATGCGATATGTGACAAAGGCGCTAAATCACCACTCGCTCCAACAGACCCTTGGGATGGCACAATCGGATGCACATTATGATTAATTAAATCCACTAATAATTGAAGGGTTTCTTGCCGAATGCCCGAGTATCCTTTTGCTAAAGCATTGGCACGTAATACCATCATCGAACGAACAATGGCCGTATCCAATGGCACCCCAACGCCAACCGCGTCGGCGCGTAGCAAATTTAATTGCAATAATTCATTATCCTTTTCGGCAATTTGGACATCACTTAGTTTCCCGAAGCCTGTATTTACGCCATAAATAGTATGTCCATCCGTTAATCTTTTTTCAATTCTAGCACGACTTGCTTGCACTCTTTCTAAAGCACTCGGTGCAATGGCAACTTGAGCATATCCCCTTGCTATTCGATCAATTTGTGTTGTCGTTAATGTATGACCGTCCAACTGAATAACTTCCATTTAAAACTCCACCCCTTTAATTGTTACGTATCTTCCTTCTATAAAATCATTGCTGCGATAATGCCAAATATAAATAAAGGGATATTATAATGTAGGAATGTCGGTACACATGTATCCCAAATGTGATTATGCTGTCCATCTGCATTTAACCCTGAGGTCGGACCTAGTGTACTATCAGAGGCTGGAGAACCTGCATCCCCTAAAGCACCTGCTGTTCCAATAAGCGCAGCGGTTGCAAGCGCACTAAACCCGACTGTCGCGCACAACGGCACAAACACTACAGCTAAAATTGGAATCGTCCCAAAAGAAGTCCCAATTCCCATCGTTACAAGTAAACCGATAAATAATAAGAAGATAGCCGTAATAAGTTTACTTTGCCCTGTCATACCAGTCATTGCTTCCACAAGCTCCGTAATGGCATTTGTTTCTTTTAAAATCGTTGCATAACCTGAGGCAATTAGCATAATAAAGGCAATAACCCCCATAAGTTTGACGCCATTTTGGACCACTTCTTCACTATCTTTAATAAATACTACACGGCCAACAAACATAATGATAATGCCTGATAGTGCGCCTAAAACGAGTGAACTTAATGATAATTGAATGCCAAGTGCCACAAAAATTGCGACGATTGCTATCCATCCTTTAGCATCCAAAGTGGCCTTTTTATTTTCCTTCTTTGCTTGCTCATAATCTTTGATATCTTCTTCAAGCTGTTGATATTCTCGAGGCTTTCGATAAGAAATAAAGACAGCAATCACTAATCCAACGAACATGCCAATAGCCGGAATGGCCATCGCTTTCGGTATTTGACTTTGAACAATGGCCATCCCATTAGCTGTCATCTCATTGGCAATAATCCCTTGAAATATTAATCCATAGCCAACAGGAATCCATAAATAGGGCATTTTTAAGCCAAAAGTTAGGGCAGAGGCCAATGCACGACGATCCATTTTTAATTGATTAAAGAAAAATAAAAGTGGCGGTATCAATATTGGAATAAAGGCAATATGTACGGGAATCAGTGTACCTGATAAACACGCAATGATTGCCAACGCAAAGATTAAAATGTATTTATTCGGTTTTTCAAGTGACAATAATTTTTGTATAAGAATGTTTGCTAAGCCGGAATGCGCGATTAACGCAGCAAAAATTCCTAACAATATATAACTTAAAGCCGTCTCAGACTGACCGCCCATGCCACCAATAAAGATAGATATTGTTTCAGCTAGCGATAAATTAGCAACTACCCCTGCAACAATTGCCGCAATTAATAATGCAAATAACACGTGAATGCCACATAAACTTAAAACGGACAACACAATCACTGAGATTAATACAGGATTATCTAACATCTACATCCCCTCTGTCTGTTTTATATTGTTTTAATCAAAATACTCGCTATAATAACGCTTCCCAAGGTCACTGTCGTAAACCCTCCTACAAGCATTGGTGTTAAAATTTCATTAAAGATTTTTCTTTGCTCTTCTTCTGTTTTCCCAATGCTCCTACTTACTTCCTCACATACAATGTAATCACCTGGAAAGCCGAATGTAGACGTTAAAGCAACAGGAATCCCGAGAAAAGGATTAACCTTCAATAGCTTAGATCCTAATAATCCCCCTAACAAAATGCCAAGTACCCCTACGAATAGAATCGTTAACACAGCAGGTAACTTTTCAATAAACATTTCAAAAGTAATATCGTTCATCATCCCAATAACGATGAAAATAATCCCTGCCATCCCAACGGTAAAACTATTTGATTTCTCCATAACGCGCTCAGGATAAAATTTCACTAAACGACCTATAATGCCTATCGCCAATGCCCATAAGCTATACGGAATACCAGTCAATTTAGCTAATACAACTGCAATCGCACCACCAATAAACAACATAAACAGTAATACTAAAGGCGTTTGAAACTTTTTAGGGATCATTAATTGGTCATTATCTTCTTGATCAAAAGCAACATTGCTAGAGGCTATAAACGAACCACTTTTTATTTGCTCGTTAATCGATGTAGCATGTTTGCGTAACAATAAATTAGCTAGCGGAATACCAATTAACGACTGCAATGCCATAATTAATGCAGGGATGGTCAATAAACTGACAAACCCCAATTCTTTTATCCCCTCAGACGTAATTAAAACCGCAATAATACCCCCATTTAAAGGTCCCGTACCTGCAACCGCTGTTTGATAATCAAAAAGGACTGTCACAATCGTTAAAATAAAGAGTGAAGCAAAAAACATGCCCATTATTGCAATCAATACTACTTTCCATTGCGAGCGAATCATACGTAAAGGAATTAAAGTACCCATATGAACTAAAATAGGAGCCGTTCCTAATAAAGCGCCAACTGTTAAAAATGTCGAGTTTTCAAGTAAGTCTTTCGGAAATATTCCAAGCCACAATAAAATCAAATAGCCCATCATTGCCACAAACAGCATTGGCACTCTTGCTTTACTAATAACAGAAATGATTTCTCCTAGCGCAATGAGCCCTAAAATTATCATCGCTGCAATTACAGGTTCTTGAACCATTTAATCTCCCCTTTAACTATTCAATGTTAAAGCTGTATGAACAAAAAGTTTCAAGCCAATTGCTAATGAATCTTCATTAACTGCAAATCTAGGATGATGATGAGGATAATTTAATGTTTCATCGTCAAAAGCTGCTCCAATCGCGATAAATACACCAGGCACTTTTGTTAAAAAAGCCGAGAAATCTTCACCACCCATAAACGGGCCTATGTGTAAAATGGTCTCTGGAGTAAAATGCTGATGTATAACCTCTTCCACTACGGCAGTTAATTGTTCATCGTTTATGACTGAAGAATAACCATCGTGATATGTTAATTTATAATCAGCACCATGTGCAGCAACAGTATGTTGAACAAGCATTTCTATTTGTTGGGCGATACCTTCTCTCACTTGCTGCGAGAATGTTCGCACACTCCCACCTATTACTAAGCGATCTGGGATAATATTTTTGGCACTGCCCGCATGAAACTCTGTTACCGCTAGCACAGCTCGCTCTTGCGCATCAATTTTTTGCGGAATTATTTGATGTAATACATTCGTAATTTGCGACCCTATTAAAATCGGATTAATAGAATCTTGAGGCTGAGAAGAGTGCCCTCCCTTTCCGATTATTTCTAAGTCAAATGTATCTGAATTGGCTGTAAAAGGTCCTGCACAAATGCCAATTTTGCCTGTAGGAAGTGTTGAAAATAAATGCAATCCTACAATGTGATCTGCACCATCTACTACACCAGCTGCCACCATTTCTTTCGCGCCACCTGGGAATAATTCCTCTGCATGCTGAAAGATGAATCGAATTTCTCCTTTTAAGGATCGTTTCAACGTAGATAAAATTTTAGCAGCGCCTAGTAACATAGCAGTATGTCCATCATGTCCACAAGCGTGCATAACTCCAGCTACTTTAGAAGCAAATGGTAAATCTGTTTCTTCTTGAATCGGTAATGCATCCATATCTGCTCTTAACGCTAAACAATTTCCTGGCAAATGCCCCTTTAAAACAGCTAATACACTTGTCTTTGTTGGCCTCGTTACGACTAAATTCCCAAATGAAATTAACTGATTGTAAACAAAATCTGCGGTAGCATATTCTTCATACGACAGTTCAGGATTTTCATGTAAATATCTTCTCCACTGTAAAATTTGCGGTACCACTTGCTCAATTTCTTGCGCTACATTTAAAGTGCTTGACATTTAACACTCTCCTCCTTTAATTATTATGGCGCTCATACCACTGCTCAATTAATGCCGCTGTTAATCTACCAGTATTGACTAAGTTTTCTATACTAATATTCTCTCTGAAAGAGTGAATATTCTGAAATCCGTTTCCAAGCGTAATACACGTCAATCCATGTTCATTCAATACATTCGTATCTGCGCCACCCAATGTTTTCGTTAAATAGGATGAAACACAAATATTATCAGCCGCATTTTTTACAGTTTTAACGAGATCATCTTCCTCAGAAATATTAAATCCAAGATACTTTTCTTCAATGCGAACCTCGACAGTGCCTTGATATTTCTGTGCTGCTCTTTCCATCGCCAGTTGCATCTGTTTCAATTGTGCATCCAGCTTCTCCTTCGAAAAACTTCTTACTTCGCCACCAAGAGTGACTGAGCCTGGTATTATCGACGTAAGCTCTCCACCACTTATAATTCCTACATTTGCCAATGTTTCACTATCAATTTCCCCCAGCTCCATTGATAACAACCCTTCGGAGGCAATGACAAATGCATTATTTCCTTCGTCCGCATTTAACGCTATATGAGCGGCATTACCTTTCACAGTGAACCAAATTCTACTACTGTATGGACCTTGTAAAATGATTTGGCCAACATCCCCGCTACTATCAAAGATATAACCCTTTTTACTTTTAATCTTGTTATAATCCATATATTTTGCACCTACTAAACCTGCTTGTTCATTTACAGTTAAAATGAATTCAATCGGTCCATGTGGGATATTACTTTCATAAATGGCACGCATCGCTTCGATATAAGAAGCAAGTGCCGCTCGATCATCCGCCCCTAAAATCGTCGTACCATCTGAATAAATAATCCCATCCTTGATGATAGGCTTGAGGTGTTCTGTTGGTAACACCGTGTCCATATGCGTAGAAAAGAATAAAGGTGGAATGGTATCATCTGTTCCTGGATGCCAAGCAATTAGATTTCCAACTTCACCATTAAAATGTTCATGTGCTTCATCAAATGCTAATTGAAAGCCTAGCTTCGGTAACTCTTCCTTTAAATACGCCGCTACTAGACTTTCCTTGCTACTAGGGCCATTTATTTGAGCCATCTCTAAAAACAATTGCACTAACTTATCCTCATCTACATGTGACGCCGCTTTCGATGCAAATTCAATTGTCATTACTAGTTCTCCCTTCTAACTGAATGTACTTTCCATTGCCCATGACCCTTCACTGATGACAACTTGCCCTCTTTTGATAACCGTATCAACAATATTCGTCCCAAGTTCATATGCCACATGCTTATAATTTGGCACATCCCATATTTGAATATCTGCCATTTTTCCTATTTCTAACGTCCCTCTATCTGTAAGATTGAGAGCCTTTGCAGCCATTTTTGTCGCCGCCTTAATGGCTTCCTCTACTGAAAATTGATAAAGTCTACATGCTAAATTAATAACAAAGGACATAGAAGTTGTATAACAAGCAGGGCACATATCTGTTGCTAGCGCTATATGCATACCATTATCGAGCATTTTCCGAGCATCAAATGGTTTGTTATGGGCTACGGCAAAATCTAATGCAGGCATTAATACACCGACGACTCCGGCTTTCGCTAGTTGTACCATTACGGACTCAGGTGTGTAATTGAGATGGTCAATAGAAATCATTTTCATACGTGCTGCTAAATCTGATCCACCGATATACGAATAGGCATCTGCATGAATTTTTGGTAATAATCCATGTGCTAAGCCCGCTTGTAAAATACGCTCCGATTCAAGTTCAGTAAAATAGCCTTCATCACACCAAACATCACAAAACTCTGCTAAATTATGTTGAGCGACTTGCGGAATCATAACATCAACAATTTCATTCACATACTGTTCCTTTGTTAAATGATCTGGAATACCGTGCGCACCTAGAAATGTATTAACCACATCAATGGCTGTCTGGTCGTTTAAACGTCGACCTACACGTAAAATTTTCAGCTCACTTTCTAATGTTAAACCGTAGCCACTTTTACTCTCTACTGTTGTTGTCCCGTGTTTAAGCATCGTCGTTATTCGTTTTTTCGCTTGTTCCAAAAGCTCTTCCTCAGAAGTATCTCGCGTAAGTTCGATTGTTCGATTTGGTCCTGTCGTTATAGCAAGCTTTTTTAAATTATCTGCAATATTACCAGTGAGTTTTGCAGCGTACTCCTCTACTCGACTACCATGAAACACGAGATGTGTATGCGCATCAATATAGCCAGGAGCCACTACTTTGCCACTTGCGTCGATACTATTATTGTTATCAACAATATAGCGTTGTACAAGCTGTTGATGGCTACAAATATCAATGATTTTTTGACCATCAATAACGACTGCTTGATCGGTTAAAACCTGAAAGTCTTGCATGTTGTCGCCTGTACAAGGCAATAATTGTGCTGCATTTTGAATTATCATGTCTGGTCTTTTTAACACACGACCACTCCTTTACAATAGTAAATAGGCGATAGGCGTAACGATCATTAGCGTTAAAACTGTTCGTACAAACCATACTGCAATCATTTTGCCTAAAGATATGGGAATTTCCGTTGATAGAATACAAGGTATTAATGCAGAGAAGAAGAGAATAGCAGATATCGATAACGTTCCAACAATAAATCGCGTTTCTATAGCACTATCAACAGCTACAAGTGAAGGTAAAAACATATCGATTAAATTAATGACGGCCGCTTTTGCCACAATTAATGGCTCAGCTATTTGCAGTAAATAAGTAATAGGTACAAACAAATAAGCTGCATAATCAAATATAGGCGTGTTATTGACAAGCCATAAACCGATTAAGCCGATTGACATAATTGTTGGTAGTATCCCCATTGCCATCACTAAGCCATCTTTCACATTGTCCTTCATACTTTGCCACAGATTCGGCGCATTTTCAGCCGTCTGTAACGCCTCTCTCCATGCACACTGCAAACGCTTCTCCTTTACAATTTTCTCCACATCCCCATCCATCTGGTTGTAATAGTCCGTACTCATATTACGAATCGGCCAAATCCGAACACTAATGGCTGTTACTAAAAAGGTCACGAGGAAGGTCACCCAAAAATAAAGATTCCAAATATCCATTAAACCAAGTGTTTTTGCAACAACAATCATAAAGGTAACTGAAACTGTCGAAAATCCTGTAGCTATAATGACCGCTTCTTTTGTTGTATACTTTCCTTCCTTATAAATGCGGTTCGTAATTAATAAACCGATGGAATAGCTCCCGACAAAAGAGGCAACTGCATCAATAGCAGATCGACCAGGCGTTTTCCAAATTGGTCGCATAATTGGCTGCACTAAAATACCGATAAACTCCAGCAAGCCATAACCGACCAACATAGCTAGAAATATGGCACCAATTGGAACTAAAACACCGATTGGCGTAAGTAGAGAGTTGTACCAATAGGGTCCCATATCTGCAGCTAACAGCCAGCTCGGACCAATTTTGAAAACAACTAAAATGGAAGCAATAGCCCCCATTATTTTCAATGTAGAAATGACCATTTCGACAACCGATCGATTCCACGTTTTTTTATAAAAAGGGTAAACGGCGCCCGCAACAACTATGACTAAAATATAGTAAACAATAACTGACGAAAACTGCGTCCGGATAAAGGTTACTAAATGATCGAGCGGAATTGTCTTCTTACCATTTAAGGTAATAGAGATAAAGAACATGAAAATGCCGAACAAGCTAAAAGCAAAAAATTTGTAGATGGCTGATTTCTTATAATTAGGAGCTACGTCAACTAGAAGATTATCAAAATCCACAGGTGTCATATCTGCTTTTTTCATGTACATCCTCCTTTTTAACGAACAAGAGGCCAGCGTTACGCATTAGTTATTACACCAGCCTCTTTTTCACAAATACATTACACTTTTTCTTTTACTAAATCTTTCGGACCAAATGTAGCTGTTGGCTCCCACCATAATGGGATTTGAATACTTTCATCGGTTAATTTCCCTTTACCATTCGCTACATCTTTTGCTGTTTCATAGCCGGCTTGTGCATGACGTACAACCCCTATACCAGAATCTACTGTCATCGCTACTTCTAAGCGCATATCCGATTCCTCTGTTCCATCAGCAATCATCGTTACACCTGTATGAACAGCCTCACCCATTGAATAGTTAGCTTGAAGAGCGATTAAATCACACATACCAACTGCATTTAATAGGCCATTTAAAACTGGCCAGTCAGAAATTAAATCTCCGCCATCCTTCATATTTTCAGATTCAAACGTAGGATTGACTATGGAACCAGAATCTAAATTATCGCGGGAGAAGGCAACAGGTCCACTTAATTCCCCTCGGCGTATCATATCGTTAACTTCTAATGCGAACTTTTTACGCTGTCCAAAGCCCATATAACAAATACGAGCAGGTAATGCCTCTATCGGAATATGCTCCTTCGCTAACTTTATCCAGCGCGTAACAAGTAAATCATCACTAAATTTCTCTAAAATCATATCGTCTATTTTACGTAAATCCTCTGCTTCACCTGACATACAAATCCAACGGAATGGTCCACGTCCCTCACAGAATAATGGACGAATATATTCTGCTACAAATCCAGGTAAACGCTTCGCCTCTTTCTCATCAAATCCAGCATCAATACATTCTTTACGAATACTTGTGCCATATTCAAACGAGTGTACACCTTTATCAAGTAATGCTATTAATGCCTTCAGTTCGCGAATCATCGTATGGCGTGCTTTTTCTAAGTACGCTAGACGATCTTGATCACGTAGCGCATCTGCCTCTTCGACACTGTAGTCAGCTGGTAAATAGGCAATCGGGTCATGTGCAGGTGTCATAGATGTTGCAATATGTGGTAGGAAGCCAAGTTCTAATGTCTTTTCGAAAATATCTGCTGCATTACCTACTACCGCTATGCCAAGTGCTTCTCCAGCAGCCGCTTTCGTTTTTGCTAGTTCAATAGCCTCTTCTAATGAATCTACAACAACATCAATAAAACCCTTTTCAATACGGCGATTAATAATGTCGATATTGGAGTCACATAAAATAGCTACACCACCATGCATTGTCATCGCACGTGTCTGGTTGCCACCCATACCGCCTGCACCAGCAGTCAATAAAATTTTCCCAACAAGTGAATCGTTATAATGCAATCGCGCAATTGCCGAAAGCGTTTCAAACGTTCCTTGAATGACACCTTGTGTACCGATATATTCCCAAGGCGCCGCTGTATAATTAGCATACATTGTTAAGTTCTTTTCTTGTAAATCATAGAAAGTTGGCCAATCTGCCTTCATAATATTTGTCGTCGCCATAACAACAGTTGGTGCATATTTATGAGTTTTAAAAACAGCAACTGGCATCCCAGACTGCACAACAAGTGTTTCATCATCTTCTAAATTTTTTAAGGAATCTACAATGGCATGATAGGACTCCCAGTTACGAGCTGCTTTCCCAATTCCACCGTATATCACGAGTTCTTCAGGTTTTTCAGCATTTTCCATATTATTTTCTAGCATTCTTAAAATAACTTCTTGACGCCATCCTTTGCATCGTAGTGTATTTCCTCGCTGAGCCTTTACTGAATATAAAATTTCTGGTTTTGTCATTGAAAATTCCTCCTTTTTTGTGACTACACACTTTAATAATGCAAATAGCGTGCCAACTTTTAAAAACACTCAAAAAAATTTTATAAAAAGTGAAATTCAAAGCGTTTCCTAAATGATGTACATAAACATTCGGCATTTGCTATTGTCATGAAATGGAAAGTGACTGCAGATAATTTTTGCACCTCTTTAATTTTCTGTATATTGTTTCTATTCAGAAAATATTTGTGATACGATTAAGGACAAAGCAGATAAATTTTGCATGCAAAATAACGAGAGAAAGTAGGTTTTTGTATGATTAAGGAATTGCAGCGTTATACAGCATTTTTAGGCGCAAATATCATTGCACTAGACAACTCTTTCAAGGTGAAATGGTGGCATTTCAATGAAAGTATCTCGTTAAATATTCAAGTTGATATGCCAATAGAAATCTTTGCTGCCATTGATGTGACAAGCTTGCATCAGCCGCAACAATTGCAAATACAAGAACAGCTTCTATCTTTTACAATAGAGCCTTTTTATTTTCCAGAGCAATTTTTTATTGTTTCAGTAGAAAACTTAATAGATTTCCAGTATTCATTACAAAATAAAGTTTTTGTCCTAGAGGAAATTATTGAACATTTAGATGAAGGGATTATTGTGAGCAATGAGGATGGGGACATTATTTATTATAATGAGGCACTTGCTAAAATGGAGGAGCATAAAAAAGAGGACATGCTTGGCAAGAAGCTGTGGGATGCATACAACTATCAAGATCGTAGACTATCAGAGCATAATCATATTTTAAAAACAGCGAAACCAATTTATACGAAATACAGAGCTCATGCTTATTCAGAAAATGAACCTAAATTTGTAGGTTACAGTTCGTTCCCTATTCAAAAAGATAATAAAACAATCGGTGTTTTTTCAATTACACATACGGAAAAAAGCTTACGAAATCAATTACAACAAACATTGGATTCCAAACGTGAAACTTTGGAGGTACCGGAAGAGGTCAAACGTAATAACGGTACGATTTACACATTCCAAGATATAAAAGGAAACAGTCACGAGCTTCTTCAAACGATATCTGAAGCTAAAAATATTGCAAATTATAATACGGATACGTTAATTGTGGGTGAAACTGGTACAGGTAAAGAATTATTTGCTCAAAGTATGCATAATTTAAGCCCTCGCGTAACAAAGCCCTTCGTTGCGATAAACTGTGCTGCTATCCCTGTTACATTGTTGGAGAGCACGCTTTTCGGCTCGGTTAAAGGGGCATTTACTGGTGCTACAAATCAAGAAGGTCTTTTTGAATATGCAAAAGATGGGACACTTTTTCTAGACGAAATCAATTCACTACCAATGGAGCTTCAACCAAAATTAATGCGTGTCTTACAAGAACGTGCTGTGCGACGTGTTGGTAGTAATACCCTTATCCCAATTGAATGTACTGTATTTAGCGCATCTAATGAAGACCCTGAGCTACTAACTGTTGGCGAGCGAATGCGACTTGACCTATTTTATCGTATTGCTCATTCAAGTATATATATCCCTCCACTGCGGGAGAGACCTGATGATATACTTTTCTTTATCCAGCATTTTTTACATAAAAATGTGCTGAAATATATGAAGGCAAATATCACCATTAAGCCGGAACTGTATCAGATACTTGTTGCATACGATTGGCCAGGCAATGTACGTGAACTGGAGCATTTAATTGAAAACCTCGTAATACAAGCAAGCTCTGACAGCGATATGACAGAAGATATGCTGCCTCGATATTTAAAAAATAAAATATCAATAAAAGGAGCCCCTTCAAAAAAGCGCCCTTTTAAAGCACTCATGCATACAAATGAAGAACAGTACATTCGAAAAGTGCTGCAACAGTGTGATGGTAATATATCAGCTGCCGCGAAGCAATTAAATATTTCCCGACAATCTTTGCAGTACCACATGAAAAAACTAGCGATTCAAAAAGAAGAGCTTATTTAAAACAAAAAGAGAAAAAGTGTTAGATTGATTGCATTCAATCTAACACTTTTTGTTATGCCGTTGTTATCTACTACGGTTGGTACTTTCTGCGGGCACACTAAATTGTTTGAGTGACTGGCACCTACGGACACTCCGCAAGCCGAAACCCTGGCTGTAGCGCGGTCTGTTGCGTCTTACATTGCGTGCTTTATCGCAGGAGTCTACGTGGATTTTTACTTGGTAATTCATAAAATACATTGCTAACATGGAAATTGTTTGAGTGACTGGCACCGCCCTCCGATGGCGAGGGTCGATAGAAGATTCGCCACAATGTCAGGTGAAATCGCCACTACATACCAGTGGTGCTCTTAATAACATATAAGTCCAACAATGATCCCCATCAATACTAATAGATAAGGTGACCATGCCCGTTTAATGGACAGCCATAAAAATATGACTGCTAAAAGTAAATCTAATCCACTTTGTATTGTTTGCGTTACAATGGGATGAATAAAAGCGCTAGCTAAAATACCAACAACGGCAGCATTTGCACCTGTCATTGCGCCTTTCAATGCTGCATGTCTGCTCATGGAGAGCCAAAAAGGCATTGCTCCAACGATTAAAAGAAATGCCGGTAGAAAAATACCCAATGTCGCTACCGCTGCTCCTGGCACTCCAGCAATGACCATACCAATATAGGATGCAAACGTAAATAGTGGACCTGGCACTGCCTGAGCAAGACCATATCCTGCAATAAAGTCAGCGGAACTCATTAAGCCACTTTGCACAAACTGTGTTTCTAGTAACGGTAGCACTACATGCCCGCCACCAAAGACTAAAGCCCCTGCTAGATAACACTTTTCCAATATCATAAGCCATTCGTATTTTAAAAGTGCAGTAGCAATCGGTAAAGCGATAAGTAGTATGACATATAATACCAGTAAGAATCCACCTGTCGCTTTTGAAATTGGTACAGCTTTATTTGAAGAATCTGCATTTATTTTTGTTTGCTTAAATAGAAGAGATCCCGTTAAACCAGCCAATACAATGATAATTATTTGAGCAAATGGATTGCCCCATAATAGACCCGTTATAAGCGACAAAATTGCTAGAATTAGGTGTAGAATGCTTGGAATTAATTTTTTCGACATATCCCAAATTGCTTGTGCAACTATGGCAACAGCAACTAATTTCAAGCCATGAATCCAGTCCATATCCATCCTTGTATGCATGTAAAAATAGGCAAATAGCATTAATAGCAACACAGAGGGCAACGTAAACCCAAGAAAAGAAACTAAACTTCCTAAAAGTCCACCACGTAGTAGACCAATACCCATTCCGACCTGACTTGATGCAGGACCAGGGAGAAATTGACTCAACGCAACTAAATTACTATATTCTTTGTCCGTTAGCCATTTTCTCTTTTGCACATATTCATTTTGAAAAAAACCTAAATGGGCGGTTGGACCTCCAAAGGATGTACAGCCTAGTTTAAAGGACGCAAGAAAAATCTCTAACAGCTTTGGCAATCAGTTCAACTACTTTCCATGTTATATACAATCATATTACATGGAGAATACTTCATTATAAATTAAGATAGTGTAAAAATTAATTGATAGATTGTAAAATTCATTTTCCACGAATTTTGATAGCTGGCCCAAGTTCTATACCCCCTGTCGTAACAGGAATTAGCTTATACGTTTTATCTGATAAGTATCGTGCATCAAAGCGAATCCCCCACTTTGTATGTGCTTCATTTAATGTATAAGAAGAGTCATGACGCCATGTTTTTCCTGCCTCAGTTAAAATATTAAAGTCAATGGATTCATTCAATGTTTCCTTAGTTTCAAAATATACCGTAGTAGAAATCGGTGTAGAAACAACCTTATTTACTTTAATTTCTTGGCCGTCATTCAGCTCAATAGTTTTATTAACTGTAATTACTTTTCGATCCTCTTGTAATTGCTTTTGGGAAGCTTCGATTTCAAATGCCCAAGGCTTATCGATTGGTTTTTCCCAATTCCAATCGTTATAAAGAATTTTAAGTTGCAGTATTTCATCTTTCGGTAAATCACGCATCTTCACGCTGCTATAGATGGTATAGGTTGAGGCGGACTGTGCAATGGTCTGGCCCCCATTTCGAACCATATAATCTTGACCATTTACTAGTACTTGCGGAAAGAAAAATACTCGATAGTTGAAATTCATCCCTTTTGCTGGCTCAAATGTTGCATTTAGTAATAATTGATTATCATCAATCATCACCTCATTTAAGGTCAATTGTCCAAAATCATTTTTAGTTGTTTTACCTACAAGTGTTTTATAGGCTGAAAAATCCGACTTATCATTTTTATTAAAAATAGAGGAGACGAACCGACCACTTGCCAACAATACACCACCAACTACTAAAATACTTACTACAATCATCACCCATCTTTTACGTTTTCCACTTTTTTCAAGATAGTCAACTTCATGTACATGTGGCTCAACTGGCAATTAAACACCTCCCAATTCAAAATCTATCGACGTTATCTCCTATGGTTCATTGTAATAACGAGTTATGTATTATATAACCACCAACCCGCAATACAAAAAATTAGGGTGTTTCTCAGATAGTCTAAAACTAACCTCCAATTATACAAAATAGGTAAAAGGTATCATGAGAAAAACAGTAATTTATTATGTTATTTTTTCATAGCTAAAAGTATCTATTTTACATTTAATTATATTAAAAAAATATTAATAACTCATTTTACCAGGACCTTTGTTGCACCAAATAGTAATAAAAGTTAAAAAACAATATAAACTTCTGTTAGTAAATCATTCTTTAAATATAATGAAAATATTATCTAATAATTTAAAATAGTAGAAATTTAATATCCTAGTCAAATATGAATATATTTCCCATAAGAATATGTTATTATGACTTTAGTAAATTGTACTATTATTATCTAAATAATGGTGAAATATGAACTAATAAAGGATGATGCAAAATGAAGAAAATTCAACAACTATTTCAAAGTGAAGATGGCAACAGCTTACAAAGGGAAAACTTTTTATCACTAATAGAGCAAATTGTAACTTCATTAGATCAATTAAAAGACCCAAAGAAAACAACGCTTGGACCAATGCAAGAACGTTCTGCTACTTTCTATAAAGATCTTATGCAAGAAAATCAAGTTCCTACATCAGGCGTTGGTCTTGATCAGGTCGTTCAAGACTTAACACAATTAATGCAAGGTCATCCTTATCATACACGCAACTTTGTCACAAATGTTTTACCAATGGCTAGTATCCCTGGTGTATTGGGACAGTTTACAAATGCCTTACTTAATGGCAACAATCTGTGGGATGTATATGGACCTGCAGCAGCAGAATGTGAAGTAAAAGTTATCGCAATGATGTCAAAATTAGTTGGCTATGATTTCACAGAAAGCTTCGGTTATACAACATGGGGAGGACAAGGAGCTGTTTTTAGCGGTTTACGTCTTGCCATTGCTAAACAATTCCCTCACGCTAAAGAGGAAGGTGTCCCAAATAATTTATATTGCTTTGCTTCTGAAAACGCCCACTATAGCTTATTAAAATCAATTGAAGCAGTTGGTATTGGAAGTAATCACTTAGTACGTGTAAAAGCAGGAAAAGACCAATCGATGGACATAGAAGATTTAAGAAAACGCATGACGGAAGTAATCGAGAATGGTGGTATTCCAGTTTACATCGTAGCGACTACAGGTGCCACAGATCAATTTGCTATTGATGATGTGCAGGCAATTAAGGAAGTTGCAACAACACTTGAACAAAAATACGATCTAAAACAAATACATATCCATGCTGACTCTGCTTTAGGCGGTTTTTACGCATTTTTCAATGATTATGACTTTAAGGCAAACTCACTACAATTCGAGGATAATGTATTACAAGGCTTAGAACAAATTCACCAACGTATGCAACATCTTGCAATTGCAGATAGTCTTTGCTTCGATTTCCAAAAACTTGGTCAAACACCGTATTTAACAAGCCTTTTCTTAATAAAAGAAGGGAAAAGTTTACAACTGTTAGATATTGACGATTTTGATACACCATATGTAGGCAATAGAGGCTATGGCTCATATCATACTGGTTACACTTTAGAATGTTCTCGAATGGGTAGTTCAATTGCTATTTATGCTGCATTACAAGCTTTTGGTAAAGAAGGTTATCAACAAATATTAGCTAACTATGTCCGTGTAAATTTAGCATTCCGTACACAATTAGCTGAGAAATTACCAATGCTGCAAGTAGTGAATGAAGCAAATATCGGGCCTGTAACAGCCTATAGACTATATCCAAAAGGCTTTGATTGGGCATCTGAACAAGCTGGAAACTACACACAAGATCAAATCGAATACATTAATGGCTTAAATGCTTCTTTCTTTGAGATTTTAGGTGAAGGTCGCGATGAAGTATTTTTCGGTGACACAACACGTGTCTGCACTGTTAGCGCGAGCGATACAAAACAACAAGTTCCTGTGGCAGCAGCTAAATTCTTTTCTATCTCACCGTACACAGAGACAGAACATATTAGTGATATGATTCATTTCCTACAACAAAAAGTTGTAGTATTGGAGGATTTACAAGTTGAGTATATTAAGTAAATTTAAGAGTTCTTTACTCTATAAATATATTGCAAGTTTAACAATTCCAATTGTTATTATTTCTATTATATTTAGTTTCATGTTATTTATAGTTTCTTTTAAAATCATCGATAATTTTGTTATTAAGCAATTTGAATCATCGTTAGAGGTGATTTCTAGTAACATTTTCGAGGACATCGATAAAAATAAAGTTAAAGCTGCCGATAACGGTATTAAAAATCAGTATGAAAAAATATTGAAACAATTGAATGGTACAACCAAAAAGTTTGATATTGAAAATGCATATATCCTTTCACGTGCCAATGGTAAAGAGCATATTGTTGCATTAAGTAATAGTGATAATTATCAGGCTGACTACGTTTTCGATCCAAAAATGCATGCTGCTTTAGATACTGGCCGTACTCAAGTAAGTGAAATTTATGAAGATGAATATGGTATTCATAAGTCGATTTTTATTCCATTTAACAATACTGATATACTTTTTGGCTTAGATATGGATGCTTCATTTATATCTAAGCTACAAACTCAAATTATTTGGGTTAGCATCATCATGACAATTATCTTTGTGCTATTTGGTATCGTTGTCGCTTATTTCATTAGTAAAAGTATTATTAAACCAATCAAAAATATGACAAGTTATGTTGATAAGGTTGCAAAAGGAGATTTAGCTGTTGAATCACTGCCAATCAAAGGCACGAATGAAATCGCCCAACTTTCAGATGGCATCCAAAATATGACGGCTGATTTACGTACGCTCATTCAGCAAATTGCGGAAAATGCAGAGCAAGTAGCCGCCATGTCAGAAGAATTAACTGCCAGCTCCGAGCAAACGAGCGCATCTATTCAACAAATTACATCTTCTATGCAGGAAGTGGCTGCTGGCTCAGAAAAACAAACTTCATCCATTGAAGAGGTGGAAAATCATATTACAATGATTTCGACGAAGATGTCCGATGTTGTTGATAGTGTCAATGATGTAACAACGAAGGCATTTAGCGCTTCCACTATTGCCGAAAAGGGCAATACCACAATTCAAAGTGCTACAGAAAAAATGGCGATTACATCTGAGGCGATTCATAATACTGCAGATGTTGTAAAACGCTTAAGCACTTATACAAATGAGATTGGTGATATCGTTTCACTTATAAATGAAATTACAGACCAAACCAATTTACTTGCATTAAATGCATCTATTGAAGCAGCACGTGCTGGTGAACATGGTAAAGGCTTTGCGGTTGTAGCTGAAGAGGTACGTAAATTAGCTGACCAATCACTTACAGCAACAAATAGTATTCGAACACGCATTGAAACAATCAAAGAAGAATCTGCTCAAGCAGTGAAATCAATGGCGATTAGCAGTAATAACCTTGCTGAAAGTTCTACTACTTTTAACGCTTCAGGTGAAGCCTTTGGCGATATCTATTCACACATTACAGAACTTACACAAGAAATGAACCAGGTTAACAACATCATTACGAACATGAATGAAGGAGTTAGCAATATCGCTAATTCTGTTGAGCAGGTTGGTGTTGTAGCCGTTCAAGCATCTGGAAACATTCAAAATGTCGCAGCTGCTTCCGAAGAACAATCAGCAAGCATCGAAGAAATTACCGCTTCTTCAAATAATTTAGCTGAAATGGCTCAACAACTACGAAACATCATCCAAAAATTCAATCTTTGAGTGCCACTTTGAGTGCCAGGCACTGAAACAATTCTGAATTCTTTCAAAAGAGTTCCGTGGTAGAACATAAACAAAGGATAGCCAACGCTAGCGTGGCTATCCTTTTTGTTCCTATATTAAATTAAACTTTTTACAACTTTAGAAATTACAGCACCTTCTGCTTGACCATTTAACAATGGTTTTGCAATTTTCATTGCGTCACCCATATTCATGCCTTTCGTAACACCTGCTGCTTCTAATTTTTCAGCAATTTCTGCTTCCGTTAATTGTTTAGGAAGAAATGATTTTAATAGTACTAATTTTGCTTCCTCTTTTTCAATTAAATCCGTACGATCAGCATTTTGCGCACCTTCTAAAGCTTGATTCGTTTGCTTGACTTCACGGTTAATAATAGCAATCTCCTCTGCTTGTGTTAAAGGCTCCCCTTTTTCCTTCTCCGCTAAATCTAGTGCTGATTTGACAAGTGTTAAAACACCTTTTGCCAAGACATCTTTTTCTTTCATTGCTTTTTTTAGTTGTTCAAATACTTCTGTTTTTAACATCAAGCTCACTCCTCAGTTATGGTCACGAATTGTCTATGATTATTGCACATAGTGACACCCGACACAATTTATTTTGCTTTCTTCAACTTTAACACGTCGGCCTTTGTTTCTAATATTTCAAGTATTAACACTTCCATCTTCGCATCCACTTCTTCTATTTTTTCACTAAGATCTTTTTCAACTGCGTCGGTTTTTTCTAGTAATTTTTTCTCAAGTGATTCAATTTTCTTCTCTAGTCTTGTTTCAATCGAATCTAGTCTTGTTTCAACCGAATCTAATCTTGTTTCAACCGAATCTAATCTTGTTTCAATCGCATCTAATCTTGTTTCAATCGCATCTAATCTTGTTTCAACTGAATCTAGTCTTGTTTCAATCGCATCTAATCTTGTTTCAACTGAATCTAGTCTTGTTTCTAGCGCCTCGATTTTTTGTAGAATCTCTGTTTTCACGCCTTGTACTTGTGTAGAAAGCTCCAAAATTGCTTGAAGAATCGCATTTTGATTGATTTCAGGATTCATTGTTAACTTCCTTTCTTTTAATTAATCTATTAATGCAATCTTTATATTCACTGATAAGTGCTACTAACTTGTGAGAGTCATTCTAACTCTTCTACATTATTTTATCTATGCTTTTTAATGAAGTCAAAACTTCAAGAAATTTGATTTGTCAAGAAATCATCTTGTAATTTCACTTCATAAAATCGCATTGCCTTTAAATCACCTCTATACGAAAAAACGCCTTGCTTGATTAAACTTCTTAGACGATATTCAATCCATTCGTCTCCGGTATATTGTTGCATATGTCCAATCACTTCTCCAATTAATCGTGCAGCCTTCTTATATTCCACCTTACCATCTTCATGATACATACGTTTAGCGCATTCAATAATAAAGTCATCATCTCGATTTTCATTACTGCTGTTTAGTAGCTGATTACCTGCCCATGTTCGGATGATATGGATATCGTCTGACAATATATATCTACCCTCATCACTTAGAGTTTGTCTTTCGACGTTAGATAATGGTTCCATCCCAAACTGCTCGTAAAATTTAAGAAGCGTTTCTCCATTTAATTCACCAGTTGTTCTTGGATAGTTTTCTTCCACTAAGCGCGAGGACATATTTTTTTCATGAAAAGCAGTAAACGTATCAATTACACGTACTGCATTCAATTTGCCTTCAAGCATGGCTAACACAAGTCGTAATCCTGTTTGTTCGTGCGCATTTTGACATGTCCAAATAACGATAGTCTGATGTGGTAAAATATTGTTTACGTTTTCTAAAGCATCTAACATACGTTTTCTATAATGCTCCAGTCCATCATCTTCAATTTTGTATCGTTTCTGAAACCACTCAAGTCGTGCTTCAATCCCCGACGCTTTATGTATATTTTTTACTGGCCCAATGGACAAATTATCCGGGAAGACAATAATATCCTCTGTCTTTTGATAGTCCGTATCTCGGAATGCAGCTTTTATACTTCCACCCGGTGAATCACCAAATAGGATATGTAGCGTTTGTGCATTAAATGCTTTTTCCTTATCTTCTGACATGTGCAAAATAACTTGTTTAATGTCCTCACTCGACTTGCCATTTAGTAAAGATATGAAAAGCATTGACTTTGCTTCCTCTTCACACAGCTTTTTTATTGCTTCTTTCAAACGACTAGCATCCTCCAACATTCATTGCTCCTTTCTATGACTCAATCTTTCGCGATTATTCCCTCGCGTTAACCCAATAGACAAAACCTACTACTGCACCGCCAATAATATTACCAATTGTGACAGGAACTAAATTTGCCACCGTACCACCAAGCGATACAAAATCACCGTGTGGAATAAAGAGCGCAAGGCTAAAAAGTGTCATATTGGCAATGCTATGCTCAAATCCCGATGTAATAAAGGGGAAAATATAACAAAAAATCATCGCTAATTTTGCTATTTCTGTTTTTAATTTATAAGTACACCATACAGCTAAGCAAACAAGAAGATTACTATAATAATGACAAATAATTGATGCTTTATTAAAGTTGCGATATAGCGAAATCACCCTTAGCACTTATGTATAATTGTAGATAATTATTGACTATGATATTAATAGGACTGACAATTGCTTTTTTAGTAGAGAAATACCACATGCGTTCACTTGGACCGATTAATAGATGGACACCATCCTCGTAATTCCCCATAAAAGTAAGCGCATCTGTACGTATTTCTTCATCTTTAAGGGGCGTGATACCATACTCCTTTAAACGTTCTGCGACAGTATGAATCGCATCAGTCGTTAAATTTATTTCCGCAATATTTAATACATGTTGAATGGAAAATGCCTTGTTACTAACTTTTGGGTTTATCCCCTGTCTAGCAATAAACTCTATTATATTGTCCTCTGGATCGTAAAAATAGCATGCGTACGCATCTAAAAATTTAAAATATACTTCATCTTGTTCATCTGAGCGTAATATTTCTACGCGTTCTTGCACCCATTTTTTCGCTTGCTGAAATAAATTACTTGGTATATTGAGCGCAAAATGATATTGCTTTGCTACAGAAGCATCCAATATTTCGAATTGGATGACGCTTTCCCCGGCTGCTATTTCAAAAAAATGCTCCGCTTCTTCTAACAATTCAAATCCTAATATGTCACAGTAAAACGCCTTCATTTTATGTAAATCATGCGCGTAAAGCTTCATTTTTGATATTTTCATCCTCCAGACATCCCCTTTGCATTTAATACATTTACTGTACTAAATAAATACTTGATGTACCTCATGCAAAAGAATGAACAATTTGAAAAGCAATTACGGCTTGAAAACTTCTACCACTATACGGGTATACGATCCCCTCTACTATTCGGTTGAGAAATTACCATAAATTCTACATCTTCCTGCGAATCATTACGCATTTGATGTGACTGAAGAGCGGGCACTTCAATTCCTTCATTCGCCTGCAATATAATTCGTTTTCCGTCTATTTCCATTGTTGCAGTACCCGAAAGTACAAAAAAGAATTGTTGGGCTTCAAGATGATAATGACAAACTTCAGCTGTATTGGCAGGCATTCGTTCATGAATAATACTCAATTCATTATTTTTAACTAAATGCCAACCATCACACGCATTTCCCCAATGATAATGTTCTGCATGTTCTTTACTAATTTTCAACTACAACACCCCTTCAATTTTACCTTAATGGACGGCACTATCATTTCATAAAAAAAGTCACGCGCATCATACGTGATATCACGATCATTTAACTTTTATTTTTTCGACTGTAGCAATATAAATCGATTCTTCATGCATTTTGATATATTGATACTTCGATTCCTTATAATACCCTTCATTTTTCAAATACTCTTTTAGCTCAGATTTTTTCTCAAAAACTTTTTCTTCATTCGTTTCCCCACATTCTAAGTTATCTGTTTTTTTACATATGTTCATCATAAAAAACTTCGTCATTTGTAAACCTCCTCCATTATAGTAGGATTAAATTGTTCTATTTCCATACTTTATCTAATTGATCTGCATAGAAATTAATCGCATTTTTATAACTCAGTATGTCAGCGTCTGTTGTAGTATCTGTCAGGCATTTTAATAAGAGCTCCATCGCTTTTGAATGTTCGTTTAGATTATATAAAGTCATTGCATAAAACACTTGTAATGCTTGATTCGTTGGAAATAATGCTATTCCCTCTAAAAAAACATTTTTCGATTTTTCATAATCCCCTAACGTTCTATATGTACTGCCAAGTCCTAAGAACGCTCCCTCTAAATCTGTTCCAGATAACCCTTGCTTAATGGCCTTTTCATAGTAGGGAACGGCTTGTAATTCTTCTCCTAAAACATCAAAGCTCCACGCACATTGGTAGTTAATGAATGCATCATCAGGATATTCCTCTACCATTTGTAAAAGTAATTGATTGGATTCTCGCTTCTTATTATCTGTTCGTAATTGAATGGCCATTGCTAGTTGTTCTTCGTACAATATTCTTAGCTCCTTTAGTTGATTTACTCTTTTAGTCGTACGTTAGTGCATTTCAAATTAAATTGGTAACTTTAATAAATTTCTGAACAACTTCGCAGATGGACTTTCTGGTAAAAGCTCACTTTTAGAATTTGATGTGAATGGTAGCCACTTCCAATCTTTCCCTCCCGCAAATGCAACTCTTGACCATTTCTCCAAAAAATCAATAAAGTTATCCGCAAATTTATAGCCATGCCCTTCTTCATCATCATGGCTTAAATAAACAACACAAGCATCTGGACGATTATCAGCGAGGTCAAATGCAAAATAATCTCCATTGCCTACCTCATAAAAGGCTAATGTATGATGCCGCACTTTGTCATACTCATTATTTAGATTTGAAAAAAACTTCTGTAACCCATCATTTTTATCATCATTCAGCTCTTTCAATAATCCTAAATCCCAGTGGAGCCTCCCGCTAAACATTCCATCCAATTCACCAGCTAATTGATAATCATCGGGAAAAACCAATGAAAGTTACATGTGGATGAAAACTCTAATAGCACTTTGTTATAACTCTCAGGCAGCTGGAAAACTAATTGGTTTTCACATTGTCCAATTTGTTATGGCGATGCAGCCGCCTCAATCTTTACTATCGATACGTCTCCACCGATTGCATTCATTCGTTCGACTATATTGGGAATGCGATGCTCCAATATACGATAATTCCCCCTTTTCTTAAGAATACACTAGATGTAAGTTCAATAAATATAAATTTCCAATTTTTATAATTATTTTCAGCCATAAAAAAAGACCAGCTTCACTCTATTTTGTGCAACCGGCCATTGTAATATCTTATCTTAATATGTTGTCTTATTAATTTGTCTAATCTGATAGACGACACCTATAATTAAATTTGCTATAAATAGGAAATTTAACGGATTAAAAATAAGCCAGATTAAATTAAATTCTAGTGCAATTTGTAAGAAAATCGATAAAATCCAAATGACAAAACTACTTAATATCATTGGTATACTATACCAATCACGCATTTCCAAAAGACATCACCCCATCACTTAAAACTTGAAGTAGCTAGAGCGAATAGCTAAATGTCCACCAGTCCTTGTTCATTGCGTTGTCTTTTTATTTTGTTTAATCTGATAAAAAACACCAAAAATTAAATTAAACAGAAAAAGTGGATTTAACGGATTGAAGAGTAAATCGATTACTTCACTACCTAACGCCAACTGTAAAAAGCTCCATAATATCCAAATAACGACTTGACTTATTATCATCGGAATACTAAACCAATCACGTAATTCCATTTGCCATCACCCCATTAATCAAAACAAGATTCAGAAGCACCTGTCATTCCGCCTCCAATTGCACCAATTATTGCACCCCCAACACCACCAGCAAGTGTCCCTAATCCTGGAATAAGAGAACCTGCAGTAGCTCCAGAGGCGCCTCCAATGACAGCTCCAGAATAATATCCACCTAATATTCCTAAAGCACATTTCCAATTTGACTTTTTCGATCTGCCCAATGACATTATTTCATCTTTGTGTAATTCAACAATTAAACCGAGGTTTGTTTGTTTATAAACCAATTGTACATAATCATTATTTTTATCAAATGCATAAGTAGGTAGAACTTCTGATTTTTCACTATTAGATAGTGTTACTTCACCATTCTCATTAAATGAAATATCAACATTTTCATTTATAATTTCAATTTGTAACATACTATCATTTAACTTAATAATATCAACATCAAATTTTTTGGCATTTGTCTCTATTTCATCAGACGAAATCGATTGATTAGTCGTATAAACATTTGAAAAAACGCTTATTTCTGAAGCTGATACTTGGACATTGGACAAAGAGAACATTGCAAATGTTATAGATGCTACTAATATTATTCGTTTAAATTTCAGAATGAACCTCCTTATTTATTTGAGTAAATTATTTGAATAGCTATAGCTAAACTACCTCAATTTAATAATAATTTATCATTGAGAACATTTCTCAATCAATAGTAAAATGACTTTACTTTTTTATAAAATTCAGACATTTTTTTAATAAAAATTTTAGTATTATGTAAAAAATATTATATATTAATTCTCCCCTTATATTTTTCTACAAGAACATATAAAAAACCACCCAAAATGAAGTGGTTTTAATCCTAACTTATTTAACTATAACGCCTCTTTCATGACGTGACCGCCCAATAATCCATTGAGCTATAATGAGATTAGGCACCCAACATAACCATGAAATGATTGGATAGCTAATCATAAAATTTTCAAAACCAAATAATACCGTAAAGACTAAAAGCCAAATTCTCAATGTTACAGCTGCGAAAGTTAACGAATAATTGCGTATCATCCATTTTTGATGATCATGAATTTTTTGTTTTTTAATTTTGACAACTGCTTGATATCCAGTGATCATCCATAATATAGATAGTGCACTAAAACCGAGCTGTGATACGAATCCCCCAGTAGCATAAATGGCTAAATAAAGTCCTGAAACACTCCCGAATAATACGCCTATCATATAGATTTTCCCTAAAATTCGATGTCGCTCTATATTGTTTTCTCTAAACTTTGAGAATAATGTAAAGGGACCTATAACTAATGCCAGTACACTAAATATAATATGAAAATAAAGCATGGTATACCAAAGCGAATCTAATGTATCAATAAACATAAGTTTCATACTAACAAATCCTGCTTGATGTGCATCCAATATCAAATATTGAACAATGGAATAACTAGCAATACCAATAGCTAAGCAACAAAAAATAAGCCAAGTTTTTTTATTCATTTTGCGGTCCCCTAAGATTAATTAAATTTATCAAAGAAATTTTCGTTCCTTATTCCATAATGTAACATTAAGTTTTAACAGATTTGATTTTCACAAGATAAGTGGTAAAAAAATTTGTATAAGAGGTCCTTAATTATCAATATCATTTATTGCTCTATACGCGATTTATATCGTAAGTCAGAATGGATAGTCATTACAAACCGCCCAGCATACTAAAACTTGGTTAAGTTGTCTCTTTACAAATCATCAGTAAATTACCATCGGGATCTTTAATAACAAAATAAAAATTATCCTCAATTTCTGTTACAAGTTCAACATCATTTTCTTTCATAAATTGATAGGAAGCATTGATATCATTTGTTATAAACTGTATAGAAGGAGCTTGATAAGTTGAAATATCCCCATCTTCAGTTCTCCACTTAGGCATTGTATCTAACATTAAACCTGCCGTTCCCTTCATTGGTGCTGTATATATATGCCCGAAAAATATTTCTCCTCCTTCTATTCCAAGTATTTTACTGTACCATTCTTTTGCTTTTTCAAGATCACGTACCGGTACAAATACACCGCCAATTTGGTTTTTAATCGGTGTTTTTTTTATTGGTATGGTCACAATATCTTGCCTCCCTACAATTATTTAATATAAGATAACAATTTCGACATTTACTAATATTAACCTTTTTTGTTTGAAAATTTAAATTCAATAAAATAACTGCGAAGCTAACTGAATAATAAAAACCCAGGCTCAAAATTGCTTGAGAACCTGGGCTATTTTAATTCTAAATTGACGCTAAGACTATAGAGGTTACATCCTTCGTCTAACTTCAGCACAGCTTTATTAAGCTTAATCATGCTCATTATTGATTATCCGTTTTTGAATCCTTAAGCTTTTCGTCTTCATTCATAGAAGCTAAAAAATTTTCATCATTTAGTTCATTATCATCAGTATTCTGAATTTCTTCAGCAACTTGTTCTTGAACAGTTTGAATTCGATTCTCTACATCCGAAAGTTTTTCATATTTACTATCAATAAAAATACCTCGGTCGGCATCCATCTCTAATTCACTGGAAAGGCGATTTTGCTCACGTCCTAATGAATTCTTTGTCAACTCAAGTGTTTTCACTTGTTCTAGTGAAACCGATTTTTCTAAAAGATTTTCCATTGAGTTGGATGGCTTTTCGTTTTTCAAATCCTGTTCATTTTGGTTTGTCGTTTTCTTTTGCTCATCCGTTTGCTGTTCAGCTATTTGCGCATCAATATCAGCTATTTGCTTTTCAAAATCTTTTAGTTGTTCTTTAATAGATGATAAGTCGCCGCCACTTTCTAACGTACGTTCACTCAGGTCACTTTTCATCTTTTGAATATTCTCACGTTGTTTCATTAAACTTTCGATAAGACTTGTTTTAGCTTGCTGCCCTTTAAACAAATTACGAGCTTGTTGTCCAATTGTTAATGTATCTTTATGTACTATAAGATTTTGCTGAACCAATTTAGGCTTAATTGCTGATCCATTTGACAACTTCATGAAATTAGAAGAATTTACTTCATTCGTAAGTTTCATATTACATCACCTCTTGTTTATATATCGACCATTTATTGGCATTTTAAAGTGAAGAATCGTTAACTCTTCGATATGGCTCTTTCATTGCAAATAAAAAAACCAGCTCCGCTATAGTTGTAAGTATGAAGTCGAAATAAACAAGGATATTTTATTGAGAAAAGTTAAATAATATCTTTAGGAGGTGTTGAAATGAAAAGGGATAAGAAAGATACAGAATTTGCAACAGACGAGCCAACAAAACAATCAAATATAAAAAAACCTAATGAGCGTGTCGGACATACTGAAACTGCTCGCCCACAAAATCAAGAAGACCTTATAATTAATGAGAAGAAAAGTAAATCAACCTCATTATAATATAAGATTAATTAGGTTTTATTTATTTTGACCACCCATATTTGAAGTGAACCCAAAAAGTTAGACACTTTATACTTTTGTAAGTAAAGTAATTGTCTAGTGTAAACTTAACCATATTAAACGCACCTCAATTGTTAGATTGTGTCTAACAATTGAGGTGCAGTTCATTTCGGAGTCATTTTTTATTGTTTATTCAGCTAAGTAAGTCCTGTCCTTTTATTTTTAATTAATCATAATCATTCTCTTCTTCAATTTTTCGAACTACACCTGTCTTTGCATTTACTTCTACTTCATAAATCTTATTTTGAGCAGTTAATATGAATATTTCATACACTAAAGTGCCGTTTTCCATATCCATACCATAATGAATGATCTGGCCAGGTACTCTTTGCACAGCAATCTGCATTGCCTGCTGGGGAGTAATTCTCTGATTATATGAAGGCATTACCATATTTTATCCTCCTCTTTTTGCATACATGCTCCTATAGTATGCAAAAACAAGGAAAACTGTTATCACTTATCATTTACTACCTCTCTGCTGAATTGGTGTCATATAAACCAATCAATGGTCAGTTGTACCATTTTATAAATCCTGAAATAATACCGTCCTTAACAGTGTGCGCAATAAAGCTTCTGTTTCAGTTCTCATAACTGGTTCAAATCAATACCTCTCATAAGGCTCATCTCCTATTTTTGAATAAGAAAAGCCCTCCACAGAAATGTGAAAGGCTTTTCTAACTCAGATATATTTATTCGTTAGTTACCATTGAACCCTAAAATAAATACGTTACAAACTCTTACCACTACTGAATTACTTCGAATCATCCATCTTCAGTACAGCCATGAACGCTTCTTGTGGTACTTCGACTGAACCGACTTGTTTCATACGTTTTTTACCTTCTTTTTGTTTATCAAGAAGTTTACGTTTACGGGAAATATCTCCCCCGTAACATTTTGCTAAAACGTTTTTACGCATCGCTTTAATCGTTGAACGAGCTACAATTTTTTGACCAATTGCTGCTTGAATTGGCACTTCGAATTGTTGACGTGGAATTAATTCTTTTAGTTTTTCTACAATTACTTTCCCACGCTCGTAAGCAAAGTCACGGTGAACGATAAAGCTTAGTGCATCAACTTGCTCAGCATTTAATAGGATATCCATCTTCACTAGTTTTGAAGGCTGATAACCGATAAGCTCATAGTCAAATGATGCGTAGCCTTTCGTATTTGATTTTAAATAATCGAAAAAGTCATAAACGATTTCAGATAATGGCATTTCATAAATGATGCTGACACGTGAAGTATCAATATAATCCATCGTCATGAAATTACCACGTTTAATTTGGCAAAGCTCCATTACTGCACCAACATAATCGTTTGGTACCATAATCGTCGCTTTAACATATGGTTCTTCTACACGATCAATTTTTTGTGGGTCTGGCATGAATGATGGGTTGTCAACTTTAAGTGACGAACCATCTGTCATGTAAACATCGTATATTACTGATGGTGCTGTTGTAATTAAATCAATGTTAAATTCACGTTCAATACGTTCCTGAATGATTTCCATATGAAGTAGTCCTAAGAAGCCGCAACGGAAACCGAAGCCAAGCGCTTGCGATGTTTCAGGTTCATATTGTAATGCCGAGTCGTTCAGTTCTAATTTTTCTAATGCATCACGTAAATCATTATATTTGGCAGTATCGATTGGGTATAAGCCACAGTACACCATCGGATTTAAACGACGATAACCTGCTAATGGCTCTGTCGCTGGACGATTAGCAAATGTTACAGTATCACCAACTCGAGTATCACCAACGTTTTTAATAGACGCTGTTAAGTAGCCAACATCACCAACCGTTAGCTCCTCTTGCGGTACACTTTTCGGAGTATGTACGCCGACTTCAATTACATCAAATTCAGCACCTGTCGCCATCATGCGAATTTTATCGCCCGGTTTAACAGTACCACTCATAATTCGAATAGAAATGATAACACCTTTATAGGCATCATAGACAGAGTCAAAAATAAGTGCTTGTAATGGTGCATCTGGATCACCTGTTGGTGCAGGAACCTTTTCAACAATTTGCTCTAAAATATCTTCAATTCCGATACCAGCTTTTGCAGATGCTAATACCGCTTCAGAAGCATCTAAACCGATTACGTCTTCGACTTCTTGACGGACACGCTCTGGATCTGCCGCAGGTAAGTCAATTTTATTAATAACTGGTAAGATTTCTAGGTCGTTATCAAGTGCTAGGTAAACGTTAGCCAGCGTTTGCGCTTCGATGCCTTGTGCTGCATCCACAACTAAAATAGCGCCCTCACAAGCAGCTAAACTACGTGATACTTCATATGTGAAATCGACATGTCCTGGTGTGTCGATTAAATGGAATGTATACACTTCGCCATTTTTGGCTTCATATTTTAATTGGACTGCATTTAACTTAATTGTTATGCCTCGCTCACGCTCTAAATCCATTGAGTCGAGTAGCTGTGCTTTCATTTCACGGGATGTCAATGACTTCGTTTGCTCTAAAATACGGTCAGCAAGCGTTGATTTCCCGTGGTCAATATGTGCAATAATAGAGAAATTTCGAATATTCTCTTGTCTTTTTAATCGTGCTTCTCGGTTCATCTCTTCCACTCCTAATTAAACTATAATGAATTATACTATGAACCATATACAAACCACAACATTAGAACGGCATAAATGCTGTTAAATCAATGGTTACTCTTATTTATGTTTGTTATTTTCTGCAAATCAATGCATAATAAAGCACCATATTGAGGCAATTAAGCTAAAAATGGCTCTCTATAAGGAGCACAAAAAATATGGCGAGTGTGTGTACAACATTGGTCATTGTCATTTATGTTTTGGAAACGTGATGTCTATGCAAAAATGTCATTTTCGCACGCATATACTTGTGAGTGAGTAGACACTATCAAAAAAAGCACCTGCATTTTTTTTGCAGATGCTTTCTAAGCCTACCCTTTATTTTGTAACTATTCGCTTACTTTAGTGAGTGGAAAATGTATGCAAAAATCTCTATGATTTTATATTTAAAACAAAAGAGAGACCAGCAACTAATTTTAAGCTGCTGGTCTCTTTGTATCTTATCATTACCTGAAAGTTATTCTACATCAACGTTGAAGTAGATAAATGGAGGCTAAATTGGTAGTTTACATTAAACATTATTCATATGAGCATCGATTGCTTGCTGAATAAGGTTAGATAAAGCTTCTACCCCTTTTGGTTCTAAATGTACGCCGTCCGGAGCAAAATACTCTGGATGGTTAAGCGCTGTTGAATGCCAATCAATTAATGTAATATTGTTATACTCATGCGCTTTATTTGCTAAAGCATTATTGACTTTTGTTTCCCATGGACGTGGTACACGTGTATTCACTAAGTATATTTGAGCTTGTGAGAACGCGCCAAGGAGCGTATCAATCTGGTCATTTGTAAAATAACCATTTGTGCCTAGTTGTATAATGACCGCTTTATCTGGTTGATTAAAGCGATTGTAACTAGGAACCAATTTAACTGCTTGTGAAACTTGTCTCCCGATTTTCCCATCGATTGTAATGTTAGGGTATAGCGTATGTAAACGCGTAGCAATATCAATCATAACCGAATCCCCGATAGCTAATAGTTCTTTATATGGTTCATTCATAGGATTTTCACTCGGCTTGTCTTTTTCTGCTTGAGACGTTTCGTCGTTATTTTCCACAGACGTTCCTACGTCTTCCTCGTTCTTATTTTTTTCTTGCGTATCTTTAGCAGAATGCTGTTCTTCACCATTTATTTTAATATTTGTAGGGTAATTCTCCTTTATATCCTGTTGTGCTTCCCCTAGTACCCCTGTCATGCCAGTAAAAAACACTAAAATGAATAGCGGAATAACAGCAGTTGCTATTTTTCTTGCAATCGAAAAATTTTGCCACTTGCTCGGATTGATGACCAAATATTTACGGAAATATGTTCGGAATCCTTGTTTACGAATCGGCATTTCAATAAAACGATACGATAATTCTGCGACGATTAATATAAATACAAGCTGTAAAGCGACACGCCAATATACTGGATTTCCTATTTCATGAACAGGAGTAGTTAGCACTATAATTGGGTAATGCCAAAGATAAATTCCATATGATCTAGAACCAATCCAGCAAAGTGGTTTCCATGAGAGTAGTTTCCCTAAGAAACTAGCTGGATGACAAACACAGGCAATTAATAATGCAGCATTAATACAAAATAGGAACATGCCGCCTCTATATAAAAATGCTTGGTATTCATCTACATACAAAATACAGGCAATAAAAATAATAAAGGTGATTACGCCAATACTATTGAGCTCATAAACATGCTTTGCAGAAAGTTTTTTAGTAGAAAGTCTTTTCATCGGCCAGACGAAGGCAAGCCAACAACCGATTAGTAATTCAAATGAACGTGTATCTGTTCCATAATAAATACGGCTTGGATCAGCTCCAGGCTGAAATAGGATAGCCATAAGTAATGCTGAACAAATTGCGCCAATAAAAATAATGTTAGAAAATTTACTTTGTTTTTTAAATATAGACAATCCAATGATTAATACGATTGGCCAAATAACATAAAATTGTTCCTCAATTGCTAAAGACCATAAATTTTTCAAAGGGGAAGGCGACCCAAAACTATCAAAATAAGATAGTTTGTGATAAATAAACCACCAATTACTAGAATAAAAAATTGAGGATAGGGCATCTCCTCGCAAAGTATTTAAAAGCTCTTTATGAAATAACATCACCCACACGAAAGTGGTCATTATCATGACATATGCAGCAGGTACTAGGCGTCGAAAGCGTCCAATCCAAAATTTACGCAAATTGATTGTTAGTTGCTCACCTTGCATCGGTAAAATCGTTGAGGTGATTAAGTAACCTGATAATACAAAAAATATATCAACTCCGAGGAATCCTCCACTGGCCCATCGAAAGTTAAAATGATAAGCAATTACAGCTAGTACTGCTAATGCTCTAATCCCATCTAATCCCGGGATGTAACGATGATTCAATGTCTTGCCTAACATACTGTTTCCTCCAATAAATGTAAAACCCTTTTAACATTATTTAGTTTTAAAAATAGTTCGTATTATGCCTAGCCTCTGCCCCTTTTCTATCATTTCCATTGCTATTATTAAAGACGAATGAGCTACCTAAAAAGGTTAACCATTTTCTAAAACAAAAAAAATTTTCACTGAGAATTTTTTTATCTCCGTGATTTGTATAAATACCAAAAAAACTACAAATGTATGTATAAAATACTTTACTTTTACATTAAAATTCGTAATATTAACCAACGAAAAAAAGCATCTGCCCATAATGGTAGATGCTTTTGAAGCGGTTTTTCCATTGATGTACACCATCGAAAAAATTGCCCGATTCAATAAGGCGTATGAGCTGACTTGAAAAGTATAATGCAAGGTAAAAACAATTGAAAGACCTCTGAAACAAAAAAATTTAGGTAATTTTTTCAATAGTCAACCTCACTTACCATTCATTCCCCTACATGGATTACATCAACTCATTTTCATAACAGTGACAACGACGAAGATCGCATGGATATGATTATTTCATTATAAACTAGCTATCTCGAATATTTTTAAAATAAAGAATGACAAGACGCTCACTTTTAACTTTTTGACTCAGTCACAAAGCTTTTAGCAATTGCTTTTCCAATTACTGCAATTGTACGATTTAATTCTTCTTCTGTATTATCTATTCCACCTAATTCAATTATAATCATTTCTTTGGCTAAATCTTGATTGTAACGACCATCTACATTGTCACCACTTTTAGATATAACCCCTCTTGAAACCTTTGGCACAATTTCATTCATAGCAGCAGAAAGACTTTCTGCATAAGCAGTATTCCACCTGTAATTTTTATGTTCTGCCCCCACAACAATGGCTATACGTGCGTAACTTTCATTGTTATGTGTAATAGTTGTCGTATCACGCTTGGCAGAGTCTCGATGCAAATCAATCACTAAATTATAAGATTGTTCCTGTAAACGATTTGCTAAATATGGACGTACTGTGTTGTAAGCTTGTGGGAAAGTTTTGCCTTCAGCTTTCATTACTTTCATGACATCAACATCTAATACATCTGTCTGTATACCGTTCATGCTAAAATGCTTGGCAACCGCACCTTGTAAATTATAAATATTTGTCTTCTCATCATAAACGTCTGCTTTCCCGCTTACCGCTTTCACCATTGGTTGATAGGCTTCTTGTGAATGCGTAAATAACAATAATACTTTAAAAGGATCCTGTTCTTCCGTCTGCTCTTTTGTCAACTCTAGTGCTGTTTGTTCAGGCAAATTAGTAGCGGCAAACACGACTTGTTTATCCTCTGGTTGCTTGATCGGAGTCGATGCTTGCTTGTTGAACGGAAGTTGCCCAGCAATGACTGGTAATACGAAAAAGAACAATAATAGACCAATTGACCATTGTAGTTTTTTTAGCAAAGTCACACCCTCCTCCCCTTATCGTATGGAGGGGATGTGTCTTTTAGAACGATGTTTTTATAGATCGTTTGCCCAATTCATAAGCATAGTTGAAATGATTGTTGCATACTTATCTATCCAATAATCTGCTTCTTTTGGTGTAACCATTAACTGCGCATGGGAAGCGGCAAATGTCTCTTCAAAAAGCTGTTGACGCTCCTCTTTTGTCCATGTTGCCCATTCACCAAAAATCGGTGTCACAAGGGACATATCAAGTTCTTTATTAATGTCTGGTCGCCAAGAAGATAAGGATAATTTAGAAGAAGGCTTTCCACGTTCCGCAACACGCGCAGCAATAGAGCGTAGCATCACCTCTACTGCATCAGCAATTAAAACTGGCGCGTCAACGACTGTTGGAATTCCGATAGCAGTAACCGGGATACCGAGCATCTCATAAGAAATTTCCTTGCGCTGATTGCCAACACCTGATCCAGGGTGAATACCTGTATCTGTAAGTTGAATTGTTTTACATAATCGATCACTGGCTCTCGTTGCGAGTGCATCTACTACTACGATTAATTTTGGTTGCAGGCGCTCTGCTAATGCTGCTACAAATTCACCTGTTTCATATCCTGTTTGTCCTGTTACCCCAGGTGCATACATGACAAATTTGTCATCGATTTGCTCTAGACTATGCAAGTGATCAATAACATAAGGTCCAATGGCATCTGGCGTAATCGTTCTATTGCCAAGACCTATAATTAATATTTTGTCATCTTCCTTCCAGGAAATTGATTCATGCATTGTTTTAAAATTTTCCAACAATGCTTTCTCAAGCTGTTCGAATCCATCTTCATCCTCTAAAGTAAGCGTTGGGACGGAAAGGGTTATATATTTCCCTTCCTTTTTGCCTATTTGTTTTCCACCCTCAGCATTTACTTGGACATCGGTAATTTTCACACGCCCAGCTGTTTTGTCTTCAATTTGAACCCCACTTGAATGTTCAAGTGTATCTTTTTGTTCCTTCGTTTGATGTAAAACTACCTCTTCAGATTCATCAATTAAATCAGTACGCTGCCAATTTAAGTTTTGCATTCAGTTCACCTCAATTTGTAGTTTGTTCAAACTGTCAAGTAAATATTCTTTGCATTTATCTATTGCAATTTAGCCTAGCGTTTGTTAAAATGATTTTTGTTGTATTGACACAAGAAATCAATGAGAAGATATCATCTCGTACCTATTTTAGGAGGTGAAAGATATGCCAAACATTAAATCTGCGATTAAACGCGTAAAAGTTAACGAAAAAGCTAACGCTGCTAACACTCAAGCTAAATCTGCAATGCGTACTACAGTGAAAAAAGCTGAAAACGCTGTTGCTGCAAACGCTGAAAACGCACAAGAACTTTTACAAGCAGCTTACAAATCTTTAGATAAAGCAGCTTCAAAAGGACTTATCCACAAAAACGCGGCGGCTCGTAAAAAGTCTCGCCTAGCTAAAAAAGCGTAAGTGTTTATTAAGGATCAGTTTACTCTTAGGAGGAACTGGTCTTTTTTCATTTCTAATTTTTTTTATCAGTAATAATCTACAAATAAAATCCGCCTTGCTACTGCGAGATAAGTAAAAACACGAGACATTCGTGTCTTACTCCGCGCTAATAAGCAAAGCGGATTTTTAATCGTTTATGTGTTCGATTTTTTCTACTAAATCAACCTTTTTAACAATGGTATTTTCTGTATAACCCGCACGATAATTGTAGAAAGCACTAAAATGATTACTACTTGTAACGGAATCGCCATAAGTGGCTTTACAAAAAGCTCATTTCCTTCAAAAAAGTACGGACGGACTTTATCTAAAATCATCGCATGTACTAAGTAAACACCAAAGCTTGTTTGTCCAATTAGCTTGACTATCCTACTTGTTTCATAGCCTCCGCTTGCTACTTTTTGATTAACCCAATATTTTACAAAAACAAAAAGTGCAACACTCATCGCAATAACATTAGGGCTGGAATACGAAAATGCATAGCCTGAAAATTGTCCTTGCTGCTCTGTCAACACATTTGTGCTCCAAATCGTTTCAAGCGCACCAATTATCCCTAACATGTAAATTCCGACACGCCATTTTTTCGATAGCTCAAATTTCGCTAAATAGTAGCCTAGTAAAAAGAAGCCGATGTACTCACTTAAAGGGAAAAACAATGTAAATTCATTACTCACGATATATGAATAATAACGGAATACCCCATAAAATAACATCCACAGAACAATCACATAGCCTATCATTTGTTTGGAGGCATGATTAACGAAAATATTAAAAACTGGCGCTAGTAGATAAATACCGATAAGCGCATAAAAATACCACAAATGATAGTATATCTGATCATTAAAAAACATGATTAGAAATTCTTTTAACGAATACCCTGGATTCCACATATATGTTGCCCATGCATAATAAATAATCGACCAAGCAATGAAAGGTAGTAAAATTTTATTGGCACGCTTTTTAAAAAAGGTGCTTAAAGATTCTTCCTTTCGTCCAAGTAAAAGTGCCCCACTAATCATTAAAAAAATGGGTACACACCATCGTGACAAAGCATTGAACACAATGCCTGTTTGCCAATCAAAACTAGATAGTTTGTCATAAAGTACGACATAAGGAGTCGCAGCATGTAAAAATAGTACGCCTATAATTGCAATAGCACGTAGGCTATCCATGTACTGAATTCGTGTTTGCACGTTCAAAAACCCCCCACGACATTATACAACCATTCATGCCCAACTAGTAAATATTTTTTACAGTTTGCGCAGTAAAAATAGTTCTAAATAACGCTCGCGGTTTCCACCAGCTGTTTTTAATTGTAAATCGACCTCAGCCAATTGGTACAAAGCCTTCAATAAGCTCTCGTCAGATGGACGGTTGCGTTGTTCGACCATTAGCTTTACACGATAAGGGTGGATTTTTAAATTTTTTGCAATTTGCTGTGGATGGTAGCCTTTTTTCAGCAAGTAAAAAACATTCGACATCGTACGCACATTTGAGGCAAGAAGACCGACAAGCATAATTGGCTCCTGTTTTTGTCGTAATAAATCATGGTAAATTGTTAATGCTGCTACTGGGTCATGTGCCAAATACGCGTTTAACATTTTAAAGGCATCTTGTTCTAGTGTTTTCGCTACTAAATCCTCCACTAGCATCGTTGTAATTTCTCCACCATCGCCTACGTATAATGCAAGTTTTTCTATTTCCATTTGAAGTTGTAGCATATTCGATCCAACCATTGAGACAAGCTGCTCAATAGCACTTTGAGTAATTGTATTACCCTGCGCTTTTACAAGCCCTTGAATCCACACTGCTAAATCTTGTTCTTTCGGTGTTTCTGCTTGGACGATAAACGCATGCTCTTTCATCATTTTTGTCACTTTTTTTCGTTCATCCAGCTTTTCATACGGGGCAATGAAAACCGTAACCGAAAAATCTGAAGGGTTTGCAAGCCATGACTCTAAACGTTTAACATCGTGATCTATTTTTTCCTTACCTTTTTCAGTTGCCTTTAAAAACGACGCATTTTTAGCAATTACAAGCTTCCGTTCTGAAAAAAATGGGATTGTATCCGCCTCATCTATAACGACATCAACCGGCAACTCTTCCAAATCAAAAGTGCTCATTTCAATCTCTTCTTCATTTCCTAGTGCTTCCTTTAAACGTTTTACAGTTTCATCTATAAAATAGCTTTCTTCACCAATAATCAAATACACTGGCGAAAGCTCACCTTTTTTTATTTTGTTCCAAACCGTTGAAATCATAATATTTTTACCTCCATATAGCAATACTACTAGTATACATGATTTAGTTTCGGTTGTGACCTTGAGCTAAATTGTGTCCATTCCTTGCCACAGTTGGGAATTCATCTTTTCGATATAGCTTTTATGAAAACGATGTCTTATAATTAGTAACAGAATTGGAGGGATGACAATGAATCCATTTGAAGGTAATAATATACAATGCAAACGTAACGATGCTATCGATTCAGGCGTTGGTTTCGGCGTATCATTTGGGGTCTTCACTATTATGTTCATCATCGCAGTAATAGTAGACTACGCAAGCATGTAATCTACCTCTTATAGCAATGGAAAAGACCTTGTTCAGTTTCGGACAAGGTCTTTTTCTGTACGAACAATCCATTTATCACGATAAATAGTGACTTCGATTGTGCCATCTATACTGGTCGTTTTTGTCGCTAATCGACGCTTCTTAAAACGCTCGACTACAATGTCATGTGGGTGTTGGTAGCGATTATTACGTCCTGCACTAAAAACTGTTAATGCAGGCTGTAGAAGCTCTACAAATGGCTCTATACTTGATGTTTTACTACCGTGATGACCTGCTTTTAAAAGCGTAATGTTTGCTAGTTGTTGGCCATATAGCTTTATCAGCTGACGTTCTCCAGCTTCTTCTAAATCACCAGTTAACAATGCACGAAACGATTGCTGCTGTATAAATAATACAATGGAATCGTCATTGCCTTCATAATGCGTATCGCGGGGTGATAAATAGTGAAAGCTTGTAGAACCTACATGCCATGATGTACCTTCCATCTTTTCCTTCACTGGTACTTTTTGTTTCGTTGCTTCCGCTAATAAATCTTGCATCGCAGGTGTATTTAATGAGCCTGGTGTTACATGAATTTCACGCATCGTTATCTCCTCAAGCACTTCTTCTGCTCCCTCTACATGGTCGGCATCTGGATGGGTCAAAATCAATATATCCACCTCCCGAATACCCTTTCCTTTTAAAAACGGTACAACAACCTGTCTACCAACCTCATAGGGGCTGTTTGAGACCTTCCAAGGCTCTTGCCTAAACCGAAGTACACCGCCTGCATCAACCACGTATACGGCCCTTCTAAACGGCAATTCAATGATTGTACAATCACCCTGACCTACATTCAAAAACGTAATCTTTGTTTCCTTATATAATATAGGCGCAAGATGTATACAAAAAGCAGGAATAAGAAGGACAATGGCTACTTTGCTATAGTGCTTCGCTTCTAAAAAATATAAACTAAAAAGCACGCTGACAAAAGCTATGCATATTAGCCATAAGGCAGGTTTCCCCGGCGACCATAGTTGTAATGGCAAAGCTTGTAAAAATAGAATTGCCTCCGTTAGCCAATTACGCATTGGCTCATATACGTTAAATAATAGCTTTGCTAAAGGCATTGAGAGAAATGTGGCGATAACCATTAAAATATTTATTGGTAAGATTATAAATGAGAATAATGGTACAAAGATAATATTCGCTAAAAACGAAGATATGGATAGTTCATAAAAATGATGAAGTAATAGCGGATAAACAAGTAGTTGGCATACAAACGTGATTAAAAATGATTTTTGTAACCAATTCCTGTCTTGAAAGATACCCCTCGAGTATATAAGACTAGCTGTTGCTAAATAGGATAGCTGAAAGCCAATTTGAAAAATAACACCTGGCTCTAGTAAGACAAAGCAAATAAAGCTGATGGCTAGTGCATCATCAACTGACAAATGCCACCTCGTAAAGCGCAGTAACATGATCAGTTCCACAATAGAAACTGCACGGATTACTGAAGGTGCTCCACCCGCTATGACACCATAAACAGGTAACAAGATGAGCAAGACAATTATGGCCATTTCTTTGCGAATCCCCAAGCGTAATAACCCCTCATAAAACAACCATGATACAAGCGCTACATGTAAGCCGGAAATCGCAAATAAATGCGTAATGCCGAGCTTTTGATATGCTCGTTGGAGCTCATCATCCATATCTCGCAAACCAATAAGCAGTGCCTGTGCCTCTGCGATAAGCGATGGTGGAAAGGAAGTCTCAATATGCTTTTTCAGGTGAAATCTGTACTTCGCAAGAACAGAGCTAATGGTTTTTTTCTCCGTCATCAACGTCCAACTCTTCACTTCAAATATGCCCCTTGCACCTTTGCTCACTAAATATTTCTCAAAGGAAAAAGCGTAAGTATGTGCAGGGGGATTTGGTGCTACAAGTTCTCCTTGAACGACATAGGTAAAGCCTGTAATTGATGTAGTTTCATAAAAATGCTTTTCGAGCTCAGAGGATAACGTATACATGACATAAAGTTTTTCACCTGTTTCCGTTCTCGTAAATCCACTAAGCAGTTGTCCATTAATTTTATAATCGCTCGTCCATGTTAATTGAAAAGTTGACGGTAAAGGGGAAGGTTCCGTCAATCGAATAGTTGTAATAAAGAAGAAAGAAAGAAGTCCAGCACTTACTACGAGTGCGGAGATGATAAATGTTTCGCCTTTTAAAGTAAGCCAAGTTGCTACTATTAGTAAACTAGCAAGTAGCCAAGCTGACTTGTGTGCTGCTAGTGAGGCCACAAGTACAGCAAGTGCTACATATATCCATTTATGCTTTATTGTATTTTGCCAAATAATGCACTCACCTTCTGTTCATAAGGGAGTAATTTTTCAGCAGGCACACCACTTTCACGTAACTCATTAAGCATATCTATGTACAAAGCCAATTTTTCATTTCTTAAAAAGTCAATTTTGCGTTCCTCAAAAGGTACATGCAATACCTCTACACCTGCTTTTTCAAATAATTCTTGCGCATATGAATTGTTTTTATAGTCCGTTGCATAATAGACTCGTTCAATTCCTGCTTGAATAATTGATTTTGTACATGGTAGACAAGGGAAATGTGTAACATAAAGGTCTGCTCCTTTTGTCGGCGTTCCGTATTTTGCGCATTGTAGGAGTGCATTCATCTCTGCATGCACTGTACGTACACAATGATTATCAACGACATAGCAACCTTCCTCAATACAATGTTCATCACCTGTAATCGAACCGTTATATCCTCCTGCTATAATACGCTTATCACGTACGACCGTCGCTCCGACTGCCAGTCTTGTACAAGTACTACGTAACGCGAGTAAATGGCTTTGTGCCATGAAAAATTGATCCCAAGTAATACGCTCCATATGACTACCTCCAAAATTTATTATCATGTTTATGGACTGTGCATCACTGTCCCAGTCACTTTTCTACTATAGTGTAGCCCTTTTCGAAAAGAGTCGTCAACTTCACACTATATTAACCAATTAGTTGACAGTAATTGAATCTTTAAGCATTTCAAATGTTTTTTCGCCGATACCAGTCACTTTTTTTATATCCTCTATTGTTTGAAAGCCTCCGTTTTCCTCACGATACGCAATAATGCTTTGTGCCTTTGACGGGCCAATACCTGCTAATGTTGTCAGTTCCGTATTATCTGCCTTGTTGACATTCACCTTATCATTCGTTGACGTTTGGCTTCCTGCAGCAAAGGTGGCATTATTAAAGCTGACCATCGCTTCATCAAGCTGCTCACCTTTTACAGGTATATAAATAACCATTTCATCTTGTACCTTTTGGGCATGATTAATAAGTCGAGTATCCGCATCTTCACTATAACCTCCAGCAAGCTGTATAGCGTCGATAATTCGTTGTTCAGGATTTAGCTCATAAACACCTGGATGCAATACAGCGCCCTTTATATCAATAAACACCTGCTGTAAGACCGCTTCTTCTGCAGGTTCTGTTAATGCTGATTGTTCTGTAAGTTGGATTGTTTCGATGAGCTCTTCTTGGGGAGGTGAAGAGTCAAAACTCGAAAAAAAGAAGTAACAAAGTCCACAGATTACAAGTATGCTAGGGAGCAACATACTTTTTCTATACTTTTGCCATAAAGATTGGATCATACAAACCATCCTTTCTATGCAAAAGGCAATCATATGGAGTCAATCTCATCATATACTATCATTCTCGTGTTGAAAAGTGGATTGATGCTATATATCAAAAAGTGAATTGTTCCTGCGCTACGTTTCCAAAAAGTTATATTTAAGTAAAAAAAAGTTCGGTATAATACCGAACTTTTTTGAGTCACTTTTGCTTTTTTTATTTCACTGCACGAATAAAAATGCGTTCGCTTTCGTATTCAGGTGCTTCATCTGTAAAATCTGCTGTAACTTCTACATCTGTAAAGCCAATTTCACGAAGCCATGTCATATATTGCTCAATTGGGAATGTGCGCTGGAAATGCTCCTCATCAAAACGTTCGTACAAATTACTCGCTGCATCTCGTACATAAAACGTCATTTGATGAACAACAGAATGTTCATACTCGCCAGGCTCTGTATGCCATACATAGCTAATATCTCCATCATCATACGTAAATGGTCCGTCTAAAAAAATCTCCTCCATTTTAAATAATGAATGGACATCAAAAAACAGTTGCCCACCTTCACGTAAAGCATGGAAAATACGTTCTAGCGTCGAATAAACATCTGCTTGTTCCACAACATAGTTAAGCGAATCAATTGCAATTGTTACAACATCTAGTGCCTCAAAGCCATCTAATTCATGCATCGACATACAGAATAGCGGTACTTGTAGACCCGCCTCTGTAAAACGCTCTGCCGCTACAGCGAGCATATCGTCTGATAAATCGATGCCACTTACACTATAGCCAGCATTGGCTAACATAAGGCCAAGAACACCGGTGCCACAGCCAATATCTAAAAGCCTCGGGAAGTGTTTGCTCGGTGCATATTGCTCAATCCATTCCACATAGCTACTATATGGAATATCAGTTTGGAGCTCATCGTATACATGAGCAAACCGTTCGTAGCTACTCACTTACGCCTCTGGTACGTCTAATTGTGGTGCATCGCCCCATAGACGCTCTAAGTTATAGTAAGCACGCTCATCCTTGTGGAATACGTGTGCTACAACATCACCAAGGTCTACTAAAATCCATCGTGCGCCATCGAAGCCTTCCACGCGACGAATTTCATGTCCCTCTTTGACTGCTACATCTTGTAATTCACGTGCAATCGCTTGTACTTGGCGATCTGAGTTCCCGTGTGCAATGATGAAGTAATCTGCTAATAGTGAAATACCTTGCATATTTAAAACGACAATATCCTCACCATGTTTGTCGTCGATTGCTTTGTAAGCTGCTTGTAATAAAGTTGAAGTCATCCTTCACTTTCCTCTCTTTTCATCATATCGTTATAACATGCTATAGATAATGGGTAAATTGCCTGCTTTGTATCAATTAAAAACGCTAATGTATGGCGTATACAGGCACTCATTGCCTTATCCAAATTTTTTTGAGCTTTTTTTCGCAGGCGTTCAACACCTTCAAACTTTCGATTCGGTTCAATCATATCTGCGACAAAAAGTATTTTTTCTAAACGACTCATAGCTACACGTCCTGTCGTATGAAAACGGATAGCATTTAATATATCTTCATCCGTAATGCCGAATTCACTTTCAGCAATATATGCCCCAACTGGACCATGTAGCAATTCATTGCCCCAGCCAATCAGTTGTTGATCTAATTTTTCGTCTTGAACGATGCGCTCCATCCATTCGACCTCTGCATACTTTGCAATGTCATGGAGAATGGCTGCTGTTTCAGCTTTCTTCTCGTTCTCACCATAGATTTTTGCTAACGCGATGGCTGTTTCCATTACACCTAGTGTATGGATATAACGCTTTTCAGGCATACGTGGTTTAATCGCTGCTAAATATTGTTCGCGTTCCATAAAGACCTTCCTCTCGTATAAACGTCTCTACCGCTTCTGGCAGTAAAAAGGTTACCGTTCTACCAGTGGCAAGGCGTTCACGAATCAGTGTAGACGATAAATCGATTTGCGGTACTTCCACCATCAAGACAGGATACTCCGTACGCGCCTCAGTACTTGGACGCTTTACGCCGACAAATTGAACGAGCTTCACTAGCTCATCAATACGATACCACGTATGGAGTGAATCAATCATATCCCCACCAATGATAAAGTAAAATTTTACAGTCGGCTCTCTTTCACATAATGCAGCAAGTGTGTTATATGAATAGGATACGCCTCCTTTATCAACCTCATACGACTCCACACGAAAATGCGAATATGGTTGAATAGCACGCTCAACCATTTCTAATCGTTTCGCATCACTCGCATCATGAGGAGCTTGTTTATGAGGTGGTAATGCATTCGGCAAAAAACGTACCTCATCTAATTCCAATGCATGAAATACTTCGTTTGCCATCATTAGGTGTCCGATATGTGGTGGATTAAACGTACCTCCAAGTAAACCGACCTTCTTCATCGTTTCACCTTATTTCGCTACTTTTGGTAACACAATTTTTTTGTTATTACGTGATTCTTTATATAAAACAACTGTTAATCCGATTAATTGAACAAGCTCAGCATGTGCACCTTTTGCAAGAGCTTCTGCCACTTCTTGCTTGTCATCTTCACAGTTATCTAAAATACGCACTTTAATTAGCTCACGTACTTCTAATGCTTCACGAATTTGCTTTGTCATTTCGTCATTCACGCCGCCTTTTCCTACTTGGAAAATCGGTGTTAAATGATGTGCTTCTGCACGTAAAAAACGCTTTTGTTTACCTGTTAACATAAAAATTATTGTCCTCCTAATTGCGCCTTCAGTCGCGCAATCATTGAATTTGTTTTTGGATATTCGTCGAGCCAGTATTGGAACGCAATCGCACCTTGATGTACGAACATGCCAAGACCAGTTACTACAGTTGCACCTTTTTCCTCAGCCGCTTGTAAAAAAGGCGTCATTAATGGATTATACACAATATCTGCAACAATTGCGCCTTTCATTAGTCGATTCAGTGAAAATGGCATTGAAAAATCACCCGCAACAAGTCCCGCTGACGTCATTTGTACTAAAATGCCATAGTCAGCCAACGTTTCCTCAGCTTGCGCTAATGAAATCGCTCGACCTGTTCCAAGTTCCTCGATAATTGCTTGAGCATTGGCAACTGTACGATTGGCAATCGTTAAATTCGTATAGCCTTGTTGTTGCATCGCAAAGGCTATGCCACGAGCTGCCCCTCCTGCTCCGATAAGAAGCACTGGCTTTTCTTTATGTGACTTGCCTACAGCCTCTTCCAACGAGCGAACAAAACCAAGCCCATCTGTATTGTATCCTTTTAACTTACCATCTTTTGTACGTACAACAGTATTTACCGCACCCATTTTTTCTGCTAGCTCATCTAACTCATCTAAATAAGGAATGATTGCTGTCTTATGGGGGATAGTAACATTCCAACCACTTGCACCTAATGTTTTAAAACCAGCAACCGCCGCTTCTAACTGATTTGGTGTCACATGTACTGGAATATATGTTGCATCGATCGCCATTTCTTCAAACCAAACATTATGCATGGCTGGTGATTTTGAATGCTCGATCGGATCACCAATTACTGCAAACCACTTCTTCATGTCCTAGTTCCTCTTCTCTTCTTTACTAATGACTAAATGAGTGATGGACGAATTGAAACTTGTACACCTTTTGGGGCATAAGCAGCAATAACTACGTTAGCATGCTGTACCGTAATCCAACCAAGCCCAGAAAAGACGACATCTGTTTTTGCTTCTTTTATTGAAAACTCATGACGGATTAATTCAGGTAGCTTGTCAATAAAGTTTGCAGTCGGTGGTGCAAGTAATTCGCCCTTATGTTCAGCGTATAAAGCATCTGCCTTTTCTAATTTCGTACGGTGGATTGGCAGATCATTTGCCACATGAATTGTAAATGCCGAACGTTCACCTTGAATAAAATCAAAACGCGCTAGTGCACCAATGAATAACGATTGACCTGCATTTTGCTGATACACTTTCGGCTTAATTTCTTTTTTGGGCATAATATATTTTAATTCACTCGCATCAATGTAATGCGCCATTTGGTGGTGATTAATAATCCCAGGGGTATCATATAATGCACTACCATCATCGAGTGGAATTTCAATCATATCCAATGTAGTTCCTGGGAAATGAGAAGTTGTAATGACTTCGCCTTCACCTGTAGCTTGCTTAATAACGCGGTTAATAAACGTGGATTTCCCAACATTTGTACAACCTACTACGTAAACGTTTTGGCCTTTGCGATACTCGTCAATCGCTTCCATCGCCTCAGTCATCCCTTGTCCTTTATGCGCACTAACTAAAAGCACATCAATTGGTTGTAGGCCAAGTGCCTTTGCTTCACGTTTGAGCCAGTTGATAACCTTTTTAGGCTTCACTGATTTTGGAAGCAAGTCAGCTTTATTCGCTACTAATAGCACTGGATTTTTGCCAACAAAGCGATGAAGCCCTGGCAACCAGCTACCATTGAAGTCAAAAATATCAACGATTTTCACGATTAAGCCTTGCTGTGTTCCAAGACCATTTAAAATACGTAGAAAGTCGTCATCTGTTAATGACACAGGTTGAATTTCATTGTAATTTTTCAAACGGAAGCAACGTTGGCAAATAACCACGTCTTTTTCTAATGATGATGGGGGTGCGTACCCTACTGCTGTTTTATCTTCTGTTTGAATTGTCGTACCGCAGCCAATACAATTTGGCATTTCGTTCATTCTTTTTCCTCCCAAGTAATTATTCCTTTTCGTTTTAAATCATTGAACACACGACGCTCAACGAAACGATTAAATTTTGTTACGAGCCCATCAGATTGTGCAACTGGTTTTACTAAAATAGTATGCAGTCCTAAACGATTGGCACCCATTACATCTGTTAGTAGCTGGTCTCCTACCATTACTACTTCATTTGGACGTAATCCTAATTGAATTACGGCACTATAAAAGGCATTTCGAAGTGGCTTTTTTGCTTTATGAATATATGGAATATTAAGCGGATCAGCAAAATGCTTTACACGCGCCTCTTTATTATTCGACGCGATAATAACGCGAATACCCGATTCCTTCATAATACGTAGCCAAATAATAAGCTCTTCCGTTGCATCTGCACGGTCCCATTCCACAAGCGTATTATCTAAATCTGTAATAATCCCTTTAATGCCTAATTCTTGAAGCTTTTCTGGTGTAATTTCAAAAATGCTTGTCACAAATTCATCTGGTAATAAAAAATTATACAAAATAGCGACCCCTAATCTAAACGTATTATTCGACCATTATAGCATATTTGCAAAGGCTTCACCCATGCGAATTGGACTTCCTTGCACAACATTGTCCGTAAATGTAATCGTATCTTTTTCAAATAGCATGACCACTGTCGAACCAAATGAAAAATAACCGACTTCCTCACCTTTTTCCCAATGTGCTGTTGTATTTGTCAGCACAATGGAGTTGACAAAGGTAGCACCAACTTTAATAAATGCTACATGCTGGTCATTTGCTACTTTTAACTCCGTTACAAGACGATAGTTATGAGAAATTGGTTTTTTGCCATATGTGAGGCCAAGCTGATTGACAGGGAAAGATGTTTGTCCAAGTGTATATTGTCTTAATACTGTGCCATCAATTGGGCTATGGATTCGATGATAATCAGCAGGACTTAAATAAAATACTATATAATGTCCATCGGCATATTGTGCAGCGCGATCTTTATTACCTAGTAAATCCTGAAGGGAATAAGGCTTGCCTTTCACAAGAAAAGTCATATCCCATTCAATGCGCCCAAATGATTCCACTTTTGCATCTACTGGACTTGTATAAACGAAAGGATTTTGATCGATTGGTCGTGCATCCGTTAAAAGTTCCCTTGTAAAAAAATCATGTAAACTTGAAAATTGTTGTTGTTTTTTTGAAACCTCTTTAAGGTTTATATCGTATATTTTCATATAGCTTGGAATTATTCGCTTACTCCACTTCGCTTTAGCAATAGTTTGTAAAAGCTGGGAAGATTGTTTGCCATTCGTTAATTCTATTAAGCGTTGGTAAAGTTTTTCTTTCATAAAGCAAAACCCCTATCGATTAAATTAGACTGTCAATTTTTTCGCATCCGAAGTATAATGGTACAATATCTTAAGTGCAAAGGAGTGATCCGCCTTGTTTTTTTATCACAAGTTGGTGGATACGACGGTTAAGAAAATGAAATCGCACGCAGCAAACTTCATAACAATTAGTAATATGTCCTTTGGTGGCGCGGCCATAATGGCCACTTTACATGAATATTATAGCTATAGTGTCTTGTTTATCTTTATTGCTGCTCTTCTCGATCGCTATGATGGGAAAGTGGCACGTGCACTCGGACAGGTATCCGAGTTAGGTAAGCAATTAGATTCTATGAGTGATATTATATCATTTGGTGTAGCCCCTGCATTATTAATGTATGAAGTTGTCCTAGTTGATTTTGGTTTCGCGGGCATGATGATGACCGTTCTTTATATCGTCTGCGGTGCGATGCGATTAGCTCGCTTCAATATTAGTGAAGCAAACGGTTATTTCACAGGACTACCGATTACAGCTGCTGGTACGCTATTAACATTAACGTATTTTGCGTCTAATACGTTCCACCCAGCTTTTTATCTTTTCCTACTTCCCATTTTAGCTTTACTAATGATTAGTACATTCACGTTAAAAAAAGTGTAACAGCGCATTTGCTGTTGCACTTTTTTTCATTGAACGCCTTTTCTTAACATATACTGTCGAAAAATGGGGAAAGGATGAAATCATTCAATGAGCGGAATTTTTACTTCTATGTTGCAGTTATGGTTTGAAATTCCTGCGTTATTCGGTTATTTAAAAGGGCAAACATTCCATAAACCCTTTTCTAAAGAAGAGGAAGCTGCTTGTATTGAACGATTTTTAGGTGGTGACGAGCAAGCGCGTCTTGATTTAATCGAGCGCAATATGCGACTTGTTGCACATGTCGTAAAAAAATTCCATCCAAAGCACGAGCAACTCGATGACTATATTTCCATCGGTACAATCGGTCTAATGAAAGCCGTTGAAAGCTATACCCCTGATAAAAAGACGCGCCTTGCTACGTACGCAGCGCGCTGTATTGAAAATGAAATTTTAATGCACTTACGGACACAGAAAAAGGTACAAAAGGATGTATCACTATTTGAACCAATCGGTACAGACAAAGATGGAAATGCGCTGCAAATTCGGGATCTGCTACAATGTGATGAAGAAAGTGCAACAGAAAAGTTAGAGCATAAAGAACATGTTGCTCAGTTGTATCATTATTTGCATATGCTTGATGAACGAGAGCTTGAAATTGTCACACTCCGCTATGGATTAAATCAGCACGACGCACTTACCCAAAAAGAAATTGCTGCCCGCTTGAGCATTTCTCGTAGTTATGTATCTCGCATAGAAAAGCGAGCACTCATTAAACTCTATCAATTTTATAAAAGAGATCAAAAGTCTATTGAGTAATTTATTGTAATGTGTTATTCATAAAAATTCAATCAAGAATATTCCTCACTTGTTTGCGAAAATTACATCGAAGAGCTTATTTTGATTAGCAGTTACTTGTTCCATATAAAAAGCTCCTTTAGGCTTTAACAGCCGCAAAGGAGCTTTCTATACAGTATTAATGAGTCGTTTCAGTAAGGTCCGCCGAAATAAGCGTGCCGATTAACATCGTAATAATGACGACACCTGCTGTCAAAAATAGCATAATGAATACCTCCCCTCTAACTATGAAGAGAATTAATTAATGCCATTGTAGCATTGAAGATTAATTACGACTGTGATTTTTCTCACTCTTAAACGGTTCATTTTGTCTAATTCGTGTAGATTTATAGAGACGAAATTGCCTTTAATACAATTTGTGTAGAGTGCTTAGCAGCCACTGGTAGGAACTCATCAAAGCTGATGTTCGATTCTTTTCCAGCAATATCCGATAATGCACGAATGACAACGAATGGTGTGCCGAATTGGTAGCACACTTGCGCAACCGCTGCCGCTTCCATTTCAACAGCTTTCATTTGTGGAAAATGCTGGCGAACTGCTTCTACACGTACAGGATCATTCATAAAAGCATCACCTGAGCAAATTAGGCCAATACCGTATTGGTGTTCACCTACTGCTTTTACAGCCTCTTCAGCTACTTTCATTAGCTTTGCATCAGATTGGAAAGCAGCAGGCATTCCTGCCATTTGACCAATTTCATAACCGAAGATTGTCACATCGACATCATGATGGCGTACTTCATCAGAAATAACAACTGCTCCTACTTCAAGTGCCTCATCGTAGCCCCCAGCAGAACCTGTATTAATTACTACATCTGGCTTGAATTCATGCAATAAAATTGTTGTAGACATTGCTGCATTGACTTTACCAATACCGCTTTTTAATAAAACTACTTCTTTTCCTTCATATGTCCCTGTTGTATACTCACTGCCAGCAATTGTTGTACTTTTAGCATCCTCTAAAGATGCCCGTAGCAGCTCTACTTCCTCTTCCATTGCACCGATAACTGCGATTTTCATAGAATCCATTACTTCCCTTCTTCTTTCATCTCTAATCATGTCTCTGCCTAGTCTACATCTGCATTTTGATGAGCTTTATCCAATCAAAATCGAAAATATTCATCAGACACTTCTATGACCGATTGTTCCACTTTCATTAAAGCTAGGAACGAATCTGTTATTTCTTTGACCATCTTTAAAAATAATCAAAACAACAACTTTCGTCAATAGGCACCTTCTAATGTATTCAACTGTTCTAGCTTCACTGGTAGCCAGCCTTCGTTATCGATCCATTCCATACTGATCCGATACTTTTCACTCTTATCTTTCGTAGAAACTGTTGCAATTGCTTTATTTGCACCGCCATTATTTTGTAAGCGCCAAACAATCATATTATCATTTGTAATACCTGTAACAGCTGTAATGGTAGCGATTTTTTCTGCCCAATCGACAGATTGATCATCATACGACGATACATGCGCTCCTGTTTGCGTTGTAGGCGTTGGTTTCCAGTTTTTATCTGTTACAACACGGTCAACAATCGGATCGTCTGACGTCGTCTCTTCAGCCGTATTTTGTTCTGGCTGTTGTTCTTCCTCTTTAGGCTGTTCTTCGTCTTTAGACTGTTCATCTTTCCCGGCGACGTCTTCCTCTTTCAGAGGTTCCTTCTCACCCTCATCGTTCTTTTGCTCCTGAACTGGGTCTTCTTTAACAGTTTCTTGTTCGTCATCCTGCCATTTAAACACATACGTTGCCGTTATTACAATCAGTATAATGACAATACCAATTAAAACATTCAACATTTTATCTAGCTTTTTATTGCGAGATGGCTGCAAATGACGACTGCTTCGTGTTTTTCGTTCACTCATGAAGTCTCCCCCTCTCTAGCCAATATTTTATCAATTTCCACAGCGCTTGCAAAATAAAAACAGCTAGCTTCTCTTAGTAAGAAAAGCTAACTGCTTGTACATCAGTGATTATTTAATTGAAAGAATTTTCACTTTCATTTCGCCGCCAGGTGTTTGTACAACTACTTCTTCACCTTCTGCTTTTCCAAGTAAGCCTTTTGCAATTGGTGATTCGTTCGAGATTCTGAATTCCATTGGATCTGCCTCTGCTGAACCTACGATTGTATAAGATTCTTTATCAGAAGATGGTTTACCGTTAATAATTTCAACGAATGTAACCGTTTTCCCAAGTGAAACTACACTGTTGTCTGTTTCATCTTCAGAAATAATAACTGCGTTACGAATCATTGATTTTAATGTAGAAATGCGGCCCTCTAAAAAGGCTTGTTCTTCTTTTGCTGAATCGTACTCAGCGTTTTCAGAAAGGTCCCCGAAGTCGCGTGCGATTTTAATACGCTCTACGATTTCTTTACGTGTTTCTGTTTCTAATTTCACTAATTCTTCTTCTAATTTTCGTTTACCCTCTGCTGTCATTGGGTACTGTTTTTCATTTGACAAAGTACTTCACTCCTTATTTCATCAATATAAAAACATAAAACTCGACCAAATGCTTTAGAAAGTGCATTTAATCGAATTTTATTATTTATAATCTCATTTCAAAATACGCTTTGACCTAATAGTATGCATGCGTTACAAAAATATGCTTTGAAATTCATGTAAATATTGTCAATACCACTCTATCTTATTACAATACGTTGTCAGTTTCAAGAATAGTTTTAATTTTCGTTACCATCAAATCAATTGCTACTCCATTTTCCCCACCTTCGGGAATAATAATATCAGCATAACGTTTAGTTGGTTCAATAAACATATTATGCATTGGACGCACCGCAGATAAATACTGCTCTATAACGGAATCCGTTGTACGTCCACGCTCTTTAATGTCTCGCAGAATACGACGAATGATACGTAAATCTGAATCCGTATCTACAAACAATTTTATGTCCATTAAACTACGTAAGTCCGCATCCTCTAATACTAAAATTCCTTCTAGTATAATAACATCTACTGGCTCAACATGGATAACTTCATTGGCACGTGTATGGTGTACATAATCATATACAGGCTTCTCGATGGACTGACGCTTTAATAATTTTTTAATATGCTCAATTAATAAATCATTATCGAACGCTAGGGGATGATCATAATTCGTTCCTAAACGTTCTTCAAATGTTAAATGACTCTGATCTTTGTAGTAATAATCTTGCTCAATTACAACAACAGAATGCTCACGGAAAACATCATAAATAGCACGTGTCACACTCGTTTTACCTGAGCATGAACCACCAGCGATTCCGATGACAACTGGACGCTTTATTGCCATTAATTATTCTCCTTTCGCATCATGTTATGCGGTTGAAGCAGGGTATCACATTTAAATTTAACAATTTGTAGTGGATGACGTGCCGCATCTAGGCTATTGCCGTCCTCATCCCAAATTTCTCCCATCGTAATGCGGAAGTTTTCGATTTCTGGACCAAAAAATTCAACTTCATCACCGGGTTTAAAATAGTTACGTTGTTGCATTGTAACGATTTTCGTCTCTGGGTCGTGATTTAAAATAAGTCCTGCAAATTCGTATGTTGTTTTACGGCCATGAACGCCAAACATTTGCTCCTCGTGTCCTGGTGCATCATGGAAAAATGCCTCAGCTGTATCACGGTTTGCACATTTATCTAACTCTTCTAGCCATTCACGTTTAATTTTAAAATTCTCTGGATCAGCACAGTAAGCATCAATCACTTTACGATACACAGAAACAACTGTAGCCACATAGTGAATTGACTTCATACGACCTTCAACTTTTAATGAATCAATACCAAGCTCAATCATATGCGGAATTGCTTCGATTAACTTTAAATCTTTCGGACTCATCGCAAATGGTGCATGGTTATCATCGAAAAGTGCCTTTTCCTCACCGTCTTCTAGCTCGTATAGGTCGTAGTCCCAACGACAAGATTGGCAGCAACCACCTCGATTGGAGTCTCTCGCTGTCATATGATTTGATAGTACACAACGACCCGAATATGCGATACACATCGCCCCATGAACGAATGCTTCAATTTCGATATCGACTTTTTCTTTCATTAGCTTCATTTCTTCGCCGCCAACTTCACGCGCTAAAACTACTCGATGTAGGCCTTCTTCTTTCCAGTACTGCACAGCTTTCCAATTGGATAGTGATTGTTGTGTAGAAAGATGAATTTCAAGCTTCGGCGCAGCAGTACGACATGTTTCGATAATTAGTGGGTCCGCTACAATAATGCCGGTAACTCCTGCAGATTCAATATCCTTCAAGTACTGCTCTAAACCATCCATATTTTCATTATGAGCGAAAATATTCGTTGTTACGTAAATTTTTGCTCCGTATTTATTAGCGAAATCTACACCTTCACGCATATCATCGATAGAGAAATTATCTGCGTTTGAACGAAGACCGAATTCACGACCGCCAATAAATACTGCGTCTGCACCATAATGGACAGCTACTTTTAGTTTTTCTAAGCTACCTGCAGGGGCAAGTAGTTCAGGTTTTTTTGTAATGACGCGCTTGCCGTCAACAACTTCGCGAATTTTGTCATTTTGTTCTAATGCCAATGCCATATTCTTGCCACCTCCTAGTACACTGTTTCTTTGAAGATAAAGCCAGTATCGAGTGGTCGAATAGCAGGCTGGATATCTTCGATTTTAGCCAGTAAATCATCTTTAATATCGTCATATGCGTCTTCAGATTCGTCAAAATATGTGTCAATTGCTTGACGATATGCTTCCGTTACTGTGACAACATATTCAGGCGAGTGTAAAACACCTTCGATTTTTAATGCGTCGATGCCTGCTTCAAATAACTCGCCAAGCTCATCGATAATGCACATATCATTTGGACTGAAAATATGCGTACCGTTGTTATCCTCATAAATTGGATATTTATTGTTACGTTCATCATCGTGGATGAACATATTACGGTTTTCCTGACGATTTTCAATTGCCATTACTTTATCCTGGTATAGGAAATAATGACCTAGTAAAGGACGTTTTGATTGGAACATACAAGTCATACCATGCACCTGTACTTCAACTTCTACTTCTGCATTTTCTTTAATTTCTAGTACTTCATCTAGCGAAAGCTCACGTGCAAGAACAGCTCTTGTTGCGCCACGTTTACCCCAATAATTTGCAGTAAACCAGTTTGTCGCTGTTGTCTCAGGATTCCAGTGTAACGGAATGGTAACACCTTGCTCACGACGCACAATAATAACAGCAGGGTCGCCGTAAATTAAGCGATCTACACCTATACGTTGCATTTCTTTTAAGTATTCACCTAGTGCATCTAGTTTTTCGTTATGAAATAGCGCATTCACTGCAACATAAACCTTTTTGCCTGCTTCGTGAATTAGCTTCGTTGCTTCTTCTACTTCGCTCACAGAGAATTCTCCTGCAAGGCGAAGACCAAATTGTTGTTCTCCAATGACAAAAGCATCCGCTCCAGCTGTTAAAAGTGCTTTTACATGGTCCACTGATTGCGGTGTGACAAGCAATTCAGGTTTTTTCATAGTCGTCACCTCTTCAAACATAATAATAAGCCGTCCCCGACTGGTAAAAATGCACTTGTATATTCAGGATGGTGCATAATCCAATCGGTAAAATTTTTTAAATTTCGAATCATTGTCCGCTTGCGACGTGGCACGTCCTTTAAGTCCAAATCCGACAATCCGTGCATATACATATTATCGATATACAAGACTCCTCCTGATTTTACAAGTGGGGCATATTTTTCGAAAAATCGTTGATATTGTCCCTTCGCTGCATCAATAAAAATCGCATCGAAAGTTGTATGAATTGCCTCATCGTCTACCTCTAAGGCATCTCCCTCAATTACCGTAATACGGTTTGAAACAGACGAACGTGTAATATAAGCTCTCGCTCGAGCTACACGCTCTTCATCGCGTTCAATCGTCACAATATGCACATTTGGCAAAGCGTCTGCCATACGAATTGCTGAGTAACCAATTGCCGTGCCAATTTCTAATATTTTTGACGGATTTTGAATACGAAGTAACTGATTTAGCGCATCTATCCCAGCTAGTTGCATAATCGGTACATGATTTTCTTCCGCATATGCTTCCATTTCTAAAAGCAACTCATTACGTGGTTGAATAAATGATTGTATATATGCATCCGATAATTCCATTGTAAAATTCACCCTCATTTAAAAGGAAACGAGCACATTCCCGTGTCCAAACTTCATCATCACTTTGCTACAAAAAGAAAAAGACCAAACGTGATGTCTTGGTACTTTGCCATACAAAAATGAGCAATTGTTTGTCTATATGCACGAAACAATTGCCACCACGTATTAATTGATTAAAAATCACAATTTATAATAGCACGAAAATAGAAGGAAAGCTATTTTTCTTTCCTTCTATTCAATTTATTGCGCTATATTCGTTTTTATTTACTAGAAACTACTCTGCTTGGCGTAAATATTTTTCTACCTTTTGCAAATGCTCATCATATGTTTTTGAGAAGTGGTTGACACCTTCTTTATCTGCTAGGAAATAGAAATAATCTGTTTTGCTCGGATTTAACGCTGCTTCAATCGAAGTTTTTCCAGCACCAGCAATTGGACCTGGCGGCAACCCTTTATTTTTGTAAGTATTATAAGCGTTTTCTACTTCTAAATCTTCATATAAAACGCGGTCTTTATGTGAGCCAAGTGCATATAAAACAGTTGGGTCAGTTTGTAGAGGCATGCCTTCCTCAATACGATTATAGAAGACACTTGCAATCGTTTCACGATCTGTTTGCGCTGTTGCTTCTTCCTCTAATAATGAAGCAAAAGTAAGTAGTTGATGTACTGACATTTGTTTTTCTACTAGAACTTCACTGTAATTTTTCACAACATTATTCATAGCAGCGATCATTTCTTCAGCGATTGCTTCTAACGAAGGTTTCTCTTCAAAATATGAATATGTTGCAGGGTATAAATAACCTTCTAAATCATAGCGAATATTGTCTGCTAATACCGCATCAGTAATAAGCTCTGGATAGTTGGTCATCATTTTTTGAACAAATGCTTCGCTTGTCACTAAATCCATAAACTCTTTTTGTGTATAAGGCGTTTTCTTTTCAACGATTTTTCCAATCTGATCAAGTGTTAAACCTTCGGGAATCGTCATCGTAAAGACAGGCTCACGATACACCTTCCCTGTTTTTAAGCTCTCAATTAGCTCGTCCAATGTCATGGATTGTGTTAAATCATAATTTCCTGCTTGGAATTGGGATTCATTTTTAAATTTTGCATAGTATTTAAAAACTTTTGCATCTTTAATAATGCCCTTTTTCTCTAGTAAAGCCGAAATCGAGCTTAAACTTGAGCCAATTGGTACTTCAACAGCAATTGTTTTTGTTGCCTCTGGATCAACCGGTTTTAAAGCACTTTTTACGTAGTTGTAACCCATTAAACCGATAATCCCAAATACTAATACAAATGTAATGGCTATAATAGCTACTATTTTTCTCACAACTTTTACCTCAGTCTTTTTTTCCTGCATTTTTGAAAACATTTCTTGTTTTTTAGAACCGTTATCCACGGGTTTCCCCCCTATCACTATTCAATATCATACTAGAAATCAACTTTTACGACAAACAGAAATGGACAATTCAGGTGAAATTGCACACATAAAAAAATCTGCTAACATATTCTTTAGCAGATTTGATACTTTATAATTGCAAGACTCCTTGCTTTTTTTCTACTACCAAGCCTTGTGCTAACTGGGAAATGACCACATCATCAGCTGGTGGATTAAAGCGGCTACATTGGACGTCTCGGAATAGACGTTGCAATTTATTAGATTTCGACAAACTGCGTCCACCAACGATTTGCATCGCCTTTGTCACAATGTCAATGGCATGATGACAAATAACATACTTAGCTATACTGACATCATTCGCTAGTTGCTCCTTCAATGCAGGCTGCTGTTCTACTTGTGCGGCAATGCTATATAGTGTACGGCGTGCTGTTTGATACAACACCTCTATTTCCCCAATCTTTTGTTGCACATGACTAGCATGGGCAATCGTATTTTCCAAACTATAGGAATACGTATTTTTTGCAAATTCGATTACATAATCTCGAGCTGCTCCTGCGATCCCTAAGTATACAGCAGGAATTTCTAACGAATAAACCCGCCCATCTGCTAAAAACCGATTTACTTCATTCGGACGATGACGATATAATAATGCTTCATCCTGTACAAAGGTGTCATGAAAGATAATATCATGACTGCCTGTCGCGCGCATGCCCATGGCATCCCATGTATTTACAACTTCTACTTGTTCATTTTTCTCAATGAGAAATTCAGCAGTTATATTTTCATCTTCTACATAGGCGATAATTGTAAATTGCTTTAAAATTGGAGCTAATGAAGCAAACGCCTTTTCACCAGAAATAATATACCCACCTGAAACCTTTTTAGCTGTCGTTCCTGGCAAACTTCCACGTGAAATATTGCCCTTTCCTCGTTCACTATTAATAATATTTAATAAAGATCCTTCCTCTACTGCCTTACGACTCAGTTCTGCAAATACATGCTCTGGCCACACTTTCGCCTCTCGGACATTTAAAAAGGTTAACAAATGCCAACCAACAGCTAAAGCAGTTGACCCATCTCCTTTAGCAAGCTGTTCTTGCACTAATAGCATTTCATAGAGAGAGATTTCATCACCACCGTATTTCTCAGGTACAGTCAATCGGAAATAACCGGCATCCTCTAAAATTTTAAAATGTTCGAACGGAAACGAACCACTTTCATCATAAACGGCAGCCGTTTCTTCAATTTGTTCAGCAAGTTTGCGCGCATATTGTACAAGCTGTTGCTCCCGCTCATTGCGAATAAATACATCACTCATCAATGAATCACCTTACTTTTGACATATCGATTTTGTGGTTTTTTCAACCCTAAATGCTCACGTAATGTTGACCCCGTATAATCTTCACGATATATTCCACGTTCCTGCAAAATTGGTACCACTTTTTCCACAAAGCTTTCTAAATCACGCGGTAATAACGGGAATTGGAGCATAAATCCATCCGCTGCCTTTTCTGTTAACCAACGTTCCATCTCATCAGCAATTTGCACGGCAGTTCCAACAAAAGCATCACGTCTTGCTGGACCAAAAAGACGGGCATATAAATCGCCAACTTTTAAATTTTCTTTTTTGATAATTTCTAAATGCTCATAAAAATGACTTTGAATACTGTTAACAGTGGGAAAATCAACTTCAATCGCAGGTGTATCAAGTGAATACTTCGAAAAATCAACATTGCCCATGTAACCTGAAACAAACTTCAAGCTTTCATACGGATCTACCAAGGATTGTAACTCATTATATTTACGAATGGCCTCTTCTTCTGTATCGCCAACAATTGGAGATATGCCTTGTAAAACAAGCAGTTCGTCTTCAGTGCGACCAAATGGTATAAGCTGTGCCTTTAAATCACGATAATGCGCCTTTGATTTTTCTATATCATCCCAGTGCACAAAAACAACTTCAGCTGTCCGTGCAGCTAATTTTTGCCCTGGCTTAGATGCTCCTGCCTCAACAATGACAGGCTGTCCTTGTATTGAACGCGCTATGTTTAATGGACCCTTAACAGATAAATATTTACCTTTGAATGCTGTTTCATGTACTTTTTGTTGATCAAAAAAAATATTATTTTTGCGATCATAGACAAATGCGTCATCCTCCCACGAATCCCATAACGACTGTACGACGTCAATAAATTCTTCCGCACGCTCGTAGCGATGATCGTGCTCCCAATGTTTATCACGACTAAAGTTTAGAGCTGTTTCACCTGTTGCATCTGCCGTTGTTACTAAGTTCCATGCGACACGTCCATTACTTATATGATCGATGGACATTAATTGTCTTGCTAACACATACGGCTCACTATAAGTAGTCGAGGCTGTTGCACCAAGGCCTATTTTTGACGTTGCCGCTGCCAGCGCTGTAATTTGGATTAATGGGTCAAAACGATTTAAAATGTGTGGGTGGGATTCATGATTAATTGCCAAGCTATCAGCAACGAAGGCAATGTCAAACTTACCTTTTTCGGCAAGCTGTGCTGCTTTCTGTAAAGCCTTTATATCGATGCTTGCATCGACCTGCGCTAAAGGATGCTTCCATGCCGCAACATGCATTCCTGCCCCAATTAAATATAAAGCAAGCTTCAATTGTTTTTTCTCTGTCATTTTTCATCATCTCTCCTTTTAATATGAATAAAATGCTTTCCATGTTGCCAATTCATCCAATGACATCTTGACAGGAATATAGTTACCATTGGAAACCTCAGAGACAAAATCTGCCGTTTCTTTACGCTGATATATTTCAACAATATCTTTCAATATGTCCTTGTCCTTGTCTTCCGGCTTTGCCACAATGACATTGATAAAAGGCTTCGCTGTTTCATTTTCATGAATAATAGCGTCTTTTAAAAGTAAGCCTGCTTCGACAGCTACCCCGTTATTAATAACCGCAAAATCAGTGTCTTCCATTACACGAGGAGTCGTCGCTCCATCTACGGGCACAATCGTTAAATTTTTAGGGTTCTCTTTTATTCGGTCTTCTCCACCACTGCCATCAAAATTATCCGTGACCGTTAACAGGTCGTATTCTTGCAGAAGTAACAATGCTCGCCCCCAGTTGGAAGGATCATTTGGCACAGCAATTTTAGCACCATCTTTTATATCTTCTATCCGATTGTATTTATTCGAATAAAGACCGATAGGCGCCATAATCGTTGTACCAATCGCCTGTAAATCTGTACCGTTATTCGTATTAAACAAATTTAAGTAAGCTACATGCTGAAAGGCATTGATATCAACTTCTCCCTCAGCCAATGCTTGATTGGGATCGTATTGTGCCGAAAATGTCACAAGTTCTAATTGTATATCTTCCTTTGCAGCTTGCTCTTTAATATATTCCCACGTCTTTATTTCCGAACTACGAATGCCAACCTTCACAACATCTTTTCCTTCTGATTTTGAACATGCTACAAGTAAAAATAATAATGAAATGAGTCCTATTAGATAATGTATTTTCTTCATGGTCAGCTCTCCTTTATGCTACTCTTCGTAGCTTTCTTTCTATGGTATTGCCGATACTTTGGATAATTTGAACAAGTATTACTAAAATAACAACTGTTACTAAAATGGTAACATTATCAAAGCGTTGATAGCCGTAAGTAATGGCTACATCCCCAAGACCGCCTCCACCTACTGCACCAGCCATTGCCGTTGCACCGATCAGACCAATTGTCGCTGTCGTAACACTTAATATTAATGATGGGAAAGCTTCAGGAAGTAAAAACTTATGAATAATTTGAAATGGAGAAGCCCCCATTGCTTTGGCAGCTTCAATAATGCCTTCATCTACTTCAAGAAGAGAATTTTCAATTAATCTTGAAATATATGGTCCAATATGCAAGACCAGTGGAACGATAGCAGCTGTTGTGCCAATGGCTGTTCCAACAAGTAAACGTGTAAATGGAATGATAGCAACTAATAAAATGATGAACGGAATGGATCGAAATGTATTTACAATCGGATTTACAATTGAGAAGATGATTTTACTTTCAAGAATGTGCCCTTTTCGTGTAACAACTAAAACAACACCTAAAATAAACCCTAAAATAGCGCCAAAAAATAATGAAATACTAACCATGTACAGCGTATCCAGTACTGCGTCGATAATAATTTGCGTGCTCACCTTCATGTGCAACGACCTCCTCTATATGAATATTTTTGCTTTGAATATATAAAAATGCCTTCTGAATTTCAGTTGCGGTACCAACTAGCTCTACAATTAAATGACCGAACGGGATACCTTGAAGCTCCGTAATATTGCCGAATAGAACATTAACATCGACAGCGAATTTTTTAGCTACTTGAGATACAACGGGCTGGCCTACATCCACTCCGATAAACTTGATATTACAAATACGCTTCGTTCCGTCGATTACCTTCAGTTGGTCATAAATAGATTGAGGAATTTCGTTTCGCACTACCGATTGCACAAAGTTTTTCGTCGTTTCTTCCTTGGGTGCGGAAAAAATGTGTAGTACATTGTCTTCTTCTATAATTTTTCCGTTTTCTATTACTGCTACTCGATTACAAATATCACGAATGACTTCCATTTCATGTGTAATCATTAAAATCGTAATGCCATACTCAATATTGACACGCTTTAGTAACGCTAATATTGATTTTGTCGTTTGCGGATCAAGTGCAGAAGTCGCCTCATCACATAATAGAATCGTTGGCTTTGTTATTAGTGCTCTCGCAATACCTACTCGTTGCTTTTGTCCACCTGATAATTCATCAATATAACGGTGCGCCTTATCTTCTAAGCCGACAAAAGTTAAGACCTCTTGAACTTGCGTTGATATTTTCGATTTTTTAGCCCCACTTAACACTAACGGCATCGCCACATTATCGAAAACCGTTTTTGAATGGAGAAGATTGAAGTGTTGAAAAATCATACCGATATTTTTCTTTTCCTCCCGTAACTGTCTTTTACTTAATTTTGTTAAATTTTTCCCATTCACAAGTACTTGGCCAGATGTCGGCTCCTCAAGTAAATTTACTGTCCGAAGTAAAGTACTTTTCCCAGCTCCACTAAACCCAATCACGCCAAAAATATCACCTTTTTGAATAGTTAAATTAATGTGATTTAACGCCCTTACAGTAGATTGCCCAACACGGAATTCCTTCGTCGTATCAATAAATTCAATCATCCACTTACCCCCTATTATTCGACCTTTTAAAATTCACTATAAAAAACTAAAATACCGGAACGACAGCTCCCTTATATTGATCTTCAAAAAACTTACGAGCCTTTTCACTTGTCAGCCATTTCACAACTTTTTGAATAGCAGCATCTTCCTGTTTTTCTTTCGTCGTTGCGATAATATTGACATAAGGAGAATCTGATCCTTCCATAATGAGTGCATCCTCAAGTGGGTTATAGCCACCTTCTAAAGCGTAGTTCGTATTGATAGCAGATGCATCTACATCATCTAATGAGCGAACTAACAGCAATGAATCGACACCGATAAATTGAATGTTCTATTCATTTTTTGTAATATCCTCAACTGTATAATCATTTTTCGTTGCATCGTCTAATTCGATAAGATCATTATTTTTAAACAGTAATAATGCACGCGAAAAATTGACAACATCATTGGGAACAGCTACTTTTGCATTTTGTGGTAAGTCTTTTATATCGTTAATTGTTTTTGAATAAACACCAAATGGCTCTATATGAATTCCTTTGACACTTACTAAATCTAAATTACTTTCTTTGTTCGTCTGTTCTAAAAAAGGGATATGCTGAAAATAATTGAAATCGAGTTCACCGTCTGCTGTTTGTTGATTGGTTTGTACAGCATCTTTTAATATTGAAATATTTAGTTTCACACCATCTTTTGCAAGATCATCTGCTAAATACTCTAAAACTTCCGCATGTGGCACACTCGCTGCTCCTACTCTTAATGTCACTGTTTCGTCTTTTTTTGTCTGCCCTGAATCTGTACAGCCCGCTAATACAATAAATAATGTGCTGATAAGCAATAACCATATTTTTTTCATATCATATCCTCCTTAATTTATTAATTTACTTGGTTTTATAAGCAATAAAAATAGAGAATTTCATGTGCAATTGAATTGTTCTCTTTAAAAATAAAGTATTTGAAATTTTCTATTTTTATTACAACAAATCTTATCTGGTTACTAGTAATTGGTCAATGCCTTTTTTTCTTATTTTTTCCACATATCTTTAAAGACACATTTTTTCGCAAAGCGTTTTCCCCTTTTTACGTACTTAAATAGCTGTTTTTTCTCTAACATACAAAATAGTCATCATCAGATAGAATACTTTTAAGGTTCATATAGAAATTTTCTATTAGACCTATCGTTGTATACTAATCCAGCTTTCTAAATAGTAAAAATCCACTTCGAATTCCGCGGGCGCTTTAAAAGCCGAAACACTAATCGCTGATAAAAGTCCAGAATCGCCGATAGGGCACGACGTAAGCTACAGGAGACTTCGTGTATTTTTATTGTTTGAGTGCCTGGCACTTTGTATAGACAGTAAAAAAAGCATACTCGAAGTCGTACTTCGAGTATGCTTTGTCTTTTAACTATTGTTCGTTCTTTTTATAAATCATTTAAAACATCTTCCACAAATTCCCATTCTTCATCCGTCTCAATCGGTAGTAAATCCTCAATGGTTCCATCTGCTCCAGGTACGTATTGTGCGGCGAAAATATCTCGCTCCTCCATCGGCTCGTCTGAGACAGCTACATAAAGCACGTAAGATTTACCAAATTGCTCTGATGCAAATGTATGAATCACCTCGCACACTTGATCCGTACCATCCTCATTCGTTACCGTAATAAGCTGTGGCTCTTCTTGGAATTCATCAAGAAGCGTTAATACAACTTCATTAATCATTTCCCATTCAGCTTCTGTTTCAACAGGTTGTAAATTGGTCATTTCTCCGCTGTTATCATCATAATCGAATGTCATAGCTGAAATATCACCCGGAATTTCCTGTCCGTTTTCATCGATTAGGGAAAACAGTACATACGATTTTTCCTCTGCATCGAATGTAAAAACAACACGACATGTTTGCTCTTTGCCATTGTCACCTATTATTATGAATTCTTGTGTTTCCTCGTTCATTTTTATTCCCCCTTACAATAATTACCTAGTCTAAATTTCTAGGTGCTTTATTTCCACTTCTTCGGAATACGAAGTTAATGGCGTAAAAAAAGAACAAGGACCGCTTGTGCCATCCTTGTTCCTTACACTCTAAAATGAAAACAATTATTCTTCGTCTTCGTCCTCTAAAGCGTTTAAAACGTCTTCTACCATGTCCCACTCTGCTTCTGTTTCGATCGGTGTTAATTCGCCATCTTCACCGTTTTCAGATGGTACAAATGAAGATACGAAGATTTCTACAGAACCATCTTCATCTTCTTCAGCGCCTACCATTGAGTAAAATACGTAAGATTTGCCGAACTCAGGAGACTCGTGTACGTGAATCACTTCGCAAAGCTGCTCGTTTCCGTTTTCATCAATCACTGTAATGTGTTGTACATGTAATTCTTCTTCATGGTTATGCTCGTGTGCCATGTTTGCCACCTCATTAATTAGTTTTTGCTATCTAAATAGCCTTGTAAAATCATCACAGCCGCCATTTTATCAATGACTTGCTTGCGTTTTTTGCGACTTACGTCCGCTTCGATTAGCATGCGCTCCGCAGCCATCGTCGTTAAACGCTCATCCCAAAGTTTAACCGGAAGTGAAAATGTATCTTCTAATAACTTTTTATAGTTTTCAGAAGCTTCACCACGAGGTCCAACCGTATTATTCATGTTTTTCGGGAATCCTACAACAAATTCAGTAATAGTATATTCCTTCACTAGCTCAGCGATACGGTCGATGCCGAATTCGCCATTTGCTTCATCAATTTTTACGGTTTCAATACCTTGAGCCGTCCAGCCAAGTGCGTCGCTAATTGCAACACCTACTGTTTTCGACCCAACGTCCAATCCCATAATTCTCATTTCTAGCCCTCGTTATTCTTTTTGATATAAAATTTAACAAGCTCTTCTAGAATTTCGTCACGCTCTAGCTTGCGAATTAAATTACGAGCATCCTGATGGCGAGGAATATACGCCGGATCACCAGAAAGTAAGTAACCGACAATCTGATTGATAGGATTATATCCCTTTTCCTCTAATGAAGAATGTACTTTCAACATTACCTGCTTGACTTCCTGTTCCATTGATTCTTCTGGAAAATTAAATTTCATCGTTTGATCAAATGAACTCATGACCAGCACCTCGCTTTCAGAAATAAGGAGATGTGCAAAGAAGCTCATCTCCGATTTCTCTTTATTATAACCGATTTGACGTATTAATTAAATGGATTTAACGTAATCATACACAGAAAGTAGCGCTTCATCAAGTTTTGATGCATCTTTTGCACCCGCCATCGCCATATCTGGACGACCGCCACCTTTACCGCCACAAGCTTCCGCAACCATTTTCACAATATTTCCTGCATGGTAATTGCCACCAACTAAATCTTTCGTGACACCTGCACATAACATAACTTTATCGCCATCAACAGCACCTAATACGACAACGGCTTTCGTCATTTTACCTTTTAAGTCATCCATCATTTGACGCAATTGGTTATTGTCTTTTGCTTCCACCTTAGTTGAAAGTACAGTTACATCACCAAAAGTTTGTGCTGCATCTACGATAGCGCCTGCTTGAGCATTCGCAATTTTTTGTGACAATCCTTCATTTTCACGTTGTAATTCTTTGTAATCTGCTTGTAATGCATGGACTTTTGTCACAATATCTTTCGGATTTGCTTTTAAAAGTGCTGCTGCATCATTTAATAGCGCCTCTTCTTCTTTGACTGCCTCATATGCCACTTTACCAGTTACAGCCTCTATACGACGAGTTCCTGCACCAATACCACCCTCTGAAACAATTTTAAAGAAGCCTATTTCAGAAGAACGTTTTACATGGATACCACCGCAAAGTTCAATAGAATAATCACCAATAGATACTACGCGAACGATATCTCCGTATTTCTCACCGAATAATGCCATTGCACCCATTGCTCTAGCCTCATCAATTGCTTTTTCTTCAATCACGACTTCAATATCTTCCCACACTTTTTCATTAACGATACGTTCAATTTGTTGTAATTCTTCTTTTGTTACTTGACCGAAGTGAGAGAAGTCAAAACGCAAACGATCTGGCCCAACATATGATCCTGCTTGGTTTACATGATCACCTAATATATCTTTTAATGCACGTTGCATAATGTGCGTTGCTGTATGGTTTTTAATGATTAGATTACGTTCCTCACGATTAACAACCGCTTTTACCGCATCTTCAACATGCATTTCGCCTGATTCCACAAGAACCGTGTGTAACGGTTGTCCATTTGGTGCTTTTTGAACATCCTTAACGATTGCTGTAAAGCCATCATTTGCAATTACACCGCTATCTGCAATTTGTCCACCCATTTCAGCATAGAATGGTGTTTTTGCTAATACAACTAACGCTTCTTGACCTTCTGAAGCTACTTTAGTTACTTGTCCATTAACAATCATCGCGGCAATTTCAGTTTCAACTGATAATGTATCATACCCAACAAATTCACTTGCTACTGTTAAGTTTGCTAGTACTTCATTTTGTACTTGCATTGAATCAACGTCCTGGCGAGCAGCACGCGCACGCTCACGTTGCTCGTTCATTGCAACTTCAAATCCTTCGTGATCTACCTTCATGCCTACTTCTTCCGCATATTCTTCTGTTAATTCAATTGGGAAGCCATACGTGTCATAAAGACGGAATGCATCTGCTCCAGGGATATAATCATGGCCTGCTGCTTTTTGAGCTTCCACAACCTCGTTAAAGATTGCAAGACCGCCATCTAATGTTTCATGGAAACGAATTTCTTCGTTTTTAATAACACGTTGGATAAATTCGCATTTCTCCGTAACTTCTGGGTAGAAATCAACCATAATTTCGCCAACTGTCGGTACTAATTCAAACATGAATGGTTTTTCAATACCAATTTGTTTAGCGTAACGCACTGCACGGCGCAGTAAACGACGCAATACGTACCCACGACCTTCATTTGAAGGAAGTGCACCGTCACCGATAGCAAATGCTACAGTACGGATATGGTCTGCAATCACCTTGAAAGGCGTATTAATGTCTTCTTCTGAGCCAAAGATTTCGCTTAACGCAACTTCACCTGGACGTTTGTATTTTCGATTTGCAAACTGTTCAATTTTTTCAATGATTGGCATGAATAAATCAGTATCAAAGTTCGTCGGAACATTTTGTACAACCGAAACAATACGTTCAAGACCCATTCCAGTATCAATATTTTGCTTTGGTAATGGTGTATAAGTACCGTCTGGATTGTGGTTAAATTGAGAGAACACTAAGTTCCAAACTTCTAAATAACGCTCGTTTTCACCGCCAGGATACATTTCTGGATCATTTTGATCTGAACCATATTCTTCTCCTCGGTCGTAGAAAATTTCTGAGTTTGGACCAGATGGACCTTCACCGATATCCCAGAAGTTTCCTTCTAATCGAATTAAGCGCTCTTCAGGAATACCAATTTCGTTATGCCAAACATCATATGCTTCTTGGTCTTCTGGATGTATTGTAATCGATAAAAGTTCAGGGTCAAAGCCCATCCACTTTTTGTCTGTTAAAAATTCCCATGCATAATGAATTGCTTCTTTTTTGAAGTAATCGCCAATAGAAAAGTTCCCTAGCATTTCAAAAAATGTATGGTGACGTGCAGTCTTCCCTACATTTTCAATATCGTTCGTACGAATTGATTTTTGTGCATTTGTAATACGTGGATTGTCAGGAATAATACGACCGTCAAAATAAGGTTTTAATGTTGCAACACCTGAGTTAATCCAAAGTAATGAAGGGTCATTAATTGGCACAAGTGGTGCTGATGGTTCATGATGATGTCCTTTTTCTTTAAAGAATTCTAAATACAAACGGCGAATTTCTGCTGCTTTCATACGAAAAGTTCCTCCTCTAATTGTGTAAAAATTACGATATGAATCCGCTTGTACGCATAAAAAAGCCCTCATCCCAAAAAGGGACGAGGACTTTGTGTATTGTCTCGCGGTACCACCCTAGTTGTAAGCATATTATACATACTTACCTCTTTAGCACTTGTAACGTAAGTGAACGGCAGGGATTAGCTGCACTCTGGAGTAGCTTTCGGCACTTGTTGACGTGAGGATTTTTTCAGCCTAGAAATCCCTTTCTTCACACGTACAAATACGTACTTGTTCCATCATCGTTTTTTCTATTTTCTAACGCACATTATAAAAAAATTATGTTCTTCTGTCAATCATTGCATTTCTATTCTATACAAAATTATCGAATTCTTCAAACATAAGTCGTTTCTTTAATGCTATTTTTTTAAGAAATTTTCTACTCTTTGCATAAATGGCTCGCGATTATAAGTTTGGTAGAGCAAGCCCGATAAGCGAACCGGATCTCCAAAGAAGTATCGCTCATAAAGTGTTTGCCTTGTGCCAAAAGTACTCATCGTTAAATCCCACGCTAGGCGGAATTTTTTTACACGGTCCTCTCCACCATCTCTAAATGACTGTAAATAATGCTCTAAGTCCCCATTATCTGCGGCAAATGCTTTTTCACTTGGAATAGACATTAAACCACTTGCACCAAGCAATTGGATTATTTCCGTAAAGGTTGGATAAACTTTTGGGAAAACTTGAATGGCAACTTGCAATGTTGGTAAATCTGGTCTTATAAAGCCAAAAACGTCCCTTGTTGCCTCTATTTCTGACTTAAGTAATAAAGCCTTCATTGTTTCTAGCGTTACAATAATTTCAACTACTTTTTGTTGCACATGCTGATAACTACCGATATTAATCGTATCAACAATTGATTGTACAACGCCCAAAACAAATTCAGTTTTAGCAATTTGTCGGGACAATACTTGATGTAAAGAATATGCTTGGAAACCACTAACATTCATGAAACTATTCGCAACTTCTGTATTTTCATAATAAAATACCCGATCCCACGGTACTACGACATCGTCAAATACAACAATCGCATCCATTTCCTCAAATCGAGTGCTTAATGGATAATCAAACGTAGATTCCCCGCCTACAAAAGATTGTCTACATAAAAATTTCAATCCTTTTGTATTACTAGGTATAGAGAAACCAAATCCTTTTTCATCATCAAAACCATTTGTTGATAATACAAGGAGCTCATCGGTAATGCCCCCCTGTGTTGCAAGTAATCTTGCACCTTTAATGACCAAACCTTCGTTCGTCTTCCCTACAATTTTAGCAGCAATGATGACCTCATCATTTTCATAATGATAACTATGACGGTTTACTTGAGGCTCAATAAATGTATGTGTCATCGTTAAATCATTTTCACGTGCATATTCATAAAAATTCAGCAGATGATCCGGAAAACAATTCGGCTTATCTTTTAAGTATTCGGCTGCTGAAGCCAATGCCATTACAGTAGTGTTCATATAATCAGGACTTCTTCCCATAAATCCATGATTAGATAAAGCCCACTCTCGAGCAGCTTGACGTCTTTTCACCAAATCTTCGTCCTTTGTCACTTGTAGATAAGACATCCCGACCCGCTGGTTACTTGTAGGTGACACATAAGTCATACTATCATGTAAATTTTCATCATGCTGCAAATCAAAAAGTTTAGCTTGACTTTGTATAACGCCTTTAAAGGCCGGATGTTCTGAAACATTTCCCGTAACAACTTCCCCATCTATCGATATATATGTTTGCAATGCATCAATGCGTTTAATATATTGCTGGCCTGTAATTGCTGGCATACATTCACCCCTAAAATGGACCTATGTTTTTAATTCTCATGTATTATATGACCTAGTAGGCTGAATCGTTCCTCGCCTCTTATCTGTATGATAAACGCCGAACTGTGCTATTTTTGTTTGCATACAATTAATTTAATCGAGTAAACCACTACAAAATAAACCCGCAGCTTCCATGAAGATGCGGGTTTGTTTTGTATAGTCCAAGAAGGCAATTAAGAGCCCTCCTCTGTTATTGTGCATACGGTGAGACCATTTTTTTGAACTGTGTGAAGGACGTTTGTTGATCGCTGTATAAGCGTTTAATTTGGTAAACATCATCATACGGATTGTTGTAGCCAGGCTTTGTTGAAAAGGCCATTGCAAATCCTGCTTCTTTTACTGCATAAATTGTATTGGTAGTATATTGACCAAATGGATAAGCAAATGCTTTTGCCCCAGGAATTATTGTTAAACTGCGCTTTAAATCTTGTACAACTTCATGATATGGAATCAGCAACATTTTCCCTTTATTTCCGATTATATCATGTAAATTGTATGTATGAGACTCATACGTAAAGACATCTTGCATGAGCTCCATATCTTGTCTTGAAAGTGCTTGTAAATCATTATAATTAAATAGTTGCTCTGCAGGAGAATATTCATTTCGATACGTAATTAAAAATTGCGTTGCTTGAAAACCATGTTTTTTTAATATTGGATAAGCATATTCTCTTGTGGATAATAAGCCATCATCAAATGTTAGGACGATCGAATAAGCAGGCAATGTAATTTCATTACGCATAAAACGTAATAAATCATCAGCACTAACCGTTTCAAATTTTTTATCTTTTAAATACTTCATTTCATTAGCGAATTGAGTATCTGTCATTGTAGTACTTACATTTTTAAAGCGCCCAAGCTCATTCACCTTCAATAAATGGTGGTACATCATAACAGGAACACCACGATCTATAGCTACCTTAGAACTGTGAATATAGCCTTCACGACCACCAATTGTCGTGACATACCAATTAGCTTCTTTTCGTAAAATAGGATAACGTCGATTAGTATCAAGCTTTGCAAATGGCAATAGTTTGTTCGTTGTTCGATCATAAATCTCACTATTCCCTGATATCGGAATAAAATATTGATTGATTACTGCATTATCCTTACCACTATTTTTATAAGTTGGTGTATTCACAAACTTCACTTTCGATTTTTCAGCATAGACAAACGTCTTGCCCCACCGAACTTGAACATAGGTTTCATCACCTACACCTGCCACTTCCAATTGCTGACCTTTTAAAAGGGTCGCTATAGACATGGGCTGTTCTCTACGAAGGTCATAAAGCACAGTATTTTCTAATGCTTCAATATAGCCATTTTGCTTACTTGGCGGTGTTGGGGTTGGAGGTGGTGTTGGCTTTCCAATCGGCTTCGTTGATGTATCCGTTGTCTCTTGTCCTTTTTCTTCTTTAACAAAATTACTATGTACATAACCAAGTCGTCCGTTCACAGCAATTCCGTACCAACTGCCCATTCTACTATAAATGGGGAAACGAACACCTTCAGACAATGTTGCAAATTGCACTAACTTATTGCTTGTATTATCATATATAGGCGTTACCTTCGTTGCTACAATATAATCTTTTATCTTGGCAACTGAAGGAACAGTATTTTTATATGTTGTGGATGGAACAACGGTTGTGTAACGTTTATCGACATAACCGTAGCTACCACCCCAACGAATTTGCCACCAATTTGTCCCATAATCTTTTGTCACTTCAAAGGTTTGCCCTCCGGATAATGTTCCTACTTGTTCAAGTGAGCCTGAACGATTATCAAAGACAGTTGCTTCCTCATTCACTAGAATAACGACATTACTGGCATGTACCTTCTGTGCGAACGGTAATAACAGCAGAAATAGAAGCAATAACACGATGCGTTTCACTTTCTTCACCTCATAAAACTTATTTTCAATTTTTACTCATCCATAAAATCATATGGAGATATGCCATCCATTCCAATCATTGGATGTATATATGGTACCGTTTCTACTGTTAGCTGTAGAACAGTCATAGGATCCTCTGGTCGGTCTTCTCCTGCAATTGTCTCCTCTATTGTCTCCTTCACTTCAATAACCGCATTGGAAGATGCATCCATTGGGTTAAGTCGTGCTCGTAGAGACGTGAACCGTTGTAAATCGTCTGTACGCTGTAAGCCATTAGCTAGCACATCTGGCTCACCACATAAAATTAAGAAATTTTTCGCTCGCGTAATTCCAGTATATAGCAAATTACGACGGAGCATTTTAGAATAGCCACGAACAACTGGCATAATCACCGTTTGAAACTCTGAGCCTTGCGATTTATGGATAGAACAACAATACGCAAGGGTTAACTGATTAAGATCGCTCCGTTGGTAAGTTACTTCAATACCATCAAATGACACGACAAGCAAATCCTGCTTTTCAATCGTTTCCTTTGCTTTAATAATACTAATGACTTCCCCCATATCTCCGTTAAAGACATTGCTTTCTGGCTGGTTTACAAGCTGTAACACCTTGTCCTTAATACGATACGTTACATCACCAAAGATAAGCTCTTTTCTTGAGCCTGTATCATTCGGGTTAACAAGGTCTTGAATCATTTTATTTAAATTATCGATTCCAGCAGGCCCTTTATACATCGGCGCTAACACTTGAATATTACGTATTTCTTGACCTTTCGATACAGCACTTTTTACAACTTGCGTTACGACGTTTGCCACTTGATCTGGTGATGCTTTAATAAATGAACGATCAGACGTTTTCATCGTCAAATCATTAGGAATTGTACCTCGCTTAATTTGATGAGCAAGTTCAATAATCGTTGAACCTTCTGCCTGACGATAAACATCAGTCAACTCAACAGTCGGAATTTGTTGCGAGGCAAGTAAATCTTTGAGTACTTGTCCAGGACCTACTGGTGGTAACTGATCTTGGTCACCTACAAAAACAACTTGAACATCCTCATGTAATGATTTTAATAATTGGTGGGCAAGCCATGTATCAACCATTGACATTTCATCAACAATTATAAGTTTTCCAGTAACTTCTCGCTCGGTTTCTTCTTCCTTCTCCTGACCTGTGAAACCTAGCAAACGGTGAATTGTCATAGCAGGTAGCTCTGTAGACTCTGATAATCGTTTAGCAGCACGTCCTGTTGGTGCACATAAAATGATAGGAAATGGCTCTTCTTTTTGCGCATATTCCTTAGGATTTAATGAAAGACCATGAAGCTTTGCATAAACTTCTACAATCCCTCTGACAACAGTCGTTTTCCCTGTGCCAGGACCACCCGTCAAAATCATCACAGCTGAATTAAGAGCCTGTTCAATCGCAAATGCTTGTGTTTCTGCATATGTGACGTTTAAAAAAGCTTCCGTATCCCCGACGGCCTTACGAATTTCATCTTTACTAAAATGCTTAGCCTGACTATTTCGTTCGGTTAACGCGATAATTTTTGACGCAATTCCAATCTCAGAAAAATATAGGGATGGCAAATAAAGCCTTGTTTCTTCTCCATATATTTTATTTTCCTCACGCATATCGATACAAGCCTTAGAGATTGCTTCATACGGAATTTCTTGGCGTTGACTTTGCTCGAGCATATCTTTCACTTGTGGTAGGACGTGCTCCGCATCTAAAAATACATGGCCGTCTGATAATGCAGCTGTATTTAGAGTATGTAAAATCGCAGCCTTAATACGGTCAGGATGATTACCGGTAATGCCTAATTTTGCACCAAGCTCATCTGCCCGAAAAAAGCCGACACCATCCACATCTTCAATGAGTCGATAAGGATTTTCAGTCAAAAAATCAATTGTTTCTGTACGATACGTTTGATAAATTTTCATTCCGAGCTGCGGGCCAAATCCCCATTCATTCAATTGAATCATGACACGCTCTAATCCAAGATTTTGCTCAATTGTGCGATGGATGACTTCCTTTTTTTCAGCCGATAATCGAGGTACAACATCGAGCACATTTGGATCTTCTAATATAAGACGGATTGTATTTGCACCAAGCTTTTCAACAATTGTTTCAGCAGTTTTCTTCCCTATACCAACAAATAAGTCACTTGATAAGTAATGAACAATTCCTTGCTCAGTTGCGGGCACTTCCTTTGTAAACGTCTCAACTTGAAATTGTACACCATATTTTGGATGTTGTCTCATACTTCCTGTAAAACGATATTGTTCATCCATTTGCAATTGCGGGAAATAACCAACTACAATAATTTCCTTATCGTCATATTGCAAATTTGTTTCTTGAATTTTCACACGAACAATAGAATACATATTTTGAGTATTATGGAAAATAGATACAATAGGACGTCCGAGAATAAATAGCTTATTCAACTCAAATAAATCTAGATTTTCTGTCATTATCGATTCGTCCCCTTCTCGTTTATTTCAATTTTATTATTTTACCACAGCACGTTAAGAAATATCGTTTTAACTAGAAAAACCTAAAAATTTTTAACATTATTTTGACAAATGACGAATTACGGCTCATTTATCTCTAACCATGCTATGATAGATACAATGAACTTGTTGTTTGGAAGGATTGTGAAGCTATTGGAATTTAGACCTTGCATCGATTTACATGATGGCAAAGTAAAACAAATTGTTGGAAGTACACTTGGACATACAGATCAAGAAGTTATCGAAAATTTCATTTCAGATTATGACTCTAGCTATTATGCTAACATGTTTGCAGAGGATCAATTAGTAGGTGGTCATGTCATCATGCTTGGCAGGGGAAATGAACAAGCCGCAATAGCAGCATTAGCAGCATATCCAGGAGGCCTACAAGTCGGAGGCGGCATTACTGCAGAAAACGCAAAAAAGTACATAGATGCAGGTGCCTCGCATGTTATCGTGACATCCTATATCTTTCATGATGGGAAACTCGACATTAATCGCTTAGAGCAACTAGTTCATACTATTGGGAAAAAACATCTCGTAATTGACCTAAGCTGTAGAATGCGCGATAACAAATGGTTTGTAGTAACTGATAAATGGACCAAATTTAGTGATTTTGAAGTGAATGCAAAGACCATTGCCTATATTGAGGAATTTTGTGATGAATTACTGATTCACGCCGTCGATGTTGAAGGGAAAAAAGGCGGTATGCAGGAAAGCTTGGTACGGGATTTAGCTGCTTGGACATCCATTCCAACAACCTATGCTGGCGGAGTTCGTTCTTTAGAAGACTTAGAAAAATTCAAAGCAATTTCAGACGGTAAGCTTCATGTCACAATTGGTAGTTCACTTTCTATTTTTGGTGGAGATTTACCTTATGCTGAAGTTGTGAATTATTGTAAAAAAGGCGGGGTACTGTGAAACTAATATATAATGATTTTGTTTTTCCATTTGAAGAGACAAATTTAGAACGCATTATTGATAGAAAATATTTTAAGGTGAATACGTTAGATGATTTGTTATCATTACAGATTCAACTTGATAACGAACAAATGTTACTTGAGTTTTCTAAATCATTAAAAGCAACTTGCGGCTTCCTGCGTGATCAAGAAACCGAGCCATATATCGGTACTTATATTGACTTACAACTATTCGTTGACGAGTTCAATAAGCGTTACAATTTAGATGCTAAAATTATCGTTTAAAATTATAAAAACGCAGACAAAATACTTCGAGGGGCCATACCTTTCGAAGTATTTTTCTTTTTTAGAAGCGGATAGTCTCCTTCAAAACAAAGACACAAAAATTAATTGTAGCCGTGGCTGTGGAATGGGAGCACTTGGAACGAGAATCAACGGTGTCCTACCCTGTGTTGCATACATTCTTTTGTAGAGCACAAATTTCTATTTTCCCCTTCTTTTTGTTAAGCTTGAAAGAAGGAATACTAATTTTGTTGCCCTATCATCCGATAAGGAGCTCAACTTGCATCCTATCACGGATAGAACGATTTTTTCAGAAGAAAGGATTTATTTTATGATGAAAAACGAACTCGAAGCCACAACTTTAAAAACTTTCCAAACAGAGCTTACCCGCTTTTTCCTAGCATATAAATTTGCTTTAAATGAAGTTGAAACGAAAATCAATATTTTACAAGAAGAATTCAAACTTATTCATGAATATAATCCAATTGAACATGTCTCGACCCGAGTGAAATCACCAAAAAGCATATTATTAAAGATGACGAAAAAAGAGCTAACACCCGCCATTGATAGTATTCGCGACAATATTCGTGATATAGCGGGCGTCCGAATTACGTGCTCTTTTGTAGAAGATATTTACAAAGTAAGTGCGATGCTTCAAGCACAAAATGATATTGAAGTCGTCGATGTAAAAGATTATATTGCTTATCCAAAAGACAATGGCTACCAAAGCCTACACCTTATTATTAAAATTCCAATCTTTATGTCCGATCGAATGGAAAAAGTATATACTGAAATTCAAATCCGTACGATTGCAATGGATTTTTGGGCAAGTCTCGAACATAAAATTTATTATAAATATAATAAAGAAGTACCTGCACACATTCGTAATGAACTTAAAGATGCGGCATTACAAGCTGCAGAATTAGATCGTAAAATGGAGCGGCTCAATAAAGAAATCAATATTTTAAAAGAAAACGACACAGAACACTCCCTTTTAGAGTCAACTCCGATTGCACATTTAGCGCAATACTTATCGCAGCTCACATTTGACAGTAAAGATAGTAAATAATTGAGCGAAAGATCAAGCTGGGACAACTTAATAGAAGGGAGAGCATTAGTTGTTGGTAGCGAAGGCGGCGACTAATGCGGGAACGCACGCAGCGTAAGACGTGGGCATTCCAAGCGTTAGCGAGGGTTGAGGCTTACGTTGTCCGAGGAAAGTGTCCGTAGTAGCGGACAACAACGGTTACAGCAAAAAAGTGTTAGATTGATTACAGTCAATCTAACACTTTTTCACTTTTGTCCCAACCTCTTTAGTTAAATCGTTGGGCAATCATATCGTAAATATAGCGCGCTTGGTCATATTCTGGTTGAATCGTAAATGCCTGCTTCAAATGATACATAGCATCCTCTGTTTGTTCAGTAGATACCGCATACAGAACACCTAAATTATAATGAGCATCTGCATTATTCCAATCCAGTTCGATTATATAATCTAATTCCTTCTTACCTTCTTCGAACATTTCTAATGCACATAACACGATAGCATACGCAAGTCGAATTTGTGTATCTTCAGGCGCAATCTCTGCCGCACGTTGTAAATATGGCAATGCCAGCTTTGGATTTTCCATTCGTTCAAAGCATTTCCCCATCATATAATAAACATCTGCACCTGCAATTTTATGCTGTACCGCTTGCTCATAAAGTTTTAATGCTTCTGCATAGCGTTCCGCATTATAATATAAATTGGCTAAGCCGTAATATGCAGTAGCTGCCGTTTCATCTACAGTAATTGCCTTTTGAAAAAAGCGTTCTGCTCGTTCTGTATCTTCTAGTACAGCCAATAAATTCCCAAAATTCACATAGCCAATTGCATTACCAGGCTCTGTTTCAATTGCTTGGGTAAATAGTTGTGCAGCATCCTCATAACGTTTCTCTTGGAATGCTACGATGCCCTGCTCGTTAAAATCCAAATCATTTCACCTCTATGTAGCGAAAAGACTGCAAATCCTATCGCTTATTCGTTTACACCGAGTGACTACATTAACTCAATGTATTTCCTTATTTCCTAAGAAAATCAACTGAAATAAGTTTGTTTTGCAGCCCTTTTGCAAGTTATCCAACATATGTTAGTTTTTCATTACTTTTAAAGACTTCATCAATTGTACCGCCACCTAAGCAAACTTCACCGTCATATAAAACAACAGCCTGTCCTGGTGTAATGGCACGTACTGGTTCAGCAAACTCAATGTGCACGCGACCATCTTCTAAAATTTCTACCTCAACAGGTGTGTCTGTTTGACGGTAGCGGAATTTCGCAGTACAAGAAAATTTCCCGGGCAATTTTTTTGTCGAAGTATAGCCCATTTTCACAGCTGTCAGTGAAGTTGAGTATAAAGCATCGTGGTCAAACCCTTGGCCGACTAGTAACACATTACGCGCTAAATCTTTTCCAAGTACGAACCAAGGCTCACCGTCTCCACCTATACCAAGACCATGACGTTGACCTAATGTATAATACATTAAACCATCATGTTGCCCCATGACTACGCCATCCATCGTTTCCATTTTGCCTGGTTGAGCCGGTAAGTATTGACTTAAAAACTCTTTAAAGTTACGCTCTCCAATAAAGCAAATCCCAGTCGAATCCTTTTTCTTGGCTGTAGCAAGACCTGCTTCTTCTGCTATTTTACGCACTTCTTTTTTCTCAATATCTCCTATTGGGAACATTACATGCGCTAGTTGCTCTTGCGATAATTGATTAAGGAAATAAGTTTGGTCCTTATTATCATCAACACCACGAAGCATACGTACTTCGCCATCACCACTGCGATCAATGCGTGCATAATGTCCTGTTGCCAAGTAATCTGCCCCAAGGTCCATTGCATGTTCTAGGAAAGCTTTAAACTTAATTTCCTTATTGCACATTACATCAGGGTTAGGTGTGCGTCCTGCTTTATATTCTTCTAAAAAGTATGTGAAAACTTTATCCCAATATTGCTTTTCAAAATTCACAGCATAATAGGGAATGCCAATTTGATTACATACTTTAATTACATCTTCATAGTCTTCTGTTGCTGTACAAACGCCATTTTCGTCTGTATCATCCCAGTTTTTCATAAAAATACCAATTACTTCATACCCTTGTTGCTTTAGCATATATGCAGCAACCGAAGAGTCTACCCCACCTGACATGCCGACGACGACACGAATTTCCGATGGGTCACGTGTTTCGATCATTGTGGTCACCTTTTCTTTTATTCAATTCATATAAACCGAGCTCTAAGGCTTTGCAAATATACATAGCATTTAATTAATTCGGTTTAAATTGATAGTAATTAACAAATTATTTTGCCAGCTTTTTCACAATCGCTGCTGTTTTTTCTGCCGCTTGGCGGACAGCTTCTTCTGTTAGACCTTGGCCAAAGCTAAAGCGAATAGAGTTTCGTAACTCCTCTGCCCCTTTGCCGTACATAGCAACTAACACATGTGAAGGATCAATTGTACCAGCTGTACATGCAGAACCACTGGATGCGCAAATGCCAGCCATATCAAGATTCACTAAAAATGACTCTACCTCCATATTAGCAAAGCTGACATTTAATACGTGCGGTAGGACATTTTGTGTTTCGCCATTGACATGAAATACTAGTTTTTCATGTGTAAAAACCTCAAGCATAATTTGTTTAAAGCGATTGTACAGTGTTCGCTTACTTTCGCGCAACTGACTTGCATTTTCAGCAGCAGTAGCAAAGCCAATAACAGCTGGTATATTTTCAGTACCAGCACGACGTTTTTTCTCCTGGTCACCGCCTAACGCATAGCTAGCAAGTGGTGTACCAGTTTTCTGATAAAGGAAGCCAATCCCTTTTGGCCCATTAATCTTATGCGCAGACACACTTAATAAATCAACCTGCAAAGCTGCTACATCAATTGTCTCTAAACCATAAGCCTGAACAGCATCTGTATGGAACGACGCTTTATGCTCACGTAACAACTCACCTATTTCAGCAATTGGCTGAATTGAACCAACTTCATTATTGCCATACATAATTGTTACGAGAATCGTATCGTCACGTAACGCCTCTTGTACCGCTTCGACAGTTATGCGTCCATGCGCATCAACTGGTAAATACGTCACTTCAAAGCCCTCTCGTTCTAACTTCTCACAAGTATGTAACACCGCATGATGTTCGATTTGAGTTGTAATAATGTGCTTCCCTTCAGCAGCTCGCGCCGCAACAGTTCCAATAATTGCCGTATTATCCGCTTCCGTACCGCCACTTGTTAAAATAATTTCCCCTGGCTTCGCACCTATCGATTGTGCTAGGACATCACGTGCATTATCTAAATGTTTGCGAGCCTCTCGTCCAGCTCCGTGAATACTTGATGCATTTCCAAATACATCACGCATCGCTAAAGTCATCGCCTCTATTACCTTGTCATTCATTGGGGATGTTGCCGCATGATCAAGATAGATATATGAATTCATGTTGAAAACTCCTTTATACGAAAACACTAAACCACTATTCATTCCAAACTGGTAAAAACCTAACAGTGCTTACACCTTTGGAGGTGGTTTAGCCTAGAAATATTAAATATAAAACATATAGCCGTCTGTTACATTTTCCTCTGTATACTGTGCTAAATCTTCAATAGACGTTGTATCTAATACATTTTTCACAGCATCACGGATTCGTAACCATAGTTCACGTTGAGGTGCTTCCTCATTTTCGATACCCTCTACAGGCTGAATTGGTCCTTCTAATACACTAATTACATTCGCTGCTGAAATCTCACTTGGTGGGTTTGCAAGCATGTAACCACCATAAGCTCCGCGAACACTTTTTACCAAACCTGAATTGCGCAATGGCGATACGAGTTGCTCTAAGTACGCTTCAGAAAGCTCCTTTTCAGCAGCAATTTTGCGTAATGGAATTGGCCCTTCACCATAATGCTTTGCCAATTCAATCATAATCGTGAGACCGTAACGGCCCTTTGTAGAAATTTTCATTTTATCACCCTCAATTAGTCTAGTCAAAATACTACCAACAGTATATCATAATCTCCTCTTGAAGAACTCGGAAATACTCTTGGAAGGTTATGATATACTATGAATTAGAACAAACGTACGAAAGGGGATATTCTTTTGCATAATGAACCACTTGCATATCGGATGCGCCCATTAACGCTGGATGAAATCATTGGTCAACAAGATTTCGTCGGTCCTGATACTGCTCTATACAAAATGATTCAAAATGGGCATGTTCCTTCCATGTTATTATACGGAGAGCCAGGCATAGGTAAAACATCAATAGCAAATGCCATCGCAGGAAGCTCTAAACTACCCTTTTTCGCACTTAATGCGACTCGTGCTGGGAAAAAAGACGTTGAAGATATAGTACAAGAAGCAAGAATCTCTGGGAAAGTTATACTGTTTCTAGATGAGATACATCGTTTCAATAAATTACAGCAGGATACATTACTACCACATGTGGAAAATGGCTCTATTATTTTAATAGGTGCGACAACTGAAAATCCATATCATGATGTAAACCCTGCTATTCGCTCACGTTGTGGAGAAATTCATCAGTTAAAAAAATTAACAACAGCCAATTTAGTAGAACTTATTCAAAAGGCACTTACCGATGACAAACGTGGACTAGGAAAATATCATTTTGCACTGACAGATCCACAAGTTGAACAAATCGCAACAGCAGCAAATGGGGATGCACGCAAGGCACTAACATTGCTCGAGTCGATTTATTATGCAAGTGATGAAGTGAACGGACAAACAATAGCTTCTGATCATATTCTAGAACATCTTATTGGCAGAATTGGCGTATACGGAGATAAAAATGGCTCACACTTTTATAACTTGCTGTCAGCATTACAAAAATCAGTACGTGGAAGCGATACGAATGCGGCGTTGTATTATTTAGCACATTTACTTGAAACAGGTGATTTGGTTGCAGTTAGTCGCCGTTTACTTGTTATGGCCTATGAAGATATTGGTCTTGCCAACCCACAAGTAGGGACACACATGCTTGCAGCTGTTCAGGCAGCAGAACGTTTAGGATTACCTGAAGCACGGATTCCGCTAGCAAGTGCTGTCATTGAAATGTGCCTTGCTTCAAAATCAAATTCTGCCATATCTGCTATTGATGCTGCTATTGCAAGTATCCATGCAGGTAAAACGGGAGATATTCCGCACCATTTACGCGATGCACATTATGATGGTGCCAAAGATTTAGGCCATGTTGGTTATCAATATCCGCATAACAGCCCTATCGGTACTTTTGGTGGCTGGGTAGATCAACAATATTTACCGGACGAGCTTGTTGGTACAGAATTTTATAAACCAGTTATTGCAGGTGAAGAGAAACGTATGGCAAGTATTTACGATAAGCTTAAATCTTTCCGTCACAGGTAAAGTGCCAGGCACTCAAACAATTTACCATGCTAGACATGTGTAAGCCGCAACAAACCGCGCGACAGCGAGGGTTGCGGCTTACAACTTGTGCTGCGCGGAAAGCGTAGTGGAGTGCCAGGCACATAAACAATTTCATCTAAATTACCTCACAAAAATGAAAAACCATTGTCGTTATGCTGTTCGACAATGGTAATAATTCATTTCTTATTAATTAATGGATTCCTTCTCAACAAACAATTTAAATTGCTGTAAACATTGCTTGACGTCGCCTTTTTGGGCAAGTACTTCTTCTCTTAAAGCAGCTACCTTATCACTATCTTCTACTACATCACCATATAGGGCGATAATAGCAGTTAATAGCTCCTCATTCTCTTCCTGCTCAATACTTGGTAAAGAACGGGCGGCAATTGTTAATAAACGTGTTACTTTCTCAGGTGTTTTTTGTAGCTCATTTGAAGAATAATAGATGGAAGCTGCTAAAAAATAACAAAGCTTGGCACTACAATCTATAAACAAGTGCCAATATGTATTGGCTTTCGGTAGTTCACCTGCTCTAGCAACTAAATATTCCTTATAAAATGTTGTAGCTTGTGTATATAAAGGCGTTAAAGCTCTCATGGCTTTTGTGTAATTATTAGACGTATCTAAATAATCAAATACAATACTATTCATTTTCTCTTGAAGTTTTACGATATCTAAATGTTCACGAATTACTTGTATTTCCATTTTCCCACTCTCCCATGTTCTCATTTGTTTTAGCAAACGCCATTTCCACTTCCCCTAAGTAGATTTGAACATTCCAAACAAGCTGACCTATCATCTATATATATTGGAATTATTCAAATTATAGCAATAAACCAAAAGAAGAAGTGAGCACATGAAAAAAATAAGGCAATTTCGTGAATTATTAGCATTTTGTGTACGTAAAATTAATTATTTTGGTAAAATTAAACTCTTTGTATATAGTAATCAAACAAAAATTGTTCCTTTTCTTGATTGATTATTTCGACGATGCTACCGTTAGCATATTTTTTAATTCTTTGTTTTGGACTATAAAAATACGCATTATTCGTAATTAGCCATTGGCTTAACGTCAGCTCTGTCGCTGGTTGCTGTTCAGTTAAAATTCGTTTATGCCGAAGTATATCCGCCATTTTGTAAAAACCATCTGATAATTCATAAGCAGATACATCAAAATTAAAAACAGGTGTCACAACCTGTCCAACATCAAAAATATGTATCGTCTTTTTCTCCTCATCAATCGCTAATTCCACTGTGCTAATTTCATCGAATAGATTCAATCCTCTATATTCCATTTGATAAATTTGCTCCATTATTAATGAATGCCCCCTCTTTTATAACAGCCCTATTGTAACATAGAAAAAGTGAACGACTGTTGCATAAGTAACATAAGGGAGCATTTTTAGTCATTTCTCCTACTGATTTTCTTGTCATAAAAGAAAAGAATCTACAAGTCATCTATGAAAAAGTAAGCATGTGCAGGCACAAACTCACAACTTCACCAAGGAAAACTTTGCAGATTCTTCTTTTAAATAACATAAAAACATTTTCAATTTTAATGTGCTAGTTACTGCTAAATACAAGACAAATAGCTTAGCCTTGTACTCGAGTAATTTTCACATCTTCTACAATTTTATTGACAACCCAACTTGCTGCTATTAAACCTGCAACAGAAGGGACAAACGCGTTAGAAGATGGTGGCATTTTCGCCTTGCGGATAGCAGCATCAGGTTTCCCCACATGCTCTACGACATCTGGACGTACGACAATCGGGCTTTCATCAGAGAATACAACTGTTACCCCTTTATGAATACCATCTTTTCGTAATTTTGTACGAATTACTTTTGCTAATGGATCTGTATGCGTTTTCGAAATATCCGCGATTTTGAAGCGGGTTGGGTCCATTTTATTGGCAGCGCCCATACTTGAAATAATTGGGATGTTACGTTTTAAACATTCTTTCATAATGTGAATTTTATAAATCACAGTATCGCTCGCGTCAATAACATAGTCGATTCCTTGTGCAAAAAATTCCTCATATGTTTCTTCCGTATAAAACATATGCATATCAATTACTTCACATTCTGGATTAATATCAGCAATACGCTCTTTCATAACACCCGATTTGGATTTTCCTACAGTAGAAAGATACGCTACTAATTGACGGTTAACGTTCGTAATATCTACATTATCCTTATCAACTAAAATAATGCGACCAATACCACTACGAGCACATGCCTCTGCAGCAAATGAGCCGACGCCGCCTACACCTAGAATGGCTACTGTTGTATTTTTTAATTTTTCGAGTCCCTCAGTACCTATCGCGAGCTCGTTACGAGAAAATTGATGTAACATCCTTACACTCTCCATCTATCTAATTTTTATTAGTAAACCTAGTTATATACTAAGATAAAATCAAACCTATATTACATTCTATCATGATATTGTTCAAGTGGAAATTCTCAAAAAGAACTCGCACAGTCGTTGTACTAAAAAATTTCGCATAGATGGTTGTTTTTTGCCTATTTAGTCATTTTCCCATTTCTCAAAATTTGCTTGAAACGCTTCAATAAATGACACATCTAGTTGAACGTGCGCTTGTTTAAAGGCTCCGACAACCGCCCCACCAATCGGCTCTAAATCAGGTAAAATAAATTGTATCGGCAACTGATCTGCTAATGCTAATTGTTCAAGATGCGAAACAATAGTAGGATTATTCGAAAATACACCGCCTGCTAATACTACGGGTACATTTTCTCTCCCCCATGACATGCTGGCATAACATGTTTTTATCGCCGTATAGTATTTGACACAAGCGTCTTGCACAATGTGTTTGGCTATACAATCTCCTTTTTCTGCAACTTGAAAAACATATTTGCCAATTGGTGCAATCACTGTTCTCGGGTGCTCCACTCCATAAATATGTTCAATTAATTGCGGAACACAATCAACTGAGAAATGTTGTAGTATTATATCGGTTAAAACTGTTGGCTGTGCACGCTGATCATAGCTTTGAAAAACAGCCTTTAGCACATGAATGCCTAAATCATAACCACTACCTTCATCATCAAATAAGTACCCCCAGCCACCAACACGATTAACCATATGCTGATGGTTGAACCCCATCGTAATCGCACCCGTACCAGCAATTTGGACAATTCCTTCTTGTCCCATCGTACCAGCATATAGCGCAATTAAAGCATCATTCTCTATTACAACGGTCGTCGTCTTATCAACATATTGACGAATAATACTTTCTACTATGCCTTCAGCTTGCCGTTCCTTCACCCCTGCCATACCAGCAAAGCAACTATGTATTGCTGTCAATATTTGTGGCGTTTGCTCCTGTATTTTCTGTAACAATCCGTGAATTGTTGCCTCAAAATCATGTGCATCCATTGCAGTAGGGTTACTACGTGATGTCATTACCTTGCCATAAATAGTGCCATATTCATCACAAATAACAGCACAAGTTTTTGTTCCCCCTCCATCTATCGCTAGCACATACATCCTTTTTTTGCTCCTTTCTATATGAAAAAGGATTAAGCACATACAATTGTCGGCTTAATCCTCCTTTTAAGTTCAATTATTTTGTAAATCCGAATGACGCCCATGGTTGAATTTGCGCTATTAAAAAGCGTTCTTCCTCCACTACCTTGGCAACTACATTTGTAGAGCCAGCATTCGGCATTTCCTTTAACACTACTTGTAGCTCACCTTTATAGCGCACATCCAAATTATTATCTATCGTGACATCCCCTAGTTGCAATGCATGCGTATCGTGAACTGGGAAATCACCATTTTTATATTTCACTCTCGATTGTGTACTACGAATAACGTAATCCGATACATCACCTCGATTAAAATGAGGCTCTTTGAATAACACTGCTTCTTCTAACACCGTTGTTTCAGAGGATGGTACAACTTTCAGCTCCAACTTATGCCGATTTAATTGTCCTAATGCTTTTAGTTCTTCCTCTGAGGCATACATATTGCCAATAATACAATCATCGATTAAGCCTGTATGCCATAAATCTTTCGCTTGCACAGTAATCGGTAAATCGCGATGCTCTTCTAGTGTTGGTAGCCCATGCTCGGTTTTTTCCCAAGGACCGTACAGCGCATGCTGCGATGAAATCATCGCAGCTGTCCGTATATGGTTGGCTTTAAAATTTTTCGATGTTGCAAGAAAATGCTGTCGTGAAAGACCCGTAAATCGTCTTGGATAAAAATTATGACAGCCTATAATATTGTCACAGTTCGGTTGGTAGGATAATATATTATCCACATATTTCGTTCCATTACTAATATTTAGCTCAATTTTTAACTGACTATCATCAAAAGACATTAACGCTTCCTCTTGACCTGAGAATCCCATATCTAAACGCAATGCCGCCAGATGGTAGTGTTCTTTAAAATAAGCAATATTTTTATACGTTAAGCCTAAATCTTCAAAAACAGCCGGTGCAATATCAGCAGAAATATCAAAGCCTAGCTGTTTTGCAAAATAATTTATTTGCTGCAATTTAAGCTTTTCATGTTCATTGTTTAAAGATAGAAGACATGTAAAAATACGATCAAAACCATTATCGTGTGCTAGCTGAACATACTGTTGCATTTCTTCTAGCGTACTGTGCTGTGGATAGAGTGAAATTCCTAATCTTCTCAAATGACAATACCTCCAATGCTAAGCTATTACACTTCTACTTTAGGATTCTCAGCTGTAATTTCAGCTTGTTGTTCTTGTGCTTGCTCTGCCTTTTTTTGGTCTTGTTTAGCAATTCGGTTTGCCATCGCTAAGAATGGAAGGTAGATACAAACTGATATAACAATTAACGCAAGACTTAAAACAGCTCCAGTCCAAGATTGTGTCACTAAAAATCCGTTAATTACTGGCGGTGTAGTCCATGGGGCTGCAACAGTTGCCGCAGGAACCCAACCCCATTTTGTGACAAAGAATGCTATCGTTACGTTTACCATTGGCGTTAAAATAAATGGTATAAATAAAATGGGATTTAAAACGATTGGTAGACCAAATAGTAATGGCTCATTAATATTAAAAAGCCCAGGTGCCGCGGATAATTTTCCAACGGTATTATATTGCTTATTTTTCCGTGCAATAATGAAAATCGCGATAATAAGTGCAATTGTCGTACCTGATCCACCCATATTGACGAATGCATCAAAGAATGGCTTATTCACGATATAAGGTGCAACTTTGCCAGCAGAAATTGCTGCAACGTTTGCATCAATCGCGGGTAAATTAATCGTTTGCATAAATGGATCGATAATGTTAGCACCATGAACACCTAGCGTCCATAAGAATGCTGGAATAAAGGCTAAAATTATGGCAGCAACCCACGTATTAGTTAAGCCCATAAACGGCTCCTGAATCGTTGAATAGAATGAACCAACAATATCTGGAATATCAAAACCTGCAGAAATAATTGTACGAACTAATGCAAAAACACCAATTGTAATAATAGCTGGCAGCAATGCTGCAAATGATTTCGAAACTGCTGGTGGTACCCCATCAGGCATTTTAATTAGTAGCTTACTATTACCTGATAACCTACAAAATATTTCAGTAGACAACAAGGACACGATAATGGCGATAAATATCCCGCCCGTTCCAGTAGTTAAACCTGATAAACCGCCTTCACCAAACGTACCGAATGTCAAATAACTTGAAAGACTAATAACCCCAGCTGAAAGACCGTCTTTGTTATAACTTTTTGCTAAGCTGTAAGCAATTGTAAATGCAAGTAACAGCGATAAAATATTAAATGTAGCATTCCAAATATTACCGCCAAATTGCGTCCATGTTTCATGTTTCCAAATGGAGTCCAGTGCATTTTGATAAAAATCAATTGGTAAGTTATTAATTAATACAGCCAACGAGCCTACAATTGTCAATGGCATAATCGTAATAAACCCGTCACGAATGGCAACTAAATGACGCTGACTCCCAACTCTAGCAGCTACCGGCACAAATTTTTCTTCTAAAAATCGGAACATTCCACACACTCCCTTTGCTTTTTATTGTGACATCAAATACTTGATGCTACTCCCCTTTGATGTGTTCATAAAGTTCGATCATTTCTTGCGCTAAATCTCGAAATGTTATGGCATTCATTAAGTGATCTTGCGCATGAATTAAAAGCATCGATACTTCTACTTTTTCTCCCCTTGCTTCCTGCGTTAACAATGCTGTTTGCGAATGATGAGCCTCCACAAGCGCTTCATTTGCCAGCTTTATTTTTTCCTTTGCTTCATTGATTTGCCCCTTTTTCGCTAACTGAAGTGCTTCCATGCATTCACTTTTTGTATTCCCACTATGGACAATTAACCCCATAATGGACTGCATCATTGCTGTTTCTTCCATTGGCTTACCCCCTCACCCAATCAGCTTTAATGCCTGTTTTAAGACATTTTCACCGTTCATCATGCCGTAATCAGCCATATTAATTACATCAATTGGAAAATTCAATTCCTTGAATTTGGTTTCAAATGTTGATTTTAAGTAACGAACTTGCGGTCCAAGTAACAGTACATCCGCCTTCTTATTTGCTAAAATTTTATCTACTTCACTTTCTGCTATAGCAAAAATATCAGCCTCAATATTTTGTTCCTGAGCAGCCTTCTGCATCTTCGAAACTAGTAAACTCGTACTCATCCCTGCCACACAAACTAACATAATATTTTTCATCGTCAGCACTCCCTCATTGTCTTTTTTTAATTTAGTACCTTTTAACGATTTGACGACTATAATGAAATCGCTTTCTTATATTGAGAATAGCACCAATTGGTATATACCACAATATACTTTTTTAGTCATTTTATACCTTTTCGAAGTTAATTAATAATTGGGCTATTGCTTCGATACTTGCTAATAAATAGCTTTCCTTAACTGGTATAGTCCAGAAAAAACTTCAAAAAAATTTTCATTTTTATCTTCTGCTACAGCAAGTTAAAAATATTCATAAAATGCAGGTTGCTTTGCTGGAATCGCCTGTTGCCAATAACGTACTTCTTCGTCACCTAGCACTTTATTCGCAAAAGTCACTGCGTCTTTCACACTAAGATACCCGACCATCATCGCAGAAAATAAGTTGATTGGTAATGATAGCATATGCTTTTCAGACATGGAATTTTCCTCAATTATCGAGATATCACCATCTTTATTTATCATGTAAATATGTTCATTCCACGGACAAAAGTGATCCTCTAGACGAACGTACAAAGTTTGCTGTAAATCTCCCCATGGATAGCGTTGCATAAAGGCAAAGGCATCCACGATTCTGACCATGACATCTTGTATAATCTTTTTTGGAAATTGCGGGTTTTCAAAATTAAAACCAAAATGGCTATCATTTGTCGTAATTCCTTCGATCGTGTGTACACTTGCTGCATGTGATGTTATAAAGCGCCATAGTGCTTGTTCCGCTAAATGATCCTTTACAATAAAGTCATGGATTGTAAAGGTGCCATTTTGAATGGTATAGCGGATATATCCTACTATTTTTTGTTCCAGAAAACACGCAGCAAAATGACTTTCAGGTGACCTTCTTTCAATGCGTTTCCACCAAGCTGCGTCACGTATCATCCCCCCATTTGTAACGCTTGCTTGTGCATTATGAAATTGTTGAATTGTTTCGAACAGCGTACTATCCGGCCATTCAAAGCTCATACGCTTTACCACATCTAACTGTTTGCCGAACTGAGGAAACTGTGAGTTAGGAATTGCATAATGCAATTTGTCAAAAAATAATTCCCAGCCAAAATATCGGTAAAAAGAAACGGAAAAGGGTGCAAGTACCGAGATGGTTTGCCCATGTTGTCGCATTTCCTTTAGAGATGCCGTCATTAGCTTTTTTATAATTCCTTGCTGACGGTGCTCAGGATATGTTGCCACAAATCCAATACCACCCATTTCATAGTTTTCACCATGTATCGTCATATTAAGCGGTAGTATTAATAGCTGCCCAACAACCTTATCGCCATCATAAGCTCCTAAAGTTGCACTATGCTCAATCCAATAATGAAAATCATCGCGCCGCGCACCACTATATTTATTTGGAAAGCAATAATCTCGTAATCGATGAATTTGTTGATAATCATTTGCCGAAACGTATTTTATGTCCATGACGCCCTCCTTATTTTCGGAATATTAAAAATAAGTACTTAAATAGCTAGATATTTTTTTACATATGCTTCAACCTCAGATGCGGTAGATAGCATTAAAAGTTGCTCAATATGTTGGCCTAACTGCTTCTTCGAAAGCTTTACAATATGTGCCCTCGTTTTGAGAATGGAAGAAGCATTCATGGAAAACTCATCTAAGCCTAAAGCGAGTAAAATAGGTATTGCTATTTCATCTGCTGCCATTTCACCGCACATACCTACCCATTTCCCTTGTTTATGTGCTGCATCAATAACATTTTTTATAAGTCTCAGTACTGCTGGGTGATAAGGTTGATATAGATAAGAGACATTTTCATTCATACGATCTGTTGCCAAAGTATATTGAATTAAATCATTTGTACCTATCGAGAAAAAATCGACTTCTTTTGCAAATAAATCAGCAATCATTGCGGCTGCCGGAATTTCTACCATTATTCCGAGTTCAATTGTTTCAGCTATTGCAACCCCTTCTGCTTGCAAATATGCTCTTTCCTCAAACAACAATTGCTTTGCCATTCTCCATTCATCTAACGTTGCAATCATTGGAAACATTATTTTCAAGTTGCCATAAGCACTTGCTCTTAGTAATGCACGTAGCTGTGTACGGAACATTGCTTGTTGGTCTAGGCAAATACGAATCGCTCTATAGCCTAAAAATGGATTCATTTCAGCTGGTAGCTTTAAATAAGGGAGATGCTTATCACCACCAATATCCAATGTCCGAACAATCGTTGGCTTTCCCTGCATTTTTTCAAGGACTGTGCGATACGCAAGAAACTGTTCATCTTCACTTGGGAGCTCCTGCCGTCCCATATACAAAAACTCAGTTCGAAATAAGCCGATGCCATCTCCAGCTGCATCCATTACCTTTTCCACATCTTCTGGCTTGCCGATATTGCCGGCAAGCTCAACACTATGGCCGTCCGCACTTACGCTCGACATTGCGCGATATTGAAGGAGCTCATACTGCTGCTGCTTAAGCCTTTGTTGCTGTTGCTCATAAAATGCTGACACTTCTGGTGTAGCATCGATAATAATATTGCCATTTGAGCCATCCATAATAATTGGTGTGCCTTGTTTAATTGCCTTTGTAGCCGTCTTTGTTCCAACGATTGCTGGTATATCTAGTGAGCGTGCGAGAATAGCAGAATGAGATGTTTTCCCACCAATATCTGTTATAAATCCTTTGACATATTTAGTATCTAGCTGTGCCGTCATTGATGGTGTTAAATCTTCAGCTACGATGATGACATCCGTTGATAAACGGCTCATATCTAGTAGCTCAACATTTAATAAATGGGCTAATAAACGCTTTGATACATCACGAATATCCGCTGCTCGCTCTTGCATATAAACATTGTCCATTCCTTCAAACAGTCCGATAAACATATTGGAAACTTCATGTAAGGCATACTCAGCATTACAGCCTGTTTTAATTTTCTCTTCAATGGCTGCTAACATTTCAGGGTCTTCTAGCAATAATAAATGCGCAGCAAATATAGCCGCCTTGTCCTCGCCAAATTTATTCTGAGCGAGTGTTAAAATTTCTTGTAACTCCCTCTTCGATTGCGCGAGTGCCGCTTTAAAACGACTCAGTTCTGCCTGGATATCTGTAATCGTTAATTTCTCAAATGATAAATCTGGTTCCACTAAACAAAAAGCATTCGCAAAGGCAATGCCCTCAGAAACGGCAATACCCTGTATTTCTAACATTCTTCACCAATTCCTTTAGTAACAATCACTTCTGTAACTGTTTGCATTAGCTGTTTTGCATCTGCTCCTTGTGCAGAAATCGTAATAGTACTTCCCGTCACGATTCCTTGCGCCATGACCCCCATGATGGACTTTAAATTGACAGACTTATCATTGTAGATTAACTGAACTTCACTCTCAAATGGTGTGACAGCACTTACTAATAGCGCTGTTGGTCGAGCATGTAAACCTTCTTGTGTTGTGATTTTAAATGTTTTTTTCATCGATACCCCTCCAAATTTCATTCAAAATTAATGCGAGATTGATAGTTTGCAATCATCACTTCGTTATGACGCTTATTTGATTCAACATTGTTACTTTCAAAAACAGGCAATACTTCCTGACAATCAGCCAATGACTCAATAACATGACTGAATAGCGCTTGAAGAATTGCAGAACCAATCACCGTCGACGCAGGTGCGTATTGCATCTGTTGATAGTGCAATAGACCATCCCCTACAGGAATATGTGTGTTGATAACTACATCGACAACATCCTCTAAACGTTTTCCACTAATATGACGTGTTGGTTGTTCACCATACTCAAGTGATTGCATAGACATAACAAGAATCCCCGACTGTTTTGCTAGTAATGCCGCATCTATCGGGGCATTATTTCGACCAGATGTGGAAATGACGATGCAAACATCATTTTCCTGAAATTGAAATTCATCTTTATGTCGTACGATAATCGTTGGGTCCTTTTCATTTTTCGAAGATGTTAAAGCCCCTGCATGTAAAGTTAATGGCTCAATAGTAATTGGACGTACAGGCACAAGTCCTCCCGCTCGATAAAATGCATCTTGTGCTAAAAGATGTGAATGTCCACAACCAAACAATTGGACAATTCCACCACTTTGAAGACGTGAAACAATCATTTGTGCAGCTTCTGCTAATAGCGTATTTTCCTGCTCTAGCACAAGATCTAATAGCCTTTGTAGTTCATGAAAATAAGCACGCATCATATCACCTTTTAATTTCACTTATAAATTTGTATCGATCAGCACGATAAGTACTTCGCACAAGTTCGAATGGCACACCATCTGCTAAATAACTTGTTCGTTTAATAATTAAAACCGGTGCAGTACTATTAATTTGTAAATATTTACTATCTTCTTTTGCTACAATTGCCGCTTCCATTTGCTGTATGGCATTGCCAATTTTCTGATGGAACTTCGCTTCAATAAGCGCGTACAACGAACCCATAATTTTCTTTTCATCTAATTCAGGATATACTTTCACTGGAATATATGTTCTTTCAATTGCCATCGGTTTAGAATCGGCACTCCGTATCCTCGTTACGAAAAATACTTCCTCGCCCCGTTCTAACATTAAGTCTCCTGCAATATCTAACGGTGGAACAATTTTTTCGAAACGTAATACTTTACTAGTTGGTTCCATACCTCTTGCACGCATATCCTCCGTAAAACTTGTTAATCCCATTAGTGGCTGTTCCAACTTTGGATTCGCAACATAAGTACCTCTGCCTTTTTCACGATAAAGCAATCCACAATTTACTAAATTGGTAATCGATTGACGGACAGTCATTCTACTCACATCAAACTGAACCGATAGCTCTCGCTCTGATGGAATATTTTCGCCAATTTTGTATTCCTCTAAATAAATCCGTTGCTTTAATACTTCTTCTATTTGTATATAGATTGGTATATGAGAATTTTTATCTAACACGCCATGCACCATCCTATCGCATTTTTACTATCATTTCTCAAATACAACTTTTCCCCGACAAATAGTTTTTTCAATATTTAAATGTTGATCTAACAAAATTACATCTGCATCAAAGCCTTCTGCAATACGGCCTTTTGTGCGTAATTGTAATTGTTCCGCAGCATTTGTTGAGGACATTGCAACAAGCTCTGACAACGAACAATTTGTGACCGCTTTCATATTTTTCACTGCTTGTTCCATCGTCAATACACTTCCAGCTAATGCTCCATTAGGTAAATGTGCTCCGCTTTCTGTGACATGGACTGTTTGACCACCTAAATCATAATCGCCATATTGTAATCCCTTTGCACGCATAGCATCTGTAATTAAAATAATACCTGCTGCCCCTTTTACTCGGTAGGCAAGTTTTACGGACATAGGATGGCAATGCACAAAGTCTGCAATGATTTCGACTTTTACAGCATCTTCAACAAGTACTCCGCCTACAACGCCTGGGTCTCGATGATGGAATGGTCGCATTTGATTGTATAAATGCGTTGCCTGTCTTACACCTCCTGCTACTGCTCTATCTACCTCTTCAAGCGTTGCATCTGAGTGTCCGATTGATACAATAACTCCTTGCTTGTAAAGCTCTTCAATAAACGGAAAGCCACCTTCCAGCTCAGGTGCAATAGTTATTTGTTTAATGCGGTTGTTACTTAATGCTTGCCATTTCGCAAATTGTTCGATAGATGGCAAAATCATATAGTCGATTGGTTGCGCTCCGGCACGCTTCTTCGAAACATATGGTCCTTCTACGTGCACACCTAATAAACTGGCCTCATTGTCACCATTTTCAAATTGAGAGATTGTCTTCAATGTATTTTCAATAGCTTCTGGCGCTTGTGTCATCGTCGTTGCAAGAAAGCCTGTGACACCTTCTTTAACTAATGACGCTGCCATATCATGAAGGGCTTGCTGTGTAGCATCCATAGCATCATTGCCTGCTGATCCATGAATATGCATATCAATATAGCCAGGAAACAGTAACAAGTCTTTCCCCTTGCCTTCAATATATTGCTCTGCCTTATCGGATAATTCTTTACCTACTTTAATGATCTTGCCATTCTCAATCAATACGTCACCTTTAAAAGGTATGTCGTTATGGTTGACGATAGTTACATTGGAAATTAATAATGTACTGCTCAATTTAACACCTCCGCTGTCTATGTTTTTACGAAGCTTACTTTTTAATGTAAGGACAAGCTATGTTATTTGGTATAGTTGTCTATACCAATTATAGTATGGAAATTCAAAAATAAAAAGCAAATTTTACAATTTTTCTTATTTTTCTTTTAATTTAGTAAATAGCTCCCCCTATGCTTCTTGGGCTTAAAAAAGCTGGGACAAATGAAAAAAGTGTTAGATTGACTTTAATCAATCTAACACTTCTATGCTGAAAACGTTAAGGTTCGCTACGGCAGGCGCTATTCGACACACCGTACCCCTTAGCCTCTAGTATGCTATGTATGGACGAATCCCGATTGTGCCGTAATGCCAATGAAACATTCGTTTTGAACCCGCAATTTGCAGGTGGGTGCCCGCTTTATAGCTTTAAACGTCCCTCTCCAAAATGGGGCTTGTTTGCCACTACAAAAATAGATGGCTCCCGACGATATAGTGTTCGGTCAAAACTGTTAAATAGAGTTAGCAGTTAGACAAACACATCAGGATTCGTATTACAGTTATAATAACACCATATTTCAGATAATTCAAACGATTTCTAGCAAAAAAATAAATTCTTTCAAAAAACGCAAAAAATACCTAGATTCCCAACATTTTTTGTTAGAGAATCCAGGTATTTTGCATTACTTTTATCTTTTAAATGTTTTAATCGCTAAACTTAATTCGCTTAATTGATCTGGAGATACTTCACTCGGAGCGTCTGTCAATAAACAACTTGCACTTGCTGTTTTCGGGAATGCAATTGTATCACGTAAATTAGTACGACCCGCAAGTAACATTACGAAGCGGTCAAGACCAAATGCAAGACCAGCATGTGGAGGTACACCGTATTCAAACGCTTCTAATAAGAAGCCGAATTGTGCTTGTGCTTCCTCATCTGAGAAACCAAGTAGTTTAAACATTTTTTCTTGTAAATCACGCTCATAAATACGTAATGAACCACCACCAAGCTCATAACCGTTTAATACGATATCGTAAGCTTGTGCACGAACAGCAGCAGGGTTTGTATCCATTAATTCGATATCTTCGTCAAATGGACGAGTGAATGGATGGTGCGCTGCTTTGAATCGACCATCTTCTTCAGAGTACTCGAATAAAGGCCAGTCCGTAATCCATAAGAAAGCAAATTGTGATTCATCAATTAAGCCTAAATCTTGACCTAATTTTGTTCGAAGAGCACCTAGAGATGCTGCAACTACATCAGCTTTGTCAGCCACGAATACTAAAATATCACCGATTTCAGCACCCATACGCTCGATTAATGCCGCAGCTAATGCTTCATCAAAGAATTTTGCGATTGGTCCATTTAACCCTTCTTCCGTTACTTTCAACCAAGCAAGACCTTTTGCACCGTAAATACCAACGAATTTTGTAAGCTCATCCATATCTTTACGAGAGTATTTATCAGCTGCACCTTTAATGTTGATACTTTTCACTTGCTTGCCTTGTGCTACTGTATCAGCAAATACTTTGAAATCACAGCCATCAAAAACTTCGTTTAACGCTACTAATTCTAAACCGAAGCGAACATCTGGTTTATCTGAGCCGTAACGATCCATTGCTTCTTGGTATTTCATGCGTTGGAATGGCGCAGGAATATCGATGCCTTTTACATCTTTCATAACAGCTTGAATTAAACGTTCGTTCATTTCTAAAACTTCTTCTTGTGTTAAGAAGCTTGTTTCGATATCAACTTGTGTGAATTCAGGTTGACGATCAGCACGTAAGTCTTCGTCACGGAAACAACGAGCAATTTGGAAATACTTTTCAAATCCAGCTACCATTAATAATTGTTTAAATAGTTGCGGAGATTGCGGTAATGCATAAAACTCGCCTTCGTGTACACGAGATGGTACTAAGTAGTCACGAGCACCTTCTGGCGTTGATTTTGTTAAAATAGGCGTTTCTACTTCTAGGAAGCCTTCATTTTGTAAGAAGTTACGAATTGTACGAGTTACGTCTGAACGCATTTTGAACGTATCGAACATGGCAGGACGTCGTAAATCTAGGTAACGATATTTTAATCGTAAATCTTCTGATACATCCGTACGATCTTCAATTTGGAAAGGAGGTGTCTTCGCTGTATTAATAACGATTAAGCTTGTCGCTTCCACTTCAATTTTGCCGTTTGGCACATTTGGATTGATTTGATCTTCCGAACGAAGAATTACTTTTCCTTCAATTTCGATTACGTATTCGCTACGTACTTTATCAGCTAAAGCATGTGCTTCTGCTACATCAGGACTAAATACAACTTGTGTAATACCAGTACGGTCACGTAGGTCGATAAAGATTAATCCACCTAAATCGCGACGACGTTGCACCCAACCTTTTAATACAACGTGTTCGCCTTGTAACGTTTCAGAAAGCTCGTTACTAGCATGTGTTCTTTTTGCCATTTTGCATTTCCTCCAAAATCATTTATTTAATAGATAGTTCACTAATTCTGAGAAGGCTACTTTTTGCTGCTCCCCAGATGCCATATGCTTTACTGTTGCTGCTTGCTCTTCTATTTCTGTTTCACCTAAAACGATAGTATATTTAGCTCCTAAACGGTCTGCAGATTTCATTTGTGCTTTCATTTTTCGATCTAAATAATCCATATCAGTAGAAATACCTTTTGCACGGAATGAGCTTGTTAGCTCGACTGCTTTTAGCTTCGCTTCATGGCCCATCGCAATCATGTAAACCTCTAATGCTGATTCTGTATCTAACTCTACCGCTTCAGCTTCAAGTGCTAATAATAAACGTTCGATACTTAACGCAAAGCCGATGCCCGGTACATTCGGACCACCGATTTCCTCTACAAGGCCATTATAACGACCACCACCGCAAAGGGTTGTGATTGCGCCAAAGCCATCAGCTGTTGACATAATTTCAAATGTCGTATGGTTGTAGTAGTCAAGGCCACGTACTAAATTCGGGTCTACTTCATATGAAATACCTAGCGTATCTAGATACGTTTTAACCTGAGCAAAATATGCCGCTGAATCCTCTGTTAAAAAATCAGTTAATGCAGGAGCAGTTGCCATTAATGGATGCTCACGGTCTACCTTACAATCTAAAATACGTAATGGGTTTTTTTGCAAACGATTTTGACAATCAGAGCAAAACTCATGGATATGTGGCTCAAAATGATTAATTAATGCTGTGCGGTGTGCATCACGCGTTACTTTATCACCGAGTGAGTTAATGACTAATTTCAAATCCTTTAAGCCTGTTGATTCATAAATGTCCATTGCTAATGCTATCACTTCTGCATCGATTGCAGGGTCAGCTGAGCCAATAGCTTCAACACCAAATTGTACAAATTGACGGTAACGACCAGCCTGTTGACGTTCATAACGGAACATTGGTCCTAAATAAGATAGCTTCACAGGTTGATCAGCTGCACCAAACATTTTATGTTCAACATATGCACGAACAACCCCAGCAGTATTTTCTGGACGTAATGTTAATGAACGACCACCTCGGTCTTCAAATGTATACATTTCCTTTTGCACTACATCCGTTGTTTCTCCAACACCGCGCGCAAATAAATCTGTTTGTTCAAAAATAGGTGTACGAATTTCGTTATATCGATACACACGACAAATATCACGAATAATTGCTTCGACCTTTTGCCATTTTTCTGATTGACCTGGCAATATATCTTGGGTCCCTCTTGGCACTTTAAAACTCATGTAAATACCTCCTTTTCAATTGCTTATGAGCCAGCCTTCGTATGTAAAGCACGAAACAGCAGTACAGAGCGACTTTTTTTAGAGAAATCCAACAAAAAAAGCCCTCGTCACCTTGCAAAATTGCAAGGGACGAGAGCTGTATATGCTTCCGCGGTTCCACCCTAGTTGACGCACAAACTACATTGCGTCCTCCTCATAATCGGGTAACGGCCGATTCCGTTTTTTCCTACTAAGTATTCCTTTTCAGAAAAAAGCCTCTCAAGTGTTATTCGCCTTATACTTTTTTGTAGGAAAGATTGCAGCCTAAGTCTTTCCCTCTCTTTTCCAATAGAGGTATACGCTACTTGCTTGGTCATAAGCGGTTAATCATTTTTTGATTACCCTTTATGTTAGTCACAACGCAAGGTAATGTCAACTGTTTTCTTATTTTTCACAAAGTAGTTATTAAAATAATGATTTCTGTTACCTTTTTCCCTCGAATTTTATCATGAAAACATGGTAAAATAGCACAAGAAAAGGAGGGGTCCAATGACGACAAAACTTATACATAAAACCATTATCTTTATCCTATTATTAACATTCTTGTTTCCAAGTATCAGCAATAAAGAACTAGTATTTGCCGATTCGAGTGATTTAAAAGTTACTGGAACTATACTTCATTTACGCGAAGGACCTGGGCTCTCTTACCCGATTATTACAACATTAGATGAAGGTGATTTGTTAACATCCATCGGTCGCGAGGGTGATTGGATTCAAGTAAAAACAGCCGATTATGAAGGTTGGGTAGCATCTTGGCTAACAGCTTCTATAAATGAGCAACAAACAATTGATAAAACGGTCATATCCCAAGTTGATCGCCTCAATATCCGTACTGAACCGGATATTTCATCACCCGTCCTTGGGCAACTGTCAACAGGCAATCAAGCAGCACTAATAACAGAAAATGGTGAATGGGCAAAAATTAATTGGAATGGTCTAGTCGGTTGGGTATCTGCAGACTATGTGACGATTAATGAAACAACAAAAAAAACAACAACTGACCAAGTAGTAGAAGTATCTACACCAACTGAACCTAAAGGTACTACATTTACTATTTTAGTCGATACGTTAAATGTCCGCAAAAAGGCAGATTTAACATCCCAAAAAATAGGGACTGTTTCTAATGGACAATCTTTTAAAGTACTAGCACAAGAACATAATTGGGTTCAAATTCAGTACAGTAACAAAAAAACTGGTTGGGTATACAGCTTCTACGGGACATTTTCTGATACGGTAAAAACGACTGCGAAAACTTCAACGTCATCATCACCATCATCATCCTCGCTTGAATCTGTCACAATTATTTATAATGGGACAAACTTACGTACTGACGCGACCACAACTGCGGAGGTTGTTAAACGTGTAGATGCTGGCGAAACCTATCCAATTGTAGGGGCTAAAGATGATTTTTACGAAATACAATTAGAAGATAAAACCGCATTCGTCGCAAACTGGGTAGTCTCCACTTCACAAAGCACAGCGATAACAACTAGCTATACAAAAACTGAGCCTCGAAAAAAAGGGACTCTAAACGGACTTACAATTGTTGTGGATGCTGGTCATGGTGGAAATGACCACGGTACAACTGGTCAGCGAGGAACTGACGAGAAAGATATAACGTTGAAAACTGCGTCTCTTCTCGCATCCAAGTTAAGTGCAGCAGGTGCAAATGTTGTGATGACACGTGAATCAGATGAATATGTTGCACTTCGTAAACGTGTATCCGTTGCCCACCAGCATGATGCAGATGCTTTTATAAGTATTCACTATGACGCTACTGATAATAGTTCGGTTTCAGGTTTTACCTCCTACTATTTGAACAACAATCAAAAAGGGCTTGCTGAAGCAATACACAACGGCCTTGCTAGTAAAATTAACATTAAAGATCGTGGTACACAGGAAGGAAATTACTTAGTCCTTCGTGAAAACCGACAAAAAGCAGTGCTTCTCGAGCTAGGTTTCTTAAGTAATTCCAATGAAGAACGGATCATTACAACGGCAAAATTCAGAGAACAGGCTACACTCGGCATTTATCAAGGCATTTTAGATTACTTTGATGCCAACGAATAAAAAAGAACCTTCATTTTCTTATAATTATAGAAAATGAAGGTTTTTATTTGTTTGTGTTTATTTTGTCGCCAATGTAACCCATATAATTTCCTCCGTACGAATAAAGAAGGGTGTATGATAAACCTCGATAACGATATGGTCAGGCAATACAGAGGTTAAAATACCTTGCTGGATACTTTTCTCTGTTTGCACTACAATTATTTGGCTAATCATCAATTTAAGTGTTTGATATAAATAAGGATTCGATATCCTTCCTATTTGCGTCATCGACGATACACTTCCTTCCTACAAATTTGCCATTCTTTTTAGTATATGTAGGAATGATAGGAAATGTACCTCTATTTTGACTCAAGTAGGATCGTGACTGGACCGTCATTCGTCAATGCAACGTCCATCATAGCACCGAAAATACCGGTCTCTACTTGTAAGCCGTATCCACGTAAAGCTTCATTAAAAGCCTCCCACAACGGTGCAGCTATTTCCGGTCTTGCTGCACTTGTAAAGCTCGGACGATTGCCCTTTTTTGTATCTCCATACAATGTAAATTGAGATACAGATAGGATTGCGCCACCATGCTCTAAAATGGAATGATTCATTTTTCCTTCACTATCTTCCCATAAGCGTAGATTAGCGATTTTTTTTGCTAGGTATGCGACGTCATCTGCTGTATCCTCATGTGTAATACCAACGAGAAGCACATAGCCTTTCTCAATAGCACCTGTAACTTCCCCCTGTACCGTTACAGATGCAGCCTTACTACGCTGTAAAACTACTTTCATAATGTTTAACCCCTCAATCTATCAAAATCCGTTCCATCTGTCGTTTTAACTGAAGTGCCTTACCGTTTGAATACTAGCACTTCTAATTAATCACACGCTGCACAGAGTAAATATCCGGTGTTTGTTTAATGCGTTCAACAACCTTATGCAGATGTGAAATATTTGAAATAGAAATTGTTAGGTGGATAGTCGCAATTTTATCACGATCTGCGCGACCACTCACAGCTAAAATATTCGTTTTTGTTTCGCTAACGATTTGCATGACTTCATTTAATATTCCAGGTCTATCAAAGGCAGAAACCTCGATGTCGACAGGATACTCTTTTTTCTCTGGTGTAAGCCCATGTTCCCATTCAACTTCGATTATACGCTCCTGCTCATCCTCTATTTGGATATTTGGACAATCCGCACGGTGTACTGATACGCCTCGACCTTTTGTAATAAAGCCGACGATGTCATCACCAGGAACAGGTGTACAGCAACGTGATAGTCGAATAAGCATATTATCAATGCCTTTCACAATAACGCCTGACTCTGTACGTTTTTGTGGAATTGGATTTTTCATTTTTTGTTCGATTTTTTCAAGTGCTTCTTCTTGCTCACGTTCTTTACGACGTTTTTCGGCTAAACGATTTACAACTTGTTGTGCCGTAATACCATTCATGCCAACCGCCGCATATAAATCTTCTTCATTCGTGTAATTAAACTTATCGCAAACACGTTTCAAGTTTTCTGATGACATTGTTTCTTTCATGTCAAAATCTTGTGAGCGTATTTCTTTTTCAATCATCTCTTTACCTTTGATGATATTTTCCTCACGCAGATGACGCTTGAAAAATTGCTTAATCTTATTTTTTGCTTGTGATGATTGCGCAATTTTAAGCCAGTCGCGACTAGGACCAAATGATTGCTTCGATGTTAAAATTTCAATAATGTCACCTGTTTTTAATGGTGTATCGAGCGGTACCATCTTACCATTAATTTTGGCTCCGATTGTACGATTGCCGACTTCTGAATGCACACGGTATGCGAAATCGATAGGTACAGAACCAGCAGGCAATTCAATAACATCCCCTTCAGGTGTAAATACGTACACCATATCAGAGAATAAGTCGAATTTTAATGATTCCATAAACTCTTCTGCGTTTGAAGATTCATTTTGGAATTCTAATATTTCTCTAAACCACGTTAATTTTTGATCGACATTTTGTTTTTCAATATCAATCTTTTTACCTTCTTTATATGCCCAGTGAGCAGCGATCCCGTACTCTGCAATTTTGTGCATTTCTTTTGTACGAATTTGAACTTCTAATGGGTCGCCATAGGGCCCAATAACGGTCGTATGCAATGATTGATATAAGTTTTGCTTTGGCATTGCAATATAATCTTTAAAACGCCCAGGCATCGGTTTCCATAAAGTATGGACTATTCCTAACACTGCATAGCAATCTTTTATGCTATCAACAAGTACACGAATCGCTAATAAATCATAAATTTCATTAAATTGCTTTTTTTGTAGCACCATTTTACGATATATGCTGTAAATATGCTTTGGACGACCATAAACATCCGCATCAATTTCGACATCAGAAAGCTGAGATTTCATTTCCCCCATGACATTGTCTAAATAAGCCTCACGTTCATCTCGTTTCTTCTTCATCAGACTGACAATACGGTAATATTGCTGTGGATTTAAATATCGAAGTGCAGTATCCTCCAGCTCCCATTTTACTGTCGAAATCCCTAGACGATGTGCAAGTGGTGCAAAAATTTCAAGCGTTTCTTTTGAAATACGACGTTGTTTTTCAGCAGGTAAATGCTTTAACGTGCGCATATTGTGCAGACGGTCAGCAAGCTTAATCAAGATGACGCGAATATCTTGAGCCATTGCTACAAACATTTTGCGGTGATTTTCCGCCTGTTGTGCTTCTTTCGATAAATATTTTATTTTCCCAAGCTTCGTTACTCCGTCAACAAGTACCGCAACTTCCTCGCCAAATTCACGGACTAAATCTTCTCGTGTAAATTCCGTATCTTCAACAACATCGTGTAAAAAGCCTGCTGCCACAGTTTCTGGATCCATTTGTAATTCAGCTAAAATACCGGCAACTTGCACTGGGTGAATAATATACGGTTCACCAGAGCTACGGAATTGCTCAATATGCGCATCTCTTGCCAATTCATATGCTTTTTTCACGAATGCGACATTTTCCTCATTCATATAAGATTTGACTAAATCAAAAACGTCTTCAGGAGTCAAAATTTGCTCTTTCGCCATAACATGTCCACCTTGCTCGTCAAATTTTTCAGATTAGATATAAACTTAATTGTATAAAAAATAGAGGTCGATTGTAAAGGGACTGTGTCATATAGTTTAGATAATATCGTGAACACTTCGTATTAATGGGTGAAAAATACATTATTATAGACAAAAAGACCCTTTACAAGGCAGGTCAGCTTCGCAAAGAGTCTTTATTTTACTAGTTAGTTTGCTTTGTTGTAGGCAACAGCAATTTTCGCACCAACTACTGCATTGTTTTTTACTAATGCGATGTTTGCATCAAGGCTCTTACCTTCAGTTAATTCTTTTACTTTGCCAAGTAAGAATGGTGTTACATTTTTACCTTGAATACCATTTTCTTCAGCTTCTTGTAACGCTTTTTCGATAATGCTAGTGATGAATTCGTGCTCAAGTGCTTCTGCTTCTGGAATAGGATTTGCAATAACTGCGCCACCTTGTAAGCCTAAATCCCATTTAGCACGTAACATTGCTGCTACTTCTTCTGGTGTATCAAGCTTAAAGTTTACATCAAATCCACTTTGGCGTGTATAGAATGCAGGAAGCTCTGGAGTGCCATATCCTACAACTGGTACACCTTTTGTTTCAAGATATTCTAGTGTTAAACCGATATCTAAAATAGATTTAGCACCTGCACAAATTACAGCTACATTTGTTTGCGCTAATTCTTCTAAGTCAGCTGAAATATCCATTGTTGTTTCAGCACCGCGGTGCACACCACCGATACCACCTGTAACGAAAATTTCAATGCCAGCAAGCTCAGCACAAATCATTGTTGCAGCAACTGTTGTCGCGCCTAATTTTTTCGTAGCTAATAAATAGCCTAGGTCACGGCGAGAAGTTTTAGCAACACCTTGTGCATTCCCAAACATTTCAAGTTCTTCATCAGATAAACCGATTTTAATTTTACCGTCAATTAGCGCAATCGTTGCAGGTACCGCACCGTTGTCACGAATAATTTGCTCTACTTCACGAGCTGTTTGTACGTTTTGAGGATATGGCATACCATGTGAAATGATTGTTGACTCTAATGCAACAATTGGTAGTCCTTTTGCTTGTCCAGCTTTTACTTCTTCTGATAATACGATGAATTCTTTCATGTGTTATTCCTCCATTTCACTTTTTAACAATTCTTCTGATAATTCAGGTCTTACTGTGTACGGTGATGCAAGTGTATTTTTGGCATTCGTTAAGCCTGCATTAATGCAATCCTCAAAGGATTGTCCCCTTAGCCAACTATGGATGACAGCACTTACAAAAGCATCACCCGCGCCAGTTACATCTTCAATTTTAGTTATTGCCTTAGCAGCAAAATGACTTGGTGTACTAGTTGCAGATGCAGCATAGACACCTTTGCTACCTGCAGTAATAATGACATGCTCGGCCCCTAATTGAAGAAGCTTTTGAATAGCTTTTTCATAGTTTGCATCGTTTTCAATTTTATGACCAACGATTGTTTCTGCTTCATCTGTGTTACAAATAAACCATGTAACCCCTTGCAATGTATCTGGTAATCGATTCATTTTTGGCGAGGACACCGGTACAATGACAAACGGAATAGCTCGCGCAATCGCTACTTGTTGGATGTAAGCTACCGTTTCTTTCGGGCAATTTAAATCCATAATAAAGCAGCCTGCATTCATTAGCATTGGCTCATATTTCTTTAATAAACTTGGCAATAATAAATCATAAACTTCCATGTTTGCAACAGCTAATGCAAGCTCACCTTGCTCGTCCATAATCGCAGTATAGGAACCAGTTGAAGCATCTGGTAACTGCTCGACATAGCGTAAATTCATAAAGGATTCTGATGCTTCTTGGATTACTTGCCAATCCGCATCCTTTCCAGCTGTCGTGAGTAACGTCACCTCATGATTAAGTCGACCTAAATTTTCCGCAATATTTCGACCAACCCCACCTACACTGAATGAGGAGCTTGCAGGATTAGAAGTCCCTAATTGCACGGTCCCTCTTACATGAAATTTCCGATCAAGATTAGCTCCGCCGATACAAATAATTTCATTTTCCTCAGGTAAAATATAAGCACGGCCAACAATTTTCCCTTGCTTCGTTAAGCTCGACACTAGGTTTGCAAGTACTGGACGGGACAGATTCATTTTATCTGCCATCTCTTGCTGAGACATAAACGGATTTTTACGAATTAAAGCCAGTACCGCTTGTTCTCTTTCATTCATAGCATCACCTTTTATTATATTTGTTTACATCATAAACTTTTGTTTGGAAAAAGTCAAACATTTCTCTTATTTATGCATGCTTAAAAGATTTTACAACAAAAAAATAGCACGCTAGAATACTTCCTAGCATACTATTTGTACTTTTCATGTCGTTTATACTATTATGTTCAATCCGTTCTGTTCATTACTATAGAATTCATTTTAATGTGCTAGTTTATTCGGAGATTGCTTTTTCACGATGATGACAAACAAGCTAGCTAAAACACATAATACACCAGCTAAGAAAAACGCCCATGTGTACGAGTTAAAAAATTTATAAATTAGACCTCCACCGTATGCTGCTACTGCAGCACCTGCCTGATGGGATGCAAAAATCCAACCATAAATAATACCACTTTTTTGCGTGCCAAAAATTTGTCTTGAAATACTAACAGTTGGCGGTACAGTTGCAATCCAATCTAATCCATAGAACGCAGTAAAAATAATGAGCAATGTAAGAGAACCTTGCATTAATGCATATGGCAGTAAAACGAGAGAAGCACCTCTTAAAAGATAATACCAAAATAGTAACCAACGATTATCGAAGCGATCAGATAACCAGCCTGATAATGTTGTTCCGACTAAATTGAATATTCCCATGAACGATAGAAACGAAGCAGCCGTTACTAAAGGTACACCGAAACTAATACAATACGATACAAAATGCGTACCAATTAACCCGCTTGTTGATAACCCGCAAATAAAAAAACTACCTGCTAAAAGCCAAAATTCTTTCACTTTTATTGCAGCGAATAAACCATTAAAAGCAATAATAATTGGGTTTTTCTTATTTTCTACAACACTTTCTGCTTTTTCTTCTTCAAGTCCATATGCAAGAAGCCCAACGTCCATCGGTTTATTTTTCATAAACAATAAAATAATGATAAACATAATGGAGCTTAACACCATTATTAATGCAATTGCCCATCGCCATGAAGAATTTTCGATAATCATTGCTAATATCGGGAGAAGAACTAATTGTCCTGTTGCAGTGCTGGCAGTTAATATCCCTAAAGCGAGCCCTCTTCTTTTCTCGAACCAATGATTCGCTACAAAAGGACTTAAAACAGTTAAAAAGAGGCTAGCCCCTAGACCAATTATAAACCCCCATATAATAATCAATTGCCATGCTTGTTGCATTAACAATGTGAGCGATATGCCTATAATTAATATCGCCATAGCAGCTAGCATCATTTTCTTTAAGCCCAGAACTTCGAGTAATGCCGCCATAAACGGACCGGAAATCCCATATAAAAAAAGACTAATGGCAAAAGCCATTGCTATTACCGAACGATCCCACCCAAATTCATGTTCAAACGGACCAATAAAAACACCTGATGAAGATAGGGTAATGCCTGCTACAATAATTGAAAAAAATGTTATCAATAAAATAAACCAACTGTAATGAATACGTTTCATAACGCCACCTACATTTCTAGAAAAATGTAAAACGATTGTTTTTATATGAAATAAATTTAGAAAACAGGTATGCTCAAAATATATGTATATACATATATAATAATGACTCGTTATTTTAGATGTCAAGAAAATAATTCCATTTTAGTGGTACAATATAGTTTAACGAAAAACTTAAAAGGAGATCTAGTTATGGAGAGAAATTACACAGACATTGACTATACTCAAATTTGCGTATGTGCGAATCTTAGAAAAAAGACTAGGGCCGTTACGCAGCTATATGATAAAGCTCTTGAACCTACTCATTTAAAAGTTACTCAATACTCGATGCTAGCTAATATTGCCCATCATAAAGCAGTTTCAGTAAGTCAATTGGGTGATATTCTACTACTTGATCAGACAACGATAACCCGTAATGTCAATCTATTGAAGAAAAATGGCTTTGTGGATGTTACGCGCGATACACAAGATGGCCGAACAAAGATCATTTCTTTAACGGCTATGGGAAATGAAAAATTAAATGAAGCAACGCCAATTTGGATGGACATACAGGAAAAAATCATAGAGGATATTGGACTCGAAAAATATATAGACTTTTATGAAACGCTAAAAAAAATTCAAAAAGTAGTGAAATCCTACGACTAGTTTTATCAGAATTGTTTGGGTGCCTGGCACTTTATAAAAAAAGGCTGTCCCAACATTCGGGACAGCCTTTTTCGTTTATTAATATTGAATTAATGTTTTCATGCTTAGATCGCCAAGTTTTGCACGACCGTTTAGTTCGATTAGCTCAATTAAGAATGCACAGCCAACAACTTCCCCACCTAATTGCTGAATTAAGCGAACCGTTGCCTCTACTGTCCCCCCAGTTGCAAGTAAATCGTCACAAATAAGCACTTTTTGACCTGGTTTGATGGCATCTTTATGCATTGTTAATGTATCTTTACCATATTCTAAACCGTAATCTGCACTAATTACTTCACGTGGCAATTTTCCTGGTTTACGAACTGGTGCAAAGCCAATTTCAAGCGCATAGGCAACTGGGCAACCTATAATGAAACCACGAGCTTCAGGACCTACAATAATTTCTGCGCCAACTTCCTTAGCGTATTCAACGATTTGATCTGTTGCATATTTGTAAGCTGGACCGTTATCCATAATTGTTGTAATATCTTTGAAGCTAATGCCTTCTTTTGGCCAGTTCTCAACTGTTGTCACGTATTGCTTTAAATCCATAGTTCTTGCTCCTCCTACGAAATTGTATTCGTATATAAATTTAATCGTTCATCAAACCATTGCTTTAACTCTATATATGGTGCATAGACAAGTTTTTGCTCTATTTCAATCTGTTCTGAACGTTGTTTGTAAGACGGCGCCTCAGTTAATGCCATTTTCGGCGCATTCACGTTGACAGTCGTCAGTCCACTCTCCATTCTAACAAAATTGAGCTCAAAAAACACCTGTGTCATAAATTTTAATGCTTCTAACGGCCAACCCGTATGCTTTGCTAAATCCGTTAAATGCATATCTAATGGAAATGCAGGACGTTGCTTTAGAAATTTATAGTACCAGGCAAATTGTTCTCGTGTAGGCATTCCGTTGAAGTACTGGGAATCCGGCATATAAAAATGAGCATAAATACGAGAAGGTGCTGTTTTTTGTATTACATTTTCTAATATTTGAACGTTGTGCGGTAAATCAAGTAACACAATATAATTTGTTTGCTCTACATTGGACAGCTCGGCATCAACTAATTGAATTGGCACACCTAGCAATGAGTGATAATAGCTCATCGTCTCAGGACGGAACGCATAAAAAACAGCTTCCTCTTTTGGCACTGTATGCAACCAACGAGATGTTTGGCGAATTCCACGAATATCAAATAATTGCCATTCTGTCGTTTGAACATCCTCAATCATAAATTGTGGCTTTTTACGTCCTTGCCACTCATTAATTTGAAGATCTCCAATAAACGATACTTTAATGCCGTATGTCAGCTCATTATACAAATGCCCTTTATTAAAACCTACACTATCCAATTTCTCAAGGCCGTCTGTTAATTCCATTTTAATGTGATTTTCAGCAGCACCAATTTTTCGCATCGATGCAATTTCCACATCTTCAAGCACATACACCGGCTTCTGGAAATCTGTTCCAAATGGGCCGAGCGTCGCAATTTCTTCTATGGCATCCGCGGAAATCTCATCAATTTTTAGCGGAATATCAATTGAAACAACCGGCGTTAATTGCTCTTCTGTTAAGCATTCTCTTGCCTGTGCATCCAATCGTGCTCGCAGTTCATCCACATGCTCCAATGGTAACGTCATTCCCGCTGCCATCGGATGTCCCCCGAAATGTGGTAAAATATCTCTATTTTTCGCCAATTCATTATATAAATGGAACCCTTCAATACTGCGTGCAGACCCTTTTGCTGTCCCTTTCTCAAAGTCTAGTGAGAGAACAATTGTTGGACGATAATAAAGTTCTACAAGTCTTGATGCTACAATACCTACAACGCCAGCATTCCAGCCTTCCCCTGCTACAACTAAAACAAGAGAATCCCCAATCTTTTCATCTGCTTCGATTAAAGCAATCGCCTCATCTGTAATACTTTTCACGATATCTTTACGTTCTGTATTACATTCATTTAGCTGTTTCGCTAGAGCTGTCGCCTTTGGTGCATCCTCTGCCATTAGTAACTCAACAGCTGGAGACGCTTCGCCAAGTCGCCCAACTGCATTTAAACGTGGCCCAAAATAAAAGCCAATCGTTTCTTCATTGATAGTGGCTTGCTCTGCACTTGCTACTTCACACATTGCCTGTATCCACGGGCTAAGTGAACGTCTCATTTCCTCAATGCCGCGTTTTACAAGATAACGGTTTTCATCGACTAAGGGTACTAAATCTGCAACGGTACCAATTGCCACAAACTCAAATAAATGTGTTGGCAGCTCACCATATAGAGCATGCGCTAATTTAAATGCCACACCAACACCCGCAAGCTCACCAAACGGATAATGCCCCTCAGGTACACGTGGATGTAAAATGATATCCGCTTGTGGTAACTCTTCACCAGGCTCATGGTGATCTGTCACAATCACATCCATTCCAAGTTCCTTTGCCACACGAATCGGTTCAATACCTGAGATCCCATTATCCACCGTTATAATTAATTGAACGCCTTCTTCATAGGCTTCACGAAATAAAGCTTCGTTCGGACCATAGCCATGTAAAAAACGATTAGGTATTTTAAATGACACATCGGCTCCAAGGTCATGTAGTACATTGAGCATGACCGTCGTACTTGTCACACCATCGGCATCATAATCCCCGTAAACTAAAATTTTCTCATTATTTTCCAGTGCTTTCTGGATGCGCTCTACCGCTTCTGTCATACCATGCATTAAAAACGGATCATGAATATTTGCTTCTGTCATATTTAATAAGCTTTCTGCATCAGCTGATGTTGAACAGCCTCGGGCCACCAAAATTTTCGCCGCAATAGCAGAAAGTTGTAAGTCATTTTGTAATGTTTGTACAAGTTGTGCGTCTGGACGCTCGACCTGCCATCTTTTTTTCGATAAAATCATATTTCTCACTTCCTCACGAAGGCTATTATACCGAAAATCGAGCATATTCGCACTATCCACTAGCTTACTAGATTTATCCTGATTTAATAGATTGTCTATTTTTTCGTTATTTCTAACATGCACGCCACTTTCCTTCAGCATATTAAAAAGCCTACTCTAAGAAAGAGTAGACTTAGGAGTGGATGGCGACGAATAAAGTGGCAGGCACTCAAACAATTTCATTTGATTAGAGCGGAAGACGCCGCCGATTGCACCGCAACAGACCGCCCGCAAGCAAGTGTTACGAATTAGAAGTGTGCACGCAAAGTGGCAGGCACTCAAACAATTTCAGTTCCTTTTGAGGCAGCGACTAATGCTTCGACTTTAGCAACATTTCCTTCATGCAAAGCCGCCACTATTGTACTGCCTACAATTACGCCATTGCCAAGGGCACCCATGCTCACCACCTGTTGAGGGGTTGAAATACCAAAACCAGCTAACACAGGTATGTGACTCATATTACGCAAACGGGCAAAATGACCTTCTAAATCATCTGCAAAGCTTGCGCGAGCTCCAGTAATACCGTTCACAGTTACTGCATAAACGAAACCTTGACTAGCCGCTGCTATACGAGCAATTCGCTCTGGTGGGCTTGTTAACGATACAAGTTGTACAATATCAACACCATGGGGATTTAAAGTTTGACGAAGTATATCACTTTCCTCTAGTGGTACATCAGGAACGATTAACCCTTTTATTCCCCCTGCTACACAAGCGATGGCAAATTGCTCTAAACCATAAGCTAAAACGGGATTAAAATATGTCATAACAACTAATGGAACTGTAATCTCTTGACGGAATGAGGCAAGCGCTTCTAGGACTTTTCGCAATGTTACACCTTCTGCTAAAGCTCGTTCTCCTGCCTGCTCTATCGTAGGACCATCTGCAACAGGGTCGGTAAAAGGAATACCAACTTCAATGGCTGTCACACCCATTTTTTGTAATGACAAAATAGTTGGCTTTAACGTTTCAAGCCCACCGTCTCCTGCCATAATATAGGGCACAAATGCTTTATTACCAGCGTTGTTCACTTGGTCAATTGCCTGCTGTAATGTTGTCATGATATATCACCTCCAAGTACTGCACGAACAGTATGTACATCCTTATCACCGCGGCCTGATAAACAAACAACAATGATGTCATCAGCTTTCATTTCTTTTGCAAGCTTTGCTGTATATGCAATAGCATGTGCACTTTCCAGAGCCGGTAAAATTCCCTCTGTGCGACTTAGTAATTGTAGACCTTCAAGCGCCTCATCATCTGTTATAGAATCAAAATTTGCGCGTCCGATATCATGCAAATAACAATGCTCTGGTCCCTTCCCAGGATAATCAAGACCTGCTGAAATCGAATGTGCCTCCTGAACAAAACCATTGTCATCTTGAAGTAAATACATGTACGCTCCATGAAGAACGCCTAATTGTCCGCCTGCAATGGCAGCAGCGTGTTTCCCTGTATCAATACCACTTCCAGCTGCTTCTACACCATATAACGCTACCGATTCATCATCGACAAATGGATGGAACATGCCAATAGCATTACTACCACCACCTATACAAGCGACAACAGCATCTGGTAGACGTCCTTCTTTTGCAAGGACTTGAGCTCTTGTCTCCACACCAATGATACGCTGGAAATCACGCACTATTTTCGGGAAGGGATGTGGACCTAGAGCTGAGCCTAAAATATAATGTGTATCTTCGACATTCGTCACCCAGTATCGAAGAGCAGCATTAACTGCATCTTTCAACGTTTTCGAACCTGTTTCAACAGATTCTACCTTTGTGCCAAGGAGCTCCATACGGAAAACATTTAATTGTTGTCGTTTGATATCTTCAGCACCCATAAAAACGACACATTCCAGATTTAATAATGCACAAGCAGTCGCTGTCGCTACACCATGTTGTCCTGCTCCCGTTTCCGCCACTATTTTCTTTTTACCCATGCGCTTGGCAAGAAGCGCTTGACCAATGGCATTATTAATTTTATGGGCGCCTGTATGATTTAAATCTTCACGCTTCAAATAGATTTTGGCTCCTCCAAGCTCTTTTGTTAAATTTTCAGCATAGTACAGTGGTGTCTCACGTCCTACATATTCCTGTAAATAATAAGCTAGCTCGTTAGTGAATGTTAGATCTGCCATTGCCTCATCAAAAGATGCTTCTAATTCTATTAATGCCGTCATTAATGTTTCTGGAACATACTGTCCGCCAAATTTCCCGTAGCGCCCTTCCTTCGTCGGTACACTATTTGCGATTGAATTTGTCATTATGCTCTCCCCCTCTTTACTGCTTGTAAAAATGCTTCTATTTTTTTCGTATCTTTGCTACCCTCTGTCTCAACACCACTTGAAACATCTACCATAGAAGGTGATACAAGTAACAATGCCTCTTGAATATTTTCTAACTTTAAACCGCCTGCTAGTATTAGCTTGTCATGTTGGATACCCGCTGCCTCAAGTAACGTCCAATCAAACGTATGACCACTTCCCCCTTTATAATCCGTGCCAGGAGCGTCAAATAAATAATAGTCAACATCATAATTGGTCGCCGCCTGCACATCCTCAGCGCAATGGACAGACAGAGCCTTTATCGAAGGATAGCCCTGCTGAACAATAAAGTCTGGCGTTTCCTCGCCATGATATTGCACATAATCCAATGGCACACTCGAGACTGCCAGTTGTAATTCCTCAGGCGTTGGATTTACAAAAACACCTATTTTCACAATTCCTTCAGGTACATGCTGGGCCAATAGTTGCGCCTGTTCAATGGACACTTGGCGTTTACTTGGTGCAAAGACAAAACCGATGGCATCCGCTCCCGCTTGCACCGCTGCTTTCACATGCTGTACTTCTTTCAAACCGCAAATTTTTACCTTCGTCATACTGATGCACCCTCTTTATTTACTTGTAAATGTCGAAGAGCACTACCTGCATCGCCACTGCGCATTAATGATTCTCCTACAAGAACAGCGCTTGCTCCCATTGCCGCAACCTTTTTAGCATCTTCATTGTCCCAAATGCCGCTTTCACTAATTAGCACCCGTTGCTCCCCAAATGGAAAAGCCTCTGCAATTTCTTTCGTTCGTGCTAAATCTACTTCAAATGTGCGTAAATCTCGATTGTTGACACCAATTAACTTTGCACCTAGAGCTACTGCTCGTTCAAGCTCTTCAACATCGTGAACTTCTACTAACACTTCTAGTCCCAAGCTTGTTGCAAAGCTAAATAATTCTTGTAACGTTGTATCGTCAAGTGCTGCAACAATTAGTAAAATAATAGATGCACCAGCAGCCTTGGCAAATCGAATTTGCACACGATCAATCATAAAATCTTTACAAAGTAGTGGTGTTTGCACAGCCTTCGCAACTGCTGCCAAATCTTCAAACGAACCTTGAAAAAATGCTTTGTCAGTTAACACAGAAATAGCTGCTGCACCTGCTTCTGCATAAATTTTTGCCTGTTTTACAGGATCAGCGCCTTGTGCAATAAGCCCCTTCGACGGAGAAGCACGTTTCATTTCTGCAATGACTTGCAAAGTATCCGCAGTGTTTAACGTTGCCAAAAGAGAGTTGCGCTTTATTTCATTGAAATCGGCTAATGGATCTGGCTGTGTACGTAAGTCGGCTACCTCTATTTTTTTCTGTTCTATAATTTTAGTTAATATATTCATTGCCCAATCTCCACCTCTTTAATTTTCTCACTATAAGCGGCAACCGCCTCTAATTTTTGTAATGCGCGTCCACTGAAGATACTATCCTTAGCAATATCTACACCTTCTTTGACGGTTTGCGCAATCCCATGGCCAAATAAACCAATTCCAGCATTTAGCAATACTGTATCTAAATAAGCACTTTGTTCACCTGCCAGCAATTTGCGCATAATGGCTGCATTGTCGTTAGCATTGCCACCACGAATCGCTTCTAAAGGTGCATAGTGAAGTCCTGCATCATCTGCTGTTAAGGAAAACGGAATTAAATCTCCCTTATCTACTAACACAAATGTATTTTGACCAGCAAGTGAAGCTTCATCTAAACCCATTGGACCAGAAACAACTATCGCTCGCTCACGTCCAAGCATTTGTAAAACGGAAGCGTATTCCATTACAAAGTTTGGGCGATTAATGCCCGTAAATTGAGTTGATAATGGGACTGGATTTGTCAGTGGCCCGACAAGATTAAAAATAGTTGGCTTTCCTAAGGCACGGCGGACCTCTCCGATACGCTTCAATTTTGGATGTACATTTGGAGCATATAAAAAAGCAATACCTTCTTTTTCTAAAAGCTCTACCGTTTGTTCGATAGAAATATTTGTATGAATACCTAATGCCTCTAACACATCAGCACTACCTGATGCAGATGAAATTTTGCGATTACCATGCTTCGCCATTTTGACACCTGCCCCTGCTAATACAAAGGCCGATGCAGTACTAATGTTAAATGTATTTAATCCATCACCTCCTGTACCACAGTTATCCATATAGACACCTGCTTTAGCTGGAACTTCCAATGCAAACGAACGCATAACCGTTGCTAATGCTGCCACTTCATGAGCCGTTTCGCCCTTTGTGGATAAGCTTAATAAAAAATTAGCTATTTCTTCTTTCGGCGTATTTTGTTGGAACATCCATTTTGCAGCTTCTATCATTTCCTCGTACATTAAATGCTGACGTTGCTGAACCTTTCTTTTTATCATTTCCATTATTTTATCTCACCTTCATTTTCAAAATGTTTCAAAAAGGACTGTTCTTCCGCTGTTACTTGTTTCAGTACATTTTTCACATTTGAATATTTTGTTACCGTTAAAGTGGATTGCATATGCATTGTTTCATTTTCAACAACAATTGACTTACCTGTTAATGCAAAATCTAAATGCCCATTAAATCCTATAAATCCAATTACACCACCAAAAACACCTGCTGATTGAGTTGTTTTTGCTAAATTACTCTCGGTTTGTTGATCTGGCATACCTGTAGATGAAAATGGCGGTATTGTCGCAGCTAAGACATCTATTGCATGTAGCATCGGTAATAGTTGCCCTTCTACATAGGATGTCATAAGCAGCGCATGCTTCGAACGCTCAATTCTCATGGCATCAATCACTTGAATAGAATCACGAAAACATACATTTGCTAGCTCTTGTTGTACAGCCGTAACAAGAACTGCATGCGATTTTCTCACTTCAGTATTTTCGTACAGCTTTCGTTCATTTTCTCGATCTTCTAAGTTGGTTGTGCCGCGTGGAAAAGAGCCCTCCGTAGGTGTCGCAATAACACGTTCACCTTTTACTTGAACCAAACTTTCAGGCGATGTTCCCATCACAATATGATCATCAAATGTTACATAATACATATATGGGGCAGGATTTTTCTTTCGTAATTGACGATATATAGCAAAGGCATCTCCATGCATAGTAGCCAAAAAGTGTTTGGAAAGAATAACACGTGTATGCTCCTCGCTTAACGTCTCTGTTAAGTTTGTAACAGATGTTGCAAATTGTTTATCTGCTAACGTCTTTAGCGCTTGATAGCTCCACGTTGTATCATCATCTTCTTTGCCCGTTAATAACTGCTGAGCCAATTCCTCTAAATTCGGCTCTTTATTTTCTGCATCGATGTTTGTATGAATCAATGTAACTTCATCCGTTAGATGGTCAAAAACAACAATCGTTTCATATACATGAAAATGTATATCTGGCCCCTCTAAAATTTCTTGATTTCTTGCTACGTTGTTTGTAGCACTACTGCCAATATAACCTATTGCACCACCTGAAAATGGAAATTCAGTCGTATTAGAAATACGAGGCATCAAGCGTTTCAACAATACGAAAATGTCGCCTTTATGTGTGTAGGTTTTTCCCGTTTTATAGGAGTATTCCTTAATCTCATCGCCTATACCTATATATGTTTTCCGAGGATTGGCACCTATGAAAGAATAGCGTCCTGCCCCTTCATGCTGTGACGAACTTTCTAGCAAAAATTTATGTGTACCTTGCAAGCGTCTAAAAATTAATATTGGTGTTAACGAATCCCCATTTATTTTCTTCACCTTTGTTCTTGAACTGGTTGTTTGCATATCGACTAAACTCCTTTTAAAAATAAATTTTACGTTTCTCGATTTAGCAAAAGCATAAAACAAAACAAAAAAAGCCCTCTGCAAAAAGGAATTTTCCTAATTACAGAGGACGATCATGACCGCGTTGCCACCTCATATTAGAGCTATAAAGCTCTCACTTATGTACTTCATCATTTTTACCTATAGCAAATAAAATCTATCGCAGTGTTTTTATACGAAAGATTTAATAGGCAAATGTTTTAGTTGAAGCACCCCCGATAACGTGGGGAATCCGTTTGCTATTATGCATAGCAACTCTCATAAGTCCATTCACATAAGCTACAAATCAGTTTTCACCAGCCACTGACTCTCTAGATTGCACACTTATGCTACTACTCTTATTCAACAATTTCTCAGCTATTCTCGTCTATGCTCTGCTCATCTGTTCTAGGCTGATCTCGCTCCCGAGACCTTCTGCCGTATCCGAACGAAAAGTTAGCCTTATTCTATGCCACCCTACAATAATTGTCAACCAATTCTGATTTAAAGATGTTTTTCAGCACATAAAGTTGCTCTTTTATTAGCGATAGTTCAAGCAATCTATCGGCTATTTCTTCACGTTTATTAGCGATAATATTTCTTTCAATTTACATGCTAATTTCCGTTACGGGTTGCTCGGATTCTTAATTAATAATTAAAATAAAGATCAGATATACTATAATGCCTAGCTATGCAGGAAGTATTCAAACCATACAAAAAGAGCCATCTCAACATCAGTTGAGAATGGCTCTTTTAACTATTTATTAAACAGTAGGTTCGTCTGTTCCCCATTGTTTTTTCTCTTTTTTGCGTAATTGACCATCTGATTTTTTCATCTCACGCACTTTTAGTGAGTACCAGATTTGGGCTGCAATACAGATTGAAGAATACATACCTGTAATTAAACCAATTAATAACGCAATTGAGAACGTTTCAATTGATGGTGCACCGAAAATAAGGAGCGACACTACAACGATAATTACAGTTAATACCGTATTTACCGAACGTCCCATCGTTTGACGCAACGATTTATTAACAATGTTCGCCAAGACTTCTCGGTCTTGAATTGTATCATATTGCTCTAAGTTTTCACGCATGCGGTCAAATGTAACAATGGTATCGTTAATGGAGTAACCAACAATTGTCAGTACGGCCGCAATAAACGTAATGTCCACTTCTAAGCGCATAAAACTAAAGACAGCAATAATTAGGAATACGTCATGCAGAAGCGATACAATCGCGCCAATACCCATACGCCATTCAAATCGAATCGCTACATAAATGATGATTCCAAGTGCAGCAAGTGCTAATGCTTTAATAGCATTTTTTACTAGCTCTTTACCGATAGTTGGAGATACGGTACTTACCCCAGGCTCATGACCATATTTCTCGCCCACTACCTTCTTGAATTTTAAAATTTCACTTTGTGATAAGTCATCTTTATAACGGATAACCGCCATATTATTTTTCTCACCTGAAAGCACAATATCATCAGATGGGAAACCGATGCTAGACACATATTTTGAAACTTCTTCTTTTGTTAATGTTTGATCCGCTTCTATTTGCGCTCGCGTACCACTTGAGAAGTCAATCCCAAGATTTAAGCGGAAAATTCCAAGAACGACAATCCCTGCAACAAAAATAGCTAAAGAGAGCGTATAGAATTTTTTACGGTTGTGAACAAAGTCAAATCGATCGAATTTCGTTGATAAATCTAATGTACCAATTTTTTCATCCAAGCTATGTTGTTTAGATTTTGGTATACCAAACCATGCTGGATTATTAAAGTAACCGCTGTTTACTAGTAACCCTAGTAGCACACGAGAACCCCAAACAGCCGTTAGGAAGCTCAATAAGATACTAATGATTAATGTTGTTGCAAATCCTTTTACAGAGCTTGTACCGAAGTAGAATAATACACCTGCAGCTAATAATGTTGTTAGCTGAGCATCGACAATCGCCGATAAAGATTGTTTTGAACCAATCTGGAATGCTTGTTTTACCGAATAACCAACACGTAGCTCTTCTCGAATACGTTCTGCTGCTAGGATATTCGCATCTACTGCCATCCCTATTCCGAGCACGATGGCTGCAATACCTGGCAATGTTAGCACGGCATTAATCCAGTCGAACACTACAAGTACTAAGAATGTGAAGACAGCAAGAGTAACAATCGAAATGAAACCAGGTAAACGGTAGTAGAATAGCATAAATAGGAATATAACTATTACGCCCACAATACCTGCAAATACTGTACTTTTTAATGCTTGGTCCCCGAATTGTGCCCCAACTGATGTAGAGTAAATCTCATCAAGTTTCACTGGAAGTGCCCCTGCATTTAAAATACCTGCTAAATTTTTTGTTTCGTCCACTGTAAAGTTACCACTGATCATTACATCTGTAGTATTTAACGTTTGACTAACTGTTGCTGCAGAAGCATAGCGAGGTTTCGCTTTTTGTGATTCCGCTTTATAAGAATCGACACCTTCTTCAAAGTCTAGCCATACAACCAGTAAATTTTGGCCTTGTGGTTTGGCAGCAATTTTACTCGTAATATCCGCAAATTTTTTCGCATCTTTTAACGTTAGCGAAACAATTGGACGGTTTTGTTGGTCAAAGGAAGCTGACGCACCATCAGCCTTTAAATCATCACCATCTAAAAGTAAATTATCATCGACATCACGGAATGTTAAATTCGCAGATGTAGATAGCATTTTACGAGCAGATTCTTGGTCTTCAACCCCAGCTAATTGCACACGAATACGGTTTTTGTCTTCAACCTGTATGCTTGGTTCACTTACCCCAATTGCATTGACACGGTTACTAAGAGCTGTTGCCGTAGCGGTTACAACCTCTGGTGTGATTTTTTGTCCTTCTTTTAATTCATTGACCTCATAAAGTACCTCAAACCCGCCTTGTAAATCAAGACCAAGCTTAATGTCCTTTAAGACGCCATCTACAGTCGTACCCATGGAAGCTGCAAATAGCACCAAAAGTAGCACGAATGCAACAATTCGACTTCTTAATTTCATCTATAAATCCTCCTCGAATTGGTGCAAGGGCATCCCTTACACTGCAAACAAGTATACTAGCAATACCTTTTGAAACCTGTATTCCTCCTTTACCTTAGAATAATTGTAGCTCGTGCTTCAAAAGGGTTGCTTTACTTATTTTAATCGTTCAATAACGCGCAAATCCCGTACTAATAGAAGATGCGTCTCCCATTTCATTATGAATAGTAAGCGGAACATTTATGTAGGGAAATCCAAATTCCTTACAACTTTTTACAGCCTTTTTTTCGATAAGGCTTGTACAAAGTAAAAAAGCGCAACACACTCATTATGAAACACGTTGCGCTTGGTGTCAATTCAACACTGTAGTATTCTTATTAATCTTTTACAGAACCGACATATTCTGCTTGTGTTTTCAACGGACCAAGCAATGATTTTAGTTCCTCTGTGTTTATTTCTGCAAACCAATCCCCACTTTGCAAAAACTCTACTTGGTTGAATGAGACAATATCAGACGGTGAAACTGCAAAAATAGTAGCAATAATTTCATATAAGCGCAATTGCTCTATATTTTTTTTCCGCCATTTTTTTTCTACGCAAAAACGCCATAATTCTTCTGCTGTAATCGCATCATAATTATAATACTTAAATTCTGCAATCTTACTATCAATTGCCGGACGAATTTTTTCAAATAGTTGTGCATGTTGCATACTCATTTTGAATCATCTCCAATCAAAGTTGTATCGTAAGAAGTGTTTGCATACAAATAGTGTAAATGAATTTTTGCGGCTTGAGAAGGGACGGATGGCATGAGTTCTTTTGTAAGAGGTACACTATTTTTAATGTTTGTGATTTTCTTATCTAAACTCTTTGGCTTCTTTTATAGAATGCAGTTTATGCGTATTGCTGGTGAAGAGGCAGTCGGTATTTATATGACCGCCTATCCTGCATTTATTTTCTTCATCTCACTCATTCAACTTGGACTACCTATCGCTGTAGCAAAAATTGTAGCTGAATTACTAGCAAAAAATAAACGCGAAAGCATTTTTGGCGTGATGCGTACGGCAATCCTTTGGTCGTTTATCGGTATGATTGTTTTTATGCCACTCGTTGCACTGACAATACCTTATATCTCTACTACGCTGTTACATAATGAACAAACAACATTTACACTTTGGATTGCACTCTTCGCTGTGCCAGTTTCGGTCGGTTCAGGATTACTCCGCGCTTATTTACAGGGCGTTGCTAAAATTACACCAACCGCTTGGGCACAAATGCTTGAACAAATTGTTCGTATCGGGTTTATTACCTTCATGTTACCATTGGTTGCTGCTTATAATAATGCTTCGATAACTGCAGCTTCTGCAATGGGTATTACACTGTTAGCTGAAGTAGTTGCTTTCTTGTATTTATGGCTACATTATACGGTTTCAAAGAAAAGATTATTGCCAAGAAAAAGCAAAGTGGAGTCCTATCCTGCTTCACCGATGTTGCGGGTTGCCATACCTTCAGCGGGAAGCAAACTGTTTGGCTCTTTCACTTGGTTTTTAGAACCAATTATCTTTTTAAAGGCATTAACGATGGCAGGATTGACAGCATCTGCTGCGACTATATTATACGGAGTTATTTCAGGTGTTTTAGTGCCCCTGCTATTATTCCCAGCCTTTGTATCCACTGCACTTTCAATTGTCCTTATTCCTGCTGTTAGTGATGCAGTCGCTCGTCAACATAACGCTCTTTTACAGGAACGTATATCTGTTTCTCTACGCTTATCTTCATTGGTAGGTTGCTTCGCTGCTACGTATTTTTTCGTACACGGTGATGACTTAGCAATGAAATTATTTCACTTAGAAGAAAATAGAGGCTATGTGAAAATTTTAGCACCCATTTTTTATTTTTATTACATTCAAAGTCCATTACATTCGATTTTACAAGCTGTCGGTGAAGCTCGTGCTGCAATGATGAATTCAATATACGGTGGTCTTGGCAAACTATTCGTTATGTTTGTACTGGCCTCTCAACCTGGGATACAAGAAAAAGGTGCTGTTGTAGCAATTGGCTTCGGTGTTTTACTTACATCGTTCTTGCATATCGCTACAGTTAGACAACGCAAAAATTTACGCGCAGGCTTCCGTATGTTCGTTGTACCTTATAGTTGTTTTATTGGCGTTTGTATTGCGCAATATTTCTTCATGCAAATTATGCCACTACCATTCCTATTAAGTAGCTGTGTTACATTATTTTTACTATTTACGCTGTTATTAATGACCAACCAATTACGCTTTACAGATTTCCTTTATATTCGTAAATTAGCCAAGAAGGTTTAAAATTCCTTTAATTGAATATGCAGGCGATTGTCTTCCCATATACAAAAGAACACTGTACTAGTATCCTGAATATTATTTTTAGCTAGCTCATCCATTAACCAATCCTCATCTTTATGAATTAGCAATAAATGTCTATCTTGTATATCACCATCAATTATAAGCGGATAGACAAATGCCTTCTCATCCTTTTTATAAACGGAAAGATTTCCAGAAGGCTCTAAATAGGCAAAAGCTATTTCAGTAACTGAAGAAATGCCCTTTTCCCGTAGTTGCTGACATAGGTCATCTAAATTATAGCGTTGCTTTCGCATTTCTTTTTCTTGGATAATACCATCTTTAACGAGCAATGCTGGATCACCATCAACTAAATCACGTATCTTTTTATTTTTTAACGATAAATAAGCACTCAATATTTGAATAAAGAGCAAAATAATAATCGGTAAAATGGCATTAAATAAAGAATTTTCATAATCATCAAGTGCAAAAGCGGCAACTTCCGCAATCAAAACAAACACGACTAAATCGATGACAGAAAGTTCACCTACTTCTCGTTTACCCATTAAACGAAAAACAATAAGTATAAACACATATAAAAAGCACGTTCTAAAAATAATTGTTAAATATTCTTCCATCCAGACACCCCCACAATATCAAGGTGACCGTAACAGTTGCTTTTTATACAAAAAAGCTGTGTCAAAAATGCGCACATTTCGACAAAGCTTTTAGAATTGCAAAGGCGTTGTCCAAAAATTATTTGGGACAACGCCTTATATTATTATACTTGGTCATTTACGACACGTCCAATTGCTTGACGGTCAAATTTAACGCGAACATTATCAGCGATAACTAAAGTGATAGCAGTGTCCTCAATTGAGTCGATAACACCATGTAAGCCACCGATTGTAATAACTTTATCACCGCGCTGTAAGCTACTTTGCATATTTTGCGTTTCTTGCTGTCTCTTTTTAGCAGGACGGATTAAAATGAACCACATCGCCACGAACATCAATATAATAGGCGCAAATCCTAAAATTGATTCCATATTCATATTGTTAGCCCCCTTTCCAAATCTCACTTTTTTAGTATAGACTATTTCACCCTAAAAAAGCGATGGACAAGCCCAAAATTTTTCTATATTATCAATAGTTTTTCTATAACAGGTAAATTTTCGCTAAGACTCATTCCATTTTTAGAAGTTTTTAGCATTCGGCCCATTAAAACCGTATTTTTCGAAAAATTCTTCACGGAAATCACCAAGACGATCCTCACGAATAGCCTCACGCACTTGCTCCATGAGCTTCAGTAAAAAATGTAAGTTATGATAAGAAGTTAAACGTATACCGAATGTCTCTTCTGTACGAATTAAATGACGAACATACGCACGAGAATAATTTTTACATGTGTAGCAATCACAGTTTGGATCAATTGGACCGAAATCACGTGCATATTTCGCATTTTTAACGACTAAACGGCCTTCAGATGTCATTAATGTACCATTGCGTGCAATTCGTGTTGGTAATACACAGTCAAACATATCGATTCCTCGAATAGCGCCGTCAATAAGAGAATCTGGAGAACCAACACCCATTAAATAACGCGGCTTATTTGATGGCATTAACGGTGTCGTAAATTCTAGCACTCGGTTCATCACATCTTTAGGTTCGCCGACTGATAAGCCCCCTATTGCATAACCCGGAAAATCAAGCTCTACTAATGCTTCAGCAGAGCGACGACGTAATTCCTCGAATTCCCCACCTTGAATAATGCCGAACAGGCCTTGATCTTCTGGACGAGCATGCGCTTCTTTGCATCGCTTTGCCCAACGCGTCGTTCTATCTACTGATTTCAGCATATAGTCATATGTCGCTGGGTAAGGTGGACATTCATCAAATGCCATCATAATGTCTGAACCTAAATCATTTTGAATTTCCATCGCCTTTTCTGGACTTAAAAACAGCTTATCTCCATTTAAATGGTTACGGAAATGGACACCTTCTTCTTCAATTTTACGGAATTGGCTCAGTGAAAATACTTGGAAGCCACCTGAATCTGTTAAAATCGGGCGATCCCAATTCATAAATTTATGCAGTCCACCTGCTTCCTTAACAATATCATTGCCTGGACGAAGCCATAAATGGTACGTATTTGAAAGAATAATGCCCGCATTCATTTCTTTTAATTCCTCTGGAGACATCGTTTTAACGGTCGCTTGAGTCCCCACAGGCATAAATGCTGGTGTTTCAAAAGAGCCATGGGGTGTATGCACGATGCCTAGTCGTGCTCCTGTTTGCTTACATGTATGAAGTAATTCATAACGAATTGCTGGTTGTGTCATAAAATAATAAATCCTCTCTTATCTAAAGTAAAAACAGTACTCCGATTTTTTTAATTTTTCACTTTGAAAAATCAATATCAACATTCAACTGTCTTAATAGAATGTTGATAAAACATTTATTTACGAATTGAACTTGGACGTATAAACATAGCGTCCCCAAAGCTGAAGAAGCGATATTTTTCTTCTACTGCCTGATTGTAGGCACTTAATATCGTATCCTTCGTCGCAAGTGTACTAACAAGCATCACTAATGTCGATTTCGGTAAATGGAAGTTTGTAATTAAACCATCCACTACAGTAAATTTATAGCCTGGATAAATGAAAATAGATGTCCAACCTTGCTCTGCACGCACTTCTCCATACTTAGAGCCGATTGTTTCGAGCGTACGAGTAGATGTTGTACCAACAGCTATCACATTACCACCATTAGCTTTCACTCGGTTGATTGTAGCAGCCGCTTCTTCTGTTACACTATAAAATTCAGCATGCATTTCGTGATTTTCTATCGAGTCCACACTCACTGGACGAAATGTTCCAAGACCAACATGCAGCGTTATAAAAACAATTTCCACACCTTTTGCGCGAACTTGATCTAATAATTCTTGCGTAAAATGAAGACCTGCTGTTGGTGCTGCAGCCGAGCCGCGTTCTTTTGCATATACAGTTTGATAACGCTCACTGTCATCTAATTTTTCGCGAATATATGGAGGCAATGGCATTTCTCCAAGTTGCTCCAAAATTTCGTAAAAAATGCCTTCGTATTTAAATTCAAACATACGGCCACCATGGTCTAACTCAGCTGTACAAGTAGCGGTTAGTAAACCGTCGCCAAATGTCACAACGGTACCCACTTTAACACGCTTTGCCGGCTTTACAAGTGTTTCCCATTCATCAGTGCCTGCTGTTTGCTTTAAAAGCAAAACTTCGATATGTGCGCCCGTTTCCTCTTTCACACCCATTAAACGTGCTGGTAATACTCTTGTATCATTTAATACAAGACAGTCACCAGCATGTAGCTCATTTAATATATGGGCAAAATGATGATGCTCGACTTTTTCTGAGCCCGGTGTCACGACCATTAAACGGCTTGCCGTACGATCGACAAGTGGCGTTTGTGCAATGAGCTCCTCTGGTAATTCAAAATCAAAATCTTCTACACGCATTGAAAAAACTTCCTTCTTTTATGTTTGTTGTGGATAATCATATCCAAAATGTTCGTAAGCAAGATGCGTTGCAACACGTCCACGCGGTGTACGTTGAATAAAGCCTATTTGCATTAAATAAGGCTCGTACACATCTTCTATCGTCACTCGTTCTTCTCCTATGGAGGCAGCAAGTGTATCTAAGCCTACTGGGCCACCACGGAAGCGCTCAATCATATTGGTCACAAGTTTATGGTCAATATGGTCAAGCCCTCTAGGATCAACTTGTAAAAGTTCTAGCGCTTGCTTGGCAAGGTCCTCCGTTATCATACCATCTCCAAGCACTTGTGCATAATCTCGCACTCGTTTAAGTAGGCGGTTAGCGATACGGGGCGTGCCACGTGAGCGTCTTGCCATTTCACCTGCGGCTATTTGCTCAATATCGACATCAAATAAATGCGCGCTTCTAACTACAATTTCAGCTAGTGATGTATCATCATAAAATTCTAGACGTAGCAGAACACCGAATCGATCTCGGAGTGGCGCAGACAACGCTCCCGCTCTTGTAGTTGCCCCAACGAGTGTAAAAGGTGGCAAATCAAGACGGACAGAACGTGCTTCAGGGCCTTTTCCAACAACGATATCTAAACAAAAATCCTCCATTGCCGGATAAAGTACTTCTTCAATCGCACGGGGAAGGCGATGAATTTCATCAATAAATAATACATCCCCCGGCTCCAGTGAGCTTAAAATTGCGGCTAAATCTCCTGGACGTTCAATAGCAGGGCCACTCGTCATACGAACATTAACATTCATTTCATTTGCAATAATCGCGGCTAATGTCGTCTTTCCCAATCCAGGAGGACCATATAATAGTACATGATCCAAACTTTCCTGCCGAAGCTTTGCCGCTTCAATGAAAATTTGTAAGTTCTCTTTAACCTTCTGCTGCCCAATATATTGAGCTAATCTTTGTGGCCTTAGAGATAATTCAAATTGTTCATCATAACTACCTGCTTCACTTGCTATCATGCGCTCTGACATGTACCTGCCCCCCTTTCATTATTTTAACTTTAGTAGAAGCTGTAATGCTTGCTTCATATAGGCATCTGTTGTTTCCAGCTTGTCATTATCTTCAAGAAGCGGTCGGATTTTATCGAGTTCTTTTTCCGAATAGCCAAGTGCCATTAATGCTAGAATAGCTTCTTCTAGTTCATGCTTATATGGATTGACGCCAAATAATGGTAACTCATCCTCAGAGCTAGGTAACTCAATTGTGTCAAGTAAAGAACCAAGTTTGCCTTTCAAATCTAGAATCATTTGACGTGCTGTCTTTTTACCAACACCAGGGAATTTCACTAAAAATGCTTCATCTTCTCGCTCGATGGCACTGATTACTTGTTGTGGGTTGCCTGTCGCTAAAATCGCAAGCGCACCTTTAGGCCCAATGCCCGACACTAAAATTAATTTTCGGAACAGCTCTCGTTGGTCTAAATTTGGAAAGCCATACAGCATTTGTGCATCTTCTCGAACATGTAGATGTACGTATATTTGTTGTTCTACGGCTGACGCACGAAATACAAATGGATTAGGTGTATTCAACTGCCAGCCAATCCCTTGTTGCTCTAGAACGATATACTCAGGCGTAATACGCACTACTTGTCCTTTTAAATAATCATACATGTAAAATCCCTCACATTCATCGTCTTCGATTATAGCATATAGCGAACGAATGCTCGACTATATAAATGGCGATCGTACCGTTCACATGCAAAAATGACCGCCTCGGGGACGGTCATTTCTTCATCACTCTATCAATATCGTACCACAGTTTCGGCCAGTATGTTAAGGCTCGCTTAGTAAACGGTATTAAATAATCTAAAAATACTAGCTGTTGTTCTAGTGGCAAATCTACAGCAAATAACCACTCTCGCAATAATTCATTTGGAAACTTTAAACGATGTAACTTTCTCTTATCTAACCGTTGAAGCTCTGGTAATTCGTTCAATATACTATCAATATTATAATCTACTGCAGGTAATACACGATGCAGCCATAATATATATTCATCATCGGCTTCACCAAGATGTGCAAGATCAAAATCGATTAAGCGTAATTCCCCATCTGAACACCATAAGAAATTATGATGAACGACATCACCATGTAGCAACGTTATATCTTTTTCTGGCACATTTTCTTGTTCCATTAACTGCAAAGCCTTTTCACTAAAATGAATGATTTGATCCACTTCTTCTCTCGTTAAAAATGCTCTAAATTCATTTCGTCTACTTTTAAAACGCATATGACGCATCTGCCATTTTAAAAGCTGTGAGAAGGTATACAAACCTGGCACTCGTTGCCACGCAATTTTTTGATTTGTATCATGCAGTGTGTTTAATAACTTTAAAGATTGTTCTCTATCTTTTTTATGTGCAAAATTCGCACTGTGGCTTCCTTCTTGCCACATTTGAACGATAAGTTGCTCATCATCACTTTTTACTAGAGGCAGGACGAGAGAGGGCTCTATTCGTCCAAGTTGACGATGAATTGCCCTCACCTTATCTGCTATTTCTAACTGCTTTGCTCGTTTCACAAAATAATGATTTGATCGATATTTATACTTCCAAATGTTCGGCTTTACTTCTTCAACAATGTATGCCTTTTTACCATCGATAAGGCGTCATCCCGCCTGGGAAAAAGTTCGGTGAAACCCATGGTCCAGTTGAAGGACATGGTGGCGGGCATGGCGGTGGGCATTGACCATGGTCAAATTGCCAATTAGGCATCATTACCGGCTGAGAGTCACATCCACAGGATTGACCCATTCCATGTTGTGAACCACATCCGCAAGATTGACCCATTCCATGCTGTGAGCCACATCCGCAAGGTTGATTCATCGGCATCATCGGCATCATTGGCATCTGTTCAAATTGAGGCTGCATTTGTGGCTCATTAAAGAATGGTGATGAGCTTGATTCTAAGAAATTCGCACCTTCTACATAAGTTGGCATTGGTTGTTGCGGCATAGCATATGGCATTTGTTGCTGTGGCATTGGATATGCCTCTACTTGTGGATGCATTGGCATATGCCACCACATTTGATGATGCATTGGCTGATGACAGCTAGAGCAATGAGGTACCATTGGCATATGTGGTACCATATGAACCGGTGGCGGTGCTGGTGCTGGCGGTGGCGGCGGTGGTGGTGGCGGTGCTGGCTGTGCTACTGGTGGTGGTGGTGCTGGTTGTTGCACTTGTGGCATTACTAATTGTTGGTTCCAGCTAAGTTCAACTGGCTGAGGCACCCACATCGGTTGCTGTTGTTGTGGCATCGGCATTGGCATTGGCATTGGAAACGGTATTGGAATCATCTGTGGTTCTGGCATAGGCATCGGTGCTGGTGGTTGAATAACAATAGGTGGTGGTACCGGCATCGGTCTTTGCACCTCTTTTTTAACACTTTCCTTAGGCTTTGTTTGAGTTGGCATCTCTTTATGCACTTGTGTTTCTTTATGTGTTTCCTTATGTGATCCTTTATGTGGCTCCATGTTTATTTTTTCAGGCAAAATAATTTCCATGCCCGGAACAATATAATCAGGGTTGGCAAGATGGGCATTGAGTCGCTTTAAATCCTCAAACGAAATACCGTACTCTTTCGCAATCTTCCACAACGTATCTCCCTTTTGAACAATATGAATACGCAATTTTTTCCTCCCTTCCTCTCTACGTATCATATGTTCAATGTTTCATTTGGATACAAAAAATTACGCATGGTGGAAAAGCTTCATGGTACACTATTGCTTAAGGAATAACACTTCCTTTATTACATGGCAGAGGTGATCTTTTATGAAAAAAATGTTAGGCGAGGAACGCCGACTGCAACTTTTAGAACTGCTAAAAAAAAGCAACACACCTATAACTGGGACAGACTTCGCTAAATTTGCAAATGTTTCTAGACAGGTCATAGTTAATGATATGACATTATTAAAGGCTAGAAATGAACCTATCATTGCAACAAGCCAAGGTTATATTTATATGCACCAAGAGCAACTCAGTCAAACTGTTGAACGGACAATCCCATGTTTCCACAAACCTGAAGACGCTAAAGACGAATTGTTAACAATTGTGGACTGTGGTGGAACCGTTAAAAATGTCATTGTCGAGCATCCCATTTACGGAGAGCTTACCGCTTCGTTCATGGTCTCCAATCGTCATGAAGTTGAAAAATTTGTACAACGTGTAAATGATACACAAGCAAGCTACTTATCTGCCCTTACAGGCGGCACTCATCTTCATGTTATTTCAGCACCTTCCGTTGAAGTGTTAGACTTAATTGAGCAATCGTTGCAAAAAAAGGGCTATCTCGTCTCAGATCAATAATGTAAGGCGACAGACGGAAATTAGAGCCGAGAGCCAGTTCATAGTTTTCTTGAGCACAATACCAGGGTTTCTATAACGAACGTAAAAAATCCACTTTGCTTTCCGCGGGCACGATGTAAGCCGCAGTAATCTTCGTGGATTTTTACTTGGATAGTAATAAAATTTTCAAAATTGTTTGTGTGCCTGACACCTTCAGGTTACACCTTCAAGTTTAAGCCGCAACCGTCGCTGTCGCGTCGCCTATTGCGGCTTATGTTTTGTGCTCAATTCAGAATTGTTTGAGTGACTGGCACTTTAAAGAAAACGTTGTCGTTGTGAAGGTGTTGGTAATAGACATGCTTGCTTTTTACCGAAAAGACGATAACGATTTTTTGCAAAAAGTTTATATGCTGTATTTCGTATACATTGTGGAATAACAATTAGCACGTAGCAAGCAGGCCATAAGCCATCTAAACGTCGACTAATTTTAAGCGCTGCTGTTGATTCAAAATAAATATTACCTTCCTCAATGTAAATCACACTATCGATATTTGCTGGTACTTTGTATTGTGCAAGAAGGGCTTGCCCAACCTCACTTTGAATCGAAGCAAACTTGAAGAACGCAGCTTGATCGCGTTTGATTATAAATTGCACACTGCTATTACAGAAATTACAAATACCATCAAACAATATAATACCACCCATTTTTGACACCCCTAAACCTGTTAGTCCTCGTCAGATGTTAAATATGTAAAGTATGTACCAAGAGATTTCACTTTGCAGCCAAGTGCCGCTAGTTCCTCCATAGCTCCCCGCATCATTGGTTCTTTTTCATCTGCTAAAACATCAATCATGAAGAAATAATCCCCAAGACCTGTTTTTAACGGACGTGATTCAATTTTACTTAAATTTAATTGTCGCCACGCAAAGACGGAAAGAACTTGGTGTAAAGCACCTGAACGATCTGTCGGTAACGTAATCATGAAGGTTGTTTTCGCTTGCCCTTCGGATAATTCCTGGGGTAGACGTTTATTTTGCTTGGATAACACAAAGAAACGAGTATGGTTAAAATGAAAATCATGTATATTGTCTTGTACGATATCTAGTCCGTATTTTGCTGCAGCGGCTGCATTACCTACTGCTGCAATACATTCATCTGGATTTTCGGATACAAATTTAGCAGCGGCCGCTGTTGATGTTGTTTGATGTAAAGGCACATCACTGAAGCGATAAAATAAGTATTTATGGCATTGTGCTAAAGCATGTGGATGTGAATATACTCCTTTGATAGATTCCCAATTGTCCTTTTGCGCCTTATTGACCATTAAATGTTGTTGAATTTTTAATTGTAGTTCACCTGTCACATAAAGCGTTGCCTCATGGAATAAATAATCGAGCGTCAATGGTACTGAGCCCTCTAATGCATTTTCTAATGGTACAACAGCTAAATCAACCTTGCCCTCTGCTACTGCCTCAATACATTCAGGTATCGTTGCACAAGGTACAAGCCAATCAGTTGGGAAGATAGATTTTGTTGCTAAATATGTAAATGATGCTTCCGGTCCTAAATATGCAATTCGTTTCTCCCACTGTCGCTCTGTCATCAAAATGACCTCCTTCTAAAATTCATAGTATCTTAAACATTTTTAATGTTTGGAAAACTCCTTATAAAAAGAAAAGGCTATGTAGCACAGCCTCCCTTAAAAGAGCAATTGTGAAAATATGTACTGCTTTTGCTAGCTGTTTAAATAAAGTTGCTTATATCAAATGCAGTATTACTCACTATGTTTGGGTATTTTAAAAAAATTTCGCAGTATTTCTGCAGGATAGCGACTTAAGCGTAACCTCACAGAGGCTATTTTTAGCTTCAGTGAGGCTTGCTCATCGCATGCGGAAAGGGAGCGAAATTTTGTATCAACAGCTACCAGCATTAACTAATAAAAGGCAAAGGGGCTCTTTTAAATAGCCCCCTACAATGCACCAGAACTAATTACCTCAGCAGATTCAACAAAATCTAATCGTTTTAACTGCTGTATTAAGTCATCAAGTTCAGAAGTCATACTCGTCACATCTAATGACAATGTCACATTGGCACGTCCTTGAATTGGTATAGTTTGATGGATTGTTAGTACATTACAATGTGAATTTGTCACAGTTTCTAATAACTTAGCCAACGTTCCTTTTCGATCTTGAAGCTGTAAAAAGACTGTTAAAATGCGCTCCTGTACAATGGAGTGAAAAGGAAATACAGCATCACGATATTTGTAAAACGCACTGCGCGATAAATCCACTTGCTTTACCGCATCCCAAATGGAGGATACTGAACCACTTGAAAGTAATTGCTTCGCCTCCAAAGTTTTTTGCATAGCATCCGTCAATACATCTTCACGAACTAAATAATATCGCTGATTCGCAACATTCTTCATACGCTTCCCCCTAAAACTCCTGTCTTAATCTATAAATTCGAACTCAAACTCTTGCAGACGAACTGTATCACCATTTTGAGCACCACGCTCACGCAATGCCTCGTCCACGCCCATACCGCGCAATTGGCGTGCGAAACGGCGAATACCATCTTCACGACTAAAGTCTGTCATTTTAAATAGACGTTCAATCGAGTAGCCACTAATGATAAATGTACCGTCATCATCACGTGTAATCTCGAAATCTTCACCTTGTGATTGATGCTTGTACATCACTGTTGCGTCTGATTGCTCCTCCACCTCTTCAAATAGAGGGAACTCAGGCGTTACTTCAAGTAAATCTGCTATAGCAAATAATAATTCCTTTAAGCCTTGGCGTGAAACTGCTGAGATTGGGAAGATTTGCACATCTTCGCCTACCTTTTTGCGGAATTCCACTAAGTTTTCTTCTGCTTCTGGCATATCCATTTTGTTAGCTACAATAATTTGAGGACGTTCTGTTAAACGAAGATTGTATTGCTTTAGCTCCTCGTTAATTGTTAAATAATCTTCGTACGGGTCACGGCCTTCCATTCCTGACATATCGATAACATGCACAATTACACGTGTACGTTCGATATGACGTAAAAATTGATGTCCTAGCCCTACGCCTTCATGCGCGCCTTCAATTAGCCCTGGTAAATCTGCCATTGCAAAGCTTCGGTGATCATCTGTTTCAATCATTCCTAAATTCGGTACGATTGTCGTAAAATGATAAGCGCCAATCTTTGGTTTTGCTGCAGAAACAACAGATAAAAGTGTTGATTTTCCTACACTTGGGAAACCAACTAAACCAACATCTGCTAATACTTTTAACTCTAATATAACATTTAATTCTTGTCCTGGCTCGCCTTTTTCAGAAAGCTCAGGTGCAGGATTGGCCGGTGTTGCAAAGCGGGAATTCCCACGCCCACCACGACCTGATTTAGCGATAATCGCTTGTTGACCATGCTCAACTAAATCTGCGATGACTTCTCCAGTTTCCTCATTCATCACAACTGTACCTGGTGGCACTTTGACAATTAAATCTTCAGCACGTTTTCCGTGCATCCCTTTACTCATCCCATGTTCACCACGGTCTGCTTTGAAGTGGCGTTTATAACGGAAATCCATTAACGTACGTAAGCCTTCTTCTACTTCGAATACAACGTTACCTCCGTGACCGCCATCACCACCAGCTGGACCACCATTTGGTACATATTTTTCACGGCGAAAAGCTACCATTCCATCGCCGCCATCGCCACCTTTTACATATATCTTTACGTGATCGACAAACATTTATTTCACTCCCTATTTGCACTCAACACATATTGCCAGCACGTATTTGTCTGCACAATTGTTTGAATGTCGAATTGTTTCAAACCTCTTTCGGTGAATGCGTCTGCACTCCACAGTCCATTTAGCGTAAACGCCAAAACAAATGTATGATCGTCAACACGTACATCGAGCGCTAAGCTCTGCTCCGTAAATGGATCTAATGTATCATAAACATGCATAACTGTTTTGTTTAAATACTCTACAACATCCTTGTCAATATTATTAGTGACTGGTTTTTTGATCTCACCATTAAGCTCCAGCGGTAAAGATGGATAGCGCCATCCTGCTGTTTGTAGCCACTCCATTGTTTGTGGTAATTGTAGACGATTCATGATAGACAATACTCGTAGCTGTTCCGAATAATGTTGAATAAGTTCTTTTGATTCATCAATTCTACCTAAATCTAAATTCATGCGAATAAGTTGAAGTTGATTCACATAATCATGATTTGCAAAACGTAATACCTCACTAATGGTTAGTGATTGATTGTTCATCCCATTCACTCCAATAAAGTTATCTTAACTAGTATAACAAGTTTTGATGTATTTTTCCCTTAATTCTTCATTGAAATTTAGCCAAAAAAAGGACTGCAATAAATGCAGTCCTCCGCTTTATGTCTACTTTATTAAAATTAAGCTTCTTGTGTAGCTGGGTATACAGATACTTGTTTGCGATCGCGACCTAAGCGTTCGAATTTAACAACGCCATCAACTTTAGCAAATAGCGTATCATCACCACCACGACCTACGTTTGTACCTGGGTAAATTTTTGTACCGCGTTGACGGTAAAGAATAGAACCACCAGTTACAAATTGGCCATCAGCACGTTTAGCGCCAAGACGTTTAGACTCAGAGTCACGTCCGTTTTTTGTAGAACCTACCCCTTTTTTCGATGCGAAAAGTTGAAGGTCTAATGCTAATAACAATTTCATTCTGTTCCACCTCCTACTTGGTTGTAGTTGATTTGGATATATTGTCCGTAATTTTGCACCATAGAATACACTTGAGCAGTCATTACTTGGACAATTAATTGTAGTTTTGTATCGATTTCAGGTTCTAAATCTGTTGGTAAAGTTACCTTAAGATAGCCTCCACCTTCAGCTGCTTGTTCAACTTCTGGTTGTAATTGTAGTAATGCATAAATCGCATTCACCGTACCAATGGCAATGGTAGATGCGCCTGCACATACTAAATCTTTACCAGATTCGTCGTACTCAGCATGTCCTGAAAATTCAAATGCAGACACATGTCTGTTTTCATCATGATGTATCGTAACTTTTATCAAATGTTACACCTCACAATTAAGCATTGATTGATTCAACAACTAATTTTGTATAAGGTTGACGGTGACCTTGTTTACGACGGTAGTTCTTTTTAGCTTTCAATTTGAAAACAACGATTTTCTTTTGACGGCCTTCTTTAACAGCTTTAGCTGTTACTGTAGCGCCTTCTACGAATGGAGCTCCAACTTTTACGTTTTCGCCACCTACGAATAGAACTTTATCGAAAGTTACAACCTCGTCAGCTTCTACGCCTAATTTCTCAACATAGATTTCTTGACCAGCTTCTACTTTGATTTGTTTACCACCAGTTTCAATAATTGCGTACATTTTACTGCACCTCCTCTTAGACTCAGACTCGCCTGTATATGAAGGTGATCTAAAGATACTTAAACCTTCCCAGAGCGGTTGTAGTAGCACGGGTGCTACAAACAATAACATTAAAATACTACCACATGAATTCTATCAAGTCAACCTGTTCATTACATATTTCTCAAATGCTAAACGATACTTTCGATAATTCCATTCTTTTAGTACTTGCAACCATATAAATAGGCAAAGGACAGTCAAAAAAATGGATTGTGGCAAATTCACTAAGGTTACGATAAATAGTATAGTGGCAAAAATAAGTGAGAGCGAATAATAATATTCAAATACTCGCACACTTGGATAAAATAAAAATAAACATGCTAAAAGTATCCTTCCACCGTCCAGTGGAATAATTGGAATTAGATTAATTACTAGTAACACTAGCTGTACATTGACTAGTCGAATTGCAATTAAATCCGGCATGAAAAAAGCAAGACCAATCCCCAGTATAGTGGCGATTGGACCTCCTAGTGCAATCCAAAGTAGTGAAGATGCCTGCACAGCTGCTGGATTTTCAAATTCAATTTCCCCTCCATATGGTGCGATAACACATGATTTTATCTTCACGCCACAAAGCACCGCGGCCAATATATGGCCAGCTTCATGCCATAGCAGCGAAGTTAAAATAATTGCATAATAAGCAATCTGGCCACTGAAAATCATTAACAAAATCAGAGGGATACAGAGTAAATGCAATTTAACTTTCATCGTTCTCCGTTGTTTCAAGCCACTGCACAATTTGTTCTAAATCAAAATGAGTTTTGTCTTTCTCAATCGAAATATAGAGTTGTCCAGTCTGCTTCATACCGATTAAGTCATTGGCCTGTATAGTCGTGTATGGTAACTGCGCTAAACTATCAAGCATCCCATAGGATACCGTTGTGCCATCCTCATAGCTAACTGTCATTGTTTTACCGGTATATTTTGTATGGCCTGTAAAAACAACGAGCCCACTTTGCCCTGCATATACAGGAAGTCCAATATCATATTGTAATAAAAACCCTTCTTTAAAAACTTGCGCATTCGTGAACGTTAATAGTTCAGTTTGCCCTACATCACTTGAAACCATTATCGTTTCTTCCTCTTTTTTTAGCAGACTTTTTCCGAGCTCACTTAAATATGTTAAATCTGCTGATGTCGTTACAAGCTTTCGCACAGGTGTTTCCATTACGCCTTGATCTTCTAATCGAATCGCAAGCATAATTGCAGCCACAAGTAATATCATAACAATCCATTTCCATTTTTTAAACAAGCTCTCATCCTCTTTTTTCACACTATATGAGGCAGCATGTCCATTCATGCACGTAAAAAATGTGCCAGTCACTCACACAATTTGCTTTCAATAAAAAAACCTTTCCGCGCACATGCACGAAAAGGTTTTAATTATCTTGAAAATAATGCTTTAAGTTTTGAGAACATTCCTCGGTGCTCGTCCTCGATGGCCATCAATGGCACAGATTCACCTAATATGCGACGGGCAATATTACGGTAACCTAAAGATGCTTTATTAGTCGGATCCATAACGACCGGCTCACCTTTATTTGATGATGAGATAACACCTTCACTATCGACAATAATGCCTAATAGATCAATTGACAAATGTGTTGTAATTTCATTGACATCGAGTGTATCGCCGTTTTTCATCATATGCTGACGAATACGATTAATAATTAGTTTAGGAGCAGTTATTTCTTCTTGTTCAAGCAGTCCAATAATTCGATCTGCATCCCGCACAGCTGAAATTTCTGGTGTCGTTACAACGATTGCATGGTCTGCACCCGCTACTGCATTGCGATAGCCTTGCTCAATACCAGCGGGACAATCAATTAAAACATAATCATAGTCTCTCTTTAATTCCTCTACTAAGCTCTCCATTTGCTCAGGTGTGACAGCATTTTTATCTGTCGTTTGAGCAGCAGGTAATAAAAATAGTTTATCATCTACACGTTTATCTTTAATTAATGCTTGATGGATCTTGCATCGTCCTTCTACAACATCAACTAAATCATAAATAATACGGTTTTCGAGACCTAGAATAACATCTAAATTTCTCAAGCCAATATCTGTATCTACTAAACATACTTTTTTCCCTTGTAGAGCCAATGCAGTCCCGAGGTTAGCCGTTGTTGTCGTTTTACCGACACCGCCCTTACCTGAAGTTATGACGATCGCTTCTCCCACACTAGCTTCCTCCCTTAGACACATTCAATAATGGTCGAATATTTTTTAACGCATGAATTTGATCGTACGCAATACGCCCATCATAGCCAATAAATGCACAAGCCATGTCTGCTTGATTGATAGCTTTTACATGTTCATCTGACATTGCCTCAACCTGATCAGCAATCATGATATGTGTGGCTTCTAAACGAGAGGCAGCAATAATCGCTTCCTTATTCCCATGTACACCAGCATGTACAATTCCCTTTAGTTTGCCAAGGACGTATACATTACCACCAGCTTCTACACGCCCATTCGGATTCACATTCCCCACAATTACTATATCCCCCGAGGCACGTAGAATTTGTCCCGATCTGACCACTCCTACATATGTATCTTGTTGGCTTTCTATCATTTTCTGGTTGCTTTCATGGACAGTCAGTACTTCACTTTGCACTTTTGCTACAATTAACTGTTCTGATTCTTGAACAATTTTTACTAGCTCTTTTACTTGTTCATCTGAACAGTATCGATAGCCTAAATGTAATTGTACATCTACTTTACCATCGATACCGCCTTCTGAAACTTTTCGTTTTAGCTCTTCTACTAAATCGGCATACGAACATTGATCGTCTAAACGAAGAACAAAACCATCCTTTGTTCCCTTCATATTAACTAATTGTTTTTTCATGAATGCCTCACCCCACGTTGCTCTTGATATTAAGAAACTTCACGTGCTCTCTGTAAGACACGCGCATTAATTAGATACTTGAAGGCCCAACCAAGAATCATTAAAAATAACGTATTAGCAATGATTGTTGGTAGTAGTCGTGATTGTAAGAATTCCGTTAACGGTATCGTTGTAAAAGCGATTAGGTAGAAGAATTGATAAAGTACGAATTCTAAAATTGCTACTAAAACAACTGAAATAGTCGTTGTCACAACTAAGTGCTGATGAATTATTTTCACGATAGACCCTGCTAAAAAACAAATAAGCGGATATAGTACCGAATATAATCCAATAATATCAATGTAAAACACATCATACAAGACACCAAAAAAAAGTCCATACATTACCGCTCGTTGACGGCTGTAATAGATGGATATAAATATTAAGTATAAAATTAAAAATCTAGGTACTAGATAATAGATATGCCCTCCCACTTCAATCGGTGAGAGCATAGCAAACTCTGGTTCTAGTAAAAATAGCAATACTGCAACAGAGGGAATAAGAAACCGAACCATTACTTTTCCCCCTCTTCAGTAACCTTTTGTGGATTTGTTAAATCTCCATTTGTTGCATCTCCGTCAGACCCATCAATAACTGTTACTGATCGTTTTGCGATTACAACATTTTCTAAAATAGAAAAATCAGCAGATGGTTTTACATAAGCCATTTTCGTTAAGCCAAAATCATCTGTGCTAACTTCCGTAATTTCTCCGATTGGTACACCTTTAGGGAAAATACCACCAAGACCTGAAGAAACTACTTTTTCGCCTACTTTTACATTTAAGCTAGAATCGATTCGCTTCATAATGAGTTCATTTCGTTCTTTATCAAAGCCCTCGATTAAACCGTATGCCTCTTTTTCTCCTAAAACCATCGCTGAAACACGATAGTTAGGATTATTTGTATATAAAAGCTCAACCTCAGAGGTGAAAGGGGTCACTAACGTAATTTTACCGACTAGCCCTTTCGCTGTCATAACTGCCATATTTTTTTCTACACCATGAGATGAACCTTTATCTAAAATAATTTTTTCTTCCCATTGGTCAGGATTTCTAGCAATAACCGTTGCTTGAATAGGATTAAACGCCTTTAAACTTTCTGACTTTGTAAGTTCTAGTAGCTTTTCATTTTCAGATTTTAATACCAATGCTTCGGCTTGTACAGCTGCAAAATCTTCTAAGCGTGCTTTTAAACGTTTATTTTCTTCGTACGTGTTTAAGAGGGAGTCAATATTATTAAAAATACCAGTTATGTAATTCGCCGGCTTCGCAACAATAGATTGTGCGACGCCGACAGTATCTTTAATAATTTGCTCTGGTAAAGTTGCGTTCGTCCGATCTCGTAATGAGAAGCTAATCAATGCCACAAGAAAAACCATGCCCACAAGTAGCAGTATTACTTTCTTATTGAAAAAAAAATGTGGCATTGCCTAAACCTCCTTACCCTTTTACTTGTTGTTGACGAATTAAATCAATATGATCTAAAGCTTTACCTGTTCCAATAGCTACACAGTCTAAAGGATCCTCAGCAATAAATACAGGCATATTTGTTTCACGGCTAATAACTTTGTCTAAATTCGTTAATAACGCGCCACCACCAGTTAAGACAATACCTCGCTCCATCACGTCAGCAGATAATTCTGGAGGTGTTTGTTCCAACGTTTTTCGTACACCATCAATAATTGACGATACCGCTTCACGCAATGATTCTGAAATTTCCTGAGATGAAATTTCGATCGTTTTTGGTAAGCCAGTTAAAAGGTCACGACCTCTAATTTCCATTTTCTCATCAGGTCCTTCAGCAAACGCTGTACCAATTTCCATTTTCACTGCTTCCGCTGTACGTTCACCAATCGTTAAGTTATACGATTTACGGATATATGAAATAATCGATTGATCCATTGCATCCCCACCGATACGTACAGACTCACTTGTAACGATACCACCTAAAGAAATAACTGCTACTTCAGTAGTACCACCACCGATATCAACAACCATCGACCCTGTTGGATCCCAAACTGGTAGGTTCGCTCCAATAGCTGCTGCAAATGGCTCTTCGATTGTAAAGGCTTCTTTTGCGCCTGCTTGACGAGAAGCATCGATAACTGCACGTTGTTCAACCGATGTAATACCGTATGGCACACAAATCATTACATTCGGTTTTTTCCAATTACCGCCAGAATTCTTACAAGCTTCTTTTAAATAATATTCAATCATCGCTGTTGTAATATCATAATCAGCAATAACGCCATCTTTCATCGGACGAATCGCCACGATTGACCCAGGTGTACGGCCAATCATATTTTTCGCATCATTACCAACTGCAACGATGTCTCCTGTTTTCGTGTTTTTCGCTACTACAGAAGGCTCGCGTAAAACGATCCCCTTCCCTTTAATAAAAACTAATGTATTCGCTGTGCCAAGGTCAATCCCGACATCTTTACTACCTAATCCAAACAAATTGTGTACTCCCTTTCTATTTAAGCCATACTATCGTTGACATAAAATCATACCGTTCATTATAACGGATAAATGCAAGAATTTGTAGTGCCACATACCTCATCTTGCAGAAAACTTACTATTTTAATTCCCTCTTAAACTAAAAATAGTACGTATAGATTAGCATATTATTTTTTTTCATGTAAAACAACGCATTATAGGCTACCAATTTTTGTGAATGCTATAGATATTTCTACGAATACAATAACGTCATTCAATCAAAAAGGTTCATTTTTTTATTAAAGTGCTTAAAATTGCTTAAACTATACTGAAGCTAAAATATACTAGAAAAATTTTTTCTCCTAAAAAAAGCACGAGGGAGTATTAACAAAAGTATCAATCTAAAGAGCTCTGCAAAATATTTGCAGAGCTCAGCTTGTCGACAAAGCTATTTAATTTACAATAAGCTGTTCTGTAGTAAAACTAGCAAGCTCCACTACGGCGTATTTCATGCGGGAGCATCATGCTCCTTACTAATACGCGCATTTGGCGAACAAGGAGCTAAGTTAATTGTATGGCTTCTCTAGCTTGTCCAGTAAACGTCGTCCGTCCATATGCAAGACTTATTTAGGAAGCCTTTAATCGTACAGTGCTAAAAATAACCTTTTTCTTTTAAGCTAATAAATTGATGGTCACCGATGATGATGTGATCAAGTAATTCAATACCAATGATAAAACCAGCTTCCTGAATTCTTTTCGTTACCTCAATATCTTCCGGACTCGGTGTCGGCACACCACTTGGATGATTATGAGCACAAATAATAGAAGCAGCGGATCGCTTTACAGCCTCACGAAAAATTTCTCTCGGATGCACAATAGAAGCATTCAACCCCCCGATAAAAATCGTTTTTTTATGGATGATTTGATTTTTCACATCAAGAAAAAGTACAACAAAATGTTCCTGACTCAGAGAGGTCATATCAGGCATTAGGTATGCTGCGGCATCTTGTGGAGAACGAACAGTATACTTGTCATCATTTTGCTTTTGAGACAAGCGCCTTCCAAGCTCGATTGCAGCTAAAATTTGAATTGCCTTTACCTCTCCAATACCTTTTATGGCAACCATTTCTTCAATTGTTGCATGTTTTAAATGGTGTAAACGTTCAAATGTTCTTAAAACACGATTGGCAAGTACAAGAACTGATTCTTCCTTCGTGCCTGTCCTCAGTAAAATGGCCAGTAGCTCCTGATTGGATAAGCTCTTCGCACCCTGCCTTAAAAGTCTTTCACGTGGTCGATCTGCTATATTAACGTCGCGAATCATCATATCTGGTAAAACATCTATTGGCAATTAGCTTCACTCCTTCGCAAATTGGATAATATGTCGTGCTACCAATTGCGCATACAACGCTGCAAGTGGTAAGCCCACAACATTGTTATAATCTCCTTCAATTCGCTCAACTAAAAGGGTACCAGCTGTTTGAATACCATAACCGCCTGCCTTATCAAAAGGATCTCCAGATGCTACATACGCTTCTATAAGTTCCTGCGATAAAGTATGGAATACAACTGCTGTTTCTTCCACAAATGTCGTTTCCAATCCGTTTGGTTCAATGATGGCAACAGCAGTCATGACCGCATGACGCTTGCCTGATAAACGTGATAAGTGAGAAATTGCTTCCTCACGTGTTTTTGGCTTATGCAGTAGCTCATTATCAAAGACGACAATCGTATCTGCACCAATAATTGTTGCTTTTTGTTTTTTTTGAGCTACATCCCGCGTTTTTAGAAGTGCCACACCTTTTACATAATCTTGCATTGTTGTTGCTGTTACGCTTGTCTCTTCTACATTACTTGTCACAATTTCAAACGGAAGGTCAAGCATAGCAAGCAATTCTTTTCGTCTTGGTGAAGCGGAAGCAAGCACTAATTTATGATTCGTTTCAAACATTTTTTCACCATTCCTCCTTCTCTCTATCATAACGGAGAATGTGGTAATTGAAAATTTTCTAAAAATCAAGATAATGCACTTTTAGCTAAATTATCTACTTAAAATTTTGTTTGTAGACAGGCATTTTTTGATTTGTAATGCGCGAAAATTTGAAGGCGTATAATGCTTATATCATCGGAAATAGAGGTTGCGGCCTTGCCAATACTTTGCCAATCGGCAGGTAGCGTTGAATCATTTGCCGCCTCACTAAAATTTAATTTTTTAGTATTTTTATCAGCTAATACATTTGTTATTTCTGCAATTGTCGGCTCTTTACAACTATCGCCACTAACACTAAATGCTTTTTTAAATGTTGGGGGATCCTTTAAAAAAACTAAGTCATTTTCCTCTGTTACCATACTTGTCCACACATAATATTTACTCTCTACTTCTACTACTGCACTTTCCTGCAGTGAAGGATGCTCTGCTATAAATGCACTTGCACTTTCATAATTAGAAAATACACCAGCTTGACTCGCATAAAACATAGTTGAGGTCCCAGTACCTCCTGCTGTCGGTATTGTTTCTGAATCCGTCCCCGCTTGTGTTTCAGTTTCGTTTTTTGCTACCTCGCTGTCCTTTTTTAAAGAAAATTGGGTACTCGCCTGGAGAACGCCTAAAAAAATGGCTACACCAAAAAGCCCGACGATGCCACCAATTAGCATTGCGCGAACTATTTGTTTTCTTATTACCTGACTAACAATTTTCATACGTTCATCACCTCTTATTTCAACCTATCAAAATAAGGCTAAAAAAAGACGAGACTGCTGTCGTCTCGCCTAAAAAATTTATCGCTATTAACTCTCAAAAATCGTCCATAACTTTCAAAGCTCGTCACGTCTTCATATCTAGCCTGTGTTTTGGTGTTCTCTTGGTCAATTGGGCTAAGTATTATAGAAAGCAGTATATATAGCTTGTTTCAATCCTCTGCTGCTTTCAGGAAACCTGTTATCATCAAAAGTAATGTTACGTTGTTTTTAGTAGAACTATGGCGAATTGCTTGTCTTTCTAACAATTACATATACATAATTTGACGCAATGAGGTGAAAATGGCTTAACGTACCTAATTGTTTAATTGTAGCAATCTACTACGCACTTCTGTTAACAAATATAAAGAGCCTGATACAATTGTTCTACGTTTATTTTCCGATTGCTGCTGTATAAATTGAATATAATCACTTAAAACCGCTTTGTGCGGTGCATTACTTAGTTCTACCATATTTTTTGCTGACATTGCCCGTGGATTATCAAAATCAACAAAATAAAAGCTATCACTTATTTGCTCAAAGTATTGCAAAACTTCTTTTACATCTTTATCACCCAATATGCCTATCACGAAGGTAACCGACTCATCTGGAAATTCAAGACGAACAGTTTCTACCAATTTCTCTGCACTAGCAGGATTATGTGCACCGTCAAAAATAATATAAGGCATTAATTCTTCAAATCGTCCTAAAATACTTGCCACTTTAATACCATGGCGTATGCTTTCTTCGTTAATCGCAACGTCTAGGGCTGTAGCCACTTCGATAAAAGCAGTGATGGCTAATGCCATATTATTTCCTTGATGTGGCCCTTTCATATTACGCGTAAGATTGGAGATACAGATTTTTTTTTCATTATTTTTATAGCACTCATAATGATCCGATTGCTCAAGCGTAAATTGTTTTTTCAGCTCAAGAATTGGTGCTTGCTTTGCATGTGCTACATTCTTAATTATTGCCTTTGCTTCTAAGGGTACCTCACCTATTACAACAGGGCGATTTTGTTTAATAATCCCTGCTTTATGCTCGGCAATACTTTCGATTGTTGAGCCTAAAAATTTCGTATGCTCAAGCGCTATACTCGGAATAATGGAGACGATTGGCATCACTACATTGGTGCTATCTAATAAGCCACCCATTCCCGCTTCAATTAATGCTACATCGACATCACAATGAACAAAGTGCAAAAATGCAGCAACTGTTAATAGCTCGAAATCTGTTAGCTTACCGCTAAGTCCAGCGCTTTTCATTTGTTGAAAAACGCGATCCATCTCTACTTCTGTAATAGGCTTTTTCGTTACTTGAATTTGGTCATGCACATTTAAAATGCATGGAGACATAAACTTGCCTACTTTTAAGCCATGCTCCTGTGCAATTGACTCCAAAAATGTAAGCGTAGAGCCTTTGCCGTTCGTACCTGCAAGATGTACAATCTGTAGTTTTCTCTCTGGGTTTCCTACGAGTGCTAATGCCTCTTCAATAGCTTTTAGACCAGGCTTAATGATATCGTCGCTTGTTAATGCCCATTTTTTCTTATATATATCAAACTGTGGAATCATCGTACTTCCTCCTGCAACCATTGGCGAACTTCCGCTATAAAATAAAGTGAGCCAGTAATAACAACAATATCTTGAAGGCCCTTGCTTTGTATAACAGATCGGACGACTGCTTGCCAATTTGCATCATATTGTTTGTCATTATGCGTTGACAGCATCGCTAATTTTTCAGCTGGCATGGCATTTGGCAAGCCAATTTGCGTAAAGGACATGGATGAAGCGATTCCATCCATTAGAGCAATACTATTTGCATGATCCTTATCAGAAAGCGCTGCATAAATGAAGCGATAATGATGATTTGGATAGACTGTCTGAAGTGTTTGAATTAACGCGGCAGTTCCTTCAGAATTATGAGCACCGTCTAGCACGATATTATTTGGAAATTGTTCAAAGCGTCCTACCCACTGTGCATTTTGTAGCGCTTGACGCAAAGATAGTTCTGTTAGTTGAATATGACCTTGCTCACGTAAAATATCCATTGCTGTAATGGCAAGACTAGCATTCGCAATTTGATGCTCACCAGCCATTTTTAGTTGGATATCATTTATTTCAACATTTCCGTTACGATAGTTAAAGGTTTGCATACCAATCCCTTGATTTTTTGCCATTACGTAAAAATCGTTTCCTAAAACAAGGCATTTCGCATGACGTTCTTGTGCAACTTTTTGAATAACCTCAAGCGCCTCATCGTTTTTAACGCCTACCACAACAGGTACACCTTCTTTAATAATACCTGCCTTTTCAAATGCAACTTTCGCATACGTATCGCCTAAAAATGCAGTATGCTCCAATGAAATTGTCGTAATAATTGAAACAAGTGGTGTGATGACATTTGTCGCATCTAAGCGACCGCCAAGCCCTGTTTCAATTAGCGCAAAATCTACTTCTTCTTCAGCAAAATACTGGAACATAATAAGTGTTACGACCTCAAAAAAGCTCGGATAGTCCCCATTATAATGTGCCTCAATAATTGAAGCGATATTGTTCATATACAGTAAAAATTGCTCGTCAGAAATTTGCGTGCCATTGATAGTCATTCGTTCATTAACGCGCGTTAAATGTGGTGAAGTAAAAGCTCCTACTCGATAACCTGCATCCTCTAACATTTCCCTCAACACATTTACTGTAGATCCTTTGCCATTGGAACCAGCTAAATGTATAGTTTGTAGCTTGTTTTGCGGGTCTCCCAAACGGGCCAATACTTCACGCATCATTACTAATGGCTCACGTTTAAAATCAACTGCTTTTAATGTAAAAATAAAATCTGTACATGCTTTTATCGTTGTAAACAAAAGAAACACTCCCTCTCACTCTAGTATAAAGGGTGTCAGGCACACAAACAATTCAGACACAATTTTAAAAACACACAGAAAAGCACTTTAGCAGTGATTATCTGTGTGTTTTCAACTAGTTTATTTCAAATAAACAGCAAATTAATGTAATTGATGGACACCTAATAGCGCACCCATATCATCTAAAATAATTTTTGCATCATTATTTAAAAGTGGCAAAACATCCGACCTTTGCACTAATTCAAACGAGTTCTTTAATGTTCTTTTCAACATTGAAATATCAAAATTCGAACAATACTCATTAATCTGATTAATAACTAGTAAATCTGTACGTGTTAATGTTTTTTTCACTTCATTTTGTCCATTGCTATTCGCTAAAACATGTTTAATAAGAACGCGCCCGCTTGCGTTTAATAAGCGATAGTATTTCGCTTCCGATAGCTTTAGAAGATTTGCCTCTATCAGCCCTCTTGCATTAACAAAATCTAAATCATCACAGGCTTTGTTCACCTTCACTACTATTGTTCCAATGTTTCCAGACATGATAAACCTCCATTTTTATTTTTCATAACAAAGAAAAAAGCCATTCTAATCAACATAGAATAGCCATAAAAAAATGAAATTACTTTAAATGGTAACCAGGCAATCGTAGTTGAAAGAATACAATTCTCTCTTCACCTTAGACCCTAGGCTTTGCGTCCTAACCTTTCGGATAGTTTGCCTTTATCTATTATCCTAACTATATTGTATAATACTATACATTTTTACCTAACTCAATACATATCTTTTGGCTCATAAAAAGAAAAATAGCAGATGACTTTTTTCGCCATCTGCTATTTCTATAAATTACTATGTTATTACATATTTTTTAGTTCTTCTAAACGTTTTAAAACAACGGCATGTTTTTCTTCATAGTCAGCTAATTTTTCGCGTTCCGCGTTAACCAATGCCTCGGGTGCTTTTGAAACAAATTTCTCATTTGACAGCTTACCAGTTACAAGCTTCACTTCTTTAGCCCATTTTTCTAATTCTTTTTCCAGACGAGCAACCTCTTCCTCCAAGTTGATAAGTCCCACAAGTGGTAAGAATAGCTCTGCCCCTGTAACTACGGCAGTCATCGATTGTCCTGGCGCCTCTAAGCCTTCACCAATTGTTAATGACTCTGGATTACAGAATTTTTCTAAATAGCCTTTATTGGCTTCAAGAATGGCAACTGTAGCAGCATCCTTAGCAGAAATGTATAATGGTACTTTTTTGCTCATTGGTGTGTTAACTTCCGCACGAATATTGCGCACTGAACGTATAATATCCATAAGAAGCTTCATATTGTCTGCTTCCTCTGCAAAGTGTAGGTCTGTGCGTACAGTTGGCCATGCTGCAACTGTAATCGACTCACCTTCATGTGGTAAATGTTGCCAAATTTCTTCTGTAATGAATGGCATAAGCGGATGTAATAGACGCATTGTTTGGTCTAGTACATATGCTAGTATAGAACGAGTCGTTTTCTTAGCAGCTTCATCGTCACCATTCATTGGTAATTTCGCCATTTCAATATACCAAGAACAGAAATCATCCCAAATGAAGTTATATAGCTCACGACCTACTTCACCGAATTCATAGCGCTCTGCTAATGATGTTACACGTTCAATCGTTTCATTTAAACGAGTTAGAATCCACTTATCAGCCACTGATTTTTCACCAGTCAAGTCGATTTCATCATATGTCATACCATCCATGTTCATTAATGCAAAACGAGAAGCATTCCAAATTTTATTAGCAAAGTTCCAAACAGACTCTACTTTTTCCGTTGTATAACGTAAATCTTGACCAGGAGATGAGCCTGTTGCTAAGAAATAACGAAGTGAATCAGCACCGTATTTCTCAATAACATCCATAGGATCAACACCATTACCAAGTGATTTACTCATCTTACGTCCTTCACCATCACGTACTAATCCATGGATTAATACATCTTTGAATGGGCGTTGTTCTGTAAATTCAATACCTTGGAATATCATACGAGAAACCCAGAAGAAAATAATATCATAGCCCGTTACAAGCGTACTTGTTGGATAGTAACGTTGATATTCTTCATTTGCTTCGTCCGGCCAACCCATTGTAGAAAATGGCCATAGTGCAGATGAGAACCATGTATCTAATACATCTTCATCTTGTGTCCAATTTTCTGCATCAGCAGGAGCTTCTTTCCCTACGTAAATCTCGCCTGTTTCATTGTGATACCATGCAGGAATTTGGTGTCCCCACCATAATTGGCGAGAGATACACCAGTCACGGATATTCTCCATCCAACGAGAATATGTGTTTTCAAAACGTGATGGAACGAAATTCACTTTACCTTCCTCGTCTTTTTGAAGCTCTAAAGAGGCATCTGCAAGTGGTTGCATTTTAACGAACCATTGTGCTGATAGGTAAGGCTCTACAACCGCTCCAGAACGTTCAGAGTGCCCTACAGAGTGCATGTGCTCTTCAATATTGATTAAGACACCCGCTTCTTGTAAATCTGCTACGATTTGTTTACGGCATTCAAAACGATCCATGCCATTGTATTTACCAGCAAGCTCATTCATTGTGCCATCTTCGTTCATAACAAGAATTCGTTCTAAGTTATGGCGGTTACCAACTTCAAAGTCGTTCGGATCATGGGCTGGAGTCATTTTTACAACGCCTGTACCGAATTCCATATCAACATAATCATCTGCTACGATTGGAATTTCACGGCCCACAATTGGTAAAATAACTGTTTTACCAATTAAGTGTTGATAACGCTCATCTTTCGGGTGAACTGCTACACCAGAGTCACCAAGCATTGTTTCAGGGCGTGTTGTTGCAACTTCTACATAGCCCGAGCCATCTGCTAACGGGTATTTCATATGGTAGAATGCACCTTGAACATCCTGATAGATTACTTCAATATCCGATAAGGCTGTTTTCGCTGCTGGGTCCCAGTTAATAATACGCTCACCGCGATAAATTAAGCCTTTTTCATATAATTGAACGAAAACCGTTTTAACAGCATCTGATAGACCTGTATCGAGTGTGAAACGTTCACGAGAGTAGTCTAATGCAAGGCCAAGCTTCGCCCATTGTGAGCGAATGTGCCCAGCATACTCTTCTTTCCACTCCCAAGTTTTTTCTAGGAATTTTTCACGTCCTAAATCATAACGTGTAATATTATCCTCACGCAGTTTTGCTTCTACTTTTGCTTGAGTTGCAATACCTGCATGGTCCATTCCTGGTAACCAAAGTGCATCATAACCTTGCATACGCTTCATACGGATTAAAATATCTTGTAGCGTTGTATCCCATGCGTGACCAAGGTGTAATTTACCTGTTACGTTCGGCGGTGGAATAACGATGGAATATGGTTCCTTTCCGCTTTCAGGTTGTGCTTCGAAAAATTTACCTTGTAACCACCATTCATAGCGACCCGTTTCAATTGATTGTGGATCATATTTCGTTGGCATTGAAATGTTTTCTGTCATATTGTCTCCTCCTGTTGGTAAATAATTTTGACATACGTCAGCTTTGGCAAACTAGATAACCACTCGTCTTGATTTTTCAGTGTATTCACACCGAGTAAATCCGTGACAATTGCACGTGGCTTATTCGCTAATAAAATGCATACATCTTTTTAGCAAATAAAAAAACTCCTATCGTCAACAAAAGGACGAAGGAGTTTAAGTTCGCGGTACCACCTTTAATTCCAGCATTTTAAGATTAGTACTCTTACACATCACTATTTGTCATTTAATAAGTGCTCTAAATGCCCTTATCATCTCGAAATAATGATTCATGCTTGATTTACTTAAGCTTATTATAGCTGGCTCTCAATTCGTTAACGGTGTTTAACCGGCTTTAACTACTACTAGTTCACTAAAGCTGCTCGAGGGCTACGTTCAATTACGCACAAATAGAAACTTTTCAGCTACCGTTTCCTCTCTATAAATGCACAGATAATCTACTCTTCCCTGTCATAGCATCCATATTCGATTTTACACATTGTACCGCAAATTCATGTATTTTTTCAAGTGATTTCGTCAATTTCAGCTAGTCTTAAAAAGTAAATAGAAAAGGAAGTGACTATTCATATGCGACGACGTAAGTATAACCCTTGGCTTTTACCACCTTGGCTACGACAATTCCGATTTTATTGTAGAACAATTATTGTACCGATTTGTGGTTTTCAGTTTATACGTGTCATAATCATCCCAACTTCTGGCGACCTTATCATCTTATTACTTTTACTGCTTCTATGCTATTTACTTTTGAAAGATATCATTTGATACACGAACTTTGAGTGGTGTATACCCTTCTGTTAAATCCCATATCATCGTCGGCACTTCATGCCAGGAACTTGATTCTCTTACAGCAGTAAGGCTTGAAGACTCTCTAAGGACGATTTTTTGCTCGGCAGGTGCCGATTGTTTAGATTTTGAAGTAGCTGCACTAGCTTCTACAGTTGTCGGTTGCTTTACTTGAACAGATTGCGCAACAAATGTAGACTCTTCCACTGCATCAGGCGTTGTAGCTTCTACAAGCTTTTCTTCAAAAGCATCAACCTGTTCGACTACTGGCATCGATTCGCTAAACGTACTTGTCACTGTCCATTCTAGTTGGCACTTTTGATTGGTAAGTATCGGACGAATGTCTTTTACCATTATATCCTCAATCGCTGCATCTTTTGGTAAATCAACATTTAATGGGACCGCATACTCAAAATAACCTGTGTCTCCTTGAACATCAAGCGCATCAATACTTATTAAGTCTTCAGCATCCATGAAAGTTTGCATGTCTTGAAAATCAAAGCGTACATGCGCTGTAATATGATAAATACCATTTAATCTTAGAGAATCTTCTAATTGCATTGACTGCCATTGTGGCTTTATCTGTACAGCAGCAATTTCTGTTGGGCAACCGTACCCCGGAAAACAAAATGTCTCACGCATATTCCAAGTTTTCTTTTCGATAATAATCCCTCCCTTTGCATCATATGAATTGCAATTGGAATGTATGCTAGCCAACTAGCAAGTTAGCTTTCATATAAAAAGCATGCCCGATTTTAATCAGGCATGCTTTTTATGCTTAAACGTTCACCATTTTAATTTTATTTGCTACACGATCAGTTAAAACTTGGGTAGCTTTTGGAACGATTGGCTTAAAGATAGGGTTTAAAACAGGACCAGCTAAGCCCCCTGCTGTTACCTCTAAAAAGCCTGTCATTTTTGTATTGTCTGCATCAATGCTTTCAGCAAGGAAATATCCGTTTCCTGTGAAATTATCTGATAACCCTTTTAAATTGAACGTTACTTTTGATGGTGCTGTCCACTCTAAAATTGTAATTTCTACTTCAACTGTTTTTTTCAGTACGCCAACATTACCTTTAAATGTCCATGTAGATTGCTTATCATCTATCATTGTATGTGCACTATAGCCTGGGACAAGCTTTGCCCACTTTTCCATATCGCTAACAAATTCCCATACATGCTCGATTGCTACGGGTACTTCTACTGAATGTGTGCCTGTTGCCATTTTAATTCACTACTTTCTATTATGAATAGTTTTATTATAAACTAAAACGCCCACAATTTGGCTATGCTGAAAGTTTTAATTTTAATAAAAAAAGCCACCCTAAATGGATGGCTTTAAGTTATTTTGCTAATTGTTCAAACACTTTATGGAAGGCAGCGACAGTTTTCGTGATATGCTCCTCTGTATGTGCAGTCGAAATAAATAACCCTTCAAATTGAGAAGGTGGTAAGAAAATACCTTCCTCTGCCATTAAGCGGAAATATTCCGCAAATAATTGTAAGTCAGACGTTTTTGCTGAAGCAAAATCTATTACATCTTCATTCGTAAAGAAGAAACCAATCATAGAGCCTGCACGATTAACAGTATGTGGAATATTGTATTTTGTAGCAGCTGCTCGGAAACCTTCCTCTAATTGATCTCCTAATTTTTTAAAATACTCATAGGAGTTTGCATCAAGGCGTGATAAAGTTTCATAGCCTGCTGTCATTGCTAATGGATTACCTGATAGTGTGCCAGCTTGATAAATCGGACCAGCTGGTGCTACTTGCTCCATAATTTCCTTTTTACCAGCAAACGCACCTACAGGAAGACCGCCACCAATTACTTTTCCTAGCGTTGTCATATCAGGTGTTACACCAAAGTAACCTTGAGCACAGCCATAGTCAACACGGAAGCCCGTCATTACTTCATCAAAGATTAACAATGCACCATGTTTAGTTGTTAACTCACGTAAACCTTCGAGGAAACCTGGTTGCGGCGGTACAACGCCCATATTACCTGCCACAGGTTCAACGATAATTGCAGCAAGCTCTGCACCAAATTTTTCGAATACTTGTTGAGCTCCTTCTAAATCATTATAGGCAACCGTTAATGTATTACGTGCAATATCTGCAGGTACACCAGGGCTATCAGGTAAGCCTAATGTTGCGACGCCTGAGCCAGCTTTAATAAGTAATGAGTCACCATGACCATGATAGGATCCTTCAAATTTCAAAATTTTATCGCGTCCTGTTACACCGCGCGCTACACGTAATGCAGACATCGTTGCCTCTGTTCCAGATGATACAAAGCGAATCATCTCCATCCCAGGCAGACGATCTAATACTAATTTAGCTAATCGATTTTCTGTATAACTAGGTGCGCCAAATGAAGAGCCTTTTGCTGCAGTTTCAGCAATAGCTTTTACAACGTCTGGATGAGTATGACCTAAAATTAAAGGCCCCCATGATAATACGTAGTCGATATATTCATTGCCATCAATGTCTTTAATAATTGCACCGTGACCAGATTCCATAAATATCGGGTCCATATTTACAGATTTAAATGCACGAACTGGGCTACTAACCCCACCTGGCATTAAGTTAATAGCTTCTGCATATGCTTGCTTTGATTTTTCATAAGAACGCGCCATTTATTTCTCCTCCAACCAACGTGCTACATCTTTAGCATGATATGTGATAATTAAATCAGTGCCTGCTCGCTTCATGCCTAACAATGTTTCAAGCACGACTTTTTTCTCTTCAATCCAGCCATTAATAGCTGCAGCTTTAATCATTGCATATTCACCAGATACGTTATAGGCAACAATCGGCAATGTATAGTTATTTTTCATATCTCGAATAATATCTAAATAGCTAAGAGCTGGCTTCACAATTAAGAAATCTGCACCTTCTTCGATATCAGATTCCGCCTCACGGAAAGCTTCCATACGATTTGAAGGATCCATTTGATACGATTTGCGATCACCAAATTGCGGTGCTCCATCAGCCGCATCACGGAAAGGACCATAGTAGCTTGATGCATATTTTACGGCATAAGACATAATCGGTACATTTTCAAATCCTGCTTCGTCAAGACCAGTACGTATTGCAGCAACAAAGCCATCCATCATATTCGATGGTGCAATAATATCTGCCCCTGCTTGTGCTTGAGATACAGCAGTGCGTGCTAAAACATCAAGAGAAGCGTCATTTAAAATCTGATCGCCCTCGATTAAGCCACAATGACCATGGTCTGTAAATTCACAAAGGCATGTATCGGCAATAACTAAAAGATCTGGATAACGTTCTTTAATAAGGCGTGTAGCTTCTTGTACAATACCATGATCATGGAAAGCACCTGTACCCACCGCATCTTTTTCCGCTGGTAAACCGAATAAAATAACAGCAGGTATACCTAAAGCAACCACTTCATCAACTTCAGCACCTAGGTTATCTAATGAAAATTGAAAAACACCTGGCATAGACTGAACTTCATTTTTAATATTTTCGCCTTCAATAACGAAAATCGGATAAATTAAGTCCTCTTTGTGTAAATAAGTTTCTTTTACCATAGATCGAATCGTTGCATTTGCGCGTAAACGACGATGTCTTTGAAATTGTAAATTTGTCATTTTCTTTCCTCTACTTTCGTTAATTCCTCGATGACTGCTTGCATTGTATAAACACTCGGCTTAATGTCTACAGTAGCACCGTGGTTTAAAATAGCTGCTTCTGTAATATGACCGATTGCTGCCACACGTACCGTTTCCCAACCAACGATTGATGCTACATCCATTGCATATACGTCCACAGCTGAAGGACTTGCAAATATTACTGTGACATCTGCATGCTTCTGAATGCAATCAATAATTACTTGTTTTTGGTCGTGGCGCTCAATCGTTTCATAAACGGTCCATTCTTTAAGTTTAAAGGGCAAACCTTCCTTTAATGTTTTTTTCGCTTTTTCCCCACGAATAAATAAACAAGTTGGATTTTCCCCTGCAATATTTGGAAACTCTTTAACAAATACATCAGCACTAAATACTGAAGGCATGAAGCTAACATGAAAACCTAACTTTTCTAATGCCTCAGTCGTTTTAGTTCCAATAGATGCAATTTTCCCTTGAAAATGACTTGCACGTAAATGACTGCGATCCATCTTCTTTGCAAAAGCATCTACCGCATTTTGACTCGTAAAGATTAGCCAGTTAAATTGACGCGCACATTCTAAATGCACGCCATCATTTATATCGATAATTTCGCAAGTTTCTATCAATGGGGCAAAAACTGCCTGACCACCTAAAGAGGAAATATCTTCTACAACTGTTGCTGTTTTAGATGTTCCTGTTAAAACGATTGTTTTACCCTGTAAAGGTAAACTATTTTGCATCTTGCTCTGCCTTAACACGTTGAATTAAATCATAGGCACCTTGCTTCGTTAACATCTCTGCAAGTTCTTTGCCAATTGTTTCGGCATCAATACCATTTACAGTCTCTTTATAAATTACAGATGCATCTGGTGCAGCAACTAAACCTGTAAGTGTAATTTCTTCCCCATTAAGCTTTGCATACCCTGCGATAGGTACTTGACAACCGCCATCCATAGCTGCTAAGAAGGCACGTTCTGCATGTGCCTCTTGCCATGTAGCATTGTCAGTTAATTTTGCTAGTTCAGCTAATAATTCAGCGTCATCTCTACGGCATTCAATACCTAATGAACCTTGCGCTACTGCTGGCAAGCAATTTTCAACTGATAAAAATTCTGTTACGACATCCTCGCTCCAGCCAAGTCGTTTTAACCCTGCAGCAGCTAAAATAATGGCATCATATTCTTCTGTTTCAAGTTTTGCTAAACGTGTATCTACATTTCCACGAATCCATTTTATTTCAATATCTGGACGCATCGTTAAGAGTTGAGCGCTACGTCGTAGAGAACTTGTCCCTACTACCGCTCCTGCAGGAAGATCTGCAAACTTCACATGACCTTTAGAAATAAATGCATCACGCGCATCTTCACGTGGTGGAATACAACCAATGACTAAACCTTCAGGTAGTAACGCAGGCATATCCTTCATAGAATGAACAGCAAAGTCAATTTCCTTATCAAAAAGTGCCTGTTCAATTTCTTTTACAAAAAGCCCTTTACCGCCAACTTTAGAAAGTTGAACGTCTAAAATTTGATCGCCTTTTGTTACAATTTCTTTTACTTCAAATTCAAACGGCGCACCTGCTGCCTTTAGCTCATTGATGAACCAATTTGTTTGCGTTAATGCTAATTTACTTCTCCTAGAACCTACAATAATTTTTCTCAACAGTCTCCAACCTTTCTTCTAATACCATAAATGGAATCGAGATAAGCTACTCCCTAAAAAGAAGTTTACGACAACTAATAAATAAGCATAAATATGTACCCACGCATAATTAGTGCCTGTCAGCTTACTTTTACGATTCACATATAAAATACAGCAATATAATACTAAAATGATAAAGGACCCTATTATCTTCGCATCAAAGATAGATAAACTCTCTAATCTTAATAATGCCCATTCAAACCCTAAAATTAAACTTATGAACAGCATTGGAATACCAACAAAAAATGATATGTTCATCCAATTGCTCGTTTGCTGTAGTGACGGCAAACGTGTCCATAGTTGTGACCACTTTTTCTTTTTTAATAAGCGATATAAGATTAAATACAATATCGCAAATACAAAAGTTAATGTAAAAGCGGCATACGATAAGATCGCAAATGAAATATGGATAAAGAGCATTTCAGAAATTAAAGTCTCTCCTACTGCACCCGTTGGTCTTTTCGGCATAAATGTGAATATACTAGCAAATACAAATCCTAATATATTAATAATAAATACTGGTAAATCGACTCTCGCTATACAATGGAGAATAATCGACAGTGATACGAGTAACCAGGAATAGAAAAGAATCCCCTCATACAAGGATAAAATCGGGAATCGTTTTGTTTCTACAAAAGTTAATATAATAATGGCACTTTGAATTACCCATACAAATGAAACAAGCCAAAAAGCAATGCGCCTTGCTCGTACTTGCTTATAAAAGTAATCAGTAAAGTAAAACACTAGACTGATCGCGTACAAGACGATCATTACTTCATAGAGCCTTGTCATTGTCAAATCAGCCAATGGACATCCCTTCTTTATTTCAAAAAGTGCTAAAGTTACTATAAACAGTATCCCAGCCTAAAAAAAGACGTTTTCGTATCTTTAGTTTACCATACAGATACGAAAACGCCTCATGTAATTTCAAGTTCGCACACGTCGCAAAACTGCGCAATTAGCGCTATTGCTACATGACTCACATCGTGAACCTCAAGCGATTGTGGAGCTTGAATGTCTAGACATATCTAGAAAGAATACTTTGGTTCGGTAGGTGTTTGCGATGACTGTAAACGTTCTTTACGCTCAAGCTCTTGCTTGCTCATCATATCTACTTCTACTTCCACAGCATCTTCAATGCCAAAAATTTGTTGGAATAAACGTAACTGTTCATTTGCTTTTGATGAATTTGCCATTTCTTTAGCTTGTAAGATAGGCTCTTTTAACAATTGATTAATAATTGATTTTGTATGCTTGCTTAAAATCTTACGTTCACGATCCGTTAACTCTGGCATTTTATTTTCAATACTGATCATTGTTTCTTCTTGAATTTGGTTTGCTTTTTTACGTAAAGCCGAGATAACTGGCACGACACCTAGCGTTGCAAACCAATCTTTAAATTGTACAACTTCTTTACCAATCATTTGTGTAATTTCTGCTGCTGCACGTTCACGCTCTGCTAAGTTTGCTTCTACAATACCTTGTAAATCATCGATATCATATAAGAAAACGTTTGGTAAGTCTCCAACACGTGGATCAATATCACGTGGTACCGCAATATCTACCATAAATAATGGTTTACCTTTACGTAAACGTTCAACAAGTTGCATTAATTCATAATCAATAACAAAATCTGTTGCACCTGTAGACGTAATTAAAATATCCGCCTCAAGTAACGAGCATTGTAATTCCCTCATTGATTTTGCTTCGCCCTGGAATTTAGCAGCTAAAGTCTCTGCTTTTTCAAACGTACGGTTAATAACCGTTACTTTTCCTACGCCATTGCCATATAAATTTTCAATGGCAAGTTCACCCATTTTACCTGCACCTAAAATAGCAACATGCTTGCGCTGTAAAGATCCAAAAATTTTCTTTGCTAATTCTACTGCTGCATATGAAACAGATACTGCATTCTCTCCGATAGCTGTTTCACTATGTGCTCGCTTCGCAAATGTCACTGCTTGTTTAAATAACTGATTGTAGACCGTACCTGTCGTCCCAATCTCTTGTCCATTTAAGAAGCTTTTCTTCACTTGTCCTAAAATTTGAGTTTCACCAAGCACCATTGAATCAATTCCAGCTGTTACTTTAAACAAATGCTCTAATGCCTCATCTTCTTCTCGAATTGTTAAATAAGAAGAAAAAGTCTCCACAGGCAAGTTAAACCAATCTGCTAAAAATTGCTTTACATAGTGTCGGCCAGTATGCAATTGATCAACTACTGCATATATTTCTGTCCGATTACAAGTCGAAACTATTACGTTTTCCAATATACTTTTTTGTTTTTGCAGCGCTTCCATTGCTTGTGGTAGCTCGCTCTCTATGAAAGATAGCTTTTCACGAATTTCAACTGGCGCTGATTTATAATTCAAGCCTACTACGATGGTATGCATGAATAACACCTCACACGTTCTAATTCACAAATCTCATTATAGCACAGTTCGACAATAGTTCATCTATAATTTGTGAACATGTCATGAAGAACTATAATTCATTTTCTACATTAGAATTATTATAAACTAAGTTTAACAAATTATACTGCTTGTTTCAAATTTAAAAACTGGACTCAAATATGCAGTAGCATCTTGTGTCGAAAATAAGGAAAATATATATAATGATGATGGCATATATAGAGAAATGACTTTTAACTCTACTTCATAAAACAATTTAAATAGACTATAGACGACTCAAATAATCAATTGAGTTCATCTACAGTCTAGAATGGCTCTATATAAGAGCGATATTATTAATTTGTAATTTTCACAGTTTGCTGCGAAATTACATTTCCGTCTTTATCATATGCTAGAAATTCGATGTCGCCATTAACTTTAAAATCATACATAGTTTGTACATTTTTAGTCAACATAAACACACTATCACTACGCTTTTTAAGTTCAAATTGAACATCCCCGCTGACAGAAGAATAACGAACAATGACATTTGCAACATTTGAACAATTACCATCAATTCTTGCATTCATTGTAATATAACCTTTACGTAATGTTACTTCAGCTTCTTCAAATATGTCCTCTGGATTAATACAACTTGAAGGCGAAGTTTTACATAAGATCGAATCAATTATTTTTTGAGCAACCTGATGGAATTGTAAATTATCAATAGCATGATAGTAAATACCACCAGTTTCCGTAGCTATTTGTGTAAGTATTGCTTCATTAATTTGATTTTTCTTACCCATACTTACAGTGTAAATTTTAATGCCTTTCTTTTTCGCATCATTGATTACTTTTGTCATTTTTGATTTGCTTGTTTTACCATCAGACACAACAACAATGGATTTAGAAGTTTTTGTATCGTTCGAGAATTTAGTAAGAGCCAACTCTATACCCGCAAAGATATCTGTAGCACCCTTATCCTTTGAAGTACGATATAGATCTTTCTTTAAGACGTTATCTGTACCGCCTTCTCCCAATACATTCGCACTTGTATTAGTCTCAATGACAATATTATTTTTAGCTTGGATTTGATTGATTAGTTCAACCATTTTTTGGCCACGATAATTCGTTTGATCAATTCGTTTCATAGAAGATGAGTAATCGACTACATATGCGACTTCAGTTGCTAATGAACAAGCATTTTTACTAAAGTAAGGATTTGTAAAAATTTCTTTCACAATCGTTTTATCCGTAAGTGGCTTCAATATTGTGGCATAACGTGGATCAATTTTATTGACAAGCGTTGCTTCTATTTTAGACTTTCCATAAATGATTGAGTCAAAATAAGCGACCGCAGTTCCAGGACCACCTGTATTATTCAAATAATCCGAAGTATTCGTGACAAAGGAAGCTGTCTTCTCAACACCATCAAATTTGATTTTTACAGTTCCTTGATAGTCGGTAATAATTTCTCCACCTGGGCTCACTAACGTCACCATTACTTGTGTATATCGGTCCTTACCATTTGGCCTTGCTGCAGCGTCAGCACTTTCTTTTAACGCCTCTACACGTTTCTTATATGCTTCTACTTGGCCTAGTAATTTACCACCTTGGTATTTCAATAATACCGTACGCTCATAATTACTTAGGCTCGTTAAAATCGCATAAATTTTCATAACACTATCATAATGCTCTAATGTCAAATTCTTTTCTTCCGGCATGTATTTCGGACTCATTAATTGAATGATTGCACCAACCGGATTGATGTTTTCAACTTGTGACGCAATATTATCATCGATTCCTTGGATGCGATAAATCGGACGACCATCTTCAGAAATCATGTACATAATCTCAGTCTTAGCTGGCGTCGTCACTGAGTCTTTTAGTCGATCATTCAGTATTTTTTCAAATAAAAATACCGAAATATTGTAGTTTTCAAATTGTAAAATCGCATTCTCGTATCCGAGTGCTGGATACTTCGGATCTGAGCCACCATATTGTAAGTAGATATTTTCTACTTGACCAAGAGCATTTGTAACATTTGTTTGTTGCCCAATGCTGAATTTCTTTTCATCTGCATCCGGATTTAATGGTACAGGACCATATACATCAATTAAATTTTCTGTGAAAAACTCAGGTGGCTTTTCATATTGTACATATGGTGGTGTTACACTTCCGTTATCATCCGTGTTGGTTGGGTCATACACTTTAAAATCAATGCGCAATTCTGGCTGTGGTAAGTAACGAACGTGTGCATTTATTTTTTCTCCAACAAGACATTTCATGCTAGGATCTGTATTGTTAATAAGCTCAAAAGTAATCGTATCACGCACTGATTTCGTTAACTTTTTCGCTTTAACAAATGCTGTTACTGTTGAGCCGTCGGATTGTACATTACGAACAGCTTCCCCAGCTGCATTTACAATATCCGCTCCATTTGAAGAAGTCACACGGAACGTATATGACTTGTCATCGGCAATAGGGTCACCATTACATGCCTTTAAAGATACAGTAATTGGCGTCATATCCTCACCATTCGCAATTAAATCAGGTTTTTCAACTTCAATACTTTGTAATGCATTATTAACATAGTCGGGACCAGTAAAATCATTGTCATTATCTGTTGGTTCTTCAAACTCACCACTATTAGAGCCCATAAAACCTGCTGGCAATGTAATTTTGTCATTATCACGCCCTGCTGCAGATCGTTTCAATCCTTGTACAGCAAAGGAATTGTTTTGCACAATACGATATAAGAACTCAGCTGCATCGCCGCGAGATAGTTTCGTAGAGGGATTAAAATCAGCAAATGTTTTTTTGCCGGTATTACCAGTTGAAATATCATTTGTATATAAATATTGTACGGCTTGCGGCTCATCCAAGTCTAAACCTTGAAATGCAGCATAGATACGTGCAAAATGACCTCGAGTTATAGATTTTGAACGATTCGCTATGACATGTGTTCCATCAAACGGTAAATAAAAATCACTATAAAAATTATAGGCAACGTTCTCGTTATAAGATAACGCATAGTTTTTATCAAGCTTAGCAAACATTGTTACTAGCTCTCGTTCAGTTACTTGTTCGTTTGGTAAAAAGTTATTCGCACTATTTAACGATAGTAAATCATTATCGACAGCCCATGAGATGGCTTTGTATTTACTATTAGATGTTGGTACATCTTGAATCGTTGTAGCAGCCAGTGCGACTGATGGTGTTAAAGTCATAAAGGCTAGTACAAAACAAGCTAGTAATAGCAATGCCTTTTTCGCATACTTCATTCATTTCAATCCTTTCATTAGTTAAAGAATAAAATATCATCTCGATAGTTTTGTTTTAAATCATTTTCTAAATAGTTTAAGAATCGTTCAAGCACAACAGATGCTTGTGCACGCGTTAACGGTTGATTTGGATTAAAACGCCCAGTTACAGGGTCACCTGTCATTAGACCAAGCTCATTGACAATATAAATTCCGTCTCTTGAATAGTCTGGAATTAGCGCATCATCTTTAAATTCCGTTACATAGCCAGGTTCTGGCGCTTTATTTTCAAGCCCTAATGCACGTACAAATATTGCAGCTGCTTGCGCACGTGTAATCGCATTATCAGGTTTAAAATAATCTGGTGTCACACCTTTAATAATGCCTTTATTTACTGCTGATTCAATATATGGATAATCTTTCACTGTACGCTTAACATCCTTAAAGACACTTGTGGATGTTTTTTTCGTATTCTTTTCTTCCATTACACGAAGATCCACTGCTTTACCAATCGCTATTGTAAAGTCAATTCGCTTCATCGGTGTGTTTGGTGAAAAGAAATTACTTGTATCTGAATAGATCCCTAAAGAATATAGTTTTTCGATAGCACCTTTAGCATAATGATTAGATAAATCTCGGAACTTCGGAATTATTAGACGTTCGATTGTTGGCGTAAATTCAGTATCCAAATCAACTTTGCCTTTTTTGCCAGAAGCTAAGTCATACGTATATTCTGAAATTACGTCTTTTTCACTAACGACCGCATAGCCCCCATCGAAGCTAGCTAAACTACCTGGGTTTTCCTCATAATTGAGGACACGTGATTTACTTGTTGATAAACGGTTTTTCACATGGCTAGTTGTACCATCACTGTACGTATAAATAGATTCTGTAATTTGCGTTTCAGTTGCGCCCCAGAAATTTTCGTAGCCTGCATGACGACTATCAATATCTATTGTTACCGTATTTGTTTTTGCATTTTTTCCTGAGCCAGTTTGATAGGTATATGTTTTTCTTGAAATAACATTACCTGAAAAATAATCAGAAGCTGCACGGTTATCCGTTACAGTACCTTGTGAAAATTGGTAGTCTGCTAATGTATACGTAATTTTTCCATCAACAATTTTTTCAGTGTATTTTTTGACAACCCCATTGGATGTTTTTTGCCCAATCGTAGCATAATTAACAACATCGGATTCATAGGCAATATTTCTTGTTAATGTTGCCCCATTACTTGCTGTTAGTTTTAAATTATAGGTTTCTGTTAATTTACCTTTTGTTTCTTTTTGTGTAATTTTAATATCTTTACTTGTACCTTTAAAAATGATTGGTGTTCCAGTAATGAACACTGCTTCTTCATATGTATATTCATTTTTTACAGCACCTGTTGTTTCCACCGATGCAGCGGAGGCATCTACTAGAATACTCGTCCCCAAAACGAACACCATTAGAATGGCTACCATTACTTTATATAAATGGTTTCGCATCTGTTCTTTTCCCCTCTCTTTCTTCCCATGCATATGCACAGATGAAGCTATCTCGTATTGTAGAGATAGCTTCTATCTTGTTAATCAACTAAAATGAAATGTGCTTTTACAAATCGGTCAGATAATACGACTAAACGATCAGAAGGATTCAAATCAGATGGTTGAATGACTTTCCCTGCTTTTATCAGCGTAGCTTGATCAATATTCATATCAACCATTTGGCCAGCTTCATACCAACGGCCATTTTGCCATTGACTCACACTTTTCACATTAATAGTAGCTGGATATGTCGATTTTACTGACTGTAGTTTACCGACTAGCATTAATGGGGCAACAGGTTTTGCATTATCTAACATGTGAAGAGCCTGAACATGCCCGTTGTTTACATAGAAGTAACCATAATCGCCTTCCGATAAATACAGTTCAATATCTGGCATTACGCTGTACGTTTTATTACCATCATCTACCATTGCTTTTGTTGTATTACTAACAGATAGTACGGTACTAGCTGTTTTTTTGAAAACGTTTGATTCAATCTTCATTGCATCATCAATTTCAATTAAGTAGCCATCTGCTTGTGCTAAACGGCCATAATATAATTCATGCGAAGCTAAATTTGGTGACATAAAGCTATCACTTGTAACTTCTACTACTTGCGCATAATGATCGCGAGCAGTACCATCTGTAATGACAAACGCTGTTCCATATGCCAATAATCCTGTTGGTTGAATAAAACGACCATTTCGAATTAAAATTGACCCATCATGGAAGTACAGTGTGCCAGCAGATTTAAGTTTTAACAATTGATAATCTGTATCGACAGCAATCATCGGCTCGTAGTAAGTACGTTCATTGTTTTTCAACACGACAATCTTTTCAATAACTTCTTTACCAAATTGCTTCACCGTTGCATAATATGCTTCACTGCCAATATAATTTTTCAATTGGCCCTTTTCAATTTTCGTATTTCCAACGTAAATTGGTACCTTTGTTGAAAAATTCATCGTTGAAAGAGCAGTTGTTGACGCTGAACCAAATTGCCAGTTCACAAAGGCATTTTGATTTTTTACTGTTAATTTGTTGGCATTGATATTAACCGCTTGAATTTCACCTTTGTATAAATTTTCAACTAATGTTCCAGTCTCACTAATATCTACTTTTGTGACAATCGATGTACTTTTATTTTTCAAATTAAGCTTTACACGATCACCTACATACATCCCACTAATATCTACCGATGAAGAACCCTTTTGAAAAGCAGTATCCTTATTCAAATAATATGTAGTTTCTTTTCCAATATCTGGCTTCACCATGATAAACAAACCTTTTGGGTCGATGCTTGTGATTACGCCAGCAATTACTTTAGGACTTTGAGCAACTGTCGTTGATTCCTCGGTGGAATTGGAAGTACCGCGGAGCTCAACCACACTACGAAGGTTGATTTCAGCCTCTACTTTCATGCCCATCTTAAAGCCCTCAATCGTAGTTTCAGTGTTATTAATGTACAGGCGGGCATTATTGTTAATATTGTATGTTACTTGACGGCCACTAGCATTTTCTAACGTAATTTTACTAAGCTGCCTTTCTACTTCCCCGTTTGAATTCGTATATTCTGAATAGGTTACATCAACGAAGGTTCCTGTTACTAACTGTGCGGCATGGACAGTCGGTATTGATGGCAAGCTAAGTGCCATTAAAAACAGGACAATCAATATGTATGGAATCTTCTTCAACAATTCCCGCCTCCTTAAAAAAATGTTATTTATAAATAGTATATCGTATTATTGGTAGTTTTTCTTATTCAAAAAGTTACATTTTAACGTGTTTTAATATTTTTTTGAATCTACCATTAGACATAAAGTTAGAGGTAGCTTCCAACTTCAAGCTACCTCGCCATGATCATACTTGGATGTCAATTGTATGTCCAGCTGTTGGATGTGGAGCATCTAGCATCTCAACAAGCTGTTCAGTATTTTGCTGTTGCATGTCCATTGCTTGCTTTGTAACAGCTAAAGATACATTTTGCATAAGATTTGATTGATGCATTGCGATTGATAAAGCTGCGATATCCATTTTAGTCCACCTCCTATTTAATTTATCGGCTAAACTTGCCATTCATAAAGTAATTTCCTCATATTTATCCATAACTTTCAGACTAGCAGTAGAAAAGCTTATTCACTTCTTTTCATATAAAGAGAGCACAAAAAATGTTGTGTGTAGTTCAAATATTAGGCAATAAAAAAACATCTACTGTGCTTCTAAACGCAATAGATGTTTTTTGATTACATTTTATTTTCAATGGTACGCCAAGCTTCTTCAAAACCGAGACCCTTTTCAGAAGAGAACACAATAAGTGGATCATTTTTATCCATATCTAGAGTTTCCTTGACAACTTTTTTGTGCTTATCCCATTTACCTTTTGGAATTTTATCTGCCTTCGTTGCAATGACAATACAAGGGATATTGTAATGTTTTAAAAAGTCATACATCATTCGATCATCAGCAGTTGGAGGATGACGTAAATCAACAATTTGAACTACCGCTTTTAATTCTTCACGGCCAGTGATGTAACGTTCAATCATTTTTCCCCATGCTTCACGCTCTGTTTTTGAGACTTTGGCATAACCATATCCCGGAACATCGACGAAAAACAGCTGTTCTTCAATTTTGTAAAAATTTAGCGTTTGTGTCTTCCCAGGTTTAGAAGAAATACGTGCTAACGCCTTACGCCCAATCATACGGTTAATAAATGATGACTTCCCAACATTTGAGCGACCTGCTAATGCAAACTCTGGCAGTCCATCTTCTGGGTATTGGTCCGGTCTTACTGCACTAATGACCATTTCGACATTATGGACTTTCATTTCCTTAAAAACCTCCGTCCAGTGCAATTGCTAATACTTCATCAGCAGATGACACTAGTTTAAATGTGAGTTGTTCGCGTACACTTTCAGGAATATCTTCAATATCACGTTCATTATCTTTTGGACAAATGATTGTTGTTAAACCTGCTCTGTGCGCGCTTAATGTTTTTTCTTTCAAACCGCCGATAGGTAGTACACGACCACGTAACGTAATTTCACCAGTCATTCCTACTTCACGACGAATCGGACGATGTAAAATAGCCGAAACAATTGCTGTCGCCATCGTAATACCTGCAGAAGGGCCATCTTTTGGTACTGCTCCCTCAGGTACATGGATGTGGATATCATGTGTATCAAAATATTCTGAGTCTACATTGAGATCCTCTATTTTAGTTCGGACAAACGATAATGCTGTTTGCGCGGATTCCTTCATAACATCTCCGAGTTTCCCTGTTAACTGAATTTTGCCCTTACCAGGAGTTAAGGAAACTTCAATTTGTAATGTGTCACCACCAACAGTTGTATATGCTAGTCCTGTTGCTACACCAATCTGGTTTTCCTCTTCCGCTTGTCCATAGCGGAAACGGTGCTTACCAAGATATTCGATTACTGATTTTGAATTTACTGTTACACGTTTCTTTTCTCCAGAAACAATAATTTTAGCAATTTTACGACAAAGTGTTGCTATTTGTCGCTCTAGACCTCGGACACCTGCTTCACGTGTATAATAACGAATAATGTCCAGCACTGCTTCATCTTTGATAACTACTTGCGTTTTCTTCAAGCCATGTTCTTTTAATTGCTTTGGTATCAAATGGTTTTTTGTAATTTGCGCCTTTTCGATTTCTGTATAGCCTGCAATCGAAATTACTTCCATACGATCTAATAATGGTCCAGGAATCGTACTTAAATCATTAGCTGTAGCAATAAATAATACGTTAGATAAGTCATACGGTTCTTCGATATAGTGATCGCTAAACGTATTGTTTTGTGCAGGGTCCAGCACTTCTAACATTGCGGCTGCAGGATCTCCTCGGAAATCATTCGACATTTTATCGATTTCATCAAGTAAAAATACAGGATTAATCGTACCTGCTTTTTTCATTCCTTGAATAATACGACCTGGCATCGCACCTACATACGTACGACGATGTCCTCGAATTTCGGATTCATCTCGCACCCCACCTAAAGAAATACGAATAAATTTACGATCTAAACTTTCAGCAATTGAGCGTGCTAACGATGTTTTACCTACTCCGGGAGGACCAGCTAAACATAGAATTGGTCCACGTAATGAATTTTTCAACTGACGCACAGCTAAATATTCAAGTACACGTTCCTTTACTTTATCTAGTCCAGCATGATCTCTGTTTAAAATTTCCTCAGCATGGGCAATATTCATTCGATCTTCAGTTGACTTCGTCCAAGGTAAAGACACTAACCAGTCAATATAGTTTCGAATTACTCCACTTTCCGCACTTGCGCTAGGTAGTTTTTCATAACGATCAAGTTCTTTTAGCGCTGCTTCTTTTGCAGATTCAGGCATACCTGTTTCATCAATGAGCTTACGTAATTCAGTTACTTCGCCAGTTTTACCTTCTCGGTCCCCAAGCTCTGTTTGAATAGCCTTCATTTGTTCGCGTAAGTAATATTCCTTTTGCGTACGCTCCATTGATTGCTTTACTTTTGAATTAATTTTCTTTTCGAGATCCAGGACCTCTTGCTCATCATGCAGGCGAATAATTAAATGATCTAAGCGTTTCTTAACATTTAGCATTTCTAGAACTTCTTGTTTATCCGCAATTTTGATTGGTAAATGCGAGGCAATAATATCAGCAAGACGACTTGGTTCTTCAATGTCAGCAACTGTATTAATTGTTTCTGTTGTTATTTTGTTGGAGGATTTCGCGTATCTTTCAAAATACGTTAACAATGTACGCATTAAGGCCTGTGTTTCCACATCTTTATCGATTTTTTCCTCTTTAACATCAATATCAACAACTGTATATTTCTCTAACGCTTGATAGTTGGACCATGTTGCACGTGCTACACCTTCCACTAAAATACGTAGCGTACCATTTGGTAACTTTAGCATTTGCTTTACATAAGCCATTGTACCAACTTGATATAAATCCTGCTCTTCTGGCTGTTCATCGTGCATTTCTTTTTGTGTTACCAATAAAATCAATTGGTCCTCTAACATCGCTTGTTCTAGCGCCGCTACAGAACGATTTCTACCCACATCAATATGTAACACCATCGACGGGTATACTAAAAGTCCACGTAAAGGCAATAATGGTACATTTGTTGTTTTTTGAATTGTTACCATGCGGGTATTCACCTCCGTCAAAATTTTCTTGTTCACAATCCCGCGCTTCTAGTATGTGTTTAAAAAACCGATTCACACTATCTATTCAAACGAGCCAAAAATTTCATCTATTTACAGTCGTCAGCTTTATGTATGAATAAAAAGCTGACTCCCGATATGTGCGAACATTGCACAATCGAAGTCAGCTAAGTTACTCTTTTTCTCATAACAATAGACGCTACGTCTGTTTATTATGCCGAAGTTTTTGTGTCGCTACCTTCATCGAGTTCAGTGCCATCTTCAAGAAGCAATTTCGGTTTTTCTTTTTCCGTAATTGTTTTTGCAGTAATGATACATTTTTTCACGTCATCACGTGAAGGTAATTCGTACATTACATCAAGCATAGTTGACTCAATAATTGAACGAAGACCACGTGCACCTGTTTTACGTTCAATTGCTTCCTTTGCAATTTCAGAAAGGGCACCTTCATCAAACTCAAGCTCAACACCATCTAGTTCAAGCATTTTTTGATACTGCTTCGCAAGCGCATTTTTTGGTTCCGTCAAAATTTGTACAAGTGCTGCCTCGTTTAATTGCTCTAGGCTTGCAAGTACTGGTAATCGACCGATGAATTCTGGAATTAGACCAAATTTCAACAAATCTTCAGGAATCAATTTCGCCATTAATGAACCTTCGTCCACTTCTACTTTATTAGGATCTGAACCGAAACCAATTACTTTTTCACCTTGACGACGTTTAATGATGGATTCAATTCCATCAAATGCTCCGCCTACGATAAATAAAATATTTGTTGTATCAATTTGTAAAAATTCTTGGTGCGGATGCTTACGTCCACCCTGTGGAGGTACACTTGCAACAGTGCCTTCTAAAATTTTTAGCAACGCCTGTTGGACCCCTTCACCAGAAACATCTCGAGTTATCGACGGATTTTCTGATTTACGTGCAACTTTATCGATTTCATCAATATAGATGATTCCTTTTTCTGCACGTTCAATATCATAATCTGCTGATTGGATTAATTTTAATAAAATATTTTCAACGTCTTCACCTACATAACCAGCTTCTGTTAAAGAAGTAGCATCTGCAATTGCGAAAGGAACGTTTAGTATACGTGCTAATGTTTGAGCTAATAATGTTTTACCGCTACCAGTTGGGCCGATTAACACAATGTTCGATTTTGCTAATTCCACATCATCGATTTTACTATTAGTATTGATACGTTTGTAGTGATTGTAAACCGCAACTGCTAAGGCTTTTTTAGCACGCTCTTGTCCAATTACATACTCATTTAAAATCGATTGGATTTCTTTCGGTTTCGGAATATCTTGGAAATCGATTTCTTCCTCAACACCTAGTTCTTCTACAACGATTTCTGAACAAAGTTCGATACATTCATCACAAATATAAACACCAGGACCTGCAACTAATTTACGTACTTGTTCTTGTGGCTTACCACAGAATGAGCATTTTAAATTGCCTTTTTCATCATTAAATTTGAACAATATGTTTCACCCCTATTCAAGCTACAATCTTACAAGATTATTGAACCATTATCAAATAAATTGATTGTAACATTTACGTCATGGCGCAAATGCATCTAGATTTTGAATTATTTTCAAAGTATTCAAGCATGAGGACAGTTAGCTAAAAATCGGCAGTCATCCTCGCTTAAACCAATAACCGCTACCTGCTTGCTTATATGCAAATAATTCGTGTTGATGCGATCATTCAGATAACCCATGACCACTGATTGATTGTTTAACTTCATTCCTTCAAGGTTTAGTTCCCTCACTCGTAAAACCTATGTGCGCTCTTCTTCCATTATAATGGGGGCGCTATAATTACTGCTACTTTTCGGCTCTACTACAATGAAGTTAAAATTTAGCATCGTGTAAAAAGTTAAACAACAATACTATGTATAAGTATATTAACTAAAGTGGCCTCCAAAAGTATAACAGTTAGTAAAAATCAGACTTACTTTTTGTCGTCCTTGACCTTGAGAGGTTGGGGCCCCTTTAGCCTAAACTAAAAAGCTATGTGTGATAAAACAAGGCACGGTTTAGCGCCGTACCTTGTCTTCTTAATTTTTCTATCTAGTTACGTAAAAAATCTTATTCAGTAATTTTAGCGTTTTCCACTAAAAATTCAACTGTTTTTTGGATTTTAATGTCATTTTCAAGAACAGCAGTACCGCCTAGAGCGCCAGTAATTTGTTCTTTTGTCATATTGAATTGAGCAGCCATTTTTTCTAATTCAGCTTCAATATCAGCTTCAGTAGCTTCAATTTTCTCTGCATCAGCGATTGCTTCAAGAGTTAATGAAACACGTACACGGCTTTCAGCTTCTTCTTTCATTTGACCGCGTAAATCTTCTTCTGATTGACCAGAGAATTGGTAGTAAAGGTCTAAGTTCATACCTTGTGTTTGTAAGCGTTGGCCAAACTCTTGTAGCATACGATCTGTTTCAGAGTTAACCATGCCAGCTGGTACTTCGAATTCTGCATTGTCAGCAGCTTTTTCTACTAATTCGTCGCGAAGTGTAGCGTCTGATTCTGCTTGTTTTTGAGAAGCAGTTTGTTCTTGAATTTTTGCACGTAATGCTTCTACGCCTTCAACTTCAGGATCTAATTCTTTTGCAAACTCATCGTTTAGCTCAGGAAGTACTTTTGTTTTCACTTCTTTAACAGTTACTTTGAAAGTAGCTTCTTTACCAGCTAGTTCAGCAGCGTGATATTCTTCTGGGAAAGTTACAGTAACGTCTTTCTCTTCGCCAGCTTTCACGCCTACTAATTGCTCTTCAAATCCAGGAATGAATGAACCTGAACCGATTTCTAATGGGTAGTCTTCACCTTTTCCGCCTTCGAAAGCTTCTTCGCCTACGAAACCTTCAAAGTCAATTACCGCTGTGTCGCCTTCTACGATAGCTTCATCTTCTTTAATTTCAAGTTCAGCTTTACGTGCTAATTGTTCTTGAATTTGAGCTTCAACTTCTTCATCTGTTACTTCAACTGGAAGTTTCGTAACTTCTAAGCCTTTGTAGTCGCCAAGTTTTGGTTCTGGTTTCACTGTTACTTGAGCAGTGAATGAGAAGTCTTGACCATGAACGAAGTTTTCTGTACCAGAAATTTCTGGGTAATCAACTGGCATAATACCAGCTTCGTCAATTGCTTTTGCATAAGAATCTGGAACAATGATTTCTAATGCATCTTGATATAAAGATTCAATTCCAAAGCGTTGTTCAAACATTTTACGAGGCATTTTACCTTTACGGAAACCTGGTACGTTAATTTGTTTCACAACTTTTTTGAACGCTTGGTCCATCGCTGCATCTACTTCAGTAGCTGGTACTTCGATTGTAAGAGTACCGATATTTCCTTCTTGTTTTTCCCATTTTGCTGACATGTATAAATACCTCCAAAATAATCTAGTTTCAATTACGTATGACGTAATTGTGTTCGGATTTCGATTTCTCGATAATTTTTGTAAATCCGCAACTTGTATCAAAGACTTTGCATTTAGTTAAAGGTTTAATCCCCTACTAAATAGTAAAAACCTTTGACATTCATCCACCTACTTGTTAAGTAGGGGATTTCGGTTGAATCAAGTTTAAATGTTAGACAATTTATTCGTAACTACGATTTTGACAACCATTTTAGTATATCATAGATGCGCATAGTTTCAACTTATTTCATACTTCATGGAGTTCTGTTAGTTTTTCTAACATTTGTAAAAAGTCGATGATTTCATAGTCCATTTCCTGCACCTTACCAAGCATCGCTTTTACAAAATCAATATAACTATATGCAATATCATCCGCTCCAAACGGATGCCATTCAAATGGATACGTAACTATTGCGTGCTTAGCCATTAAATATTGTACCATTTCTAATGTTGATGGGTCTTGTTCTAATTTAGATTCTATAATTTTTTTTATTTCACCATACTGCTGTAATTGATTAGGTAACGCAAGATCAATCGGATTAATAGTTTTTGTTTGCTCAAATTTCGTAACAGTAACTTCAATTGATACTTCTTGCTCTACTAGCAAAATAAGTGCAAGACTCTGCACAAATGGATGGATATCTGAACATTCGATAATAGCCTTTAACGGCATTTTTAACTGCCGTACATTCGTATCCATTAGCCGATGCAATCCCAACGATTGTTCATTCGGTGTAAGTGCGGTAAATTTCCCTAATTCATATTCTTGCGCTTCTATCAGTTCTTGTACATCTTCTCGTTGTTGAAGTTTTTTAGCGACTTCACTATTTATACTTTTTAAGCGTTCAAATTTTTCTAGCTGTGCTTCCGGAAGAACGTTTTCCTCTATTAACGTAGTTATTATAGATTCAACTTGATGATATTCCTTTAACTGCATGCAAATTGTAATGTATAGCTCCATCACTTCAACATACAAAGAAGTGCCCATAGCTAGCAATTGCTCACATACTTCTTTAGCCTTTACATATAGTTTCAGCTCATATAAAGCATACGCATAGGCACTTAAGGCTTTTTCATCTCCTTGGTCATATAAAAATGCCTTTTCAAAACATGCGACAGCCTCTTCATATTGATATTTTCCCACATACATATGGCCCTCACGAATTAACGTTTGGGTTGCACCAGGAAAAACAACAATATTGTCATGTTTAATAACATGGCGCTTTTGCTTTGTCATTTTTCTCACCTCTTTAGCTCACTAGTTCCCAATTGTTTATTTTTAACAAAAATAATTGGATTTATATTCATATTTTGTAATGAATTGAATTATAATTAATAATACCTAACATAATTCACCTTATTGATAGAAAGCGCTTCAACCATAGTCATTGTCAGCTAGACGAAAACAAGTTGTTCACAAGGAGTGTAATACATGCCATTAATGGATACAATCATTGAATTCGATAGTCGCATCTCCCCCGCTTTCGAGGCACTATCAATTAAAGTTATATCGATTACAACAGCACACGGTCCGCTACAAGATTATTCAATTGACTTCGAATTTTTTACGCGTACAAAAATTAATACGTTTACGAAAGAAGCAACGACACATATCTCGAGTATTCAAGGGACTATACCCGGTTCCATCTCAATTGGGCATCATCAGGAGTCTCTTTATATTATTCCCCAAAGTGTGCACATTGAATGCAATTATAAGATTCTGCATATTGACACAAAAGATATGAAGCGCATTTTACAGCATTCCAACCCTACGCTCTATTATAGTGAGTGGCTTTTAGATGCTATCAAAAATGCAAGTATTCTTGTTGAATTAAAAACGAATCAAAACACAATTATCGAATGGCCGCTCGGCATAAAGTCTGCTGTTATATTATAGGAAGCTAAACAAAAACCTTTTATGTAGATGATGCTTTTGAAACCGACTAGCCCAATCTATTCTTATGTCTGAGGCATACTGGAAAAGTATGTCTTTTTGTCATGAATCAAACACCAATCCTTCATTCGTTGCGCTATAATCATATCAGCTTTCGATAGATTCCGGTATTCCTATTGCGAAAGTAACCATTAAAAAAATTACATCTGACAAATTTCTTTAGTAAAGAAGGTATAATAAAAAAATAGATTTATTATTGGAGGCAATTATCATGGATATAAAAGAAGCATTACAAACATTTTCTTCAATGACACTTACAGCAAGACAAGCGTTTTTTGAAAAAGAAGGCGATTGGCTATTGAAGGAAATGTTAACGCACATCGGTTCAACTGATGAAAAGCTACGCGATCACCTTATATATCGAACATTTATCGACCTGCTCAGTGATAACTTACTAAACTCACAGCAACTCCAATATTTGTTCGATACAGCAATAGGTGAAGATTACTTATATGCAAAAATTGGGGAACAAAAGGAAGATAGTGTATTCACACGCTCCTTTTCAGCGTTACTTGTAGCTGGCATTCTTGCAAAAGATAGTGAACTCCTTATTTTAAATGAGACAAGCTTACAATCTTTCTTTAAAAAAATCGGTCGTTATTTGTTACTTGAAAAGGATACAAGAGGTCACGTCGAAGGTAAAGGTTGGGCACACAGCATTGCACATGGGGCCGATTTAGCTGCCATGACAATTAAACATCCTAAGTTTGACTTGCAATATGCACCATCCATCTTACACGCACTGAAATTGGCAACTTGGAAAGATGTTGTCTATGTAAACGATGAGGAAGAACGCTTTGTAAATATCATTGAGGCATTATTAGCAAGGGACTATTCTGAAGAAGCCTTATCGGAATGGGTAGAGCAATCTTTTGATAAGTTCGAAATGCATTTAGTAACGCAAGGTTATAATGAAAGCTTTTTTAGTGGACGTACTTGCACATTAAACGCGATGAAGACATTGTATTTCGCTTTAAAAATGAATAATCAAGCACCTAAACTTCAAAATACACTGTATATCCAAGTAGCAAAGTGGCTGAAGCTCGGTTCTTAACTAATGAGAGAGCATCCAAATCACATTGGATGTTCTTTTTTACGAACCACTAATATTGATATACTAATTTCTGTTAAATATCGAAAGCGCTTAATTATGTTAACATAATTTTATCATTGTTCCAATATCCCCTCTCTAATCATTCCTTACATAGAAAATTTATCCTTTATTCTACAGAAAACCGTCTTTTCGTATACTCCTTTTTTTAAAAAAACGCAACTAAAAAGAATTAAAAACAGAGGCATGACAAGGACTTTATTACAAAACGTCGTCTAAAATGTGAAATAGGATTTTTCACAAATAATTTATTTACTTAGTTAAATACGATAAACTCAGTATTTTCAACGTTTATACAGTGCTTAATTAACAAAACCTAAAAATACCAATAGCGAAATAGCTTTTTTTGTTCAAAAAATGTTCATATTCACCCCCCTTTCATTATCATATTTATAATTAATTATTTTTTTTTTTAGTGAAGCGGGCGTATAATCCTATATGCAAACAAAGACATGATGTGACCATCGACATTAAAATTTTGTCCAATTTATGGTGCATAAATCATCATGTATGCGAACGCTTGCACCAGACCAATCAATTACAAGACATTATGTTTCATATTGAACCATGCCATTGTCATTGTAAATGCAACTGTACTTGGTTGGTACATCAGATAAAAGAGGTGACCTCAATACCCACTATTTATAAATGTGAATCAATACTACTACACATGAAATTTATGAATAGCCGTTTTATAGAAAGGAGTCAAACATGAATAAAAAATTAAGCTTAATGTTTTTAGCATTTGGCGCTATCGCAATCCTGTCTGGTTGTGAACCATTAACAGTTTTCAATCCAAAAGGACCGAATGCTCAAACATTATCAAACACAATTATTTTATCCATTATTACAATGGCAGTTATTTTACTAGTCGTGTATGTGCTTTTTGCGTTTATGCTAACAAAATACCGCGCATCAAAAGCATCTGCCGATTATGAGCCACCTCATGAAGAAGGTAGTCACGTACTTGAAATTACGTGGACAGTTATTCCTATTATTATCGTAGCATTCCTAGCAATTGTTACAGTTAAATCAACTAGTACGGTAGAAACAACACCAGAAGGTTATGACAATAAAGAACCACTTGTTATTTATGCAGCATCTTCAAACTGGAAATGGCATTTCAGCTATCCAGAAGAGGGTATTGAGACTGTGAACTATGTAAACATTCCAACTGATCGTCCAATTGAGTTCAAATTGTATTCATTCGGACCAATCACAAGTTTCTGGATTCCACAGTTAGCTGGTCAAAAATATGCGATGAGTGACATGTTAACAACTATTCACCTTGCAGCTGATGAGGTTGGCTCTTTCATGGGTCGTAACTCAAACTTTAACGGTCGTGGATTTGCGGAAATGGAATTCGAAGCACAATCTATGACACAAGCAGACTTCGATCAATGGGTTTCTGATGTAAAAGCGAACGAAAAACCATTAACTGAAGAGAAATTCAATGAATTATTAGCAGCTGAACACGTAGGTCGTTCAAGCTACTCATCTACTCACTTAGATTTCAGCCCAGCACCAATGGCACATGGTGATATGGATATGGGGGGTATGGACCATAGTGACATGGACATGTCTGACGAAGACATGAATCATGAAGATATGGACCATTCAAACACTGATGCCGAATCAACACATTCACACTAATTTTCAAATTTGAAAGGAGCGCATCCTATGAGTATGGAAGAATTATTCCATCCACTGCAAGAACCGATGATTTTAGCGGCAGCTATCAGTATCGTAGTTGGTGCAGTTGTTGTCGTAGCAGGCCTTACTTATTTTAAAAAATGGGGCTACTTCTATAAAAACTGGCTATCAACAGTCGACCATAAAAAGATCGGTATTATGTATATCGCCGTAGCACTTTTAATGCTATTCCGCGGTGGTATCGACGCACTTTTAATGCGTGCACAAACAGCCGTTCCTGATAACGGACTTCTTGATGCACAACACTATAACGAGATTTTCACTACACATGGTTTAATCATGATTTTATTTATGGCGATGCCATTTGTTATCGGTTTAATGAACATTGTTATTCCATTACAAATCGGGGCACGTGACGTTGCATTCCCACGTCTTAATGCAGTCAGCTTCTGGGCATTCGCAGCAGGTTGTGGCTTGCTGAACCTATCATTCATTATTGGTGGTTCACCAGATGCAGGTTGGACAGCTTACTTCCCATTAGCAAGTACTGATTTTAGTCCAACTGTAGGGAACAACTACTATTCATTAGCACTACAATTATCTGGGATTGGTACGCTATTGACGGGTGTGAACTTTATCACAACGATCTTTAAAATGCGTGCTCCTGGTATGACATTAATGAAAATGCCAATGTTCTCTTGGTCAATTTTAATTACAAACGTTATTATCGTATTTGCGTTCCCAGTGTTAACTGTAGCACTTGCATTAATGATGTTAGACCGTCAATTCGGTACAAAATTCTTTGCAATGACAGACGGCGGTATGGATATGCTTTGGGCCAACCTATTCTGGGTTTGGGGACATCCTGAAGTTTACATCGTTATCCTACCAGCGTTCGGTATTTTCTCAGAAGTTATTGCAACATTTGCACGTAAAAACTTATACGGTTATAAATCAATGGTAATGAGTATGGTTGTCATTTCATTACTATCATTCTTAGTATGGGCCCACCATTTCTATACAATGGGTCACGGCGTTATGGTAAACAGTGTATTCTCTATTACAACAATGGCGATTGCTGTTCCAACCGGGGTTAAAATGTTCAACTGGTTGCTCACAATGAGGCACGGTAAGATTCAATTCACTACCCCAATGCTTTATGCACTTGGCTTTATCCCAATCTTCACAATTGGTGGGGTTACAGGTGTAATGCTAGCAATGGCAAGTGCCGACTATCAATATCATAATACGATGTTCTTAGTTGCCCACTTCCACTATGTTTTAATTCCAGGTACAGTATTTGGTGTACTTGCAGGTTACCATTTCTGGTGGCCAAAAATGTTCGGTTTCCGTTTAAACGAAAAATTAGGGAAAGCTGGTTTCTGGTTCATCGCTATCAGCTTCAATGTAACGTTCTTCCCACTATTCATCTTAGGTTTAGATGGTTATGCTCGTCGTATGTACACATACTCAGCTTCAACTGGTTACGGTCCATTAAACATGCTATCGTTCGTCGGTGCACTTGGACTTGCAGTAGGCTTTGCGTTAATCTGTTATAACATTTACTACAGCTGGAAACATATGCCTCGTAACGAGAAAGCAGATGTTTGGGATGGTCGTTCATTAGAATGGGCTACTCATTCTCCAGTTCCTGAATACAACTTTGCAGTAGTACCAAATGTGTCACGTTTAGACGAATTCTGGTTCGCGAAAAAAGAAGGTCGCGATATTACTGCAGGTAAAATTGAAAAAATCCACATGCCTAACAACACAGGTACTCCTTTCTGGACAAGTGGATTCTTATTCCTAGCAGCATTCTTTGCTGTATTTAGTCTATGGATTCCAGCCATCATCAGCATGCTTGCTGTATTTGGCTTTATGGCTCATCGTTCATTTGAAAATGATCATGGTCGTTACATTTCAGTTGAAGAAATTATGGAAACTGAAAAAAGTTTGAGAGGTGATAAATAATATGAAAATCGATTCTTCACTTCCATTAGAATATAGTACAGAGGAAAACCGCTTAAAGATTTTTGGTTTCTGGATCTTCCTTGGAGCCGAAATCATGTTATTCGCTACACTCTTTGCTGTCTATTTTACGCTCCACACTCGTACAGGTAGCGGCCCAGATGGTGCTGAGATTTTCGAGTTAACACCAGTATTATTAGAAACATTTTTACTACTAGCAAGTAGTTTTACAATCGGTCTTGGCGTACATGCTATGCGTCTTGGTAATAAAAAAGCAATGATGACATTCTTCATCATTACACTTATTTTAGGTCTTGGCTTCTTAGGTATTGAGATTGATGAGTTCGTCACTTATGTTCATGAAGGTGCAACAATTACAACAAGTGCATTTTTATCTTCATTAATGACTTTACTTGGTACGCACGGTGCCCACGTAACATTTGGTTTCTTCTGGGGCGTTGCAATTTTAATCCAAGTAGCAAGACGTGGCTTAAACCCACAAACGGCTAACAAAGCGTTTATCTTCTCACTGTACTGGCACTTCCTAGACGTTGTTTGGATTTTCATCTTCAGCTTCGTCTACTTGAAAGGACTGATTAGCTGATGAAGGAACTATTCCCAAAACAACATGTGATGGGCTTCGGCTTCTCACTATTACTAACTATTATCGCTTTAGCAGTTGTGAAATTTGATATGTCTTACAATATGGCATTTGCTATTCTATTAGTGACTGCACTTGCACAAGCAACTGTTCAATTAGTATTATTCATGCACATCGGTGAATCTGAAGATAAAAAAACATTATATACAACAATTTTATATTCAGTGTTCGTAGCTGTTGTGACAATCCTTGGTACATTATTCGCAATGATCTGGGGTTACTAATAAAAAGAGCCGAGAAAATGACTTCATTTTCTCGGCCTTTTTATTTAAATCTAGCAAAAAAAGCCAACCATCGAAATCTCAAAGATTGGCTTCCGCTTGTCAAAAATTAATTCTTACTAGCTTTCTAGTATTATATGTTTATTTTTATCTGAATTAGCGAACAATCAACACATCACATGATGCTAATCGGACGATACGCTCCGCTACTGAGCCGAGTACCATCTTTTCTAATTGATTTAACCCCGTTGCACCACATACAAGTAAGTCTACAGCCGGAAGTTGTGTAAGAATGCTTTTCGGTGAACCTGTTTCCACATTAACTAATACTTCTATTACACCTGCTGTTTGAGCTTCTTTTCGTAACTTCTCTATTTTAATAAAATTCTCTTCTTTCAATTTCTCAGCATACTTCAAGTCATATGCCGTAACAGCCCCGAACGACTTCGTGTCAATGACATTCACTAATTGTAATGTTGCCCCATACTCTATTGCCAATTTTACTGCTCGCTCATAGGCTTTCAACGACTGCTCTGAAAAATCTATCGCTACAGCGATTGTCTTATAATTCGTAGTCATCATTACCCTCCTCATCTTTTCCAACCAATTCAAAGTTTTCAAAATCATTATATCATAATGGTATTCGATATAGTTTATCGTCATTATTTAATGGATTCCCACGTCCATCGGTATTATTGCTAACAAAATAAAGATATTGCTCGTCCACGAGTATATCTCGAATTCTCCCAAGCCCCGATATTATTTTCCTTTCATTGTTCGTTTCAAGATTAAATTCCAAAACAGTCGCTCCTCTTAATGCAGCTACGTACAATTTATTGTCATAATAACCGATGCCCGAGGGAGCCCAAGTTGTACTACTTCCTGATGTAAATAACGGTGCTTTCATCCGTTGTCGTGTCTCATACCCTTCTATGATTGGCCAACCATAGTTTTGCCCTGCTTCGATTTTGTTTATTTCATCATTGGCACTGTTGCCATGCTCACTTGCGAATAATGTGCCATCTAACGACCACGTCAACCCTTGTGGATTACGGTGTCCATAACTATAAACAAATGAGTTTGGAAATGGATTATCAGAGGGAACAGTTCCATCTAAATGAATGCGTAAAATTTTCCCTTCTAACGCAGATGGGTCTTGCGCTACAGACGATTGCAACGCATCCCCTACAGTAGCATAAAGCTTGCCGTCCGGCCCAATTTTAAGCCTCCCCCCATGATGGAAGGTACCACTTACTATACGATCAAGGAGCAAATGCTCTTCATGCCAAACATCTCCCTTTTGTTGAAGTGTCACAATGCGATTAAACTGTTTATCTCCATCCACATACGTATAATAAGCATATGCAAGTTTAGAATCAGCAAAATCTGGTGCAAGGACAAACCCTAGTAGTCCTGCTTCAGCAGCTGTCGCTAGCTCTTTTTTCAAATTGACTCGTTGTCTCTCCACCTCTCCCTCTTTTATTTTCACAATATGCCCTGTTCTCTCCGTAACGTAAAACATATTTTTATATTTTTCGATTGCCCATGGTATATCTAAATTATCCGCTACTATTTCTAAGTTCATATTGCTTTGTTCTAGACTATCTGTAACATTCTCCTGCCTATGCTTCGTAGGCTGTTGTTTTGTACTTGTGGAACACCCAGTCATCAAAATCATGATGAAAAACAAAAAGTAAATTTTTTTCTTCAATCGCTTTCCCTCTTTTCTTGAAGTTTTCTTCAAAATACCAACTTCCTATGTTACTAGTTAATGAATGTTTACTTTCCATTTAAATACCATTAAACTATTATGTACATATTTAACTAAAAAATGATATTAAAAGGAGAGAGACATGGAGGAAGTAAAAGTCGTCTATGCTTTAATTAAAAATCTCGAGAATCAAATACTTATGGTTCATAATCACGAAGGTCATTGGTCGCTTCCAGGTGGGAAAGTTGAGGCAGATGAGACACTATTTGAAGCGACAATCCGTGAAGTCAAAGAAGAAACAGGCTATATTGTTGAAATAGGAAAGTTACTCGCAGTTAATGAGGCAAAATTTATTGTTAGGGATCATCATGCATTATTTTTCACTTTTGAAGCACAAATAGTAGAAGGTGTAGAAGAAATAACGTTACCTGATGAAATATCTCACATTGAATGGGCACCTATTGATATAGCCAGCACTAGAATGCCGTATTATATAGGTGGAATTGATAATCTCTATCAAAATCATGCTCTCTATAACAACGAAGGCATGCTATAGCAAGGTTTCTTCCCTTACGCATGACTGCAGGCTGCTATCGTATTTTTAATATTGTTAAAGTTTTAAGCATAATAAAAGCCACTACTTATTAAAAGTGTGACTAACGTAATAATGTTTGGTGTAAAGGCTAGTGAAAATATGGAAGAACTTTATCAGCTACTACCTTTTCACCAACTTGTATCCATTTGCTTTTATCATGTATATGACCATCTTTATCAAGCGGTGTTTGGAATTGACTAGCACCCGTAGCATCAAGCAATGATCCTTCATCATAATCTAACCCTACATTTGTGACATGTTTAATAACAAAAGGGTTTTGAAAGCGGATTTGTGCATCATAAAAATCTAGTTCACCCTGTGTTACGATAAACGGTACGCGCAAATAGATTGTTTCGCCTCCATCGCTTGATAAAATCGTATCAAAGCTACCTTTGTGATACTCCCAATTGCCTCCAATCGTAAAACCATGCCTCTCGATTTGATCACGTAAATAGCCAAAGCTAATTTCTTTTCCGACAATATTAGATTCAATTTGTAACAATTGCATGCCCTCCTTTACTCTTGATTTCAGTCTATCCTAAAGTGACAAAATACAAACAACTTATACGACATGATTTGAATTACTTTGTCGCTCGTTCATTTAATTCCGAACATATGATAAAACCTATTTTGAACAAAGTGCTCAAAACAGGCTCTCCTTAATAGCTCCTATATTCATTTATCAGGCTTTTAGTATATGAATTGGTCTTCCTATTATTACTTCAGCTGCCTCCATTGTCATTTCTCCTAATGTTGGGTGAGCGTGTATCGTGCATGCAACATCTTCTGCTGTCATACCCGTTTCAATTGCAAGCGTCAGTTCAGCGATCATATCAGAAGCCCCAGCACCTACGATGTGAGCACCAATTAATATGTTATCTTCTTTACGCGCAACGAGCTTCACAAAGCCTTCTGTTTGATTCAGAGCAAGCGCACGACCATTAACTGCGAATGGGAATTTCGCTGCAGTAAATTCAATGCCTTCAGCTTTAGCTTGATCTTCGTTATAGCCCACTGTCGCCATTTCTGGATCAGTGAAGCATACAGCAGGAACAGCTAAATAATCTACGATTGATTTCTCGCCAGCGATTGCTTCAGCAGCAACTTTACCTTCATAAGAAGCTTTGTGTGCAAGCTGTGGACCCGCTACGATGTCACCAATTGCATAGATGTTTGGAATGTTTGTACGGCATTGTTTGTCAACATTAATTAGACCACGTTCGCCGAATTCAATTCCAACACCTTCAAGACCCATTTCATCTGTGTTTGGACGACGACCAACTGTTACTAATACATAATCAGCTTCGACTTTTTTCTCTTCTCCGCCAACTTCATATGTTACAACTACGCCGTTTTCTGTTTCTTCAACGCCTTTTGCAGATGCGTTTACTTCAATTTCAACGCCCTTCTTTTTAAGGCCTTTTTTCACGATTTGTGTCATTTGTTTTTCGAAACCAGCTAAAATGTCTTTGCCGCCTTCGATAATCGTTACTTGTGAACCTAGGTTTGCATAAGCTGAGCCTAGTTCTGTTCCGATATAGCCTCCGCCGATCACAACTAATTTACCAGGTACTTCTTGTAAAGAAAGTGCGCCAGTAGAGTTTAGGACACGGTCAGAGAATTTAAAAGTTGGAATTTCAACTGGACGAGAACCTGTTGCGATAATCACATTGTTAAATGTGTAAGTTTCTGTACTATCCCCCTTGATGACGCGTACTGTATTTTTATCTACAAAGTATGCCTGCCCCTTCACTATGTCGATTTTGTTGCCTTTTAGCAGACTTTCAACGCCGCCTACTAATTTAGAAACGATTCCCTTTTTGAACTCTTGTACTTTTGTCCAGTCTAGTTTTACTTCTTGGACAACTATCCCCATATCCTCTGAATGCTTTGCTTGCTCAAAGCGATGACTTACAGAAATCAATACTTTAGATGGAATGCAACCGACATTCGAGCATACTCCTCCTAAAAACTCTCTCTCTATAACGGTTACGTTTTGCCCCATTTGAGTAGCACGAATAGCCGCCACATACCCTCCAGGACCTGCACCAATCACGAGTGTATCAATATTCTTCATTTACTATATCCCCCTTATTACTCTCTATAAATTGAAAAACGTAATTCCAAAAAAATGGATCTTTCACACAATTATGGTGACCCTTAGTTTCCACTTTAATTACTTGTTTAAAGTTGCTGGCATTTTTTAAAACTTCCGCATTTGAAACGGGTACTTTTTTATCATGTATTGAGTGGATAGCAAGAGACGGTGACTGTTGGTTTTTTAATATTTTTTCTAGACGCCATTCTTTTCTAGCTTTTAAAAAAACACCTCCTCTTAATAAAAACCAACTGACAAATAGCCAACCAATTGGCATATAAGGTAGTGTTACTTTTTCCGCCATTGAATTGCTAATACTTTTTAGTGATGTAGGCATTGAATCCGTGATAAGAGCTTGTATTCTCGAATCTTGGGCATTTACAATACTTGCTGCTATTCCTCCCATCGAATGCCCTAAAACATAAATAGACTTACAATTGATATCCGGCCTTTCTGTCACATAATCAATCGTTGATGTTATCGATTGGACAAACGATTCGATACTTACTTGTTTTTGCACGGAGTCACTTTGCCCGTGACCAAGTACATCTATCATTACAATGTCATAGCCGTTAGCTACTATTGGATCTACATATCGCAACATATCAGACTTATTAGAGCCCCACCCGTGAATCAGTAGAAAACATCCCTTCCCCTTATCACTTCTAATAAGCCAACCTTTGACAGTTCCTATTTCCATCTTAATTTTGATATTTTCAAAAGTTGATTGCGGATATTTTTTATCCTTTTTTCGTTTTGGTGCAAAGATATGCAAAATGATATAGCTTCTCAAAAATAAAATAAGAACGAAGAAAGCAAAGAATAATAAATAGCTCATTCTAACCCCTCCAAAAAGATACCAAATAGTCTCTTTTTATTTATAAAAAAGACGGCTTTATTGCCGCTCTAAAGCTATCATTGAAATATATTGCCTTAAATGATTTATTAAGACCTCCGTTAAATGCTCATCCTTTTTTAATCTATCTAAAACAAGTCCACCTTCAAGTGTCGACACAATAAATATTGCTGTTTCATATGGCTGTATCGTTTGCTTCAACTGCTGATGTCTCATACCATCCTTTATTATTTTTACCAACCACATGACCATCATATCCATTGCTTCTGTAATCGAGGGTAGCAACGCACTTCCTTCTAGATCATCCATTTCGGTTGCTGCGTTAAAAATAGGGCACCCTCCTACGATCGGTTCTCCTTCACTTAATTGTAAAAAGCCCTCCACAAATGCAAGTAATTTATCCGTTGCATGATCGTGTTGCGCAACACTTGCCATTAGATGGTTTTTCATTGTTTCGGTTGAGAACTGAAAAGATTCGAGCATCAGTTGCTCTTTATCCTTAAAGTGTCGATATATCCCCCCTTTTTGAATATTAGTTTCTTGAATAATGTCGCTCATCGTCGTTGTCATGTAACCCTTTTTGTTAAAAATCGTAGCAGATTTTCGAATAATATTAAGCCTTGTTATTTCACCTTTTTTCATGTGCACCTCCAAAAAAGATACCTTTTAGTCCCTTTTAATATAACGGAAGTCCAATACAAACTCAAGCACTTTTTAACAGCAACGAAATACAAAGTTAGGTTTACAAATCGTTCATAAGCTTCTTAACAAGCTTATAAGGCGCATTATCTCCATAATAGAAGGTATGTTTCCACATATAAGGTTCTGTTACTTTACACGCATTCTAGACGCTTTAGAGGGACATTTAAGTAGTATATACAGTGACGTATCAAAGGCTACTACATAAATTCATTCAAAAAAAAATGTAGGCAAACTCAAATTTCTTTGAGTTTGCCTACATTGTGTATCGTTAGCTTAATAAAAATTAAAGTTTTACGATGTTTGTAGCTTGAGGACCACGTTGGCCGTCTTCTACTGAGAATTCAACTTTTTGACCTTCGTCAAGTGATTTGAAACCTTCACCTTGGATAGCTGAGAAGTGAGCGAATACGTCGTTTCCGCCTTCTACTTCGATGAAACCAAAACCTTTTTCTGCGTTAAACCATTTTACTGTACCTTGTTGTGTCATTTAAATGACCTCCATTAATTGTATTTAATAATATCCGATTTCCTCAAAAGAAAAAAATTCACATATTACAAAAAGTACCGAATAAACCACGATTACTCTTTGTAACATGTGAATTCATTGTTCTTCGCAAACGATGTTATTACATTTATTATATAATACAAAATCTCATTTGTCTACCACTAATATAAAATGTTTTTATTTTTTCTTTATTATTATGTTTTCTTTACTCCGTATGGCATCAAAAAATGCCCCATACAAGTTACTTGTACGGGGCTGTCTAGCTTTTAATTCTTTTTTATTCCTCGTTAAACCATAGTTGATCTTGATTATCGACATCGCCATTATAATTGATTAATATTTCTTCTCCCGCTTTGATATCTTTGTAGGCAAAGAAATCAAATGTTTGGTTTCTAAAATTAATCTCATATGTCGCATTCGGTTCATAAGAATGATTAAACAACATGCCATAGCCAAGAAGGAGAGCGGATCGACCTATTCCATATTCAAATGCATAATCAGCAAGCAATGTTTGCTCAATGTGTTGATGCTGTTCATTTGGATACGAAATAACCGGTGCTTCGTGTAAAAGCGCTCCTTTTTGGATATCACATGTAGCAAATACCCCTCTATTGAATTCTCCATTGCTTAATGGAGATGTTTTAATTTCAATCATGTTTTGTCTCCTACTCACTATTAAAATATACTTACTAACTGTACCACTATTTTGGTCAATGAGTGCATCTTTTTGTTTTTTTTGAACATTTTTTTCAATTTAAATACATAAAATAGACATTTGATGCAATCAAATAGCTGAAACATGAAAAAATCGTGCAACACATGTCCATTCAAATGAGCTGCACGCGGTATATTTTAAAAAAATTAATTTTTAATCTTACCTTTTAATAGATGATTAATAATAACTAACATGATTATTAATCCGATAAAAGTACCCGTATCTGCTGGTTCTATAGCAAAAAATGTAGGAAGGACAAATAAATTGAGTATAAAGATTACTATAGCTATTATTAATAAAAATCGATATATCATTTTATTATCTTCACTCCTCTTCCACTTCGTACTTAAGATTGCACCCAATAATCGTAACTTCCCTTGACTAATCCTTTAGCAATTATATAATCTCCAGCTATTACTACATTTTTAAATGACTCATCACTACCTCTTATATTTAATGCCAGTTGCTCATAAATTTTTGTAACCTTTTGCGGTTGGCCATTGACATAAATTAGATCATTTACTTTTAGCGGGAACTGAATCATAATTTTTTGATCATGGAGTTCGCTTTCTAGATGATAAGTTAGCTTCTTATTAACGAGTGTGTAGCTAAGTGAACCTTCTATTTGTTGGCCTCCGTTAATTTCGTCATCATTTACTAGTTGCATTATCCCTTGCCAACGATTACTAGAAGTCGGTGAAAACTCTGTTAAATAGTAATATGGTGCTGTTTCCGATAAGGAAATTTTTTTAGTTGCATCAAATAATAAGCTCAACGGTTCCGCTAATGCCTGCAGTTCCTTATCTACGATTGGAGTCTTTGACAAAGCACTGACTGGCAGATACCCATATAGTTTATTAGAAGACACATATGCCCGACCATCTGCTGTTGTGAAATAGACCGCAACTGATGTACCAGGTTTTAATGACTGGCTTTGCCATCCAGGACGAACGGATAAATCAACAATTTGTTTCACATATTGGATTGTTCCTTCAGGTAAGTTTGACACATAGTCTTGAGGTACATATCCCCATACATAATCGATTGTCGTATCAGATCTTGGATTGTATTCTACTTTCACATAATCACCGCTTAGCTCGACCACTTTAAAAACAGCCCCATAAGGTGTATGCAAAATAGTTTTTGCTGTACTATTCGGGGCTTCTTTAATGGACACGCCTTTTGCAGAATTAGCAAAAACAGGCGTACCTACAGTAAACTTCACACCTGATACTTGTTGTTGGATAGCTAACGGAACTTCCTTATAAATAACTAAATCCGTTGCTTGTACACGATAGCCACCACTCATATTATAAACTTTGCCAACAGTCGAATACTCATGGCCATATACGCGATAAAACTCCCCTTTTTTCACAACGAGCGAAATAAACGTTCCGTCGTCATTTTTTTTATATATTTTCACGTCTTTTGAAAATGTTAATTTACCCGTTTGTCCTTTTGTAATCTCCGCTCCATCCCATATGACTTTAGCTTCAGTATTTGATTGAAAGCTTACACACATTATTAAAGTAAATAAAACAATCCACTTTTTCATATCAACTATCTCTCCCTTCTAATCTCCAACTTTTTCAATAGTATCATATTTATACTATCGAATCAGGAACAATACAAAGCGTCAAATATCCTTGTCATGAAGTCTTTTGTATAAAGCGAGGCACGAAAGACCAAAAGAATTGTACAAGCCATCCGAGAAGGATAAATGCTCCATTACTTTTGCCCACAAGCAAAGGCTTCCTCATGAAGAGAAAGCCTCGCTACCAATTTTTTCTTTATCAATTAAATGAACATACTATTTATGCGAGACGTCAGTGTCTATAAGCCATTTTCCTTTAAATTCTGTAACTGGGAGTGGACGGCTAATCAAGTACCCTTGAGCATAATCACAGCCAATCTCAGCCAAGAAGTGATATTCTTCTTTACCTTCTACGCCTTCTGCTATCACTTTCAAATCGAGTTGTTGGGCTATCGCTATAATAGTTTTTACGAGTGCTTTGTTCTCATCATCTTGATTCATACCAATAACAAATGATTTATCAATTTTCAAGGAATCCAGTGGATATTTATTTAAATAACTAAGTGATGAATACCCTGTTCCGAAATCATCCATTGATAGACTTATACCTAGTTTTTTTAAAGCACATAATTTTTCAATCATCGACTCAGCATACATTGCGATACTTTCCGTTATCTCTAATACAACATAAGTCGCATCAAATGCTGCATTCTCTATTGCAAGTTGCACACTATCTACAAATGTTGATTCGAGTAACTGCTTCACTGAGACATTTATACTTATTTTTAATCGCTTATTTGTTTCACGATGCCAACGAGCAGTTTGTGCAATTGCCGTATTTAACACCCATTTACCGATAGGAATAATCATTCCAGTCTCTTCCATAATGGAAATGAATTCATCTGGGGTAACTTGTCCAAGCACTTCATTGTTCCATCTGATTAAAGATTCCATACCGATGATTTCATTCGTTTTCACATCCATAATAGGCTGATAATAAAGTTCAAATTCCTCATTATCGAGAGCTGTTCGTAATTGTTTTTCAATCATCATTTTTCTATAGAAATGTTGTTGCATTTCTGAAGTGAATAATTGATAGTTATTTTTCCCTCTTTCTTTTACATAGTACATGGCTGTATCTGCATGCTTAATTAATGTATTAGCATCATAGCCATCATTTGGGAACGTACTAATGCCAATACTCGGTGTAATGAAATACTCACTACCATCAATCCAAAAGCCTGTAATAAATTGTGCTAATAAGTCTTTAGCAAATGCCTCACTTTCAGTGGCATCATAATAAGGTAATAAGATTGTAAATTCATCTCCACCAAGTCGATAAATATTGGCCCTGTTATGTTTTTCTTCTAGTAGCATTTCAATACGTCTGGATACTTCTACTAATAATAAATCTCCTACATCATGCCCCAGTGTATCATTGATATATTTAAAACGATCTAAATCGAAGAACAATATTGCATTTTGACTACCCTCCGCTTTAGCTTTTTCTAACAGGGCAATTAAATCATCATTGAACATTCTTCTATTCGGTAACCCCGTTAAGGCATCATGATTTGCTTGGAATTTAATTTCATCTTCATACTGCTTGCGTTCGGTAATATCAGTTGATACAGCTAGTAACGTAGAACTTTCATGTAAATGAATTGGTACTTTGACAGTTTGTACCCATACGACTTCTCCCGATGCGGCTGTAATAGCTTCCTCTTTTATAAAATGTTTTTCGGGTAGATTGAACATACCTTCCTCTTGATTGAGGCTCTCTTCCTCATCAGACAAATCGATTAGTAAATCAGTGTCTGTTTTCCCAATCATATCTTGAAAGCTCATGCCCATTAACTGCGCATAGGATTTATTCATCAAAGTATAACGACCATTTTCATCTTGCGCATAAATGTAGTTAGGATTTAAATCAATGACCCTAAATAAAAACTGCTTTTGCTCATATAGCTTTTTATTCATATTGTTTACGATTTCAAGATGCATGCGACTCGAAAGAATTAATATAGAAATTGCAAAGACTAAAACAGCAATCGAGCTTGGATACAATCTTGAACTAGGAAACATATTTAAGTAGCCAATGGCAAACCCAATGGCCGTGAAAATATTAAAATATAACAAAAACGAACGTTCACTTTTATTTTGTACATCTAAACTAATCAACAAACTAATAATGATACATACTATAAAAAGAAGTACATTAAAATTAAAAATCCATGAGAGCTCGCCATCCACTGGAAAATAAAATATACTAGTATCCATTTTAATAAGTTCTAATTTACTAATCCCTTTTGAACTCCAACCGATTATGTAACCAAGAAAAGCAAATGCGTAAGATATAAAAACGGTCGTACGATTAACAAGATAGCGCCACTTTTTTTGATACTCATTAGGGAGTATTTCTTGAACAATGGTATAACCAATATAAAAAATCGTTGGTGTGACCATGATTGACCCAAATCGAAAAAGCTTGAAAAAGAACATTATAGTTTCTTCGGTAAACAGTCGATACGCGTACAAAAACGAAACATCTATGTGCCAAAATGAGGCTAAAAGAAGGAATAAAAAAATAATTTTAGAAAGTTTATTTTTTTTGAATAACACTAAAATCGTAATCCCAACACAAACGGGAATAAAAGATAATAAAATTAAAAATATAAAAAACATATAAAGAGCCTCCTATGTATGTGTCAGTAATAGACAAGCATTATTCCCGCTACTCCCATGAGTAGTTATACATACAGACTCTACCGCTTGATGTCTAGTTTCATAAACAATAGGTATGTCTTCAAACCCATGACCTGATGTTTTAATCGTTGGAGGTATAAACCCGTATTCCATAGATAATAAAGATGCAATAATTTGCATTGCACCCATTGCACCAAATGTGTGACCTATCATTCCTTTAATCGAAGTAATAGGCACTTTAGAGCCAAATGTTTCTTTCAGAGTAGAACGTTCTATCTGATCATTTAACTCTATACCTAACGCCTGACTGTTTATATAGCTTGGTATAGTATCTCCGACTGTTTCTTGAAAAACGTCCAGCATATGTCTACCAGTAATATCAGAGGTTAATAGTTTTTGCCCTTCATTTCTTGAAACAACACGTTCAACTTTTCCATATATCTTCTGTCCTCTTGTAATTGCTGATTGTCTACGCTCTAAAACCATTACCCCAGCTCCCTCGGATAAAACAAAGCCACGATGCTGAGTTGAAAACGGTACACCAGCTTTTTCGATAGAACTCTCTGTAGAGAGTGACCTTATTTTTTTAAAGCCATTAATTGTCCATTGGCCTAATGGAGCCTCTGTTCCTCCTACAATACAAGCATCAACACTTCCAGACTCCAATAGCTGTTTCCCTATTAATATAGCATCTAAACTAGCACTACAGCCTGTTGTTAATGTAAATGCAGAACCACACGAACCGATTGCTTCGGCAACAGAGCTAGAAAGTGTGTGCGTATCAACTAAGGAAACACCATGAATCGGAAATTTTCTTAAATCAAAAGCATCTGTAGCGTATTTTTCGATTTCAAGAATTGCTCCAGCGGATGTTCCCATAATTACTGCAATTCGATGTGGTTTAAAATCATTTAAATTTGACATTTCAGATGCATCCAATGCAGCGGCAATTGCCATTCTTATAGAACGCGGATGGCGATGATAACTTACCCCATTTATCTCCAAGAAGCTATCTTCAATCAAACCCGCTACGATATTAGTGTGAGGCTGATGAGCATAGTTTAAAATGCCCTGAGTACAAATACCTTTTTCTAATACATTTAAAAAGCTAAATTTATCTAAAATTCCAGGAGCTTTAATGCCATATCCTGTTATGACTATGTCGTCCAAATATATCACCTTCACACTTTAACTTTATTCCATTATATACAACTAAATCGGACATAGTCTATATTCGGAAGCCTTAAGTTCTAAGTAAGTGAACTATTTGGATAATTTGTATCACTTTTAAGCAAATTATCGCAATAATTTAAGGTAAAATCTTTCTTTTAATATAATAATTTACAAGGTAGAATAACATAAATTGTGAAGCGCTTGTATTAATTTACGATTCTTTGGTTATATTCAACCCATTTTTCCATTTCTCTTTCAACTGCTCGATTTTGCCATTCAAACCAAATACCACTACATTCGCTGCAATGACTTTCTACGCCACTTTTATGATGCCCATCTTTACATGTAAAGACCGTCTTTTTGCGACAGCTATAGCAGTAAAGCTCTTTATCTTTAATAAATTCCAAACAAATCAACTCCAATTTTTTTACATAAAGTACTTTCCAAATGTTATGCAATTTATTCGTTACGTTGATTTAAAAACGCTGTGAGTTTTTTTACCTATACTTGTTAAATCTCTAATCCACTCGTAAACAACAACAAGCCCCTCCAATCCTCGAAAAATTAGAAGGGCTTTTTATTTTGCAGAGAGCTGCGTCAGCTGTATGCTCTCCTTTAAATAACATTATTTAAATTTCTTTAGGTGGAATTATACATGCAATTAGAAGAAGAAAGAAAACTAGTCCAATTAAGCAAAATAGTACGGAGGCAAAAAATATCGGTCCTTTCTTTGCGATATATTGCTCGCTTTTATGAATGATCCCTGTTTGAGCAGTAACTTGCACTTCATTGAATCTAGCCATTGGACCTCCACTACTCGAAAAGTAAAAAATACCACCAGCAATTGCAAAGCCAATAAAGAACATTATTTCGATAAATCTAACGGAGAAAAATGATGCAATAAAGTACGTAATAATCGCTTCAACAAACAATGTTACAATCAAAATGATGTAATCTTTCTTTCGCATATACAACTCCCCTTCTATTCTTTTCCTTTTTATACGACTAAACTTGGATTAAGTTCTAAATTTAAACAAAAAAAGTGCCAGGCACTCAAAAAAAAGCACTTCAAACCCTTAGATTAGGATTTGAAGTGCTTCAATTCATGTGCCTGACACTTTATTTGCTAGCTTTATAAGCACTTAAGAATTCTTTTACTTTTGAGCTATCTGCTGTTAGCTTTAAGCCTGTGTCAACAAGTGGAGAAACTGTTGATACCGCTGGTTTTTTATTGCCTTGGTAGTAGCTAATAAATTCATCTTGGTTGATAGAGTAAAGGATTGCTTTACGTAAGTCTACCGATTTCGATACTTCGCGACCTTTTGGATTAACGAGTAAATAAGAGACAGCATTGCTATCAGCTGTTTTTAAAGTTAAGTTTGCATCGCCTTTAACTACATCAATTTTAGTTTCTGGTACTGATTGTAATACATCAATTTCACCATTACGAAGTGCAGATAGCGCACTGTCATTATCTTCAATGAAACGAACACTTATGTTATTAATTTTCGGCTCGTTGTCAGTACCAACTTGGTATGCAGGATTTTTAACAAAGGTTGCTTCGTAATCATTTTTTTGAACTAAAATGTAAGGACCAGAAGCTGCTAAATGGTTAGCATAAGTTGCGCCTTCTGTAACAGTTGCTTGGTCACCATATGCAACATTTACATTTGGATCATAGCTTGCTACGTCAAAAGTATTAACCGCTTTAACCGCCGCTTCAGACACGATTCCTCCCGATTGGTGAGCTAAATAATTCAGCACTTGAGGGAACGGATTTGGTGTTGTAATTTTCACAACTTGATATTTACCTGCTGCATTGTCTACGTTCGCTTCGTCCGTTACGACTTGAGCAATCGCTGCTGGTAGTTTATCTGATAGTTCATCTAAAACTGACTTTCCATCAGCTGTTTTTACTGATTCAAGTGAAGTAATATCTGAAACTACCTCTACAGAATCAATATTTTCATGAATAGAATATGTGCGGTGGTCTGGTACTGAATTTTGATCTTTCGCACGTTCTAGTGAGAATACAACATCTTCAGCCGATACTAGATCACCAGTATCCACTGCTTTGCCATTTTCCACTTTAGCAAAATTAATACCATCACGTAATACGAAATAGTACTCTTGGTTATTTTCAGAAATAGCATGATTATAAGATAATGAGCCGTCAGATACTACTTCATCAGTATCAGATAAATTTACTAATCGAACATACATATTCGTATTTAATGTATTAATAGAACCGTCATTCCCTTTAATCGGGTCTAGAGAAGTTAATGAGCCAATTGATTGATGCAACACTAATGTGTCTGTCGCATTTTTAGCAGTATCATTAAATGCAATTGATTCCCATGCTTGAGCACGTGATTTTGGTAAACGTACAGTATCTGGGTTTACTTTTTTCGAATAAATACCTTGGAATTTTTGAGAAATGTATAAAGGTGCAATATAAGCATTATCAAATACTAATGCTTGCTCAAGCTCTTTATATTTATCTTTGGCAGCATCGCCAGTTAAAGTACTAGCTTCATCAATTAATTTATCGACTGTAGCATCTGCCGTCACACTATAATCTCCGCCAGTTTTAAATAACCCACGTACTGCGTAGTCTGGATTTCCTGTTACAGTCGTCCAGCTAGAAATTGCCACATCATAGTTGCCAGCATCTTTTTGTGCTGAATATGAACCGAAGTCTGGTTGAATATTTAATTTTACATCAAAGCCATTTTTCACTAATTGGTCGCGTACAATATTCATATCTTGTTCTTGAGCTGCCATACCTAGCACTTCAATAACGGGCTTTGTACTCGCTGTATCTGATTTATCACCTTTATTTTCAACATTCGATTTAGTTTCTACACACCCTGCTAAAGCGACCGCCGCAACGGTAGCTGATGCAGCAAGTGTAAATAATTTTTTGTTCATCTCTCTATTCCTCCAATAAATAAATTTAGTTTGTTTTAGGATCAAGTGCATCACGTAACCCATCACCGAAAAAGTTAAACGATAAGACGAGTAGCATTATGCATAGACCAGGGAAAATAGCTACATAAGAATTTGTTTCTAAATACGTACTGCCTACTTTTAAAATATTGCCCCACTCTGGAATATGTGGCTCAATTCCGAGTCCAAGAAAGCTTAAACTACTTGTTGAAATAACCGCTCCACCAATTGTTAAAGTCGCTTTCACTATCATCGGAGCTAGAGAGTTCGGTACGATATGCTTAAAAATTATGGCAGCATCAGATACACCGAGTGCCCTTGCTGATTCAACAAATTCAAAATTGGCAATTTGCATGACATTCGCACGCATCGTTCTTGCGTATGTCGGGATTGCCCCTACGCTCAATGCAATAATTAAATTCACTGTGTTTGCACCAAATGCTGCAATGATTGCAATCGCCAGTAAGATACCTGGGATAGCATATAAAATATCGAGTAAACGCATAATAATGTTATCTGTATTTTTTCCATAATAGCCTGAAAATGCGCCAAGTGCTCCTCCTATTACAGCTGGGATAATAGTTGAAAAGAAGCCAACAATTAAAGAGATTTGAGCACCAAACACGATTCTTGAAAATAAATCTCTACCAAAGTTATCAGTCCCTAGTGGGTAATCCAAAGAAGGTGTTTGTAGTAACGCACTATAATTATTTTGCACTGCAAAATCATAATCAAATGTCCATGAACTAACGACCGATAGCGAGAACATGAATATAATGAAGAACATACCGAATACAGCCATCGTATTACGCAATATTTTATTCCATATTTTCTGCCACTTTTCAACGGCAGATGGATCCGAATTTCGGGCTTTTTTAATTAGTGTCCAGCCAAGTAGGAATGAGAAAAGATTTCCTGTTAGGGCAGGTAAAAGCAATACTACTCCAAGTGGTATCATCCATTTAGGGGCATCGCTTATTGTAACGTATCGAGCTACAAGTACAGCCATCACTGCATAAAAGACTGCGAGTACTAAAAATGCTCCCATTGCTAATAAAAATGTATCCACCACATATGGCTTAAATAAATTCAATGCCGAAATAAGAATAATAAAAATCTGAGTAATAAATGCATATATAGCAAAAGTATATTCTGCAGTTTTATTTTTCGTTGCAAGCATAAATCCGAAGCCTGCTGCAAATACATTGCCCACTAGGACTGTTAGCATTAATGGATAACCAAGCAGTCGTGTACGTGTTTGAATTTCTCGTTCTTTTGCTAAATCCTTTTTTATTTGAAAAGTTGTAAACCATATATATAATGTCGTACAGGCATAAATAACAAATATCGTAAGGACATACGGTCGCCATACGCCATTTACAAAATCAAAACTATTTAGTAAAAACAGCACTGAAAAAATAGCAGAAAAGGCAATCGTAAACTGTGCATTGACATATTCTTGCGTTATTTTCATAAGCAGTTTTACATTCGATATGAATTTCACAATATACCCTCTCCTAAGATTTCTTCATTTTTGAACGAATGCGTGGATCAAAGAAAGCATATAGCACATCAATCACCATATTGACAATCGAAATTGTAATGGCAATATAAACAACCCCACCAAGGATGGCAGGAATATCCGGTATGAATTGCTTATCTACTATATAACTTCCGATTCCACTAATATTAAATACTTTTTCAGTAACAGAAGCACCGCCAAGCATACCACCAAATAAAAGACCAATTACGGTAACAATCGGAATCATCGCATTGCGAATCGCATGCTTTGTAATGACTTTGCGCTCACTCAACCCTTTCGCTTTTGCCGTAATAATATAATCCTCATGAATGACCTCAAGCATGCTTGATCTTGTCATTCGTGCAATCGACGCAGTAATTGAAGTACCTAATACAACAACCGGCATGACAATGGATAACCAATTATTCGGATTATACGTAGCAGGGAACCATTGTAATTTTAATGAAAACGTTAAAATAAAAATGAGTCCTTGCCAGAAACTTGGTATCGATAAACCAATAAGTGCGATAAACATAAACGCATAATCTGCAAAAGAATTCGGTCGGACCGCGGAAATAATCCCAACAGGAATTGCAATCGCCACCGCCATCAGTAATGAAAATAACGCAATTTCCAATGTTACTGGAAACTTATTCATAATACTTTGCGTAATATTTTCTTTACCTTCAAAAGAATTTCCTAAGTCAAACGTAAATAGTCCAGATAAGGAATGCCAGAGCTGCACTAAATATGGCTGATCTAATCCATAAATTTTATTAAAATTTGCAACTTGTTCAGGTGTTGCCTCGATACCTAGCAAATTACGTGCAGGATCAAATGGCGATAAATATAAAATAGTAAATACTAATGTCGCCACACCAACAATGACAAATGCACTTTGGAATAAGCGCTCAACGATAAATCGACTAAACGCATTACTGCATAGAATTAGGAAACAATACATTAAAATACCCGGAATAAATGACACAGCTAAAAAAATCGGATTTTCGAGTAGTTTACTAAAATACTTTTTGTAGGATTGTTTTTCAATTCCTTCGTTTACTAGTATCTTTTCTATTTCTCTATTAAGCTTTTGTTCCGTTAGTTGATTAACTACTGATGCAAGTTGCTGTTCATTCAGCGATTTATTAAAAAATGCTGCCTTCGTTTGTTCTTGCTGCCTATATTCCGCTTCCCATGCTTGAATTTTCCCTTGCGAAATAAATCGTTCTTTCGTTTGTGCAAACATTTGAGCATATGAATGTTTATCTTTTTTTAACAAATATAAAAAATATGTAATAATTTGCACTGGAAATCCTAGTAAAAATAACACAAAAGAATAACTATTTTTTCTCGTCATTTCATTAAAAATTTGCTTAAAGTAATAACTTTCATTAAGCTTTCTAATATTCTGAAAATTATTCATGTATTTCCTCCTTTCTTCGCTTACTATAGTAGTATGGTATGAAAATAAAATGATAAAATTTACATTACACTCTATATTGTACAATACCTACCTGTATAGTATAGTATGTATGAACGACTACAGTTCGTCAATAAGAATATTTGAAATTTATTAAAGGATGAGCATTCGATGAGTGAAAAAATTCTTGAAATACAAGATTTACGCGTTTCTTTTATTACGGGTGAAAGCGAATTTGAAGCAGTAAAAGGTGTTAATTTTTATGTCAATAAAGGAGAAACAGTTGGCATTGTTGGAGAATCTGGAAGCGGAAAAAGTGTAACCGCTCGTTCCATTATGCGTCTTCTCCCATCACCGCCTTCTTTTTTAAAGTCAGGTACAATCCTTTTCCAAGGGGAAAATTTAGTGACACAATCGGAAAAACAAATGGAAGCCATTCGGGGTAAAGACATCAGTATGATTTTCCAAGACCCAATGACTTCTACTAACCCAACAATTCGTGTCGGTGAGCAAATTGCTGAAGGTTTAATGAAGCATCAAAAAATGTCCAAAAAGCAAGCTTACGAAAAAACGATCGAATTATTAAAATTAGTCGGCATTAAAAATAGTGAAGAGCGTTACCAGCAGTACCCACATGAATTTAGTGGTGGTATGCGTCAACGTGTCATGATTACGATGGCCCTCGCATGTAACCCTTCCCTCTTGATTGCAGACGAACCTACAACTGCGCTGGATGTCACAATTCAAGCACAGATTTTAAGCATCATGAAGCAAATGCAAGAACGTCTAGGAACATCAATCATTTTAATTACGCATGATTTAGGTGTTGTTGCAGGAATGTGCGATCGTGTCATTGTCATGAAAGAGGGAGAAATTGTTGAGGAAGGAACTACGGAAGAGATATTTGCTAATCCGCAGCATCCTTATACGAAGAAACTATTAAATGCACTGCCGAAGCTTCATGAAAAGAAAGAACCAAAACAGCCTCCTAATATCGAAGAAGGTACAGATTTGAGCGTACCGCTAATTGAAGTACGGAATCTATCTAAGCATTTCGATTTAAAAAAAGGTGAACTATTAAAAGCAGTAGATGATTTGTCATTCCGTATTTATCCTGGTGAGACACTCGGGCTCGTAGGCGAATCTGGTTCAGGTAAATCGACAACAGGACGGACGATTTTACAGCTCCATGAACCAACTGATGGTGAAGTATTGTATAAAGGGGTTCCTGTCACACGCTTATCTAAAAGTGAATTAAAAAGTATGCGACGACATATGCAAATCATTTTCCAGGATCCATACTCATCATTAAATCCTCGTAAAAAGGTTCTTGATATTATCGGGGAGGCACTTGATGTACATAAATTGGCGAAATCAGCTGAGGAACGTCGCGCACGTATAGAGGAATTACTCGAACTAGTAGGCTTAAAAAAGGAGCATGCATTACGCTATCCACATGAATTTAGCGGCGGGCAACGACAACGCATTGGTATTGCCCGTGCTTTAGCTGTCGAGCCGAATTTTATTGTATGTGATGAACCACTCTCTGCCCTGGACGTTTCGATTCAAAAACAAGTTGTAGACTTATTGAAAGAATTACAACAACGACTAGGTTTGACTTATTTATTTATCGCACATGATTTGTCGATGGTGAAACATATTAGTGATCGCGTAGCCGTGATGTACGGAGGAAAAATTGTTGAGTTAGCCGAAAGCGAAGAACTCTATGCAAACCCACAGCATCCCTATACAAAAATGCTACTACAATCAATTCCAATACCAGACCCAGCAATTGAAAAACAAAAGAAACGTCAGGTCATGTCCGAGGAAGAACTGATGATAAATCGTTTTAATATAGACAACACACAACTTGTTGAAGTTTCTAAAGATCACTGGGTAGCGATGTAACAGCAAAATTTTCACACCCTAATGGTGATACCAACATTAGATAACTTATTAACTATACTAAAATACCATGACAATCTTTTTGTCATGGTGTTTTTTAATTTGATAGGCTTGCGATTAACAATAACGTACATTCTATACTATCTAAACTTCTGTTCTCTATGGAATAATCCAAATTAAATTCATATCTGATTCATAAGTTGAATAATTAAATGACTTTGTTCCTGAAGTACTACCATCAGGGTCTAACATAAGAACATTATTACCTGAATATCCAGTTCCTAAAACGTAGTGCCAAGAATAAGCCGAACTACCGAAAATGGCAGTAATAATGTTTGTAAATCTAATTCCCACTGGATGACCATTATCAATTAGATTTTTGTAATTACTAAATTTTGATGTTGCTCCTGTTCGAGCTACTTCAAACATATTTGAAGTTAGATTTAAGTTTAAATGTTTTCGAAGCCCATTTTCAAAATCCGCTAATGAAGTACCCAGAGTGCCTGTTGCCATAAAACTTGAACCTGCTAAATGATTAATAAATGCAGCATCTCCACAGTAAGAAGAGCTATTGTTAATAGACTCATTACCTAGTGCACTATAATATAATATATCCTTAAATTACATCATTACTATAAACCTTAAAATGATACCCTAATAGAGAGTCATCAACAACATATATGAAATTTTCAAATATAATCTCTCCATTTTTCCAAATCTCCGAATACATACCACTATCTTTAAATCTATTAGCTTCCAGTTCAGCCTTGAACCATTTGAAAGGAATGAACCTTCTGAAGAAATTATTTATTGTAAAAGTAGTATTTTTTTGTATTAGGTAGGTGGCTGTCAGCAAGAAAGTGTAAGTCAATGGTTTAAACGAAGCATGAAGTAATTGATTACGGATTGCAACGAGAAAGAACTACAAAACAATCAGTTCTAGCGATTGAAGAAATTAATGAAGAAACGATTGTGTTTTATGAATATAATGAAGCATTCGGAGTAGCCAGTATAATACAATAAAGTATATATATCGTTTATAAATACTGTCTACACTGACTTTGAAGGAGAGATACCTTATTCAACTGCAAGGTTTAGTTTTGAGATAAAAACTGGCTTAACTATTGCAATTCTTGTAGAAAAAGCTTTTGACAAATCAATACAACAAATAAAGCTAGTAGAAGGTAATGCAGAAACAGAATTGCATTTTTTGAAAAATCAAGATTGTTTTTCTCTGTTCATTCAATACCTTTCGCTTCCATTGAAATTATTCCAATCTATGAACTTTGTGAAAAATAATAGAATCAGAACTCTTGAGTAGGGTTATAGGCAATTTACATATTAAAGGGTTCGTTATAACAAAAACTAACAGCTTCTTATGAAGCATGAACAAATCAAATAAAAAAAGTCATTCCTAGTGATCCTTTTTTATTGTGGATAAACACCCCCCTACTTTTTGAAAATGTACATATTATACATTGAAGAAAGGAGGGATTTTTCCATGGGATACTACGGAAATGCAGGCAATTGGAACAATAATTGTTGTGGAGTAAATAACTATGATTATGGTAATAACAATAACGGTTCAACATTCGTGCTAATCGTTGTACTATTTATTCTTTTAATTATTGTCGGCGCTACTTTCATAAGTTCTGGAGACGATTGTTAATACTATCATACTAAATGTAACGCACCTCTCTAAATCAAAGGGTTGCTCCCAGCCTGGTGACCCTTTTAACCTAATCCTTGATCCGGATACCTTTCGTCTTTGGTAAGAAGTAATTCAAAATAGACTAGCTAAATATTTTATAATACTTATAATAAAAACAGTCATCATTGCAAATGTTGCATTAATGACTGTTTTCATTATGGTTCTACCTGATTTGCTATGTTAATATTATTCCTTCCACCCTACCGCAATATCATTCGAAGGGAATTCAATAACCAATTTAATTTGAGGTGCATAAATATATTTATCCCAACGCCTCACTTCCTCGACTCTTTGAATAATGTTAAACAATTTTGTTTTAATAACATGCGGACCATTCAGGTCAATAATATAACAAATTTCATCATGTACTTTATGATTTTTTATCACTAATTCTGCTAGTGCGCTTTCATAGTCAACAAAGTTAGAAAATATAGTTTTGTAAAACATAAGTGTCCAGTTAATTCCAGAGTGACAAAATGGAAATTCTTCAAATAAATCATCAGTGATTTTTTTAGAATCTTCTTTTGATAAAATGGCTACTTCCTCTTCAACACTCATATTCGGAAACAAATCATTTACTTCGTCTAAAGCTATTTCATATTCTCTTTTATCCTCCTCCTCTATTCTTTTTTGCTTTTGCAGAGCTAGCAATTCTTTCAAACGTTCCTTTTGATCTTTCATCCTATTCGTCCTAACTATTTGTTGTTCTAAAAAGTTTATTATTCAGTGCAATCTCAAGCTAAATATTTTTTTAGCTCTTTTAAAACAAATGTTTCACGTTGCAACCAACTATTGTTATTTGCTGCATTGATCAAGCTTTCATTTTGTTTAATTGCCTCATCAATGGAAACCCACATTGCTGTGAATTGTTGTGCGGATTCATAAGCGTCTAATTGTTGAGCAATCATCAAATCATTTAACAATTCACAAAAATAATCATGCGATGTCATTTTGAATAATGTGTTATCGTCATATTCATCCATTTTCTTTTCACAGACAAAGCCTACCTTGTTTTGTACTCTGCAATTCATGTAACCAGTTTCTTCTTTTACTTCTCGAACTAATCCTTCCTCATGGGTCTCATTATCCTCTAGACCCCCTCCTGGAAATTTAAAATCTCCCCTATTTGAATGAACTAAAAGAATTCGATTTTCATTTACAATAATCGCTCTAACCGCTTCTCTTGACATAGTGTTATTGTAGTTTTTGATATTTGATTCCTCAAATATTTTGTTGAAAATCAAATAATCACTTCCTTTATTTCTGTACACACTTTTATTAGGAAATAAAAAAGAGCTGTCTAAACAGCCCTAATCACTTAGACTTTAAGCGAGCCACGGAAGCCTCTTGCAGCATAGTAGGAATCTGCTCCATTATGATACATAAAGACCGTATCGTAGCGACGATCACAAAAGATTGCTCCGCCAAGTTTTCTAATATTTGCAGGAGTTTGCACCCAGCTTGACGTTTTCAAATCGAAATTTCCTAGTTCCTGCAACTTGCGATATTGTTCCTCCGTTAAAAGTTCAATGCCCATGGTAGTTGCCATATCAATTACTGTATTTTCTGGTTGATGCTTCTTTCTTGATTCCAATGCTTCACGATCGTAACAAAAGCTTCTACGACCTTTAGGACTTTCCGTTGCACAATCAAAAAAAATGTACTCGTCCGTATTTTCGTCATACTCGACAACATCCGGCTCGCCGCCTGTCACTTCCATTTCATTAAGCGACCAAAGTTTTTCCGTATTAGCTACAAGCTTAGCTTGTACTTTAGTCCAGTCAAGACCTTGATGGCGGTTCATATTTTTCTCAAATCGGTCTTGCAACGTTTTTAGTAGTTCCTCATGCTGCTCAAGTGATAACTCTTTATTTGGCATATTCGTTTCCCCCATAGTAATTGTCATAGTTGTTTATTTAAAAAGGCTATAAATGCATTTTGAATTTTTTTCTTTTTTATCATTCTTTTCACACGATAATTATTTTGTAAATATCCCCTTACTTTTCTATTTACGAAAAATAACTTTCGATATTTTTCTTCATTATAAATATCTTTAAACCAAAATTCATTCTTTAACAATTCAATATTTCTATCGATTTTTCGCGTATCTAAAGCAATACTACCATTAGGTATGAATGCCGCAAGTAAATCATCTATCAATTCATTTATTCCACCTTGAAAAACACTCTCATTTATCTATATAAAATAACCTGTTTCTTCTTCGTTTTCAACTACTTACTGTCATATTATAATTATTGAAAAAGGATAAAGAGGGGGCTATATGAAAAAAACAAAATTTATATTAACCGTTATTTTATCATTACTCATAATTGTTGTGGCTGGTAGTTTACCCATCCTCCATTTACCATCATGAAATGTGTCTCAAAAAAAAGCTGAAGTTATCCATTATTCACATCATTCTCAAGCAAAGTTTTTCTGATAATAGACGAATAAATTAAGTTATATAGAACAAACGGTTAAAACTTCATAATCGAATACAAGCAAAAACTTAAAACAACCAGTTATCGGTACAATACCGACAACTGGCTGGATAAATGTTTTTGTAATTGTATGGTAAGGGAACTTTATCCCCTTTAAATTAATCCTTTAGGAGACAAAGAAAATTTTTGTAGATGTTCAGAACTTATACTATAAGAAACAACTTTCTCCTTGTATTTCTTCACTACATCAACGTGATTATCATAATTAAAAACAAAGAAATTAACATCTTCTTTTTTACCCTTTTTTACGTTGATGACAAATGGCGTCACATTCGATTCTGGCTCTAGAAATAATTTTTCATTGCCTGGGAAGATATAATGCTTTTTTAAAAAGGAAGCTTCATTAAAATAGTCGGTAAATCGGTTTTTTTCTACTTCTTCTAAATTCTTTCCGTTATAAGTTACCGTAACATCTTTTGAATCCAGTTTTTTATGAAGTTCAAATTTACTTACAGTCCATGCCACAACGATACTTGGAGGACTCATTAACAATTTAACAATAGATCCAATCACTATCGTAATAATTAAACCCCATGTCATATCATATCAACTCTTTCAATAATTTTATCATTTTTATAGCAAATAATTTATTATCACCTTCATTGCCATTGTTTCACTAAATGCCTACATGAATGTTTTATCATCCACTTCTCAATGATAAAGGAATTATAGTGATTATAACCATCCAATTTGATGCTTTTTTGACCATCCATTTATTTTAGAGATAAATATAATGTTCTTTTTGCTATTTTCATTAGTAATTGGATTTCATGAATTGCTCCATTCAACACCATACCATACAAGATTTGAATATCAAATGAAAGTATTGTGACATAATAAAAATAGAGCAATTCTCCAACCTGAGGATTGGAGGGTTACTCTATTTTCTTTCATTTTAAGCTTAGAGTGGGAATAACTCTAAATCATAAAATGAACGCGGTATTAAATATAATAAAAGGTAGCCACCTTGAGTTTTTCTCATCAGCAGCTAATGCTTTTAAGGGATGATGCTATCTTCCCTTATTACAATCATATAGGTTTTCCATATCGTTTAAACCATCCACTCTTGCTTATTTTTAGTCATCCAATTAACTACAAACTATGAAGAGCTTGTGCAAACCTTTTTATACCTTCATCAATCGAATCTTCATCTTCCCTTGCGAAAGTAAAACGAACAAAGCTTTCTTTGGAACCCAATGTAGAGCCTGGAGCATAAATGACGCCTCGCTTAATGGACTCTTCAAGTAATTGGGTTTCATTAAAGCTTTTTAGTATTTTACACCATATATGAATACCACCCTGCGGAACCGAATATTCCACAAACCCTTTTAAATAGGTATCAAGGCTTTTAATAATTGTATTTCTTCTTTTTTCTAATTCCTTAATTAATCTTTTAATATGCGAATGGAAATTTTCTGATTCCAAAAAATCATTGGCTATCCATTGTGTATAGCTTGAATGACCAAAGTCTAATTGTTGCTTCGCATCGGACAATCTTTCAATCACTGATGTTGGGCCTATAATCCACCCTATTCTTAGTCCTGAAGCGACAATTTTAGACAATGAGCTAATATATAAAACATTGCCATTCCTATCCATTGATTTAAGGGTTGAAATTTTTTCTCCAGAAAAAGCAGTTAAACTGTAAGGATCGTCTTCTACAACAGGAATTCCAAGCTTAGAGGATATGTCTAAAATCGCTTCTTTTTTCTTTTGATTCATTAAGGAGCCAGTCGGATTTTGAAAATATGGATTTAAAAAAATCATTTTTATTCGGTGCTTTTTATATAACATTTGCAAATCTTCTGGATTAATCCCATCTTTATCAACAGGTAAATAGTGTATTTGGATACCCGCTGATTTAAAAGTAGGAAGATTGTAATTATATGAAGGATCCTCTATAGCAATTGCATCGCCAGGCTTTAACAAACATTGAACAATTAAATGTAATGCTTGTTGCGCTCCAGATGTTATAAGTATTGAAGAAGGGTTTGTTTCGATTCCTCGACTTATTTTCACATGTTTTGTAAGTGTACTTCTAAGGATTTCATTTCCTTGTGGATGATCGTATCCTAAGCTTCCAATAAAAGAACGTGTTGAAGTAATCTCGCTTAAAAATCTTTTAGGGAAAAGATCTTCTGATAATTCACCGGAAGCTAAATTGATTAATTTATGTTCAACTGCTTCTTTTCTTATTTTTTGCGTTACAGGTAGACTAGGTAAAAAAGAACCCGCCTCAATATATCGATTCCAGCTCGGAATTCGCTTTTTTGTTATACCCCATATATCTTTACTTATGGTAGTACCGCTTCCTCTAGTTCTGTCAATTAGCCCTAAAGATTCTAATTCGTCATATGCATGAACGACAGTACTTCTATTTAAATTCAATGTACTAGCCAAATATCTCTCAGATGGTAATGGTTTATCAGGTGGAAATGTACCATCAGCAATCCCCTTTTCAATATATTCTGCGAGTTGTTTATAGATAGCTTTCTTTGCTTTTCTATCTGGTTTCCAATCCATATATACTCACCTCATAATATTCTATCAAACATGCTTTCATCTTTTAGCAGTTTTATACAAGCTAAAAGATTATATATTAATCTAAGTTTGCTTGTCATGAACCAGCCACTACTATGTTATTTTAGCCATCCACTAAAAAATCCAATCTCTATCACTAATGAGTTTCTGAGGTTATTAAAGACATAAAAAGACCAGGTGCTCAAACATCGTAATAAGCGCCTGGTGTTCTATTAGCTTGTCACATTCAACTGTTTAATATCTTGTTTACGATTCCACTCAAATGTAATTAATTTTTGACTATTCAAATCCTCGGCAAATAATGAAGCAACTGAAATTCGACTATTGTCATAAAGTTTAAAGTAATAGTTTTTGCTTTGCGCACACATTGCCGAAGTATATATTGTATAGTCTGTCTTCCCCTCTTTATTTAAGACAACACCTTTCGGAATATTAACCGAAGATAGAATATGAAACAATGCAGTTACCCCTTCAATTTCATTTTTCGCTTGTTCCGTATACTTCTTCCAATATGCGACCCGAAGAAATCGTGCAGATGGCGTGAAATCACCTGGTAACCCTAATCCGCCTGCCCCTTGCCCAAACGGTGTTAATTTCAAATTTCCCATTGTAATGTCTTGGGGAGGATTAGGCGTGACACCAATATACGCTCTTAAATTTGTCTGATGCCATTCGTAACCAGGGCTATTGGTCATGACCCCTATTGTTTGACGATGAATAGTGATGCCTGTTCTATCAGGTTCAATGACAATCGTTTCACCATTAGCATCCGTAAATGTATAGTGAAGAGGTGGTGCGAAGCCAAGTATATTATTTGCTTCATTCAATAATGTAAAAGCGCCTAATTTTTCAACAACATCGTCGACTGTTACACAGCTTCCCAAAACTTGTGATACAACATAAATCGGATTAATACCTCTTGTGCCTTCTTTAGGTTCGTCTGAATAAGTCGCAAATGTGGCATAGTAAAGCATCGCGCCCATCAAACCCTTTTCGTTTACACCGTCGTAGAGAACAGGAGATGCGAGATCCGTGCTGCCCATTCCAATAAATGCGTATGGATTGCTGATGGTTACCTCATTTTTTTCCTCAAGCAATCGAATGCCATATTTGCGTGGGACAATAACTACTTTACTATCTGGTTCCATTGTAAAATCCATTGTCCTAGCAAATAAAGTTTTCTTATCTGTTGTATGAATTGATAAGCTACTGCAACCAAACATAAATACACTCCCTCTATTATGTTGTTTAACCCATTTTTAAAGTGGTAAATGAATATAAATGGTACGCTTTAAATATTGGCACATTATCCAACGATGTATCCTACAATCATCGTATTGGATAATGATTACTAATATTGTATTATGTTTGTAGGGGTGATTATTAATGGATGAAATAGACATTATAAACAAAGAAGCAATCAAAACTGATTTGGCTCTAATTAAATCCTGTTTGCGATTGATTAATCAAACAGTCACTTTAAGCAAACGAAGAGGAGAAACGTTTAACGCTCCAGAAAATGAAGAATTACATATGTTAATTTCCAAAATTGATAGGGACTTGAACAAAATTAAATTAAATATACAGTATGAAACAGAAAATACGATAAACCGTTAACTAAAATTTGGCCGATGAAATAAAACTATTGCCGAACTATACTCAAGTAAGTTTCCTTTTATTTTATAAGCAAAGAAACCCAACAAACGATGATCAATCATTTGTTGGGTTTCTGTTTTCATATATCGTTTAAATGCCCAAACCTAATGAGAATAAAATTACGGCTAATATCACTCCTAATGCCGGCACTACAACTGTTAATGCACCAAATGCTGGGTAAGCATCTTTATGTGTTTCTCCACAGATTGAACGAATAGTTGTAACAACATATCCTCCTTGTGGAAGCGAGTCAAGTGACCCCGAAGAAATGGCAACTGTTCGGTGTAACGCCTCCGGATTGACACCTAAATCTAAATAATGTGGTGCTAATAATGGTAATGCGATGGCTTGTCCACCAGATGAAGAACCCGTTAATCCTGCAATAACTGCTACCGCTAATGCACCACCTACTAATGGACTTCCTGGAATATCTGTCATAACCTTTACAGCAGATTCAAAAGCAGGTGTTGCTTTTACGACACCCCCAAAGCCAACAACCGCAGCTGTATTCGCAATCGCAACAATAGCGCCCATTGCCCCTTCTCCTACTGCTGCACCAAAATTTTGAAAGAACTTTCTGTTGATGAGGTAACTTGCTAATATACCGCCCGTTAACGCGATGATCAATGCTGACGTTCCTAATGAATTATGGAAGGTAAAAGAAATAATTAATACCACAAGTAATGGAACAATACTTAAAATCGGATTTGGTAAATCTGTTCGAGTTGTTGTCAATATATCCGTCTCTCTACTAACAAATCGTTCTCCATTCGCCATAGCTTTGTTGATCATCTTTTTGAGCCACCAATAACCGAACGCTAACATAAATACAGCGACAATAAAACTAACTTCCCATCCTGCATATGGTGAGGTACCTAAAAACTGAATTGGAATCCAGTTTTGTATTTCAGGCGAACCTGCAGATGTCATCGTAAACGTTGTTGAACCAAAACCAAGAGCCGCTGGAATAAAGCGTCTTGGTAAATCTGCCTGTTTAAATAGGCTAAGTGCCATAGGATAAACAGAAAAGGCTACAACAAACAAGCTCACACCACCATAAGTTAAAACCGCACATGCAACTACAATCGCTAATGCAGCTTGTTTCATGCCGATTTTACTGACAATCCATTGCGAAACACTGTCCGCCGCCCCACTATCTTCCATTACTTTACCAAATATAGCTCCTGTTAAAAACATTAAATACCAAGATGCGATAAAGCCTGTGAAACCAGACATATAATTAGTTAAAAAGTTTGCAGCATCATTTTCTGCAAGCTGCGGGAAAAGCGGCAGCCCATTTAATAGCCCTACAAGCAATGCAGTTATAGGTGCAGCAATGAGTAAGTTCATACCTCTCATTGTTAAATATATTAATAGTGCCAATCCGCCAAATAACCCAATCATCCCTAACATATTGTTCCCCCCGAATCCCCTTTTTGCGCTTTATTAACTTTCACTTACTTGCCGTCATACCTAGTATTAATCATTCTTTTTTCCGTATCTTCTCACACGTAGAAGAGCTTGCTCTGCATGACCAGCAAAGTTTTCTAACTGACAAAGACGTGCTGCATATTCCCCAATGTAGGCACTTGCCTCTGGTGTTACTTTTTGATAGGTAACAGTCTTAATGAATTTTCCTACCCATAATCCACCTGTATAACGAGCAGCACCCTTAGTCGGTAATGTGTGATTTGTGCCAATTACTTTGTCTCCATAAGCAACATTTGTCTCAGGGCCTAAGAATAAGCAACCATAGTTCGTCATATTTTCAAGGAAGTAATTAGGATCTTCCGTTAATATTTCTACATGCTCAAAAGCAAGTCGATCTGCTTCAACTCTAGCTTCCTCAATAGAATCTACTAAAAGGATTTGACCATAATCTTCCCAAGATACACGTGCAACATCAGCAGTTGGTAACGTTTGCAATTGGCGTTCAATTTCTTTTACAGTTTCTTCTGCCAATTTTTCAGATGTTGTAATTAGCGCTCCAGGTGATGTTGGTCCATGCTCCCCTTGTCCTAGAAGGTCCGTTGCTATCATTTCGGCATCTGCCGTATGGTCAGCAACTACTAATGTTTCTGTTGGACCCGCAAACAAGTCAATTCCTACGCGACCATACAATTGTCTTTTAGCTTCTGCAACGAAGGCATTCCCTGGTCCAACAATCATATCTACAGATTCGATTGTTTCTGTACCAATTGCCATCGCAGCCATTGCTTGAATACCACCTAGAAGGTAAATTTCATCAGCACCTGCTAATGACATTGCTGCAATTGTGGCATGTGGAATTTCTCCGTTAATAGGTGGCGTACAAGCAATTACTCGTTTTACGCCTGCCACTTTAGCAGTTAAAACACTCATATGTGCAGATGCAACCATTGGATAGCGACCACCAGGTATGTAACATCCAACACTGTTAACTGGAATATTTTTGTGACCTAAAATAACCCCAGGAATATTTTCGACTTCCACATCATGTAATGAAGCTAATTGCGCCTCTGCAAATTCACGAATATTTTTTTGAGCAAATTTAATGTCCTCAATTACATCGCTAGGCACTTTGGATACGATTTCATTTATTTGTTTGTCAGTTAAACGGAACGCTTCAGGAGACCATTTATCGAATTTTTCAGATAGTTCACGAACTGCTTGATCTCCTCGCTTTTCTATGTCCTTAATTGCTTCCGATACAATTTGAGAGACCTGCGAATCATTTATGCTTACTTCTTCTTTTGATTTTCCAGATTTCAAAACTTTAACCATTGTTATTACCCCTTTTTGTTTAGTATTTCATTTCTGCATACGTATGCAGAAATCATATAAGTAAGATTATTCGAAAAATAAAAGGTTGTCAACAGGTATTTATTTTCGTTATTTTTATTAACTATTTACCATAACTTAAGAGAAAATAATAAAAAGCATCGCACTATCTCTCATAAGATGCACATACATATTGCTGTATGCAACCTATTTTGATATAGCATGATGCTTATTGAATAAGTCTTTACGAACTTTTTATATTATGTTGTTTTTCGCAAAATAAGGGCTCCGTCAATTTCGAGATTTTTAGCTTCACCTGAATATTCTTCTAGTTCATTAAGCAAATATTTCACAGTCTCATCTACCATTTCTGTAATTGGTTGCTCCCATGTTGTCAGATTGTATGTAGGCCAAGCTGCCATTTCAATATTATCAAAACCAATTACTTTCGTTTCATTCGGAATAGCAATATTATTGTCCTTTAATGCATCCACTACTCCTAACGCCATAATATCATTGGCCACAAAGAACGCATCCGGCAATTGATTTTCTAATATAATTTTACGAGTAATATTATACCCACCTTCATAAGTGTAATCAGAACTGTATTTCTGATAGTGCACTTCTTCCCCCTGCAACATAGCACTAAATCCTTTTTCCCGTTCTCTACTTGTAGACGTATTTTCATTCCCTGAAATATAAATCATCTTTGTGCAACCGATACTTAATAGATATTCTGCAATCTTTTTACTTGCCTCAAAGTTGTTACAACATACAGAATAAAATTTATTATTATCTATTTTTCGATTAAACAGAACTAACGGTATTTGATACTTTATGAAATCTTCTGTAACTGACAAAGAAAGTGATGCATCGGTAATAACTACACCCGCAACATTATAATTAAATAATATTTCGATATCTTCTTTTTGAATTTCATCATTATTGGTGTAGACGAATAGTACGCTATAGCCATGTTTTTTAAGGGAAGTCGTAAATAGCTTTAATACTTGGGGGTAGAAAGGATTTTGAACACCTTTCATCACTAAACCAATAATTTTGGATTGATTTGTAATTAAGCTTCGTGCAAATTCGTTTGGTCTATAGCCAAGCTCTTGTGCTGCTGCTAAAACCTTTTCTCTAGTTTTTGCAGATACTGACGCACCTTCAAAATACACTCTTGATACTGAAGATTGTGAAACACCAGCCAATTTTGCTACATCTTTGGCAGTAACTCCTTGTTTCATGTTGTACATAACCTCTTTCAATCTATATTTCATCTCAACAAATGGTTGTATAAGCTTACACGTGTCCTCGATAAAACTATTTTCTTTACCAACAAACTACCTTAGAACTTGGGTGGAAAGCAAGTTTTAGGTAGTCTATTTTATTTTATGAGCCCACAAAAAAAGACCATCTATACACTAGAGGTCCTACCTATACGTAACCAAAAAACTTTGTTCATTGCATATTAAAATTAGCTAAATGATTCATAATTTTATTTTGAAAATTGATAGCAATTAGTTAAATGAATTAATTTATATACTTATAATAAAACTAAAAACCAAGCTAGAAGTCAAGGGAATTTAAAGGAATGGCAATTAGGATATAATAATTAAAGTACAATTGAACTACTTTCACTTAGATAGATATAAATAGAAAAAAGGAAACTATGGTTAGCTGATTGGAGTGAAAGGCGGCGACGACTCCTGCGAGAACGCATAGAACGTAAGTCCTAACAAACCGCACGCTAGGAGTTTTGCTCCTTACGGTGTGCCCGCGGAAAGTGTCCGCACGAAACGGAAATCAACTATATTTGTTTTAAATAAAAAAACTATAGCCAAACTCGAATTTTTTCGAGTTTGGCTATAACCTGAAAGAAAACCATAATGAGCTTCCTTTTTATTTATCTCCTCATTATTAATTACTCACGCCTAAAAATTAATCCCCTTTCTTTTTATCAAAAAGAAACCAAAGAAGAGTAACAACCGCTGCAAGCATCACCATTAAGAATCCGTAAAGGGGTGTATGCGCTAACGATTGATGGCGAATAATAATGCCTCCAATATATGATCCTAGAAATATACCAATGTTAAAAGCAGAAATATTTAATGCGGAAGCCATGGAAATAGCTGATGGCACATATTTTTCAGACAGAATAACCGCATATAATTGCAAGCCTGGGACATTCATGAACATAAATAACCCCATTAGCAGTACCATGATTAATCCGATAATTGGTGATTCGAGCGTAAAGCTAATGCCAAGTAATGCTAAGGCAAGCCCAACAAAAATAATAAAAATTGAACGAAGCGGATTTTTATTAGCGAAATGACCGCCTAATGTATTACCAATTGCAACACAAATACCATAGACAACTAAAATCACAACAACAGCATGTGGTGAGTACCCCATATATTGCTCTAAAATCGGCGAAACAAACGTATAAACAACAAAGACACCACCGTAGCCAATTGCAGTAATGAAAAGTATTAATAACATGCGGATATTACCTAATACTTTGCCAATATCACGTAAAGAGATTGGATTGCCTTTCGATAATTGGCTAGGGACTAACATCGCATTACTAATTAAACCGATAATCCCAATTACGACAATAAAAATGAACGACATACGCCAGTCCATTACTTGTCCAATAAATGTACCAAGTGGGACGCCTGTTACAGTAGCTAATGTTAAACCTGTAAACATAAAGGCAATAGCACTTGCTCGTTTATTTGGTTCAACTACATCGGCTGCAATGACAGAGGCGATGGACATAAACACACCATGTGCTAATGCTGAAATAATGCGTCCTATAATCAGGATGGAGAAAATAGGTGCTAATGCTGCTGTTAAATTACCAATAATAAAAATGGTCATAACAAGCAATAAAACTGTTTTGCGACTGAGGCGTGATGTAAAGGCTGTTAATAATGGAGCCCCAATCGTTACACCTAGTGCATATATAGAAACGGTTAAGCCTGCTGTGCTTAACGATATACCAAAGTTATCTTTAATTAATGGTAGAAGGCCAACACTGATAAATTCAGTGGACCCTATACCAAATGCACTAATTGCAAGTGCTAGCAAAGTTAATTTAGCATTTGGCTTTTTTGATTGTGACATACGAATACTATCTCCTTTGATTTTCCTTTGCATGTGTAGTAATATTCAGTACATACCTAAATGACCCATAGAGTACTTTTAGTTACTTTTGTATAATACGGAGGTTACAATGCAAAAATTATATAATATTGGTGTTGAAGCGACGCTTGAAGTAATCGGTGGAAAATGGAAACCGATTATTCTTTGTCATTTAAACCACCATGGTAAAATTCGAACAAATGAGTTTCGACGATTGATTCCAAAAATTTCACAAAAGATGCTTACCAGCCAATTACGAGAGTTAGAGCAAGCTGGACTAATCGATCGCAAGGTCTTTAATCAAGTACCGCCCAAAGTTGAATATTCCTTAACGCCTTATGGAGAAGGAATGGAACCTATTTTAAACATGCTTTGCACTTGGGGCGAAAATCATATTGAAGTATTACAGGAAAAAGGCGAAGATGTCGTTTTAAAACAACGCGATGAAGATATCGCTATCGCTATGCAGCAAACATCATAATGAGGGAAGAAAGAGACTGTCACACACTAGACAGTCTCTTTTCCTTTTTAATGCTTATAGAGCAAAGTCAAATTCATCTGGGTTCGGTCCAACACGTTGTTCAAGGTTCATGGAATTAATAGTAGCCATTTCTTCGGCTGTTAAATGAAAGTCAAAAATATCCGCATTTTGCATCATGCGTTCTCTACGCACAGATTTTGGAATTGTGATTACTCCATTTTGGACATCCCAACGCAAAATAACTTGAGCAATTGATTTCCCATATTTTGTAGCGATTTTAGAAATTGTTTCATCTTCAAGAAGTCCGCCTTGCATTAAAGGTGCCCATGCTTCTAATTGAATTTGGTGCTTATCACAAAATGAACGAAGCTCCATTTGCTGTAAGCGTGGGTGGAATTCCACTTGATTGATAACAGGTTTAATACGAGCAAATGATAATAATTTTTCCAAGTGTGCTACAGTGAAGTTACATACGCCAATTGCTTTAATCTTGCCTTGTTCATATAAATCTTCAAGCGCTCTCCAAGATTCAGAATACTTATCTTTACCTGGCCAATGAATAAGGTAAAGATCTAAATAATCTAACCCTAATTTTTGTAGACTCTCTTCATATGCAGCAATTGTTTCGTCATAGTTTAATCCGTCATTCCATACTTTTGATGTAATAAACAAGTCTTCACGACGTAAACCAGTAGATGCTAGCGCTAGTTTTATACCTTCCCCTACGCCCGCTTCATTGCCATAAATAGCAGCAGTATCGATGCTTCGATATCCAACCTCGATAGCGTTTTTAACCATTTCTGCAGTAGCATCATTCTCTACTTGAAAAACACCTAAACCCATACCAGGCATTTGTAGCCCGTTATTTAATGTGATTGTATCTTGTAAATGATTCATTAATTTTATTCCTCCAATATGTGTTTACTTGATTGCTTTCTCATTATGTTGTCTCGAAAGAGCAAAAAAAAGTACGCACAATTTTGTTTCATAGTAACGTAGAGGTAACATTTGTGAGTTGGCAATGATTAGCGGAATAAAGTTTTTTATAATTACATGAGAAAATAAGGATAAGGTAGTGGAAAATACATTGAACTCATCCACTATTTATTTAAAAATTTTATTCTCAATGAAAAAAAACGACATCCTCAGTTGTATTAATAGTGAAAGGAGGTGGTGGGGTGCATCATTCTCTAGAAGTACATGAAGCATTGCGAAGGGCACTGGACTTATATTCGCAGAGTCTGATTAAAGTGGCGTTCGCCTATCTAAAAAATGTAGCGGACGCTGAAGAAGTTGCACAGGAGGTATTTTTAACTTATTTGCAGAATTCCCCTGTATTCAACAATGATGAACATGAAAAAGCTTGGCTCATACGCACTACCATTAACAAAAGCAAAAATATGCTGAAAACCGGCTGGTTCCGCAGCAGAAATCCAATTCCTGAGGATTTAAGCTACCTCCCTAAAGAAGAGAACGAGTTATTACAGGCAGTATTAGCTCTGGATAAAAAATATCGGATTCCCATCCATCTGCACTATTATGAGGGTTATTCTATCCAGGAAATTGCTGAGATCCTACAGGCCAAACCAGCAACAGTGGGTACTTGGCTTGCGCGTGGACGCCTTCTTTTAAAAGAAAAGATTGGAGGGCTTGAGAATGAGGAAGTCTGTCTATAAATCTGCGATGGAGCAGATGAAGATTAACGATAGATTCAAAGAAGAGACTTATAAAAAAATCATGCAATCAACACCCCTTAAGGAGGAATTGAAAATGAAAAATAGCATGAAATTATCCTTAAAAAATTTGGGCTTAATAGTCACAGTTTGTACAGTATTGACAGGGACGTACACGATGATACAGCATTCGAAGACCGACACGCAAAGTACATTAGTGGAAATAGATAAACCGCAAACTACAGCCAAAGCAGTGGTGAATATTGAAGGGACGATTACTGAGGTCAATGCAAACGGCAAAAGCTTTAAGATCGGTGATTTATGGGTAACGATAACGGACAAAACCCAGCTGGGAATAAAAGGCCCAACTGCAGCAAAACCATCAGAAGAACTTTTGCAAAAGGAATTTAAAGTTGGAAACTTCATTTCGGGTTACACATCTCAAGATGTTACGACTGGAAAAGTTACTGCCGACGTGATCTATAACAATATGGCTCCTGTAGAATAATTGATTCTTTATACTACAAGATTTTAATCTTAAGGAGATATAAAACTTTTTTATTTACACCTTCCTAAATAATGTTCAATATTTAATTTTAGTGCATAAAACACACACAAATTTGGTAATTACAAATTTGTGTGTGTTTTCTCTTTAAAGTAGTTCAATACTTCTAAGTTTATAATAAAAGGACTTAATGTATAAATAAAAATACAATTAAGGAATGAGTAATGCTGGTAGAAGATTGAAAGTATTAAATTTTTTAATGTACATTAAATTAATCAAATGTAACAACATTTTGGACAACTGTTACCTTATAAACCTCTTTCGTACTAATAAGGATCGTTTTAAAATTTTCAGTTTCAGTAAATGCATACCAGGCCTTGTCATTGAAGCCGTTAGACATTTCTTCCACAAATGTATCTTGTCCAATATTATTTTTAATTTTATATTCTTCCTCACGACTTTCGTTGAAATAAAACTTCACTGTATATTCATAATCCATGAGCCGACACCCCCCATCTAGTTATAGCATGGGACAATTGGGATGGATGTAATCATTGGAAATTTTTAGTATTATGAAAGACCGTGCGTATTCATTAAATAAATTCTATAAACGATACCCAGCATCTACCAGTGTAATGGCTACAAAGCCCCATTTAACAAATCCTAACTCTTCACGAATAGCTTCTAAATCAAATATACTATTTCTCAGATTGAAAAAAACCATCGTTAACATAAGTTAATAATGGTTTTTGTAAATATTCTATATATACCACTAATACATTAATCATTTGCTATTTATAATATGTAGTGGAATAAACTTAAATTTTACTAAACAATCGACAATCAAAAGGTGTGAAGGACCCTTTTTAATTTACTTTATTAGTTATAAACACCATTAGCATACACGAACATTGAAATCGTTCCCCCACTGCTTGTTCCTGTTGAGCTAGTATAAGATACTTTTGCATTAACGATTAACATAGAAGTGTTATTCTTATCAACAGAAGTACTGTTTGCTTTCAGGTTAGAAGAAGTAGGTTTATTGATGATTGAGGCTGAATGGTCCGTAGCCCCCACTATTTTCCCATCGGGTACTATTTCATATAACGTGGTGTAGTACCTATTGGATTATGACTTGAATAAGTAAGATTATTATTGTTCGTTATCAAGCCACCAAAACGAAATGTGAATTCGACTCGTTCGTCCATATTCTGTGTATCAATATCTTTTATATAATCTTTTAATCTATTTTCAAGGTAAAATGGTGTAATGAAATCTTTATAGGGTATCGATTTTAACTCATTAAAAGGTAATAAATAAGCTTCGATAAGGGTATTGAGTTCGTCATATTCGATAGGTGAAAGTAGCTCATAGTCATATTCAATTTGAATTATGGTTGTATATTTCTGTCCATTTTGCTTATGCACAATTTCAATCGGATATTGGTATCTTGCTTCAGCTCCAACAACTCCTTCAGAAAACTTATCACGATAGAGTTCCTTGTCTAAAACAGGCTCTGTCGGCACAGCTTTTCTATCCATCATATTATTTGGATAAATAATAAATTTGTCTGTTGCAAAGTCACCTCTGGATGCACCATTTAAAATGGAATCTTTCATAAACGTTTCATCTAAATAGTTCAACGGTACACTAGAAATCGCAAATGCTGAACTGACAGCCATTCCGCCTGTTGAAAGTAGAATTAATAGCGCCATTACAACGATTCCAGATTTCTTCTTACTCATATCCATAATGGAGAATATTCTCTTTTTAAGAATTTGAGCGTTGCCTAGAAAATTCGTAGAAAAAACAGCTTCTCCTCTTTTGGCTTTTTCAGCATTTAGTATCGTCTGACTATATGTTTTTCTAAGTTGTATATCAGTGTTTTTCACTACTTCATCATCACAAGCGTGTTCACACAAATTGTCCAGTTCTTTAGCAAACAGATAGAACAAAGGGTTAAACCAATGAATACTACTGATCAGCAATACAAAAGCTTTATACCATAAATCCTTTCGTTTTAAATGAACTAACTCATGCTTCAATATCACGTTTAGCTCTTCTTCCTGATAAGCATTATGAGGTAGCCAAATAGTATTTTTAGCAAACCCGACTAACATAGGAGAATGAATAAAGCTACATTTTTTTAATGCAATTTCCTTGGTGATATTCATTTCACGTTTAACTTTTTCAAGCAAGTGAAGGGTTTTCGATTCAGTTATCGTTTCCCCCCATCTTCCCACCATATACATAAAACGATAATGTCTTACAAGATGAACTGACAAAAAAACAACGATTCCTAGAATCCAAACTATCATCACTATCTGCCATACAGAAAGCGCTGTCACTGTATCTATAGATGAGGAGACAAGTGTTATCTGACTACTATTAACTGGAACTGGTTCTTTAGATGGTAATGGCACTGACTCTGTTAAATTAACAACTTTGGTCGGTATATTAAATGTAAATGGCAAAATAAACCCTGCCAGGATAGCAAGCCATCCATAATAAAGCCATCTAGCATTGTATCGTTTTAAAAGGAAAGGAGTTGCAGCTACAAATAGTAGTCCAATGATAGACATAACTACAGATTTAAAGAATAAACCTACCATGATACTTTGCATGTTAATCCCTCTTTTCTTCCACCCATTTAATTAATAAAGCTAAATCTTCATTAGAAATAGTATCAGACTTATAAAGTGTACCCACCAAATTCATAAAGGAGTTTTTATGATAGAGCTTCATAAAATGCTCTGTTTCAAAACTTAGATAGGCATTTTTTTCTACTATAGGGTAATAAAATCTCTCCTTACCGTTTTTCTCGCTGCGAAGAAACCCACGTTCAGTTAATCTTTGCATAAGGGTTACTACGGTTTGGATTTTCCAGCCTTTCTCATTTCCTATTTCTCTCATTATTATACCTGTAGTAATTGGAGGATTACTTTCCCACACTATCTTCATAACCTCAAATTCTGCTTCAGGTAGCTTTTTCATAATTAATCACCCCTTTTTCATTTAAGTCAGTTGTCTTATATATATAGTATCTCCTTCTAATACTTTTTGTCAAATATTACTATAGATGGATATATATTATCTTTTAATACAAATATTATCCTTCTCCAGCCTATGAATACATTACTCCAAGTTACAGAAACTCTCTATGCAATTAAAATTATTGGGAAAATTTAGTAGGATAATTTTCGAAATACAAAGAATCCAGGAGTGAAAAAATCAATAGAGGAAGTAATATTAAAGTAGATTAGGTTTATGATAGCTCTATTAGTCTATCTCTTCTTGTTCACCACAAAAAAAAAGCTATTCTATCTTATGTATAGAATAGCTTTGTTTATATATATCGGCTGGTATAGGGATAGTTTTCAATTCCTACCATGGGGAGTATGATACCATCATGCACTACATTATCGCCGCTCTCGTTTGTTGTAAATTCCATTGCTAAATTATCTGAAAGATTATTAGACTGTTTCCAGCTCTCCAGTAACAAAATATCTCCGAGAATGAAATAGTTTATAAGATCATTCAACACTTCTGTAAATTTATATTTCACGTTAAACGCCTCTTTTCCGCCTTTTATCGCACAGCTAAATGACAGAATCCAACTTGCTTTATTCTGAAATTGCCGCAAAATTCCCTCATAACCCGTGCTTCATCAGAAAACTACTCGAGAACTTCTTACTTTCTGAGATGTTTCCTACTATCTAATTTTGCTTCATCGTAACATAAAGGAAAATTCTAGAATCCTTCATTTATAGATGTTACTATTTTAAGGTAGAGGCTACCAGATACATAAGTAATTATTATGTAAATAATCATTTGGAGGTAGACATGGAACAAAAGCTAATTGATCAATTGATTGCATGGCATGAAGTAGACGAACATCAGCGAATTATCGATTCGCTTTTAGCAATTCCTGAAGAAGAGCGCGACTATGAAGCAATTAGCATTATGGCAAGAGCCTATAACAATTTAGGGCTTTACGAAGAAGCACTCCATCAATTCGGTAAGATTGCTGAGGCTGGCAAACAGGATTCACTATGGCATTATCGGGTTGGCTTTGCTCTTTATTATTTACAACGATATGAGGAAGCAGTTCAAGCTTTCAGCAGGTCAGATCAATTAGAGCCTGGTGTTCAAAGTACGGAATATTTTTTGAGACAGAGTACTCATAAAGCGGAGAAGCAAAAAAAAGAAGAACTCCGGCTTGCCAAAAAGAAAGATTCCTTGGCGCGTGGCGGTTCCCTTGCAAAGAAAATTCCTTTTTCAGACATGTTTCTAACTGATTTCTGGGATGACAGCGAGTACGCAAGAACATCCTACCAATGTGATCCCCCTACGGATGAACTAATCGACTCTATAGAAAAAGAACTTGGTTATAAGCTCCCCTCCTCTTATATTTATCTTATGAAGCAGCAAAATGGTGGGGTGCCGGTGAACACTTGCTTTCCAACAGAGGACCCTACTTCCTGGGCTGAGGATCATATTGCCATTACCGGTATTATGGGTATTGGGCGCGAGAAAAGCTATTCCCTGTGCGGAGATTTGGGTAGTCCGTTTATGATTGAGGAATGGGGATATCCAGACATTGGAGTCGTAATCTGTGATTGTCCATCAGCCGGTCATGATGTCGTAATGTTAGACTATCGAGCTTGCGGTAGGAATGGTGAACCTGAAGTTATTCATGTCGATCAAGAAGATGATTATGAGATTACCTTCCTTGCTGACAATTTTGAAGACTTTATTAAAGGCTTAGTGAGCGAAGAACAATATGATACTTCTGAAGAAGACAAAGAAGCAGCTCTCGATAAAGTAGCGCACGGCAAATTTTCACCTCTGCTGGAGGAATTGTGCTCTCAGGTAACTGAAGTGGCTCAGGTGGAACAAAAAATTCGTAACATATGTACACGAATTGTCGAAGAGAAAGGCCATTTTAGTTTTCATGCAGATGAATTATCCTATGACATGTATGATGTGCAGTTTTGGTTATATACCAAGTCGTATCCAGACACTAATTACGATCAATATGTATCTATTTATCAGAACATCATCGCATTTGGCGGAGAATTCGGTCAAGGCGGATATGCTCCTGCCTTTATTACAGATTGGCTTGATCACCGCCTGAAGGAAGGACGTATTGTAAAAAATCTCGGGATTATTCACTTTACAGATTCCTATATAGATGAAGTAATTAATAAGTTAAAAGAAGCATAAGCAAAGAGCTCGCTGTTAAAGCGGGCTCTTTTTCTCATTTTGTTCTTCTTGTGGCTGTCCCTGAAATGCAACAAAGCGTGAACAGTTCTCAGCTTTGCTGATATGCCGTTGCTGTCATTCTGTCTTTTGGACATATAAACATATAAAAAATACCTTCTGCATATTTGTCGAAATCAGCATAATCAATCTGCCCGATGAATTGCATTCTTCGTTCACAACAAGGACAAAGCGGATACTCCGGCTCTTGTACCCAACTTGGATGTCCACCAATTTGCGAATCCAATTGTGACATCGTCCAAACTGCAGCATAATACGGCGATTGCGGTTCATGTGAAAGGACTAAACTAGGTACGGTTTCCGCTTCACTGCTTAGGTCATCGATATCAGGAAGATAATCAGGTTCTTGATTATGGCGGCTCCAAACGGGAACGCCATGATTGTCCAACTCCATGTATATTGTGCTAAAACTTCCACATACATCACAGGTTATAACCTGTAGGTTCTCCATCTGCAAGTGTAGATATTTTAATGCCGGATGGGTGGTAGCTACGTCCATCAACTTCGTTAACTTCCTGTTACACCATGGACATGTTGAATGGCTTGACTCTAGAAAATGGGCATGATGGTCTTCGTTTAGATTATCCAACTGTTGGTCAGCTTGCCTGATCGCATAACATAAATGGTTAATTAGGTCACGCCGCTCTCCGTCTGGGGTAAGCTCCCAACCTCCATCAAGTGCGTACGTTTCAGGCGTTACAAACAACTGCTCCGACCATGTTGGTGGCTGCATGTGCCATTCCCGAAACTGCTCTGTAACAACAGTATCACCAATCCAGCCGAGTACTAGGAGGAGATGATTTCGGTTGTCATCATCCCATTTCACCTGCTCTAAAAGCAGATTTCGTATGCCTTGTGATGCATCTTTAAAAAGAATCGGATTATCAAACAAGCCGCGCTCTATAAGCTCAGGCAAAGCATCTGATATATTATCATCCCGGTAGCACACCAGAGATAATAAAATATCTTCTGCTTCACTTTCATTGTTAACAGCGAGTAATTCCAATGCATATTTCAACATACAGTCCGCTTCTTGGGCTGATAATGATAAGTACATCTGCTCCATGCTTAACGGATACGAAACATACTGGATAAGTGGGTCATACTTTCTAGGTGCATTCATCACCTTGAGAATATCTATACGATCTGTTAATCCATCATAGAGATTGACCGTTTTGCGGTGCTGCTCAATATATGTTTGTTGTTTTTTTCGTTCCTGCTCCTGTTGGCAGGGCATGCAGATTCCGCCTGTTTTGGCTGCGGTGCTCGGCAAAATTGTTGCGCTGCAGCCTACCATCTTACATGATATTCGTTCTGTCATATTTTGATTCCCCCCTTTATTAAGTCCTCGATTTCTTCGAAAGACAAACTCAACCAACAATTCATACTAAAATTTTATAGGTCTAGGATCTGAACCTTTAAGAAATATGGAGGAAACTTAATTGAATATCGGTTTTCAATTTGTCTCCCTTCTTCGTCTGTTAAGCATTGTGTGCTATTAATTCCCCTATACTTTAAGGTGTAAAAAAATAAAGACAAATATGTTTCGTTCATGAATATAATCCCTACATTCTCCAGAATCGTTGATTCGACTATTCATTGTTACCTACATAATCGATTTTGCAACGGTATTATGATAAGGTGTCAGCTTGTTGTTCCAAATCTTCTAATACGATCGTTAAAATATCCTTGCTCTCATTCTTAAGATCACCGTTCAAATACTCTTTAATATATGGGATGGCTTGACCACCAAGCTCAACAAGCTGTTCATAGGCTTCATAATCTGTTCGCCAGAAACTTTTCATACTACCTTCAGCAAATTCTCCTCCTTCTATAACATTGACCCAATGTTTTATCTGCTGAACAAAGGGGAGTTGGTGTATAGCATCAACAGCAGCCCGAAATTCCTGGTCTTTAATCTTTAAATCAGGCATCGCGTTATACAATTGGTCTTCGGGTACACAGTTCCTTAAGAGTTGACTTAGTGTCAAATAATCACCACCAACGCCATCCGCCGCTGAAACGTAGGCAATGAAGTCCACTGTTTGGTTCAATTGTTTTAAATCGTTCTGCAATCGTTGAGTAACATCAATGGCGATTAAGAACAACTCCGAATCTATTATCGTCTTTTCAAATATATAATTCTCCTCATTGCTTAAATACTCAGGCGTTTCTTGGCTAATGCAGCTGAACATTTCAAGATAGCTTTCAATGCAATCAGGCATTTCTTCAAACATAAAGGGATAATCGCCTTCACTAAATTTACAAGAACTATATACCTGCTCTTTTGTTTGATTATAAATCTCGTCACCAGTTCTTACATAATTTTCTTGATAACGTGCGTAGCAATCAGCAACAGTTTGTTCTAAAGAAGCCCGATTATTAATGTACACGACATAACTACCGTTATAGCTATCGGTATAGATAGAGAAGGTATACACATCTTTGTTTCTTCCTTCTTCAATATAGTTAGAGATAGCCGATTTGCAGAAGTCGTATAGCGCATTCTCAAGATCACTTCTACTAACGAATATCCCTTCATATGGATCAAATGTCGAGATTTCCTGAATGGTTTGAGCTGTTGAGCATAATAGAAACATACCTTTGCCTTCCAATTCTCTTCTCCCACTGATTAACCTTCCAATTTGAACATCATAACTCATTCTGACATGCATCCCCTTTTAAGTTTGTGAATGTTAATTTAGTGTTATGCCATCCCTTAACACCGAATAAGTCGTAACTAAGTTATCGCTTATAGTCGGGCTGTTCCAACGTAATAGGATTCAAATTACTGAGTACCCAGCACACTGCCAGTTCGCACAGCCTCGCTGGTTCATCACGACCATGTCCATTGCGAAGTGCTTTTACTAATGTTTCTGCCTCCTGAAGTGCAGCATCATTTAATGGTGTACCCATGCTAAAGTAATGGTTTAGACTACTAAGCATTTTACGATATTGATTATCCCAATTGATTGCGCCGTTATCTAAAATTTCGTATGATACTTTACCAGTAATACGGATAACCTCACCTTGTACGGTCTTCGCATGTCCTTGTGATGGAATTAATAAACTCCAGAGTTCATTATGTTGTGCCTGCCATCCCTTTGTTACTACTACTATTGGAGAGACGTCATCGTGCGTTTTTCTTTTTCCAACTGGAGGAACATCGAATAGCTCATATAGATGTAATAACCCCTCATCCGTTTGATTCAAATAGTCTTTATTAAAGCCCTCTCTGTGGAATTCAAAGTCGGTTCCAATTCGCTTAATAGATTTTTTCATTTCCTGCGTTACTGTTACTCCAGCATTAAGCAAAATATCGGCAACTTTCGCCATATTGACGATATCGATGTTTTTACACATTGCCAAAGCTTTTTCTAAAGGCGTCTGTTTCATCTTATTTTCTGCGTTAATATTTGCCCCTTTGGCAACCAATGTGTGAACCGCATTTGAATTACAAAAACCTGCCGCGACAAATAAAGGTGTCTCGTCTTGATAATCACTAGCTTCTATATCTGCACCTAAATCAATCAGCAATTCAGTAGTACCGCTCGAACTTATTGCATGTTTATGTAAAGGCGTTCTTCCATAACTATCACTAGCATTTATATCAGCACCCTGTTCCACAAGCCAGCGAACCAATTCATTCGGTATATTGAAAAAGCTCAAGGCCGTTGATTTGCTGTAACCGCCACGAGCATCTAATTCGCATTTCATAAATACCTCTTTTAACGCTGATATATCACCTGCTTCAATAAGTTCATCGAAATTTTTCGGTAAGGTCTTTTTCTTCTTGCCCATCTTTGTTTTCTCTCCTTACGTCTGATTTTTCATTTTACTTTATCACTAAATTTTACCACTTATTCATTTCCTGTCTATTTTTATAAATATAGTCATATGGAGAGATTCCCTTACTATAGGGAACGATGGAGAATGCCTGAGGGATGAATAGGGTGTCATACGAAGGGCTCTGTTCTTTAGTACTTACCTCATCTCAATAACTAACTCTTGCTCGACATTAAGCTTATGAAAGTGACTTATTAAGGATTTAAATTCTTTTTCATCTACAGCATACTCAATGTCAATGGAATCAGCTACGCCAAGTGAACTTGCAGTCTCTTTTGATAAAATGATAGAAATTAATTTTTGGCTAAGTATTATCCTTACTATTCCTCCATACGCTGCTCTATTTTCACTATTAAGTGTAATATGAACCTTATTTAGAAAGGGTATGTCATCAATAAATAACGACTTTTGAAACAACACATATTCCTTAGTGTCAAATTCATCATCTGCGAATCCAATTAATATTGTCTCATCCTCAATACCACAATAAACAAAAGACGCTTTTAGTAAAATTGCCATTTCATTACTCCTTTCTCCCCGATATTTTCCTAGAAAAATTGTTTATCTCTATATTTCAAGTTTTATTAATTCTTAATTATCAAATCCGCATAGCAATATACGATTCGACTTTCTATCATGTATTTCCGCTTTCCAATAATGCCTATCATTAATTTCTCTATACTCTAGTTCTTTATCTATCTTTTTTATATTTGTCCTAAATGGCTTTTTCAAAAATACAACAATACTATCAGTAGGCCACCCTTCCCAAGTCTCGGTAATTACATTCCCTAGCAATAATTCATTGTGTAATATAGCTTTCAATTTCTCAGAAAGCCCTTCAATATGTTCTTTCATGATATTGTTATTGATAGCTATCCCTCGTTTCTTTTTATTAAATCTATCTATTTGTTATTTTCGTTGGTAATTAACGATAATTAGATAATTCCGTCTTCAGGTTCACCCACATCAAATCCTAATATTTTTGTTGCTTCCACTTTAAATCGCTCTATCCAAGAACTCCAATCATCATGATTCATCTGTGCAAAAAAGGATAACCCACTTGGTTCTACTGAGGCCATAATAAAAACATCATCATCTTCCTGTCCGAACCAATAAGGAATACCATTTTTATATCCTATCCAACCTGGCATACGCTCGTAAATATTCGTTACCTTATCCCATACTTCTTCAGATAAGTCATACCATATATTTAAATTACATTGTTGAGAGTTACTAATACTCATTTGTGTCCCTCCTATTGCCTTCCATCTCCATTAGCTCTCTAAGCCTTGTTAGTATCTTTGTTACATGTCCATTTATGATTACGCCTTCGAATAGACCTTCTGTAAATCGATCTCCACGTATATAACTGGTCATCAATTTTCGAAGCGTAGCTATATCTGCTTTCATGATATGCTCTTCTATATCATTTGCAATATGCTGATAAGTTTCATTTTCATGCAACCAATTCTTCCAATCGAATACAATGAGAAATCCTGTATTCCATAATTCATCGTGGAATTCTCGAATTTCTTCACATGCAAGCATATTTCTTTTTTCGTTTTCACTCGTCGTTGCATCTAGTCTTTGGAAAAAATCAATAAATTTAACCAGCTTATTTAACTCTTCATGTTTGATTTCTGGAAGTTGTGACATCCGATTCACCTCAATTAATCTATTTTAAAAATATAGCTTTCAGTTATTTCTTTATGGAATTCTTTAAGAAGATGATTGAAGTTTCAGAAATCAACGGTTCTAAAAATTCCCTTTGTGGTCGGAGCTTAATTTTTCATATATCACGAAGTAGTGACGTATCCAATTCCTCTTTCCCCAAATAACCGCTACAAATAACAGGCCGGTTAATGATTTCATACAATTTATTAAGATCCGATATATACTCTTGGGTCCAAGTGTCAAATGAATCGAATTCTTCCTTAGAAATTTGATGGTACTCCGGGGAGTCGGTTATCCCCGTTAGTACCTCATAGGCATAAATATTATCACCAAACTTTCCTACAGATTGGTATCTGCCTGTTTTTAGACGGACATAATCAGTGTATCTCAAGGTCTCCACTCATCCTTTCCTTTATTCCTCATGTCCATTTATTAGAACTTTGAAGATTTAAATCTTACTTCTCACTCCGCTGCAACTCGTCTCGCGCTTCGGTCAGCGCGAATCCCAACAGATTTTTGCCCCGCCATTTCACTGGATTCTCCACATCTGGATTGGACTGACCCATGCCAATCCCCCAAATACGGTCCCGCGGGCTAGCCTCAACAAGTATGCGGTTCTTCGTCGATTTGAGATAATCAGCAAGCTTCGGATTTTGTGAAAATTTGGCCAAGCTGGCTCTTTTGACAATCTCATAGCATTCCTTATCCCAAATTTCTTTGTCAAAGTTTCGAACCGCACGTCCAAAAGCCTTCATCTCCTTCGGATGCTTAGCATGAAGAATGGAATCTAGCATTTCGGCATCACCGAACAACCTTGCCTTCTCAGCCATCATAAACTGCTCGGCGCAAGAGTATTGCGTATCCTCTACCGTGAACGGGCACATCCACCATTGGCTGAAGCAGCTTTTGTCGACACGCCCGTCCTTAGACGGCGTATGCCCCCAAAAAAACACGAATTTAAATTTCTTCCCCTCGTTATATGCATTTTTTAACTCATCTATATTGTAAATCATCGTTAATCCTCCCAATTTCTCCGATACAAGCGAGATGGCCTATGCCCCGCATTTTCGGTGTATTGATCAGTCTCTGCCACAAGATTGGCCACTTTACGTCGGAATGCCGCCTTCAACAATTCTTTATCCATCACTACCTCATAAACTTGCTGTAGTTCTGTTAGAGTAAATAACTTTGGCATCAAGTGCAGTGCAATATCGGTATAATTTACTTTTCCCCGCAATCGCTCAATAGCACATACGATGATTTTGGCATGGTCGAATGCTAATCCATCATTCGATACAATTTCATAATCCGTCCCAGTCGATGTCGTCTTCGCTGTTATAGTCCTCGCCACAACCGCCGAAAGTTCTTCTTCTTCACTGCTTAGTTTGAGTTCGTACTCCATCTTCTTAATGTATCCGTCCTCAATCATCTCTTTTTCTTCCCGTAGCGGTCGATAGGATACCTTGAACCAGGCGGCGTCTGCTGCATCATCTCCCGCCTTAAGCTCCAACGTGTCGCTATTGATTAAAGCCATATAGCTGCAACTTATCACCCAGGTTCTTGGGTCACGTCCGATATCACTGAACGTATATAGCTGCTCCAAATAAACGTCTTCCACGCCTGTTTCCTCGCATAGTTCCCTTACTGCTGCCTGCTCTGTCGTCTCATTCGAACGGACAAAGCCTCCAGGTAGCGCCCATTTGCCTAAGTAAGGGTGTCCTGCACGGCGAATAAGCAAGACACGTAACTCTTTTTCTGGTAGTTTACGATAACTGTCAGCCTTCTCTTCTGTCACAGTGAAAATAACCATATCCGTCGTCACCGAAGGCCGCTCATAATCTCCTGCACTGTACTGCTGTAAAAATTCTCGTTCCGTAAGTCCATCTTTATCTAACAAATTCAATTAGGTTCGCCTCCTATTTTTATAATTTAACCATTCATCTTTCCGAAATAGTTTCCATAGGGTTCAAACTTCGCTAGCACCTCGTCAACCTTGTGTATACGTTCCTCCAGGCTCCCCCGCAGCGTAATATAGGGAATGCGTCGCTCCTTTAAATCCGCAATAATCTGTTTATGAAAAACCTGCCGTTTCTGATCTCCACTGCGATCCCATGTATCATCGTAAGGTATATCGTCATCGCACAGGAAGAACAAGTCGTAGCGCTGCGCGTTTTCAAAAGCAATCCGTGTTAACAACTCAGGCGCCCGCCCGTGGTAGTCTAGAGCGAACATATACGTCGTAATCGCATTCGTATCGACAAAAAGATAGCGATTCGCCGCAAGCAATGCCTGTTCTTCACGCTCGATATGACCCACCGCAATTTCATCGAACGCTTCCAAGTTGATTCGGCGATCCACCTGATGCTCAGTCCAATAATCGCGTCCATATTCGCTTGCGAACGTCGTGCCATATCGCCGTGCCAGCTCTTCTGTGATTGTCGATTTTCCCGTCGACATTGCGCCTACAAAGACGACTTTCGTGATTAAATCCCGGTACACAATATCACTTACGAACTCCCTGTACTTATATGGATTGGAACGGACCATCGTCGCTGAGATTGGAACTAGCTCACGTGCTTCATCCACCCGCCGGTCTACCGCACCCAAAGCGAGACTCATATGCTCGCCGTAAAACTCGCTTGAGTAAAAATATGTTACTTGCTCTCCGTTCAGCAAACTGAGTATATACTGTTCTTCTCGAATCTCATGCTCTCTATCATCCGAATAGCCGTCCGGACCATCCCAAGCTTCGATGACACGGACTTGCGGATAAAGCTTGCGAATCCAATTTGCTCGTATATGAAGCGGAATCGGACTGACCGTTGTTTCGTAAATGACTACAATCAATTCATCAACCTCTTGTAGTGCTGTTTCGATCATCAACTGATGTCCTTTATGCAGCGGGGCAAACTTCCCCAATGTTAGTCCTAGCGTTTTCATACCGCCACCTCCTTAACCACTTTATTCCAAGTATAGTACCCATAAACCGCGTTGACTAGATACGCGCTCCACATCACAATCATCAGTAAGCCTTCGCCGCTACCATCCAGCATACGAATCGCCCATAACAACACGGTGAAGAGATTTAGCACAATATAGACCAGCCATTGTTCCTTGAATCTTCGAACCATTAAAATGGTTGCCACAATGGACAGCACGGTCGTAGTAGCATCGATGTATGGCGAGTTCTGACCTGGAATGAACGAAAGCCCCAATCCAAGTAGCAAACAGCCAATGACACTGACCGTTACAACGAGAAACAAACCGCTTCGATTCATCTGTCGCATGACTAGCTTACCGTCTTCTTGGCGGTTATTTTTCCACATGTAGAAGCCAATGACATTCATCGGAACAAAAAATAGCAGATTCAGCATCACCTCTCCAAACAGACCATTAATAAAGGCCAAATAAGTGTAACCGACTGTATTGTACATACCGAAAACATAACTCATGAGGTTCCCCTTCGCCGCAAGCACCACGCATAACACACCGGTAATAAAAACTGTAAATCCAAATAAAGAATCTTTAGAAATCACCGTAAATCCGACAGCGATTGAGGTAAACAGCACTAACCATGTAATTTCAAAAAGATTCCAGCTACCCGCCATCTTCTTCATCTTGCATCCCTCCGCTTTCCCACTCTTTCATAGAGTGAACAAACATTTTTTCTTAGTATCATTTTGTTAATAACATTTTATTACTATCAAAATTAACAGAAAATCCAACGAGGGTCAAGTAAATTTTACCTTTTTTACTGGCAGATTTTTATTTATTGAATTTGGTTCGATATCAAAGTGGAGCATACATCGCCTAAAGACCGTTTCACTGCTACGTCCATGCTTAGTTGAAGAAATCCATCAAATGGTACACTTTGGAAATAATACAGGTTATACTAAAGGGGATGATTAAAAGAGAGAAAATGGAATGCTCGAAGCAATAGAACTATCAAGCTCCCTCACCATACTCTTTCTAAAGATGTAAGCTCACAGCTCAGCAATGGAGGTGAATTATATGGATGATAAAAGAACAAAAATGGAAACATATTTGAAGACAAAGGATATTGCTAAACGTAATACCTTATTAAAGCAATTAGTATTTGACTTGCCAGAGGAAGGAAAGGACTTTTTTCTAAAAGTCTTTAAAAAAGAACGGTATTTGGATATGCGGCTTACTGCCATTAGAGGATATGCTGCCTTTGCAAGCGAAGAAGAGGTTGCCCTTTTAATGAATAAGATGTTGGAAATCTTAAAGAAGCGTCCCGAAAGTACACCATATAATTATCAGGAATATGAAATCTTAAGGTCAGCTTTTTTGTTACCCTACCTGCTAGAAAAATATTCTTATGACTGTTTTAAGAAATTTAATGAACAGTTAGAGAATCAGTACGATGCCATGCCCGAAGTTTTCAAAGGCATTTTCACATGTGACGATAAAGGTGAACATATCCAACTAATACCCCCAGCAGTAGTACGAAAAAAGATTGAAAATTTCCTGCATGGGTGAACAACCGTACTAATGCGTAGTGGAGCGAGCAATCTTTTTTGACATCCCGTTCGCATTATTCAAAAGAAATTAATTTCACCCCGCTATCACTTGATATCCGATTACTTCTATAGAAATTCCTTATTGAGCTATCAGGTGCGTTAATTTAATACCAATTGGACTTGCATGTATGACTTATCTGCATCTATGCAAGTCCTTTTTAAATCGTTCTCACAACTTCCCATGTACGTAGCACCTTTTACTCCACTACCTACCGATGGCATACATGGTTTCATATTGTTAAACACATATATATGATGCTTACTAATCTGTTAACATCTAGCTTGAAATGCTACTTTAGAAGAATTGTTCTGTTATATTTATTTAGGCACCTTGTGGGCACCTTTTTTTCTATACTTTTAAAACAAATTTATGGAGCTTGTCCCCACTAAACTTTAAGGACTTTTTAGGATAATTCTCTATTATTCAAAATCAATAATGATTTTTAATGCATTCTCTTTCGCAGCATGAGCGAATGTTTCATACGCTTCAATCATTTTATCAAATTTGAAACGATGTGTTGCTAATCCCTCTGGCTTAATCTTCCCTGTTTCCAACGTTTTAATTAGCATTGGCGTTGTGCTTGTGGACACTAAGCCCGTAGAAATTGTAACGTTACGAATCCATAAATCTTGTAATTGTAGATCGACAGGTTTGCCATGCACACCAACGTTTGCTAAACGGCCTCCGGGTGATAAAATACGTTGGCAAATATCGAATGTTGCAGGATAGCCTACAGCTTCAATTGCTACGTCCACCCCACGACCTTCGGTAATGTCAAAAATTTTATCAATTGCAGCTTGCGCATCACGTGAATTGATTGTATCTGTCGCACCAAATTTCTTAGATTCTTCTAAACGGTTATCGTCGAGATCTATCATAATGATTTTAGAAGGTGAATAAAATTGCGAAGTTAATAATGCAGACATACCGATTGGGCCAGCACCTACAATGGCTACTACATCACCAGGTGATACTTGACCATTTAATACACCAATTTCCAAACCAGTTGGTAAAATATCAGAAATCATTACAGCTGCATCATCTGAAATCCCTTTAGGAATGTGATAAAGAGAATTATCTGCATGTGGTATATGAACATATTCTGCTTGAGTACCATTGATTAAGTGACCTAAAATCCAGCCACCGTCTTCACAGTGTGCATATAATGATTTTTTACAATAATGACATTTACCACATGAAGTCACGCAAGAAATAATTACCTTATCGCCCACTTTGAAGTTTGATACGCCTGTGCCTACCTCTTCTACGATTCCTATACCTTCATGACCTAAAATTGTCCCCTCTTTAACGGCAGGTACATCGCCGCCTAAAATGTGTAAGTCCGTACCACAAATTGTTGTTTTTACAAGACGAACAACTGCATCGCCATCTTTCATTACACGTGGTTTTTCAACTTCACGCAATTCCTTTTTACCTGGTCCCACAAATACTAGTGCTTTCATTTAGAATGTCTCCTCTCTCAATAGATTTTGATGATTAGGCCTACTAAATCCTAATACACCATAAATATAATTAATTCTTCCGAAAACGTCAATTATTTGGACATTTTAAGTTAATTTTTATAACATCATATAAAGCCTAACAAAATAGCTTCCTTAAATGGCATCATATATGCCATTTAAGGAAGCTTTCATCTTCTCATTATGTTCATTTTAAATCGCGGATGGAAGCATGACCACTACTCAGTCTATTTTACCCAAACTTTATATCTCTTACCTTTATCTATTGTGATTTCTGCAAGAACTCTGAATTCATTCATCTGAGCAAGTCTAAAAGCTAAGGAATAAGCAATTTTATAATCTGGTGTGTCATAACCATCATACAGTCTTGCATAAATTTCATTTCCTATTGAATCGGCCCATACATCTGCTTCGTATAAACTATCAAATATAATATTTTCTCGTTTCCATTTAAGTGGCATCTTTTATCCTTCTATCTAGTAAATTTATTTTACTGCACATTCAAGGAAAATCAGTGTAGTATTTTTAACACCGTTAATCGCGGTAGGGTTAAGTGCGAACCAGTTAAAGTTAACTATATCACCGGATTTAAGACCATAATTTTCACCTAATACCTGATAATTTTTCATACTACCATGAAAACTATAATTCGGACTTTCATAGTGAGACGCGTATGGTGAATTAATTCGAACACCATTTACAGATGCACTTACTTACATTTACTCCAGGTCTGGATAGTTCGTAAGCACTTGGTCTTATGTAAAATCCCCATTGTAGTGAACGATTAACCGAACTAGCGTTTGTTTGTATCATCACATAAGAGCGTCCATCAGAACTACTGAAGGTTCCTGAGCAAGCACGAACCTCATCATCATACCCCAAGAATATACTTTAAATATAATTAATTCTTCAGAAAACGTCAATTATTCGGACATTTTTAAGTTAACTTTTATAACATCATATAAAGCCTAACAAAATAAGCTTCCTTAAATGGCATTATATATGCCATTTAAGGAAGCTTTCATCTTCTCATTATGTTCATTTTAAATCGTGGATGGAAGCATGACCACGTCGAAGTCGATTTTCCGTACCTGTTAAAAATGGCACAATTGCTTGTAAACACTCCTCATCATACAAATAATCCTTATAAACAATTGGTGGTAATAACAAGTCTTTTTCTTTACTTGCTTCTTTGCAGTGCTCGATAAACGTTGGTTGTAGGCTTGTATACAATACGACTGGCATTGCAAATTGGGCATACGCTTTCTGTAGTGCCTGTACAACTAAGTTTTCATTCATTGATTGATCAAAGCTAAATCCTGTTAACTTCTTTGTATGTACATCTATAATCGATGCCATATAAACCCAGCCCTGATGCCACGTTGGTACATAACTTACATTGATTACCCACTTTTCGTTCGCTCTTGTTGTTTCAAATCCCATATTTACTATTGGCTCCTGCGCTTTTACTACTTGTACTTCCTTAGCTTTTTTTAACACCCGCTGTACTTTTCGCAAACTTCCTTGAAAGCCTCGCTTTTTTAATCTTTCATATAGCTGTGCACCATTGTAAAGTTGTCCATCTTCAATAAAAATCTGCTCAATTTCCTCTAATAATACCTCTGATGCTGACTTTGTAGGTATGTCTGTTGCTTTTTTTGGTAAAGCGCTGTAATAAGTACTTTTCGGCAAGTCTAGTAGCGCACAAAGTACTTTAACAGCATATTTTTCACTTTCTCGTTCTATATAGTCAATTATATCTATTTCAGCTATTTGGTTGCGAATATGGTTATAGCCTTTTTTAAAATATCAACCTCTTGCTTTAAGCGCTCGTTTTCTTTTTGCACGCTTAATACCTCTGCCTTAGTCATGTCAACTACACCATCAACAGGTGCGTATAATTTAATCCATTTATAAATTGTAACCTCTGATATACCATATTCGCTTGATAATTTACTTACAGCAGTGCCGAGGCGATATTGTTTAACAATTTCTAATTTAAAATCTGATGAATATCGTTTTTTCCTCATTCTTAGCCCCCCCATTTTCTATTTATCATAGTAGCTAGTCATATTTATGTCTAGATAAGGTAATTGCCCCGTTTAATTATCTTCCATTTATTCTCATGATTTTTTAATTCCTATTTGAAAGTCGGTATTAAAATTAAACACCATCATTCTGAAGCTTATCGAAGGTTTTATTTAACCATACAGCAAACAAACTCCTCATTCTCTTCAAACTGTGAATAATGAGCTGACTCTTTTACGATTTAAGATTTAATTAAGGTCGAATTAAGGTTTAAATAAAATGTATGTAATGTTGAAAGTGTATTCTAACTTTTGCAGACAAAAATTAGATAATAAATATGCAAAAACTATTAGTCTACAAGGAGAAAATACAATTATGAAAAAAATCTTACAAGCAAAAAATGTTCAGAAAGAATTCGGTTCTAAAGGTAATGTATATAGAGCATTACAAGATATTAACTTAGAAATTAATGAAGGTGAATTTGTAGGAATCATGGGCCCTTCTGGAGCTGGAAAATCAACTTTATTAAATATTTTTTCAACTATTGATATTCCATCATCAGGAGACATCATAATTGATGGTAAAAAAATTATGATGATGGACGATGAACAATTATCAGATTTCCGTCGCGATAAATTAGGATTTATTTTCCAAGATTACAATCTACTTGATACATTAACGGTGAAGGAAAATATTTTACTTCCACTAGCACTTGCTAAAGTGCCAGAAAAAGAGATTGAAAAACGCGTCGATCATATTGCAGATTCATTTGGCATTCGTGAAATTTTAAATAAGTATCCGTATCATATTTCCGGTGGACAAAAACAACGTGTCGCTGCATCCCGGGCAATTGTAGCAAATCAAAGCTTGATTTTAGCGGATGAACCAACAGGAGCTTTGGATTCAAAATCCGCAACTAATTTACTTGAAAGCCTCAGCATTTTAAATAAAAAAAATAATGCAACCATCATGATGGTGACACATGATGCATATGCTGCTAGCTTTTGCAAACGAGTGATATTTATTAATGACGGAAAACTTTATAAGGAACTTCATAAAGTAGAGAAAACACGTAAAGCATTTTTCCAAGACGTATTAGATGTTCTCGCTTCTCTCGGAGGTGGTCATAGTGACATTATTTAATATCGCTCAAAAAAATATGAAGAATAATTTTAGTAACTACTTTTTATATTTCGCATCCATGATTTTTAGTATAGTGATTTATTTTACATTCGTTTCTTTAAAATATGATAAAACAATCTTAGCTACTTCTGATGGTTCACCCAAAATTAGCGCTGCGTTTAGTGCTGCGTCTGTTGTATTAATGATATTCGTAGCCATTTTTATTTGGTATTCAAATGCTTTTTTTACACGAAAACGGAAAAAAGAAGTTGCACTTTATTCGTTACTTGGTGTTCGTAAAAAACAAATTGGCAAGATGTTGTTTTATGAAAACTTTACATTAGGAATTATTGCACTTGCAATCGGAATAGCTCTTGGATCAATACTATCGAAGTACTTTGTATCCCTATTAATGAAGGTAATGGGACATGATACCTTGACGAACTTTTCAATTTCCTTTGCAGCGATTGTTAACACAATCATTGTATTTATGATTATTACTTTATTCACATCATTTCAAGGATACAGAGTTATTTACCGTTTTAAACTAATTGATTTATTTCAGGCAGAAAAACAGGGTGAGTCAGAGCCGAAAGCATCATTTTTCTTAGCATTATTGTCCATTCTTCTTATTGGTATAGGATACTGTATTGCTTTACAAAATTTAGTGACATCAAGTATTTGGAAAACACTTGGGATGGCAATTACCCCTCTTATTATCTTAGCAACGGTCATAATAGGTACGTATCTCTTATTCAATTCAGTAACTGTTTATCTGTTAAAATTGGCTAAAAAAAATAAAAAGAGTTACTGGAACGGCATTAATATTATTGGGATATCACAGCTCTTATACCGTATTAAGGGCAACGCACGAACTTTAACAATAATTGCAGTATTAAGTGCTACAACATTATCTGCAGTTGGTACGTCGTACAGCTCTTATTACAACAACAGACATAATACACAGATGGCAAATCCAAACAGTATCATGTTTACTGTGACAGACAATACCGTATCAAATAAGATAAAGGAAATGATTTCTAACGATATTCATCATCAGATTATGTACCATGAAACGATTCCAACACTTGAAGTAAATGTAGATACTACAAATTTGTATAATTATGGTGATATGCCCTATACACTTATTACTGCAAGTGATTTTAACAAATTAGCTATTGATCAGAATCGAAAGGATACTCTTTCATTAAAAGGAAATCAGGCTGCTGTCTTAGATGCAGCATACATGGAAGGCTATTCACCCCAATATATAGGTACTGAAGTGTCATTTAAAGTCAATGAGTTTGAACAAAAAATATCATTTACTGATTTAAAGAAATATAGCGTATTAAACTCCAAAACCGTTTTTAATGTCCTTGTAGTCAGTGACGAGTTATTTACTGAATTAGTAAAAGTAGCTCCACCTCTGCACATGGAGGTTTATAAAATCACAAATGAAGATGATGCAGAGAAATTAACAAAAGAAATAAAGTCCTTTTTACCTGAAGAAGCCAAATTCTCAAATTTTTATTCAGATTACTCAAGTGGTTTAGAAACTTCAGGTTTAATGATTTTCATGAGTGGTTTCCTAGGGCTAGTTTTCTTAGCAGCAACAGGCAGTATCATTTACTTTAAGCAATTAACAGAAGCAACATCAGATAAAGGGCGCTACGAAATTTTACTCAAAATTGGTGTAAAGAAAAGAGAAATTTACAAATCCATAGCCAAACAAAATTTATTTATTTTCGCTATACCATTACTTGCTGGAATTGCTCATAGTGCTGTTGCCTTAACGGCTTTGTCAAACTTATTGCAAACCAATTTAGTCGTTCCTGTTGTTATATGTATTGGTGTATATACAGGTATTTACATTATCTATTACTTTTTAACTGTAAAAACTTACTATAAAATAGTCTTAAAAACTAAGTAAAATACTTGAATAGCGAATGGAAAAATAATTTGCTTGTAATTGTTTTATAGTATTCAAATTTTATATAGTGTTGGATGGTTTAATTGAGTGACTATGGTGCTCTCTTACCTACAGAAATTGCTTTCTAAAACAATTCTTACGAAAAAGTAAGAGAGAAGAACAAAGCTTTGTATGTACCTTGAAAAGAGAACAAATCTAAAGAGCATGTTTTGAAAAAAGATTAATCAAAACATGCTCTTATTTAGTATGCTAGATTAAATTCTAAAATAGAAAAATTTGATTATTATTGAAACCCCTGTTGCACTAATCCGAAAGCTTAAAAAGCATCTCATAACCATCCTATTATTACTTCATCATGACAAAATTCAATTACATATCTTTACTAGAAAGCATTGAGGATATTATGGATATTGGATAGTCCGTAATTTTTGGTTTCCTTTTAAAGAAAACCACCCATTAATTGAGTAGGAAAAAGGAGTATCTGAATAGCTCAACACTTTTCCTCTTAAGCATCCGTTAGTTAAACTATAATTCTTCACAAATTCTTTATTCGCAATAAGTGATGGATACCCTCATTTGTTAATTTTCTCTTATTGTTCAGTAAATCAGTTATCGCTCGTAGTTTCTTTCACAATCATTCTCTCCATCCAACCTGCAATAAATCTTTCTTATTTTCCTTATCATTATTATGACTGAATTCTATAGAGAGCGTTTAAAGTTAGTTTTAGCTATTCCCTGATACCTTATACATATTCGGTAAAGCTCTAAGTGCATATGGACTGATAATCCCCATTCCACCTGGTTTATATCCTAAGTTTAATCCCGAACCGTAATAGTAACTCTGCCAAACTAACTTACTGCAGTATGTTTCTGATTTGTCTGCATATGTTAATCCTGCAACAGAGAAGATTGAATATGGAGCTATGTAAGATGTATCAGTTCCATAATAACGAATAAAATCCATTGATTTTTGTCCAGCTTGTTGAGCCGCAGTTTGATTGGTATGTCTCCAAACCTCTGTAACTGGGTATCTAGTTTCCCATTGGGTTAAAGTTATTTTCTGTATTGGTTGATTTGGGCCTGGAATATGGACAGCATACAAATTCCCATCAGCAGACCTACCGACTATTCCTGCATGACCAGTAAACCCCCATGAACTTGTACTAGTAGTAAATAAAATATCGCCTTCTTTATAACTTGAAGCTTCAGCAGATACAGTTGATAGCATAAATGCCACTAAAGCAAAAAAAAGAGCAACAAATAATAGCTTTATTTTATCATTTGAATTATTTAGTTCTAAAACTCCCAAGATTATCTCCTCCTATTATTAATTTGTATTTCGTATAATAGATTAATATAAATTTGCTACGGATAGAATAGATAATTGTTATTAAACGATAATTTTCTTAGACTTATTTAGTTAACAAATTATGTATTTAATAAAAAGGTCATATTCACTATCCATAACTGTGAAATAACACTGATTTACTGTAAAAATTCCATTAAATTAATCTAGTTAGTTATAATAGTTTTGAAAAAATCTAGTATTCCTTCTTCAATGGATTATTATTAATTATAGTCATTTAGTGATAAATGGATTTGTAATATCTCCAAGGACAGGATCTAAAGTAATAACGGGACCATTAAATAGTAGAGCTTTGATTTATACTGACTTCATTTTGACATGTATAAGTAATTGTCTTTTTTATGTTTACTATGCATAATTGTAGTAACCAAGTATTATTTTTAGGAATGATACAAGTCCATCGACTAGCGGAGGTTGATGAGGTATATTATGTGAAGAAGCTACAGAGCAATTTTTCTTAATAAACATAAAACATAAACATTAAGAAGTCCTGATTATGTAATTGAAGAGCAATGTTATGATGTGGGATTTCAAAAATATTAAAAAAATTTCAAAACATAATCTTATAGTAAAGGGATAGAAATTCATGACAAGACAAAAAAATGATCCACGTGTAATTAGAACTAGAAGGTTATTAAAGCAGGCATTAATTGAACTAATGGAAGAACAAGCCTTTGAGGAAATAAAGGTACAAGATATTTCTGACCGAGCAACAGTAAAACGTGTTACCTTTTATCTTCACTATAAAGATAAGAATGAGCTTATGATACAATGTATCGATGAAATTTTAAGTGATTTGCGTGAGAAAGTAAGTGTCAACGTATCACTTTTAGATAACTTTGATTATTTAGAAGAATACCCTCATCCAAGTTTTGTTCAATTATTTCAACAAATTGCAGAAAATTTCTCTTTTTATAAAGCCTTCCTTGTTACTAACCGCATTCCTTATTTAGCTTCGGGACTGTTAGAAATTATACATGAGTTTGTTTCTGAAGGGATTAACCAAATTGAACCTAGTGAGCAAAATCTTACAGCTAAAAGAGATTTAATAATCAAATATGTGGAATCTGCCTTTTTGGAAGTTATTATCTGGTGGATTAAAAACAACTTGCATTATTCTGAACATGAAATGGCTTTTCAATTAATGAATTTGTCTATTAAAGGACCTTACAAAAATAATCCTCTGAAAAACAGAGACGAATCGTTTGCTGAAAATAAGTTAAATAAAAAGCCGCTCAACTAAATGATCGACTTTTTACTTGATTTGTAGTTTATAAAGTAGTTATTGTTTTTCTTTATAGCACATGTGCCACCGGCTTAATATTAAATGGCTGTCCAACCTCCATCAATAACTAATTCAGCTCCGGTCATGAAACGTGATTCATCAGATGCAAGGAATAGTACTCCGTAAGCAACATCTTCTGGGTTCCCGAAATAAGGAAGCTGAGTGAATGTTTGATAGAATGGTAAAGCCTCCTTAAATGAATCAGCAGTCATAGGTGTCTCAATAATACCAGGGTGAACGGAATTTACTCTTATTTTATCTTTTCCATATTCTACAGCAGCTGATTTAGATAAAGAGCGTAATGCCCCTTTTGCAGCAGTGTATGGACTTGATCCAGCCATACCCACTATCCCACCAATAGATGAAATATTAATCAAAGAACCACCACCGGCTTTTTGCATCTCTGGAATTACATATTTCATCCCAAGTACACAGCCGTTTAAATTAATATCCATTACTTTATTCCATTCATCCATTTCCATTTGAGTCATCGTTTTTGGACTGGCTACTCCAGCATTATTGACTAGTACATCTACCTTACCGTAATGGTTTATAGCTTCCTGAATAACATCTTTCCACCCTTCCTCAGATGTAACATTATGCTTTAACCCAATTGCATCTCCGCCATTTGCTTTAATTTCACTAATTACCTCTTTTAACAAATCATCTCTAATATCCGTTGCTACTACTTTTGCTCCTTCACTTGCGAAAAGCTTAGCTTCCGACGCTCCCATCCCCAGTGCTGCACCAGTGATAATTGCTACTTTACCTGTTAAACGTCCCATTATAATCATCCTTTTCAAAAAATTAAATATCATCTCAGACTTTTAAAAAATAGCTTTTACAAAAATACTTCATGTATACCTAGGATATTTATATTATACATTACATATATATATATTGTGAAGTTATTTACACCGTGTTAATTAAATATTATTTTGGAACATGATTATCGACCACCCCATTAGAAGTGACCGTATGTTTTGTGCAGGTCGCTTATAAGCCTTCTGGTTATTCACGTACGTTGTTAGGTCTTAAGAAATTAACTTTCATGGTAGTTTAAGATAGAACGCAAGATTATGATATGAAGAAAAGCCCATATTCCTCTTACAATTACATAAAACAATAAATTGATTGCGTACCCTGCATAAAAAGCTGTATAAATAATCTTCATTAGAAAAGCCAAGAAACATTGATTTAACAACGCTTCTTGGCTTTTTGATGTGTTTCCAAACTTTCATTCGGGAACGATATTAACATTTTCTAGAATATAAAAATAAGTAATCTTGTAACCAATCGAGTTAACCAAAAGGACTTTTTAAAATATCTCTTCATTGAAGAAGTATCAGTTAAAATGAAATGATTTAACTACTTTTTAGCATTTATTACTTTGTATCCAACAAATAAGATTAAAAACCAAACTGGTGCGACATATAGGGCAACACGCATATCTGGAATAAACGCCATTAACACAATAACCATTAATAAGAATGCAATGGCAATATACGTAGAAAGTGGATAAAGCGGAATTTTGAATTTCAGTTCGGCTACTTCCTCTTTCGTTTTTGACTTTCTAAATTTCAATTGTGCTAATAAAATAATCATCCAACTTGTAATGACTGCAACAGTCGCAACAGCCGAAATATAGATGAACACTTTTTCAGGTACTACATAATTTAAGACAACTGCAATTAATAACACCGCTGAAGAAAATAAAATCCCTCTACGCGGACTACCGTTTTTACTTACTGTTTTAAAATATTTTGGAGCATTTTTTTGTACCGATAAGTTGTGTAGCATACGTCCTGAACCGTATAAACCACTATTAAATGCAGACATTGCTGCTGTAATTACAACAAAGTTAATAATGTGAGCCGCAGCAGGGATGCCGACGTAATCGAAAATTTGAACGAACGGGCTACCTTCTGAACCAACTTCGTTCCAAGGATAAATAACCATCATAATGCCTAATGCACCAATGTAGAAAATTAAAATACGCCAAACGATGTTGTTAATAGCTGAAGGAATTGACTTGCTAGGATTTTTTGCTTCTCCTGCAGAAATACCAACTAATTCAACCCCACCGAATGAGAACATAACTAATACTAGGGACATTAAAATACCATGGAAACCGTTTGGCATGAAGCCACCGTGGGCCCATAAATTATCGAAGCCAATTGCTTCACCGTGGTTGCCGACACCGAAGAAAATAATGGCTAATCCAAGAACGATCATACCGATAATCGCAACAACTTTAATCATCGCAAACCAGAATTCGAATTCTCCGTAAGCTTTTACATTTGCTAAGTTTACAAGCATCATAATAAAAAGTACTACAAGGGCAGTTACCCATTGTGGAATATCAGGGAACCAGTAGTTAATGTATACACCGACTACTGTTAATTCTGCCATGCCAACGACAATCCACATGAACCAATACGTCCAACCAGATAAGAACCCTGCAAAGCGGCCTAAATATTTATTCGCGTACGTACTGAACGAGCCTGATACAGGTTCCTCTACTGCCATTTCCCCTAGTGCACGCATAATTGTGAAAATAACTAATCCGCCAATTAAATAAGCTAATAAAATAGATGGCCCAGCCATTTGAATTGTTGAACTAGAGCCATAAAATAAACCGACCCCAATGGATCCGCCAAGTGCAATTAATTGCATGTGACGAGTACTTAATCCGCGCTTTAGCTGTGAATCTTGATGATTGTCTTTCATAATGTCTTTCTCCTAATACGTTTAGATTTTCAAATACTTTGCTCAAAAAAGGAATAAAAAAAAACGCCCTTTTGGATTAACCAAAAGGACGATTCAACTCGTGTTACCACCTTTAATTTATAAGCAATTCACATTACTTACCTTAAGAAGTACGGTCATTCGACGATACTCTCGCACATGATTACGGGTGCTTACCGGCGTAGCCTACTTAGAATAATCTTTTCGGTACACGGCTCCAAGATGAATTCTCAATCGTTTTACATGCACCTCTCATCAACCGGTAACTTTCTGTTCGTAAAAATAATTGATACTATTTCTTTTCATAGCCTTTGTTCTATACAAATATTTTTGAATTGTTTTTCATTTTACAGAAAAAAATTATTTTGTCAATATAATTTCCGAAATTTCTTCATAATCCTCTTAATTTATATATAACAATTTACTATATAAATACAACTCACCACTTAAATATATAAGCTAAAGGAAATATTTCAACAAATGTTAGGTAAATTTTTTTTAAGAATGTTATTCAACAATCTGGCCTTTTAATAAAAATGAGCGCTGATTCTTATAACAGAATCGCGCCCGATTGTGGGAGTTATAAGCATATTTCTTGTTTAACTAGTGCACCCCGTTAGTTTAATAAGAAAGCAACTCTGATAAAGAATACTACATACTTATGATACCGTTCACCTTAATATAGTTAGTTTCCATCTTCTATATATATCCTTACCAGCGATTCATCGCTATTTTCACCAAAACAACGTATAATAAGAGAAGCAGAAGAAGAATTCATTTTTCCTCTAGTTAAAAAAAGAGGTGCTATTACTTGAAACAGTTTGAAACAGCATTACCTGAGCAGTATGAAGCATTAAAAAAACAAGCCAATTATACGTCTAGCTGGCGAGAGCGTTTAGATGCAGTCGAAATATTATCGGCTTATCAACATGACAAAATCATAGATTTATTAAAAAATCGTATGCAGAATGATACTGTCAACAAGGTGCAATTAGCCGCCTATGAAGCACTTGTGGCGCTTGGCGAGGACGTAGAGAAGCCATCACCTGCACGTTTTGATATTATCAAAGGAACAGACAAAATTTTCCTTCGGGTAAAAAAGAGCTTGCCGAAGGACCATACAGTGACAGACTTTGCGGATAAACTAAAACGTATGCGTTTAGATGTCTTTGATGCGTATGAAGGTGACAAAGGGAAAGAATTTATGAACTGGTTAGAGGAACGTTGGGCAAAACTGTAATCAGTAGTTTTGCGATTTAAGAAGGAAAGTCATTCTCTCTGCTTGTGGAGGGAATGACTTTTTCTTATCTTTTTTTAATGATAGTATAAACAGCTTATTAAACTAACCTGCTCCGTTAGTTCAATATTAACGCAATTGCTAAAGATAACCTGATTAGAGAAATACCCATTAGCACCATATTATTAAAGTGGTGGATTTTCCACCCCAAAATGAATCCAATCTTCTTTTGGCGGACCATAAACCCCAAAAGGTTTTATTCCTGCTTGTCGCATAAGAATAGTAACCTGTCCACGATGATGAACAATGTGCTTGATTAGACCCATTAAAATTCGAGCATTTGATTGTTCTCTTCCAAATGCATTTTGTACTTGTTTCAGAGAATCATCTGTCCATTGTTGTTCAATAACTTCGGCTGCATAAGAACTTATTTTTTTAAAGGTTTCAGCGATTTCCTTTGCCGATGTAGGGACGCTCTCACCATTTTCAAAACAATCTATCTTCAACCCGAAATCTGCTAAATATTCTGGGATATTAGTCGTTAAATGCCATGCAATCCTTCCCAAAGTACGACCTTCTGGATAAACTTTTTGTTTTAATGAATTATCCGTTAAATTATCCATCACTTTTTGAGTTAGCATTGCTTCACAATTCCATTCTTCAATAAAGTCTAAAATCGTTTCAAACATAATTAATTCCTCCACATTCCATTCAATTGATAATTCTAAGACAGCTGTAATGAGTTATTTTTTACCATTCACTTCCATATTATCTGTTAGGAAAATCTAATTAGACTCTCATCTCCCTTATTCTTTATCTATTTGTGATTATATATTATGATGGTGACAACTTATGTCACTGTTATTTTTTGGAGGTATGTATGTCAAAGGCAAAAAGATTAAATGAAATGATAATGATGGTTAATCGAAAGAAAAGATTTACCGTTAGGGAATTAGCGCAAGAATTTGGGGTTTCAAAAAGAACCATTTTAAGAGATTTGCAAGAATTAAGTGAGATGGGTGTCCCATTATATTCTGAAGCAGGGCCTCATGGTGGTTATCAAGTCCTAAATGAAAGAATTCTCCCTCCAATTGCTTTTAGTGAAGACGAAGCTATCTCTATTTTTTTTGCGATTCATGCTTTAAGACACTATATTTCCCTTCCTTTTGATACTGAGTATGAATCAATAAAAAAGAAATTTTATTTAACTCTTTCGGGAGACATAAGAGATGCGATTGATAAAATGAAAAATCGAGTTGATTTTGTATCTGTTTACCAACAGGAAAAAATCCCGTTTTTAAAGCGATTATTGGAGGCATCAATCGAACAGGAAGTACTTAAAATAAAATATGAAAAAAATGGGGAACTAACTTATAGAAGTATTCAACCAATTGGTATTTATGCAAATGGAGGAAAGTGGTATTGTCCATCTTATAGTTTTTTAAATAAGGATTATCGAGTCTTTAGATGTGATCGTATAACATCCGTAGAACGTGATGAAAAGAATGGCCCTATAGATTTATCAAATATTTATTTAAAAAACCGTTTTAGCCTTATTAAGGCTAAAGAATGTACATTCCAATTAAATGTGGAACTAACTAATAAGGGAGTGGAAATGTATAAATCCGAAAAATGGGCAAATATAGGATTGTCTAAAAGAGAAGATGGTACAGGTATTTTGAATGGTAATATCTCCAAAAGTGATATTTACTTTTTTTGTAATTATTTAATTACTTTTGGTGAAGAAGCACTTATTAAAAGTCCTTCTGAATTAATTGAATGTATGAAGGAAAAGTTAAATAATATTTTAAATAAGTATAATTAACTAAAAATTAAACTCTTATACTCAAATGGAACTTACATTTATAAATAATATAAATCAAAATGTAAGTTCCATTTGTAATTATTCCATTAAATGGCCCTTTAATGAAATCGAGAACATTCCATAGATATTATTCAGATTGAGGTAACACTTTAATAAGATCTTTTGGTGATTCCATTTATGACTGTTAATTTCAACTAAACTGCTGCGGATTTAAGAGTCATCCTTCTGAATCTAGTCTTATGCGAAATATTTTTTGAACTAACTTCCGTACATTCTAAATACCCTTTTTCCTCACTTCAAGTGAATGTTCAATGATTAAGTCAAGTAGCTTATGATAAGGAATACCCGCTCCCTGTGCACTTTTTGGCAGTAAACTATTTTTCGTCATCCCTGGTAATGTATTAACTTCCATCACATAAGGGATACCATCTTGCATCATCATGTCGATTCGGGCGTAAACACTACATTTTAATGAATTATAGCAAGTCATAGCAGCTAAAGAGACACGGGCATGTGTTTCGGGAGGGAGCTGGACCACCTCTTCAATCGTAGCCACATCATTATATTTGGAGGTATAATCAAAAAACTCTCCCTGATGACGAATCGAAATCACCGGTAAAAGCTTTCCATCCAAAATGGAACAAGTGATTTCCTCTCCCATAATTAGCTTTTCAATTATCACTTCGGAATCCCATTTGAATACTTCCGCAATAGCTGGCTTTAGTGTTTCTTTATCATAAACCATTTTGACTCCCACACTTGAACCGCCTGAATTAGGTTTCACAACTAGTGGAAAGCCCATTTTGTCTAGTTCATCCATTTTAAGTTCTTCCATGTTCGTAAGGTGAACCCAATCCGGTGTGTGCACGCCTTCAAAGCGGATGATTTTTTTTGAGATATTCTTATCCATGCATAAGCTACTGGACAGAATGCCACTCCCTGTATAAGGAACTCCCATGGTTTCAAGAGTACCTTGAATAGTACCATCCTCACCAAATTGGCCATGCAGCGCCAGTAGTGCAATGTCAAGATCGTTCACCTTTTCCACTAAGTCTTCTTTGTGCTCTATGTGAATCGGTACAATTTCATAGTTATTTTTATCTAAATGTGCGATCATTTCTTCACCTGTCATAATTGAAACTTGCTTCTCGGAAGAAACCCCTCCCATAATTACGCCAACTCTCATTTTTCTAGCCCCCATAATTATTTTTTAACGTATCGCCTATGATTTTTATGCCCTGAATAATCTCTCTTTCATTCAGCCTAGAAAATCCTAATCGTAAAGTATTGTTTCCACTATTGTCCGTGTGAAAAACACTACCAGGTAAGAAAACAACGCCCCTTTGATAACATTTTTCTAAAAGTTTTCGTGAATCAATGTGGTCTTCTAGTTCTATAAAAATGTGAAGTCCTCCGTCACCAGTTAGTCGTTTGAATGGAATAAATTGCTTACAATAACTAACGGTTATTTCATACTTTTTCTTATAGACTGATTTAGCTTTTTTTATATACTTCTCAAAGTATCCATCAATCAAATATTGATATAACACAGCTTGATCTAATGTAGACGTATGAATTGTTCGAGCTCTTTTCATACTTTCTAAGTAATTAATCAAATCTTTATCTGCCAATATCCAGCCAATCCGTAAACCAGGAAAAAGAATTTTAGAGAAGCTGCTAATATAAATAACATTATTTCCTTGTCCAGCGAAGGATGCCAATGATGCGAGATGTGACCCTGAATAACGTAATTCTTCGTTAAATCCATTTTCAATGATAGGAAGATGATATGCAGAAAACAAATCCATGATTTCTTTCCTTTTTTTTGAAGACGTTACGATTCCAGTTGGATTATGGTAAGACGGAATTAAGTACGCAAAATCATATTCTTTTTTTGATAGGTTTTTTTCTAGTTTAGTAATATTTACACCATCATTATCCATTTCAATTCCATCAATTTCGAAGCCATGTAATCGAAAGAGCTTAAGAGCAGAGTCATTAGTTGGATTTTCACAAATAACACGGCCGCTCTTTTTATTTAAAGAGGATAAAATGAGATCCAGACCTTCCGTGAATCCATTGGTAATTAAAATATCTTTATTTCGAGTGTCTACTCCTTTAATTTCCATGTAGCGAAGCAAGTATTCGATAAGTGGTTTATAGCCTTTTGCATATCCATAGTTAAGAACAATGTCTCCTTCAATAGACATTCGATTTAAAAAAGCCCGTTTAAAATTTTCTATATCAAAAAGCTTTTCATCGGGTGCGATGCTATTAAATGAAATAATTTCCTTATCCCAGCGTACACCTTGCTTTTTAAGGTCCAATTCATCTGCCAAAAAGGTTTGTTCGTTAACTTTTTCAGTCCAATTTAACTGGATGGATGGGGATTTGATTATCTCAACATGACTGACAAAGTTTCCCTTTCCCTTTACCGCATAGATAAGCCCTTCTTGTTCCAGATCCGCATAAGCTGTTAGAACGGTGTTTCGGCTAATTGATAATAAAGAACAGAGTTCACGAGTGGATGGAAGCTTTTGATGCTCAAGTAAATGCCCGTTGGTTATCATTTTTTTTAAATATTCCTTAAGTTGGATATAGACAGGACGACCTTCCGTAATCTTAAAATCGTTAAACACTCCATTCATCTCCTTACTAACATTTTTACATTCCTGTACTGATTTCAAAAGGTCCACCCAATATGTATTTTTACTGTCTGGTGGTAGCTGTGTGGAACTATCATGTTTTTAAATATCCATTTGTTCATTTTATTTTAATACAATATTTTGAAACTTGAAATTTAAAGTAATTATTATGACAGTGCATCTAGTGAAGTTGGAAAAACTTTAATATGCCATTCCATTTGAACATTATAAATAATGCTGAAATTATGCGAATTTCTTACTAAACAATCATACCTACTTCATGAAGAAAGACCCTTTCCTTATCAAGGAAAGCGCCTAATTGTTGAATATCTTAATTCCAATCCCTTGTTGAATTAAAGCCTCCGTTGGTTGAATAAGAATGTTTATTCATTACTCATTTTAAAGAAATCCTCTGGATACAAATAGTCATCTTCAACATCTACATCTGAGTATCGAGTAAAAACAGACTCAAACTAATCATTTTCAATAAGGAAGTCAATAACTTCATAAATTCGTTCTTTACTTGCAATATCTATAAGAAACATATCGCTTGACCAAAGATATGCACCTATCAAACATTCGCCTGTCTTTACATTCTTCTCTCTCAATGTCTGTATGTTTTTGTAGGTGAAAAAACTCGCAATCCATTTAGAACGGTCAGAGAAAGTTACGATGACATCAAGGTTAGCATCTTCAACATTCCATTCACTTTCAGCCCATTCTTCAGCTTCAATCCATATGTGTTTATTGTTTGTTTCTTTCAAAAGAACACCACCTTAAATTAGTTATTGAACTAAACTGCGCCGTTAGTTTAAGTACTTCTCATCACAATCACAACTTAAATAATTATGTGAATAACAACAATTATGTAATGAAAAACAAAATAAATATATTGATAAACGATAAAAAATAGACTACTATCGTATTAAATCATATTATTATTAAATCAGTGAGGTGCTTCAAATGGATGTTAAACTAAGTTCAACTTTTTTCTTAAAGACCGTTGCTTTTCTAATTGGAGTTGCGGTACTTGCTGTATGTATATATTGGTTACCTCAAGCAGCTATTCGAGATGCGAAAATGCGTCCAGGAGATTACTCGATATATCCATTGTTAATATGCGCTTATGGAGTATGCATTACGTTTTCTGTTGCGTTGTATCAAGCATATAAACTATTGAGTTATATCAATATAAACAATGCTTTTTCTGAGTTATCCCTTAAATCCTTGAAGGTTATAAAAAAGTGTGCTTTTACAATAATTATCTTCATTTTGTTTTTAATCGTTTACTTAAGGGTTTTTGCTATGTTCACGGGTGAAGACGCAGCAGGTCCGATAGCACTTGGTCTAATAGGAATTTTAGTAACAGCTATCATTGCTGCCATTATAGACGTACTTCAAAAGCCCATAAAAAATATCCTAGAAAAAATGTAGGTGTTTATTTTGCAAGTATAATAACTACTTCCCCTACTGAATTATGACCCTTAAATGAAAAATGGACGCCTATTCTTTTTTGAAAGGACACCATAAATTTAGCTATTATATTAAGTTAAGCAGCTAGAAGGGTTGAAATCGGTATTGTACCGAGCTCAATCCTTTTAATTCCTCTTTTATACGTTTGTGATTATGTATTCAATATATAGTTCAAGTTCACGCTTATTACTCCACAATCTGGCCCGATTGGAAATAAAAAAATCCTGCATATCAACACATGGATTTTTAATCATCTTTATTTTTAAAAACGAACTTTGTTATCTCAGCCTCCTGTTTTTGTCCTTCGAATTCTACTTCAAACTGAACATTCCTCTTATCTTCCAGCATATTTTTCACTCTTTTCAAAACATTTATTTCACTATCAATTCATGCTTTTAAATCCTCTCTAAAACTACTTATTTATCTGTGAATCTTTCTCATTATTCTTGGTAGTACTGTCCATTTCCTTTTTCCATACCAGTTCATCATGTTCTAGATTTATTCTGAAAATAAGGTGGCATAAAACTAATCCACAGATTCCAACTTTATTTGCTCTATACGTTTCACACGAAAATTTACCAACAAAAATTTGACAATTAAACCAATACGTTATATGGTTAATTACACAAGTAATGAACCAATTAACTAGGAGGTGGATTGTGATTTATTCTTTAAGCAATGAAAAACCAATCTTCCAACAAATTCGGGAACGGATTGAAGATGCAATTCTTGATGGGCATTTACAATCTGAAGATCGCATTCCATCGACAAATGAATTTGCCAAGGAGTATCAAATAAATCCTGCAACAGCAGGAAAGGGTGTGAACGAATTAGTGGAAAAGGGTGTCATTTATAAAAAACGAGGCGTTGGCATGTTTGTTAGTATTGACGCACGCAAGATTTTAATAGCAGAACGTAAGGAAATCTTCTTTGCACAACATATTGAACCGTTGAAAAAAGAGGCAATACGTTTAGGTATCTCAGATGAAGAATTACAAAATATGTTACAAAGGGGATAACTTATGAATATCGATGTGAAAAATGTAAGCAAATTATATAAGCAGAAGCCTGCTTTAAAAAATGTATCGTTTACTATAGAAGGACCAAAAATCATCGGTTTTTTAGGCCATAATGGTGCTGGTAAAACAACATTCTTAAACCTTTTAGCGGGACTTATTTCTACAACTGAAGGGCAAATTTGTGTCAATGGTGAGAATGTTTTTAATGCTTCTGCTATATTACGAGACATTTGCTTTGTTGCAGAGAGTGGGAATTTTCAAGAAGATATGACAGTTGCGCAAAGTTTAAAGACTAATAGTTTTTTCTATCCAAAGTGGGATGAACAGCTTGCAAATGAACTACTTCAAGTGTTTGCACTTAATCCAAAAGATAAGGTACGCACTCTCTCCAAAGGGATGGTATCTGCACTCGGTATTATTACAGGGTTTGCCAGTAATGCTTCAATCACGATTTTCGATGAGCCTTACATTGGATTAGACGCAGCTGCAAGAAATACTTTTTATGATTTATTAATCGATCAACAAATAGAAAATCCAAGGCTATTTCTTTTATCAACCCATTTAATAGATGAAGCTAGTAAATTATTCGAGGAAATTCTTATCCTCCATGAAGGTGAATTATTGCTTCAAAAAACAGCAGAAGAATGGGAAAAGTATATTGTTGCAGTAAAAGGAAGCGCACAAGATGTCGAGCCAGTAATAAAAAATTTAAAAGTAATTTATAAACATACTTTTATGCAGGAGATGACAGCCGTTGTGTATGCCAGTGGTCAGCCTATTGAAGATGATAACATCATACTAGAAAATGTATCTTTACAAGACCTATTAGTGTATTTAAGTAAACAGCAGAAAGCGAGGTTAGTGAAATGAAAACAGTACAGGGTAGCTTATACGTCCTTTTTCAAAGCTATAAAAAAAGTAATATTATTTTTTGGTGCATTCTGTTTTCAATCGTCATACTGTCATTTTTTATAGACACTTTTTTTGGGCAGTATGTGTCCTTTGCCATGACGATTTCAATACCTGTCTATATTTTTTATAGTGTGAAGGGAGCGAAAATTTTAAATAAAACATTGCCCTATTTTTTAAAGCTTGGCTTAAGTCGTATGCAGTATGTATGCAACGTTGGCTTATTTTTCATCGTTTGGAGCCTTGCTGGTGCATTCGTGATCGCTTGTACGCATAAAATTATTACCCTCGTTTCTAACCTATTTAATTATAAAAATATGATTATTATCCACCCTATTTTATTTTTCAGCAATTCTGATTCCTTTTTTTTAACAATGTCTATGGATACTGTGTTACTTCTACTCTGTCTAATTTCAAGCTTACTTTTAAATGTCGTCTATTACCGCTTCGGAACATTAGGTGGCTACAGCTTTATTGGTGTACTTGCGTTGATTCCGATCATGATGGTCATTTTCGAATGGTATACACCGCTGTTTGAATTTGTATCAGAGGTTTCTACTTTTACTATCATCGCTAGCTTACTAGTTATTATTATTTTCATCTATATCTTAATATTAAGTGCATTACGAAAAGCTTCTGCAATTCCATCATAAAACGGGGCATGAAAACATTAAATAAAGAAAAGTAAAACATTAACCTTGAAGGGAATCATCAAAATGAAAAAAATCATTTTTAAAATTATTGGATTAGAAATGCTTCTTATATTTTTTTATGTTGCTAATGGCGCCTACGTATCCATTCAACAGCCCTCTAGTCCGTTTCTACAATTTGCCTTTTTGATTCCTTTAGCAGTTGGCCTCTTCCTTTATATTACTGTCAAAAAGAAATGGAGCCATTACTTCTTTGTTGCAATCAATACAGAAAATATTATAGTATTCTCACCGCTTCTTATCGTGTTATGTATTATTTTAATTGGCACGAAAGGTTTAAATTTCGAATCGCTTAGCGATTTATTTCTTATGTTTATAATGCAAATGTTTATTGTTGCGTTCATTGAAGAAACAATTTTCAGAGGATTTCTTCTTCGCATGTTGCAACCTAAGGGAATCTTTGTTGCAGTTTGGATTTCGAGCATACTGTTTGGCGTCACACATTCATTGCAACTAATTGGGGGGCAATCAGTTGAAGATACCATCATTCAAATTATTTATGCCCTTCTCGTAGGTCTTGTTCTTTCATTACTGATTATCGATGGCCAATCCATTATTTTGACAATTCTCTTCCATGGTTTTAATAATTTCTTCAACTTTATGGGGAATGCTGAAAGTTCTATGCTAACAGCGTATATTATCATAATTGTCCTATTTGTTTATATGTTATTTTTATGGAGACGTGTTAAGAAAAAAGAAAAGGCACTACTCCCTACAGCATAGATCAAATTAAAAGCCTCTACGATTGAATTCTGGTATAAATACCTTAATTTCAATTAGGAGGTGTTTTTCTATCCTATACTATCTGTCGTATTTTTCTATAAGTTAGTACGTTGCATAGTTACAGCTCTTATTACTATCTGCATGCAGTTAATAAAAGGACATTACCATGAGCTTGTCCTATAAAGGTTGCCCACGATAATGCCCCATTCGCATCGGTTCATTCTACTTTCAATCTTATTTTTGAAAAGCTCCTTTAGAAACTATCTCTTCAACACTTACTTTTCGATCTTCATTTAGAGACAATGTAAGAGCATCTGCAGTAGCAATTGATGCTCTCGCAGCAGTACCGTCTAGTAAAGGAATAAATTCCTCTTCAACCTCTGCCCCCTGCATAATACTATGGAAATACTTCATTTCTTTCTCCATAATCGAATGCAGCCACATTGGTGGTGTTTGATTAGGTTTACCATAGGCAATCGCTTGGTCAGACTTTAGCCCACTATAAATTCTTGTACGATCCTCATCCTCTTCTTTTGATTCATGCAATAAATATCTTTCTTCTTTTTCCGGTGTTTTTAAAACTACTTTTACATCTTGCAAATCGATTAAAATTGCACCTTTTGTTCCTTGGATTTTTACATAATGATCGCTCCATCTAAAAGCAGACCCATATTGTAATGTTGCAAATCGTTTATTTTCAAATTCAAGCGTAATCAATAACATATCATCTTCATCGCCAAATTGTTCCCCTTGATGCGCAACATTTCCCCCAACCATTGACACACGTTTAGCTGGACCCATTAAAAACTGAATAAAATCAAGCTCATGAATATGATGATATAAATGACCACCTGAAAGTTCCCTTTGCTTTTTCCAACTTACTTCTTTTTGTGCTTCTTCCCAGCCATTACGTTCTGCGTGACAGAAAAGAATTTCACCAATTTCACCTTCGTTAATCAATTTTTTAGCTGTACGTACCCCGTTCATAAAATTCATGACATGCCCTGCCATAAATGTAACGCCATTTTGTTTCGTAGCTTCAATCATCTCATTACAATCTTCATAGGATAAGGCAATTGGTTTTTCACAAAATACATGTTTATTATTTTGTGCCGCGCTTAACACGGGATGCTTATGGAATCCATTAGGGGAAGCTATAATAATCGCATCAATATCTGCTCGTTGACACAATGCTTCAATATCAAGTTCAACCTCACAATCTAGTTCTTTGGCAACCACTTCAGCATTATTTGGATCATATACCGCTACAATCTTCGCATCTTCTAAACTGTTAAGTATTCTTGCAAGACCTGCTCCAAAATAGCCTGTCCCTACTACCCCATAGTTGATTTGACTCATAATTATTCTCCTCTCTATTTAAACAATTGTTATTTTCCTGCTCCATCGGATAAACCGCCTGCAATCTTATTTTGGATAATCATAAAGAATATAATAGAAGGTAAAATGACAATAACAGATGCGGCCATCATTTCTCCCCAATCCAATACTTCTGAACCTGTTAAGGAATACAATGCCACTGATATTGGCATCTTTTCAGAACTATTAATAAGTAGCAAGGCAAATAAAAACTCATTCCAAGTATTGATAAAGGTATAAATAGCAGTTGCCACTACACCTGGCGCTACGATTGGTAGCACGACTTGCACAAAGGTACGCACTATCCCTGCTCCATCCACCTTTGCTGCTTCCTCTATTTCTAATGGCACGGTTTGAAAGAATCCAATAAGCATCCAAATCGCATAAGGAATTGAAAAGGAAAGATATGTTATGACTAGTCCCGTCCATGTATTTACTAGACCTACAGATACGATAATAATCGAATAGGGGACTGCTAAAAGAATAGGCGGGAACATATAAGTCGTGATTAAGATTTTAGTCATTTTCTTTCCTGCCTTCGGAAAGAAACGAACAATGCCATATGCCCCTAACGCGGACACTACGATGGTAATGAATGTAGCTGAAAAAGATACTAATAAGCTGTTTTTTATATTGGTAGTAAACGATAAGTCATTTAACACTCTGAAATAGTAATCAAATGTTATTTTTTCAGGAAAGAACGAGAGTGGATTATTAGCCATTTCCCCTGAGGACTTTACTGACGATAAAATAATCCAAAGTAACGGGAAGACCGACACGATGGCTAATAAAGTCAAATAAATATAATTCATTGTTGTAGATAGTTTGCTTTTCCCTACCATCATCGATCCTCCCTTTCCCATTTATCAAGTAATTTAAAGTACAAGAAACAAATACCAAGTAAAAATAATAATAGAATGACGGTAATGGCAGAAGCGACTCCAAGCTGCTTCATACCCCATCCTGCTTTAAATGCAAAGATTGGCAGTGTTGTTGTAATATCTGAAGGTCCCCCTCCAGTAATTAAGTATAGGATGTCAAAGTTATTAAAGACCCAAATTGTCCTTAAAACTAATAATAACCCGATAACGACACGAATATGTCTTAGCGTAATATGCCAAAATACTTGAAACGAGGATGCCCCATCCATTTGGGCTGCTTCGTACTGTTCTGATGGTACCGTCTTCAAAGCAGATAAAATATTAACCATAAACAACGGTGCTCCAAACCAAATATTTATTAATACTACAACGATAAAAGCTAAATCTGGATTAGCTAGAAAGTTAATATTTGCTTCTGTTATTCCGAGTTTAGTAAGTAAATTAGGTAAAAATCCGTATACATCGTTCAGAATATTTTTCCATGAAAAGGCAATGACGATTGCTGGAAATGCCCACGGAATTATCAATAAAGTTCGATAAAGTCCGGTGAATTTTGGAATTCTATTTAAGGCTAATGCAGCAGTAAAACCAATAAATAATTGCCCTGCTAACGACAAAACAGTCCATTTTATTGAATTCATAAAAGCTCTATAAAAATCTGGATTGGTTAAAACAAATTTAAAGTTTTCTAACCATACAAAGTCATAAAATGGACGGATTAAATTTTTCGAAGTAAAACTAAAATAGATACTCGAAAAGATTGGATAGATTAATAGTAAAATAACTATTAGTACAGAAGGTAAAACGAACAGCATACCTGTCAAATTAAAAGACTTAAGCTTTTTTTCCATGTCTCGTCTCCTTTCCTGTTATGTAAAGATCTATGATATCAATTACGCCTCAGCGTAATCGTCTCCAGATTTTTTATTGTGGCATCGCACACTTAAAGAAGTAGAGGACTTCTGTGAAACAAGTTAAAAAACAAACGCTCTCATACTTCATGAGAGCGTCGTAAGTTGTGTATTCCGAGCCCTGCTTATTTACCTAACATCTTAAATAAGTCATTTAATTCCTTTTCGGCCTTTTCAGCAGCTTCGTTTACAGGTACATCTTTAAGAACTATATCCTGGAACATTTTCTCAATAACACCTTGACTCACGATAATACCTGATTGTAAGGTTGGACCATTCTCCATACCGATTGCAGTCCCTTTATCTACAGCTGCGCTAATAACTTTTACGGCATTATCAAATTTCTGGATTGTCGGATTATTTAAGAATTCTGGGTCCTCAGCAATGTCTTTTAAAGCTGGTAGCATACCTGCTGGTACTGAATGTAAGAACTTAATGTATTCTTCTTTTTCATATAGACTTTCTACAAATGCCTTAGCGATTTCAGGGTGCTTACTATTTTTCCACACTACAACTGGAATGTTAGATGTTTCAATTCCGTTTTCTGGATCATTCGCATTTATTTTTGGCATTGGCGCAGCATCAATTTTATCAAGCAACTGCGGAGAATTCGTTTCCACTCCACCGATTTGGAAACCGCTATTAAAATCAAACGCAGTTTTTCCTTGATAGTATAAATTAGCTTGATCTAATACTTTATAATTGACTGAACCTTCAGGTGATGTAGTTTTATACATATTTATCCAGTAATTAATGCCATCAATTGCGGCTTTACTTGTTAAGTTTGCTTTTCCATCTTTCGTTATTAATGTTTCACCAGCAGAACGAACATAAAAATTCAGGAATCTTGTTGCCATCATGTCGCCAGATCCCATTGGCACTGATAATCCATAAACATCAGGAGCATTATTTAACTTTTTAGCAGTTTCATATAGTTCATCCCATGTTTTTGGAACTTCCAATCCTGCTTCTTCTAATAAATCTTTTCTATACCACATAACTTGCGCATGTGAATACAATGGGATAGAGTAATTATTTTCATCCACTGTTCCTTCTTTTAGCGGGGCTTCATAAAAACGATCTCGACCAATGTTATCAATGACATCATTTAATGGCACAAGTGCATCAACATCAATTAATTCAACAACATGGTTTGGCAATGCTGTACTCACATCTGGAACTTGTCCAGATTGCAAACCTGTTGTCCATTTCGTATAAAATTCAGGCCACGCAAACGTTTCGATTTTTATTTTTACTTTTTGGTGTTCTTTCATAAATGAATCTGCAGCTGCTTGCATAAATTCTAGTCTTGGCCCTTGTGTGAAGGAATGCCAAACTGTGATTTCACCTTCAAATTCCCCTGAAGAGCTTTGGTTTGTTGTTGCTTCATTTTCTCCACTGCTACAAGCAGTAGTAATCATCATAGCTAATATGACGAACAGCACTAACAATTTCTTTTTCATTCAAATACCACCCCTTAAATATTTATTGGTATGAAAAGTAATACAAACTAACCTAACAATGCTTGTATAACGTTTAGCAATTGCTCCATTGATTCTATCCTTCACGACCTCTATGGTATGTAATTCCCTGCTGGAATTTCTTCTCATGGAGCACTTATACTTCCCATAAGAACATGGAATGCAGCAATACCTCTTTTATTTTCTATTAACTTCTTAAAAAGATTTCTAGAAAGATAGGAACAACACAAAAACTGAAATTTCAGATATATCTAGTTAAAGGACTAGCGCGCAAACGCCGTACATTCCTCTGTTGATAATGCTTCTAGGTAGGCAATTAATGTGAGTTTTCATTTGAGATTCAAACTTCCATAAATACATTCTCCAATACTCATGCTTACATAATGCCCGTGTACCCTATTTTCTAGGTCGTCATAACAAGCATAAAAAGCTGGAAAAACTTATTTAAATCTCTTTAATGTCATTTTCTCCCTCCCTTTTTTCAATATTTATCTGTTACCGCTTTCAAATGAAATATACCAAATTAAAAATTAATTGTAAATAATTTTCTTTATATTTTAAGTTTTTGAAAAAAAAATCCACCAATAATCATCCGATTTTCATCGCATTTAAATAAAGAATATTGTAAGCAACACATGGGTTCTACCGTCTTTTTACTGTGAATGACAAGTTGATTTCATTAAGTATTTTTTAAAAATGTTAATGTTGAGAATTTTCGGAATATATGTATAATTCACATGTGTACGCATTTCATTTGAGGAAAATATATTCCTACACTTAAATATGTAGGACAAAATTCTTATTACTCAGTAGGTTTTAATGCGTTGATATTGTAAGGAGGTGTTAATATTCGATTTTGTCCTTTTGCTGTAAAACAATAAAGCTAGTAACTTAAATTTGTAAGGGGCAACAACATATCTTTAACACGTACTTGCTTTCGCTTCACAAATTTAGGATTTTAGCGCACATTAAAGACAATTTAAATCAACTGAAAACTCTTTTCACAGAAACTCTTACACAAAAATACGAGGGAGGCTTAAATATGAAATATACTTTTAAGGTAATCGGTATCTCTACACTGCTCTTAGGGCTTGGTTTTGGTCAAGTGAGTCCAACTCATGCAAGTACAGAAACGAATGTTACAAGTAATCAAACGCAATTCGTGAGTACACCTATTTTCGAAAAAAATAATATAGTGTTAAATAACCAAGGATTAGATGTAACGAATGAACTACAACAAGCTCTTACATCGGAAAGTTCTACAATAATCATTAAATTTAAGTCCAGCAATCAAAATGCATTGCAAGCTTTGTTTGGAATATCAAATAAAGACACTGGCTATAAAAATAATTATTTTGATATTTTTTTACGAAATAATGGTGAATTGGGTGTCGAAATAAGAGACGCCAATGAAAGTATTAATTATCTGATTGCAAGACCCGCTTCTCTATGGGGAAAAGATGAAAATGGAGAGGTTTCTAACACTATAGCATTTGTTTCAAACTCACAACAAGGTATGTATACGTTGTATGCTAATGGTGAAAAAATTGTTGAAAGTAAAGCTTCAAATTTTAAACCGATTAACAAAATTTCAGGAGCAAATTCCTTTATTTTAGGTGGGGTTAACCGAGAAGGGAAACTAGACTTTAAGTTTAATGGAGAAATAGAATCACTAAAAATATTTAATGAATCTTTATCTAATGACCAACTGATCAATGAAACGACAAATTCCACTACAAACAACTTGATTTTTAAAGCTGGGGATACAACAAAAGCTAATTATTTCAGAATTCCTGCTTTATATACGCTAAGTAATGGAAGAGTTCTTGCTAGTGTGGACGCTAGATACGGAGGGACACATGATTCTAAAAGTAAAATAAATATTGCTACCTCATATAGTGACGATAATGGGGTTTCTTGGTCCAATCCCAAACTAGCCTTAAAATTTGATGACTATGCAGAACAAACAATTGATTGGCCTAGGGATGACGTAGGTAAAAATATTCAAATAAGTGGTAGTGCCTCTTTTATCGATTCTGCATTAGTGGAGGATAAACAGAACAATAAGGTAATTTTGATGTCTGATTTTATGCCTGCAGGTATTGGAAATCAGAATGCATTAAAAACGGATTCAGGTTACAAATCAATAAATGGACAGTTCTATCTAAAATTAAAATATGGCTCTGAATCGGCATATAATTATTCCATTCGTGAAAACGGTGTAATTTATAATGATATTTCAAATACACCAACTGAATATAGTGTGGATAATTACTACAATATAAAAAAGAACAATGAATATTTAAATGTGGAGCAGTACTCTGTCAAGTTTGAAAACGGTAATCTAGTTGAATACAAAAATGGCAATCAAGTTAAAATGAATATCTTTTACAAAGATTCCATATTGAAAATTACACCTACGAACTATATAGGCTATACGACAAGTGATAATTCAGGTGAAACTTGGAATGCACCATTATTATTACCGCCTTTCCTTGGATTAAATTCTAACGCTTCATACTTAAGCCCTGGACAAGGTTTGGTCTTAGCTGACACGAATCGTATTATCTTTTCATCATATGCAAGTAAGCAAATGGTATATATTATTAGCGACGACAATGGGCTAACTTGGACACATAAAACCGCTCCACTGCCGTTTACTAATGCTGCCACTGCCGAAGCACAAATGGTGGAAATTAAACCAGGTGTCATTCAAACGTATTTAAGAACGACAACAGGCAAAATAGGATATATGACGAGTTTAGATAGTGGAGATAGTTGGAGTGAAGTAAAATATCTAGACATCGTGGAAAATACCTCTTATGGTACACAACTGTCGATTATTAAATATTCTCAGCTAATAAATGGCAAAGAGGCAGTAATATTAAGTACACCAAATTCAACAAATGGCCGAAGAAATGGACAGTTATGGGTAGGATTCATCAATCAATCTACAAATACAATCGACTGGAATCACAAGTATGATGTCGATTATCCGCAATATGGATATTCATATTCAGCACTAACCGAGTTACCAAATCATGAAATCGGTTTATTGTATGAAAAATATGATGCGTGGTCTAGAAATGAGTTACATTTAAAAAATGTATTGAAGTACACTACTTTAACTATTGATGACATTATGAATTAACTAACCCATTCCGAGCGTTGTATTGCTATTTGATAATGGAGACAAATTAAGAAAAAAGCATTCGTACAATAATATAGTAGTAGCATATCAAGGGCATCCAGAGGCCCTTGATATTTTTTTTGTAAACTAATTGGTTGCTCCTATTATTTGAATAAGTTTCCCATTATGAGCATCTAACACGACAGTTGGATTTCTATTATCAAATTGAAGCATAATTACCCATTCTTTACGGTTAAACATTAGATTTAACATGCCAGTTTGATTGTGTAATTGTGTATTTATTTGTTCAGCAGTCAGTTCCTTTACATTCACATTCATTTGCGCAGTATATGTATGTTGTGGAGGATTATTTAAATACATTTCTGCCTTTAAAACGGCATCTTTAGTATCTAAAATTGGTGTCTTATAAAAATACAATAGCAATAGTAGCAGGCACATCAAAGTCACAATGTTTTTCAATAGCCTATCTCCTTTGTTCTCACATTTTATCAGCAATTCGCCTCATTTTTTTGGTAATTCCCTGGATGCTATCGACGATTTACGACATCTTATCAGCGATCACTTACGCCCAATAGATAATAGTCGAAATTGTCCTCACAACCAGCAATATAGTATTCTGTTTTGCCTTGCATCTTACCTTTGCTAGTTATCGCTGTACAAATTTCTGTTTTAATTCCTTTATCTTGTCCACCGAATGCATCATTAGTGTTATCGTAAGAATATTGAATGTTGTCCCCATCATAATGTAAATCCTGAAAAATAGGATCACCTTCGATGGTAAAGGATGTCACCCGAATCTTGTCCTCTTGCTGCTTTGATATGCTCTGCAAAAATTGCTCAAAACGCTCTAGGTTGTGAACTTCACTTGGTGTAACCGTAATATCCCCTTTTGCAATGGCATCTGCTGTGCCATAGCTACTTTTTGAACAGCCCATTAAGACAAGCATACTTATGAAAACAAACGTTAAAAACATTACATTTTTCATCTTTTTTATAGTTTATGTCCTTCATCTTTTTTATATATTATACACTAAATTTCCAATATATTGTAAAATGAATATTATATCCTTGAACATATTGGAGATGTGATTTAAGTGAAAAAAACGGCCGTATTGTTATACCCCCAATTTAGTGAATATGAATTAAGTGTAGCATTATCAATATTAATGCAAGGGAATAAACCCATTGTGACAGTCGGTTTAAATAATAAGAGCAGCATTAAAGGTGAGTCAGGTTTATCTTGTTTAGCAGATATACAAATTTGCGAAGTCAATTTAGAAGAGTTTGATAGTCTATTATTACCTGGCTGTTTGGACATTATGACATTAGTTGATGCGCAAGAGCTAATCGAGTTTATTAGAAAAATGAGTTCTAATGGAGCAATCATTGCTAGTATTTCAAGCTCTCCATACCTTTTAGCTAAGGCTGGTGTATTAAAGGGCAAAAATTATACAGTTGGATTGTCACTTGAAGGTATGAAGCAATTAGGGGTTTTTGACCTTAACTATTACTCTGACGATTTAATCGTCCAGGATGGTCCGATTATTACTGCAAGAGGAAGAGGTTTTATTCAGTTTGGTATTGCTTTTGGTAACGCTTTACAGCTTAATTTTGATGAAAATTGGTATCAAGCATAAAAATAAAGGATAGTTCTGTCGCCAAGTTATTGACGAGAACTATCCTTTTACTCTGGCTTTTCAATATATACGCTAAATAGAAAAGCTCTCTTGTTATAGTCAGAAGGCTGCAGGTTTTTCACTTTTTGTCTGTATCCATCGATAAATGATTTTCACAAATTGATACATTCCCCTGATACAGCAGCTTTCTTTTTTTGAAAATAAACATTACATGCCACGAAATTTCACTGCTCTGTGGCAGTTAAGAGATTTAACTAGCCCTTAATAGGCATACAAATAGACCACTTAGTCTTACATCTCATATGTTAATTATGAACCACAACTTATCAAAACAGGAGGTAATAACATGTTTAATCGTAAGCGTCACCATGGAAGAGGACCACAATGCTGCCCACCACAAACAATGCCAACACAATTTGACCCACCACAATTTTTACCACCAGAGCAATATGTTCGCACAAATTATATCCATACAGTTGTACCACACGTTCAGCCAGCACATATCACAACAGTTAACAAACATATCATTGATCATCAATACTACTTCCCATGCACTGAAAACGTAGTAAACGAGTGCTGTGAAAACCATACACTATGCGGTATGCCACACAATCACTGCCATATGCCACAGCACCATATGGGTCACCATAAACATATGGGCATGGGTATGGGGTATTAATTTTTTGTGCGATGAGACACTTTTGTCTCATCGCTTTTCTCATCTATAGGCTGCACTATTCTTTTCCAGCAATCTTCACTTGGTTTCGACCCGCTTGCTTGGCAAGATATAGTGCACTATCTGCTGCTTCAAAAAGGGCTTCTGTCGTACTAGCCATTTTCGGATACTCCGCAACCCCAGCTGATAATGTTACTGGACGTCCACAGGGGCTAATCGTATTTGCTAATTGTTGTCTTAAATTTTCGGCTACAGTTGCTGCCTCTTCAACAGACGTATTAGGCAATAAGATAATAAATTCCTCACCACCATACCGACAGCAAATATCGTGTTCCCGTGCTACAGCTTTCATCTTCTTTGCTAAAAATTGCAGTACTTTATCTCCTACTGCATGACCATAGGTATCATTAACGCTCTTGAAATGATCTAAATCAAGTAAAATAATCGAATGCATCATATGTTTTTTCTGCCATTCATATAGCATAGCATCCATTGTGCGTCGATTCGTTACACCAGTTAAAGGATCTGTTGTCGATTGATCTTTAAAATAAGATACTTGCCCCTGCAAAAAGGACAAACTTCGAATAAGCGCACTCTTTAAATAATACGCTTCAAAGTACCAACTGCGTACGGACTTTAACCCTTCTACATTTCTTGAATCTAAACTTTCTTCCGTTAACGTTGCTAACTGTTGCAAAGGGCGGGCAATTCGCGCCGCTGTCCATAGTAAAATGATGATTGATAATAGCATAAGAGGGATAGCCTTAATCGCTACATCTTGTACTCGATCGAACGAAGGCTCTAGCGCTACATCTAACGGTCTTTGGGAAACGACTCCCCACCCTGCTAGCGGTACTGCACTATATCCTGCCAGCATCTCTACCCCTTTTGTATTCGTTACTAGCTTTGCGCCATTTTTTCCCGAAACAACTTCTTGAACAGCTTTATTTTTTATGACAACATCGTTAATGCGCGTTGGATCTTGATGGTAAATAATACGTCCATCTGCATCTACTACAAAAACATACGAACCGTCATGGTAATAATGCTCTCCTAATAGCAAGTTAAATACATTCTTTTCCTTTAAATAAATTGTACCTGCTACCATTCCTAAGTATTCATTGTTCGCTGAAAATATAGGATATGAAATAAAGATAATTAGTCTTCCTGTTATGCCTTCATATGGTTTGGATACAAGAGGGATTCTTTTAGATAATGCCTCTTTCCCCCCTACAGAGGTTAAATACTTACCTTTGACATCTACAGAAGGCGGGGATACAGACAATACTAAACCATCCGCATCGGACACAATGACTGAGTTAAACATATTATTTTGCATTTTTAAACGATCTGTTTCCTGATCCAAGGCAGCCTCGTCGTTCATTATAGATTCTATATTGCCCGCACTATATCCTAAAATTTGAAAGGCTTCTTCTAAGTATGCACTTGCGGTAGTTGCCAATTTTTGTGCATATACACGATTGGTTTCAAGCGAATTTTCCTTTATCGAATCAACATTCATGCGATAGCCACTCCATAAGCTACCGATACTTGTAAGGAAAAATGCTGCCATAGCTAAACCCATTATTAAATGCTTTAGCCTTAATTGTGTTGATTTCATTGTTTTTTATTACTCCTATTTATGTATTTTGACCATCTTATTACTTAAGTTTAAAGACTCACTTTCCACTATCTATTAAAACACAAATTTCATTTTATTTTACAAATTTCTTGTAGATATTAAAAGTATTTGTAAAAGAAGTATTGTTAAAGACCTATACTGTAATTGTAAAACTAAACTTTTAATCATTTTTTTGGTTTATATATAAAACTATAAACTCAATATTTCATTATTTTTAATATATTTCTCTAATTTAATGTATATTTTTATGATTATTTAGATATCTCTTTTAAAAGTAGATACGTTACTTGGAACTCAACTATACTATTATATAGCAACCGAATTTTATGTACGAGATGCTAATTCATTATAAAAAAGACTATTTACAGTAATTGTAAATAGTCTTTTTCTTATATTTCTTCTTTTCGAACATGCTCAATTAATCTTTCTAAATACTGAATAGAGCCTTGTATTCTAAAATTCGCATAGTCACTAACAAAATCTGCCAGTACTTCTACACCAGGTTTAACTAAATGATGTCTGTCCATTTTAAAAAGATTGTCCCATTTCGAATGCATACCGCTTAACTTTTTCTCTAAAATATGAATGATTTTATCACGATCAACATGTTTCATATTTGCTAAACCGATCACCATATCGCCTATTGTATTTGCATTTTCTAGGGATTTATAAATCTTTTTTGGCAAGGCTTCGCGCCCTTTTTCCGTAATAGAAAATACATGCTTATCAGGTCGATTATCCTCTTTTATAACTTCTTTCGTCTCAATTAGCCCTTGTTTCGCTAATGATTCAATATGATAATATAGCTTACTTTCTGTCAAACCATTTATCGAATCCAGTGACTGTAATTCTGAGATTTGTTTTTTTAAATTATAAGGATAATTATCTCCTTCCATAAGCTTGCTAAGAATGAAAATTTGAATTGCCATTGTTTCAGCTCCTTAGGCAAATATTAGTTCTATTTTATCAAAACTAACGATTTACTTCATCAGAATTTTAAGCCTTTGATAAATTCTTAAAAACTACTTCTCCACAACTACTGGTAGTGGTTTATGAAGCACCCAAACAATAAGTACATTAATGACCATTGCTACAAAGCCAACTGTTGTTAATCCTAAAACGAACGGAGCCGCACTCACACTACCAAAAATACTGTTAAAGTATGCCTGAACAGAATAATACATTGGTGAAATGTGACTCATCCATTTATAAGGTAAATACATCATATCGCGAGAGATTGTTGCACCATTGGCGATTGTTTGGATTAATAGAATTGGAATGTTTACAATCATACCCGCTTCTCCAATTAATAAAACGAAAACTGCTGTGAAGTTAAAGCATGCCCAATAGTTTAGAATTTGTTGACCCCAAATTTGAAAGAATAAATCTGCTCCAGATAAATCATTGATAGCAAATGACATTGCTGTTGATACTAAACCAGCTAACATACCGATAAAAATCGATGTTAATTGCATGTAGATAAATAAACGTGTTTTCGTTGCTTTCCCACGACTCGCTTTAAATGCACCTACTAATTGCATCGCACCAATCATAGCCCCAACATAAATTGCCATTGTTAAAAACATTGGTAGCATATTGTTATGCATACCATCTGGCACGTCGTTTATTGTAACAATATTTCCTACATAACTATTTTCAATTTGCGCCGCTAATTCTGCTGCTTGCTCTTTTGGAACATGTAAGTTCATTAAAATTCCTTGAGCTGTTTGTTGTGAAAATTGCGCACTGAGTTGTGCATTAATTTGCATTACGATTTGTTGCATAGAAGATGACACTGCTGTTGCACCAGCTTCATTGATTGAGAAATCAATGCTAGATGATAGATCTCCTTTTTGTAAATCAGCTGAGAACGTTTCTGGAATGTGAACAACTAAAGCTAAGTCGTTTTTTTCTAAATCTTTTATAGCCTCTTTATTTGAGATGTCTGTTTGAATATCCTCGAATGGCAGCTGTTCAGTTAAACTATCAGCTATTTGAGCGCCATATTCCCCTTTATCATCATTAACAATGGCAATCGGTAATTGATCTATATTGCCCGGTATTGCTGTGTACCCTGGTAAAAAGATACCCAACATACAGACCGCATATAAGATCCCCATAAAAATAGAGCCTTTTGCACCCTTCGTTTTCAAAAACTCTTTAAACTTCATTTAATAAGTACTCCCCTTCTACAAACCTGTTTTTCCAATTTATAATTTAAACAAAATAGTTTAATTTAAGTAGTTTAATTAAACCGTGAGTGTAATTCTACAAAAATACTATTTACTTTGCAATCAATACATATAGACTACTAATATTAATTTTTATAATTTGTCCAAACTGTGAAATAGAATCTCTTTGATAACGTTTACAAGTTTAGACTTAGAAATCTAGGTATTATTTGTAAATTAGCGAGCGTATAAAGACATCTATATTTGAACAATAAAAAGCGTTGGACATATAGCTCCAACGCTTTTTGTTTATTAGTTTTATTACTATCCTATCTCATTTTCTGTATGAAAAGAATTATAACAATTGATTTATGCATTCATTCATATTTCTTTAAAACAATTGCTGCGTTATGACCGCCAAAGCCAAATGAGTTCGATATCCCAGTTTTTACATTCACATGGCGTGCGACAGATGGTACATAATCTAAATCACATAATAAATCGAGATGTTCTAAGTTGATAGTAGGTGGAATAATCCCTTCCTTTAAGCTCATCGCCAAAGCAATTGCTTCCACTCCTCCAGCTGCCCCTAACATATGACCAAGCATTGATTTATTGGCTGTTACCGGAATTTGATAAGCTTGATTTCCAAACAACTGCTTAATAGCCATTGTTTCAGAGATATCCCCCACCTTTGTACTTGTCGCATGAGCACTAATGACATCAATATCTTCAGGTGATATATTGGCATTTTTTAATGCTGATTTCATTGCAAGATAGGCGCCTTTACCTTCTGGATGTGTTGCTACGATATGATGTGCGTCTGAACTTGCACCATAGCCAATTACTTCTGCATATATTTTTGCCCCTCGTCGTAATGCATGTGATAACGACTCTAAAATAAGAATACCTGCTCCTTCTGACATAACAAAGCCATCTCGGTTGTCATCAAATGGACGGCTAGCCATAGCAGGTTCATCGTTACTTGTTGATAATGCTGTAGCATTTCCAAAGCTGGCTATCGATAAATCTGTTATCGCTGCCTCTGTTCCACCTGCAAACATAACATCTACTTCTCCGTAACGAATTAATCTAAAGGCTTCTCCGATAGCTGTATTTCCGATTGCACAAGCTGAAACAGGTGACATGGAAGGACCCATCGCTTTCCACTTAATACTAATTTGAGCTGCAGCAGCATTAGCCATCATGGCAGGTACTAAAGTCGGGCTAACTCTTCGTGGCCCTTTCTGTCTAAGCGCATCAATATTTTCAATGAAAGTTTCAATTCCACCTATACCTGAGCCGACGTATACGCCTAATCTTTCTGCATCTATTTGATTGAGGTCTAAATTGGCATCTTGCCATGCTTGTTCTGCCGCAACTAAAGCAAATTGAGCAAAACGATCTAAACTTCTTGCTTCTTTCTTACCTAAAACTTCCTCTGCATTGAAATCTTTGATGAGTCCTGCAATCTTTGTCTTTTGATTTGTAATATCAAATGTATCAATCGTTGATATGCCAGATTGTCCATTCTTCAAATTGTTCCAAAAAGTTTGAACGTCGTTTCCTAGAGGAGAAACTACTCCCATTCCTGTAATTACAACTCTCTCCATTTTTCATTCCTCCAAATCAATATGATAATTGTATTTTACATCGTGCATATCCTATTACAAGACACTGTTTATCCTGGTATAATAACTACTAGGTAAAAATGATACTGAGGTGTTTTTAACTTGAATGATAAAAATAGGCTTGAAGCTTTGTCGACATTTTTAAAATCGAAACGTGCCCAAATAAAGCCCGAGTCTATTGGCTTGCCTGCCGGAACGCGGAGAAGAACACCAGGGTTACGCAGAGAAGAAGTTGCCCAGTTGGCAGGTGTAAGTACGACTTGGTATACATGGCTAGAGCAAGGAAGAGATATTAAAGTATCTGCAAGTGTGCTTGATTGTATTGCTACTGCTTTGCAATTAAGTAATGATGAAACAGACTACTTATACAACCTTGCATTAGATGTAAAATCTGAAATGACAAATCTTAAAAAGAATTCTTCAGAGCTTAGCCCTGCTTTAAAACGAATACTAGCTGAATTAACATATTGTCCAACCATTATTACGGATCGTCACTGTCATATTGTCGGTTGGAACGCTGCTGCTGCTCATGTTTTTTTAGACTTTGACCAAGTACCGTATAATGAAAGAAATTTGATTCGTTTAGTGTTTACTAGAAAAGAATTTAAAGCGTTAGCCGTCAATTGGGAGCATTTTGCGAAAGGTTTTCTTGCTATTTTCCGTACCTACTATGGTCACTATTTAGGTGATGAATGGTACAACCAATTTATTGAGGAAATGAGTCAATCTCATCAAGATTTCCGAGATTTATGGCAAGAAAGTCAAGTGAGTAAGGCACCCGAAATGATAATCGAATTTAGACATGCAAAAGCAGGAAAAATGTTGTTTAATCTAACTTCTCTTCAAGTTCAAGGTGATATGGATTTACGATGCAGTATTTATACACCTGCAGAGGAAACAGAAACAGAGGATAAGTTAAAGCGTTTAATGAAGAAGGTATCTGCTGAAAAATGAAACGGATTTGTTCGCAGAAAAAAGCGTTGGAGCACTTGAGCCCCAACGCTTTTGATTAATACATTTTTAAATATTGGTCGCGTTCCCATTGGTGTACTGTTGTACGGTACATGTCGAACTCGATTTCTTTTGCTTCTTTGAAGTTAGCGTAAATGTGCTCACCTAACGCAGCTTGAGCCACTTTATCTTGCGCAAGTAATGTTAACGCATCGTCAAGTGCTGGTGGTAAATTGGCAATACCGTTTGCTTTGCGCTCTTCTTCCGTCATTACGTAAATATTGCGGTTAATTGCCGCTGGTGGTGTTAATTGTTGGCGAATACCTTCTAGACCCGCTTCTAAAATAACAGCCATCGCTAAATATGGGTTTGCTGATGGGTCCACTGAACGTACTTCTACACGAGTTGAAAGTCCGCGTGCAGATGGGATACGAATAAGTGGTGAACGGTTTTGTGCAGACCATGCAACGTAACATGGCGCTTCATAACCAGGAACTAATCGTTTATAAGAGTTAACAGTTGGGTTTGTAACTGCTGTGAATCCTTGTACGTGTGCAAGGACACCTGCCATGAATTGCATTGCTGTTTCAGAAAGGCCTAGCTCTGTAGACTCATCATAGAATGCATTTTCTTTACCTTTAAATAATGACACGTTAAAGTGCATACCAGAGCCAGCTTCACCAAATAACGGTTTTGGCATGAATGTTGCATGTAGGCCGTGTTTACGTGCAATTGTTTTAACAACTAATTTGAACGTTTGGATGTTGTCACATGCTGTAATGGCATCTGCATATTTAAAGTCAATTTCATGTTGACCAGGTGCTACTTCATGGTGAGAAGCTTCAATTTCAAAGCCCATTTCTTCAAGCTCTAAAACGATATCACGACGACAGTTTTCACCTAAATCAGTAGGTGCTAAGTCGAAATAACCACCGTGGTCGTTTACTTCTAACGTAGGTTCACCTTTAGCATCTAATTTGAATAAGAAGAATTCTGGCTCAGGCCCTAAGTTGAAGCTTGTAAAGCCCATATCTTCCATTTTTTTTAGGATACGTTTTAAATTGTTACGTGGGTCACCAGCGAATGGTTCGCCTTTAGCAGTGTATACGTCACAGATGAAACGTGCTACCTTCCCTTTTTCTGAAGTCCAAGGGAAAACTACGAAAGAATCTAAATCAGGATATAAATACATATCTGATTCTTCGATACGCACGAAACCTTCAATTGATGAGCCATCGAACATCATTTTGTTTTCTAGTGCTTTGTCTAGTTGACTAACAGGAATTTCAACGTTTTTAATTGTACCTAGTATATCCGTAAATTGTAAACGAATGAAACTAACATTTTTTTCTTCGATTAAACTCTTGATGTCCTCTTTTGTGTATTTACCCACAGTTTTCCACACTCCTATAAATTGTCTAGCTTATATCTTTACCCTACCCTATTAAATAAAAACCGACCAATTGAAAAATACTTGTTTTTATTTAATAGAATCGGGATAAATCCCCACGTCGGATAGATGATTTTTGCATGCGCTGTGCTTGACGCATTTCTTCGCGCATAATTTGACGTAATTCTGTGTCAGTTAAATCAGGTTCTTCTGCTGCAACAGGATCTAATTTTTTAGCAAATAATTTTTTAATTTTCGCCATATTCATACCCTGCTCTAAGTAATCTTTTATTTCAAGAAGCGTATCGACGTCATTTAATGAAAACATTCGACGATTACCTTCTGTTCGGTGTGGCTCAATTAAATGGTGTTCTTCATAATAACGAATTTGGCGTGCCGAAAGCTCGGTCAATTGCATCACGATACTCATAGATAATAACGGCATCGTTCGTCTAATTTCACGACTCATTTAAGTCCCCCCAATACCCGCTTATCATATAACGAAAAATTTTCACTGTCAACAAAGATGTAAGGTTTCCTAACATGGTTTTTTAATTTTTTTTTGAATTGATGAAAAATTGTTAAAAACTATACAAATTACAGTTTTTTTCTTGTTAATAACTTGTAAGAAACAGTAGATTTCAGTTCCATTCGCTCCTTTTTATACTAATTTTCACTTCAAGGTGTTTACAAAATGCAATTTCCATTCGTACTGATGTGTCAACCTCCCACTATTAACAATACGAGACAAGCCCCATCACAAAACAGTGATAGGGCTTGTCTAACTTCTATTAATTTTCTATTTCCGTATGCTTTGGACTGCACTACAAATAGCAAATTTCACGTGCTCGTATGTCAATCCACCTTGAATAAATGCTGTATACGGCGGACGAATTGGACCGTCCGCTGTAAGTTCAATGCTTGAGCCTTGAATAAATGTACCCGCTGCCATGATCACGTCGTCTTCATAGCCAGGCATATAAGCAGGCTCTGGAGCATAGTGCGCATTTATTGGAGAATTTGCTTGAATTTCTCGACAGAAAGCAATCATTTGCTCTGCTGTTTTAAATGATACCGATTGAATTAAGTCTGTACGCTCCGCATGATAACTTGGGAAAGTATTCATGCCTATTTCCTCCAGCATTGCTGCTGTGAAAATGGCACCCTTTAATGCTTGACTAACAACATGCGGTGCAAGGAAAAAGCCTTGATAGAAATCACCAAGTGTATTTAAAGATGCACCTGCTTCTGCCCCAATACCTGGTGATGTCATACGATAAGCACATTTTTCTACTAAATCAGCTCGGCCTGCAATATAGCCACCAATTTTTGCTAAGCCACCACCCGGATTTTTAATAAGAGAACCTGCCATTAAATCAGCACCTACTTCTGTAGGTTCCTGTGCCTCCACAAATTCACCATAGCAGTTATCAACAAAAATAACGGCATTTGGAGCCAATTCTCTTACTTTCTCACACATTTCTGCTATTTGTGAGATGGTAAAGGATGGACGAGTTGCATAGCCTTTTGAACGTTGAATAGCTATCATTTTCGTGTTTGGTGTAATAGCTGCAGCAACTGCAGTCCAATCAATTTCTTTGTTATCAATCAAATCTACATGGCGATAACCAATTTTATAATCCTTCAGCGATCCCGTATCTTTGTCACCACCGTCGACAATCGATTGTAGCGTATCATATGGTTGACCTGAAATATAAAGCAATTCATCACCTGGTCGTAGCACACCGAATAGACTAAGCGTAATCGCGTGTGTCCCAGATATGATTTGCGGACGGACAATCGCTGCCTCTGCTCCAAAAACTTGTGCATATACACGCTCAAGATTGTCACGTCCCTCGTCATCATAGCCATAGCCATTAGATGGATGTAAATGAAAATCGCTTACTTGATGCGCTCTGAATGCGGAAAGTACCTTTTGCTGATTGATGAATGCCATATTCTCTACCTTCGTGTAATAAGGGCGCACCTTTTCCTCTATTTTTTCCGCTAATGTTAACGTCTCTGCTGTTAAATGGGTTGTAAAAGTCATTGTTTTCGTCTCCGTTTCAAATTGTTCTTTCCTATCTTATCAATTTGTTTGCAACCCTGCAAAAATTGCTATTGTGTCTAGCTGTTAAATGCGCTAAGCTAAGGGGCGGACTTACTACAAATTATTCTCGTATAAGGGGGGAAAGTGATGGCTTGGGAAGTTTTTAGCATCATCGGGACAATTGCCTTCGCTATTTCCGGAGCAATAATTGCAATGGAAGAAGAATACGATTTATTCGGTGTATATATACTTGGCATTGTAACTGCTTTTGGTGGAGGTGCCATTCGTAATTTACTGATTGGTCTACCTGTTACAACATTGTGGGGGCAAGATATGATGTTCCAAATTGCGATTGCTGCAATTACTATATTTTTTATTTTTCCGCATCATCTAATACAGCATTGGCATCGTTGGGGCAATTTCACAGATGCTATTGGTTTATCGGCTTTTGCTATACAAGGTGCATTGTACGCTGTCAAACTCAATATGCCAATTAGTGCAGTAATTGTTGCTGCTGTTTTAACTGGTTCCGGCGGTGGTATTGTTCGGGATTTATTAGCTGGACGTAAGCCGCTCGTGCTACGGGATGAAATTTACGGTGTATGGGCCGCACTTGCAGGTCTTCTTATTGGACTGGAATTACTACCAGGCGATATTTTCTTATATGTATTATTCGGTGTCATTACGGTTTTACGAGTTCTTTCATATATGAAGAAATGGCGTTTGCCTTTACGGAAGTTGAACCGAGCTTAATAGAGGCTTTACCATTGATGTCCGCTTCGGCGAGTGCTTGCCGCGGGTACAACGTAAAAATGTCATCATATTAGTCGAACTCTTTCTGCTATACCGTTGATGTCCGCTTCGGCGTGCGCTTTCCGCGGGCACGACGTAAGCCGCAACCCTCGCTAACGCGCGGTTTGTTGCGTCTTACGCTGCGTGCGTTCCCGCAGGAGTCGACCGCCTTCGCTACCATCAACTCGTGTTCTCTTCCAATTTTTTATTTACTGCCATAGAATGAACAGCTATAGTTTCATTCTTCTTACATAGCGTAAA
>NZ_JBIWBS010000001.1:229853-518512 GCF_044761135.1 Lysinibacillus sp. NPDC097868 | reverse complement strand
CCATCACATTAGTCGAACTCTCCTGCTATACCGTTGATGTCCGCTTCGACGTGCGCTTTCCGTGGGCACGACGTAAGCCGCAACCCTCGCTAACGCGTGGTTTGTTGCGGCTTATGCTGCGTGCGTTCCCGCAGGAGTCGCCCGCCTTCGCTACCATCAACTCGTGTTCTCTTCCAATTTTTTATTTACTGCCATAGAATGAACAGCTATAGTTTCATTCTTCTTACATAGCGTAAAAATGCCATCACATTAGTCGAACTCTCCTGCTATACCGTTGATGTCCGCTTCGACGTGCGCTTTCCGTGGGCACGACGTAAGCCGCAACCCTCGCTAACGCGCGGTTTGTTGCGTCTTACGCTGCGTGCGTTCCCGCAGGAGTTGCCCTCCTTCGCTACCATCAACTAGAGCTCTCTGCATAACTTTTTGTTTACTATTTCATTTTCCTCGCTCTAAGTACTAACCACTCATGTCCATCAATTATTATTTATCTATTAGCGCCATAGACTCTGCTAATGTAGCCATATTCCTCATCATCGAGCAAGCTGCGTCTAGAATTGGAAACGCTAATGCTGCACCAGAGCCCTCTCCTAATCGCATATTCATATGAAGCATCGGCTCCACTCCAAGCAGTTCGGCTGCTATTTTTGCACCCGGTTCTTCAGATGCATGAGAAGGTATGATATAGTCTTGTACTTTTGGTTCAAGCTCATATGCAATTAGTGCAGCTACTGTAGAAATAAAGCCATCAATTACAACTGGTTTGCGATTTGCGGCAGCAGCAAGGATCACTCCAGCCATAGCACCAATTTCTAACCCCCCAACTTTTGCAAGTATATCGATTGCATCATGACGATTAGGTTTGTTTATTTCAATAGCCTTTTGAATAACAGCTACTTTATGTTCAATTCCTCCTGATCCTAGCCCTGCACCGAATCCCGTCACTTCATGTGGGTGACAAGCATGAAGTACTGATAATATAGCTGCACTAGGTGTTGTATTGCCAATCCCCATTTCACCAGTACCAAGAACATTTGCCCCTTTTGCTATTTCTGATGTCGCTATTTCTATGCCTACTTCAATTGATTGGACTGCTTCTTCCCTCGTCATCGCCGGTCCTTTCGCCATATTATCCGTACCGTATTTAATTTTTTTAATTAAAACACCAGCATCATGCGGAATATCCTCTTTGACACCGACGTCCACCGTTACTATTTTTGCATTTGTTATTTTTGCAATAGCGCAAACACCTGTTACCCCCTTAGGAAAATTCAATGTTTGAAAAAACGTTACGTTTTGCGGATTCGATGTTACTCCTTCGTCACAAACACCGTGATCTGCCGCACAGACGATGATTACTTTGTTATCAAGTTTCGGATATAGTTCTCCCGTAATCCCAGTTAGTTGTATAGCAAGCGACTCCAGCTTCCCTAAACTGCTCGGTGGCTTGCTAAGAGAATCTATACGTTCCTTCGCTTTTTCCATCATTTCGTTGTTAGTATGTTGAATGTGTTGAATCGTTTGTTGTAGTAATTGCATCATCATCTCTCCTTTTTTATAGCCTTTTACATAAAGAATGAAAAAAATAGAAAAGCCTGTAGTTTATTTCATAACAAATAAACTACAGACTTTTCCATCGTCCATATCATCCGAAGCAATTAGGCAGGTCTCCTGGCTCAATCTCAACATTTTATAGAACCTTCCCAGCCATCGCTAGTGGTATTCTCTATAAAACTCCATTTTACAGTGGTGGGACCGCTAAAGCATTTCACTTTATTCCCTATTCTCCCAAAATGGGCACCTAATGCTTATATGTAATTACTTTAAATTTACGACAAAGTTTTTTTAGTGTCAATATTGTAAAAATTTTTGGTAACAACACTTTTTGCATTGCCGTCATTTAATAAAATCTAAATAAAAATGAGGTATTTAACAACTGACTTGTTAAATACCTTCATCGTACATTATTTAAATTCTAATTCCCCATCATAGGCAAGCATGCCGCCTTCAAGATTTGTTACATCAAAGCCTTGTGCTTCTAAATAAGCACATGCATTTGCCGAGCGTCCGCCAGCTTTACATACAATAATATAAGGCTTAGATCGATCTATCTCATCTAAACGCTCTGGAATTGTTCCAAGCGCTATATGCTTAGCACCAGGAATGACACCTTGTGCTACCTCATCATCTTCTCGCACATCAATAATGTATAGGTCTTCGTTAGCATCTAGTTGTTCTAATAATTGCGTTGTATCCATTGATTTCATCTTTATAGTCCTCCAATATATCAATTTCCTATTACATTATAGCGTGAACGAAAAAAAACAGCTAGTGATGTAGCACTAGCTGCTAAAAATGACTCTATTCTTCTGTCTCTAAAAATTCGACTTGCTTTGCTGGAACGAAAGTAGAAATTGCGTGTTTGTAAATGAGATGCTGTTTGCTTTCAGCATCGACTAATAATACTGTAAAGTTGTCATAGGATTTCACTGTTCCTTTTAACTGGAACCCGTTTAACAGAAACACAGTTACAAAAACACTGTTTTTACGTAGATGGTTCAAAAACGTATCTTGCAAATTGATTGATTTCATAGATTGCGCCTCCCCTACTCTCTTTCTACCTCTTCATTCCTATAGTAGCATGTTATACCAATTTATCAATTAGTAATTTTTAGAAATTATTAAAGTTTTTAGTCTTTTTCAATAAAATGAATGTCCATCTTATTACGGAAATAAGTAAGTTGTCTTTTCGCGTAGCGACGAGAATTTTGTTTTAAACTCTCAATTGCTTCTTCTAATGTGCATCGACCATCTAAGTAATCATACAATTCCTTATAGCCAATCGCTTGTATTGATTGTACATCTCGAATATTTTGCTGCCATAACCCTTTTACTTCTTGTAACAGCCCTTTGTCCATCATCAAATCTACTCGACGATTAATGCGATCATAAAGCTCATCGCGTGACATATTTTCACCAAGCCCTAAAATCAAATGGCGGTAAAGTGGCATTTCTCCACGATTATGTTCCTCTGAAGCCTTTGAAACACCACTTAATTCAATCATTTCTAATGCTCGAATGACACGTCTCGTATTATTCGGATGGATTGTTTCTGCCGTTTTCGGATCCAATGCTAATAGTTTTGCATGCATGGCTTCAGGACCTAACTTTTCTAGCTCCTCATAATAAGCCTTACGTGCTACCTCATCTACCTGCTCCTCCGTAAATTGGAAATCATAAAGCACTGCTTGTACATATAACCCAGAGCCTCCAACAATAATTGGCAACTTGCCACGTTCCTGTATTTCACTAATTTTGGCACGCACTAGTTTTTGATAATCTGCTACAGAAAATGATTCTGTTGGCTCTTTGAAGCTTAATAAATGATGTGGTACACCTTGCATTTCTTCCTCGGTAATTTTCGCTGTACCAATATTTAAGTCTTTATAAATTTGCATCGAATCGCCATTAATAATTTCACCATTATACTTTTTTGCTAGCTCAATGCTCAGTGCTGTTTTACCAGAGGCCGTTGGTCCAACTATTGCTACGACCTCTGCTTGCTGTATTTTATTTTGTATCATACTTTTCTAACCACCGTAATAAAACTTGATGAACCGCCTGATGATTGTCTTCATTTAAAATTTCATGTCGCTTATCTTCAAATAAATAGACTGTAACATCCTGTATACCTGCCGCTACAAAACGCTCTGCCACAGTATACACTCCTTGACCACCGTCACCAACAGGGTCCTTGCTACCACTTATCAAAAGGATCGGTAAGTTTTTATTTATTTTTTCAATCTCTTTTTTTCGATTCAGCACCATAAGGCCAGCCGTTAAATCAACAAAAAATTGATTGGTTGGTATAAAGCCACAATATGGATCATCGATATATTTTTGCACCTCATGCTCTACCGAACATAACCAATCATACGCTGTTTTAGCATTTGGAACTTGTTTATTGAAGCTCCCAAAACTCAATTTATTTAATAAAGGGCTCTCCAACTCTTTGCCTCGTTGCATTGCCAATACTTGTGCAACATAATGCCCAATCTTGTGCAATGTCGAGACGTTTCCGGTTCCACAAAGGATAACGTTATCCACGTCATTGCTGTAAAGCTGAATATACCTTCTAGCAATAAAAGAACCCATACTATGACCGAACACAATTAAAGGCACATCTGCAAAGTCGGCATGCATAGTTATGATCACTTCATGGGCATCTTCTACAACACGGTCAAAACCATTTTTATCAGCGAAAAAGCCTAATGTGCCGTTATAAGATGCTGTTTCTCCATGTCCACGATGATCATGCATCGTAACTGCATAGCCTGCTGCACATAGTATTCGAGCAAATTTTAGATAACGGCCACTATGCTCTGCCATGCCATGTAAAATATGAAAATGACCTATGCATGGAATAGCCGGTGTCAATGTGCGCGTAAACACAAAATGTCCATCCGACATTTTCATATAACGCTCTTCCATTTACTTCACCTCCACATCCGCAAAACTTGTCGCATCGATTATGGCTTGTTCTAATTGAGCAACATAGGTATTTCTTTGGGAATCTGAGTAGTGAAAACACTGTTGCATTACTTGAATTACTTGCTCCTTATATCGTTTCACTGCATCAATATCAAAGTATAATAATCCCGTACGACGAATAAAGAAATCACAAGGTGTATAAACCATTTCTGCTTCTATACCATAAAGCAGCATCGCATGTAACACGAGAGGCATCGTACTGCCATGCTCATGCAAATACTTCACCTGATCAAATAAAGCATCAACATTTGTACCATACTTTTGCACAAGATGCTTGGCTTCATCATAATTCAAGCCATACTGAACGCCCTCTCTTGCTTTATATGCAGTATAATCAGGGAAATTAATAGCATTAATGCCCTTTGCACCAGAAAGCGACAGCTCCCGTGTCATACATGGACTTGCATGCTTAAATTTATGTGTTTTGACAATTTTATCAACGATTGTTTCAGCCATTTGGCGGTAGCCTGTTAGCTTGCCACCAGCAATTGTCATCAAACCACTGGATGCAGTCCAAATCTCATCTTTACGCGAAATTTCAGAAGGGTCTTTACCTTTTTCGAAAATAAGTGGACGTACACCTGCCCAGGAAGATTCAACTGTTTCTCTTGTAATTTCGGCTGTAGGGAAAACATTTTTAGCTGCCTCAATTAAATAATCTACATCTTGTTGTGTTGCGGTAGGGTGTATAGGATTTCCTTCATAAACTGTATCCGTTGTCCCTAAATAAGTTTTACCATCTCGTGGAATTGCAAAAGCCATTCGTCCATCTGGAATATCAAAATAGACTGCCTGTTGCAATGGGAAGTACTTTTGATCGAGGACAATATGGACACCTTTTGTTAGACGTAATTGTTTTCTGTCCGTACTTTTATCCTTTTGTCGTACTTCATCTACCCAAGGGCCAGTAGCATTGACGATTTGCGCCGCATGAACTTCTACTACTTTTCCTGTTACATGATCTTTTACTTTTGCCCCAATTAGTTTTTTCTTGTTATATAAAAATCCTGTCATTTCAGCATAGTTTACACAAAGTGCGCCATATTCAACCGCTTTTTTTAGCACTTCAATTGTTAAACGTGCATCATCGGTACGATACTCCACATAGTAGCCGCCGCCAACGAGCTCATCGCGCTTTAATAATGGCTCAAGCGCTGCTGTTTCTTGTGCACTCAGCATTGTACGACGTTCTTTCTTTTTCACACCTGCTAATCGGTCATAAACCTTCAATGCTATTGAAGTCGTAAACGGACCAAGTGTACCATGCTTATATAAAGGCAACAGCATCTTTTCAGGCGTCGTTACATGAACAGCATTATCATAAACGATTTCGCGTTCACGCCCAACTTCAGCCACTACACCCATATCAAATTGTTTTAAATATCGAAGGCCTCCGTGAATAAGCTTTGTTGAACGGCTAGATGTACCAGCCGCAAAGTCCTGCATCTCAATCAATGCGACAGATAATCCTCTTGATGCGGCATCGAGTGCAATTCCCGCACCCGTAATGCCACCTCCAATTACTAATACGTCAAAGCTATATTGCTCTAAATAATCCATAATTTTAGGACGATGCTCAAATGAAAACATACTTTCTCCCCCCATTAGCTATGATTTGAATAAACGTGTAGCCTCTACAGCTCTTTGCCAGCCCGCGTATAATATCGCGCTTTGCTCTATGGTCATTTTGGGTTGATAGGTTTGCCCATTTGCCCATAATGCAGCTAACGCCTCTTTATTTTCCCAAAATCCAGTTGCCAGACCTGCTAAATAGGCTGCCCCGAGTGCAGTCGATTCATTTAGCTTTGCTAACTCCACCTCTAACTGTAAAATATCACTTTGGAATTGCATTAAGAAGCCATTACTTACAGCTCCTCCATCTACCCGCAATACTTCAATTGGCGTACCTGCCGCTTCCTCCATTGCATCCAGTACATCTTTCGTCTGGTAAGCCAATGATTCAAGTGTTGCGCGAATAAAATGTTCTTTTGAAGTACCCCGTGTCAAGCCAAAAATAGCGCCACGGGCATCGGTATCCCAGTATGGTGTTCCTAATCCTACAAATGCAGGTACAATGTATACACCATCTGTATCAGCAACCTTTGTTGCATATTTTTCAGATTCCTTAGCAGTTCGAATCATTCGAAGACCATCACGTAACCACTGAATTGCTGAACCTGCTACAAAAACACTGCCTTCTAATGCGTATGTTACAGCGCCATCAATGCCCCAAGCAATCGTTGTAAGCAAGCCATTTTCAGAATGTATAGCCTGATCACCCGTATTTAACAACATAAAACAGCCAGTACCGTACGTATTTTTAGCCATACCCTTCGCAAAGCATGTTTGCCCAAAGAGCGCTGCTTGCTGGTCGCCAGCAATACCTGCAATTGGCGTTTCTTCCCCAAAAAATATGCTTGGTGCTGTTTTCGTATAGATTTCTGAGGAATTTCTTACTTCTGGTAACATCGTCATAGGGATATTTAGTAGTTTGCAAAGTTCTTCGTCCCATTGTAGTTCATGGATATTATAAAGTAATGTCCGCGCCGCATTGGAGTAATCCGTAATATGTGCCTTCCCTTTTGATAATCGCCAAACAATCCAAGAATCAATCGTGCCAAATAGTAAATCACCATTTTCTGCCTTGTCACGGGCACCGTCAACATTGTCTAAAATCCATTTAATTTTTGTTGCAGAAAAATAGGAATCCAGACGTAACCCTGTCTTTTGCTGAAACATTTTTTCATGGCCATGTTCCTTCAACTCTTTAACAATGTCCTGAGTTTGCCTTGATTGCCACACGATAGCATTATAGACAGGCTGACCCGTATGTTTATCCCAAACTACCGTAGTTTCCCGCTGATTTGTAATGCCAATTGCATGTACCTCACTTGCTTCATGACCACTTTCAGTTAAAACAGCTGCGATAACTGCGAGCACTGATCCCCAAATCTCATTGGCGTTATGCTCTACCCAGCCTGCCTTCGGAAAATACTGCTGAAATTCCTTTTGGGCAACATGGACAATTTCACCTTTATGATCGAATAAAATCGCTCTTGAACTTGTCGTACCTTGATCAATTGCTAATATAAATTCACCCATTCATTCTCCCCCTTAGGTTTTCACACCACGCTCGAGATCGCTGTAAGCTTTTCTTTAATTTACTGCGACCGCGATGCTCAGTTATCACTACATTACCCGTTTAAACATTTTTTCTACTTCATAGGTTGTAAAATGAATTAGCACTGGCCGACCATGTGGACAGGTAAATGGATTGTCTGCCTTACGTAAATCGTCTAGCAACGCAACCATTTGCTCTTTCGTTAAATAATGATTCGCTTTAATAGACTTTTTACAGCTCATCATAATGGCTGCTGCCTCACGCATTTTTTTAACATCTGCCTTTTTCGTCGTCAATACTTGCTCAATTAAATCCTCAATAATGTCCTGCTCCTCGCCATTTGGAAACCAGCTAGGGTGCTCACGAATAACAAATGATGACTGTCCAAAATCCTCTAAAAATACACCAACAGCCTCTAGCTGCTGTCTATTTTCACGCAGTATAAGCGCCTCATCTGCTGCGTAATGGAAGGTCAAGGGAAGTAATAATGTCTGTCGTTCGTTCGGATTTACTTGCCCAACCTTTTCACGGAAAAACTCGTATTTAATACGCTCCTGTGCCGCATGTTGGTCGATTAAATAAAAGCCATCCTCCATTTGTGCAACGATATATGTCCCGTGAATTTGCCCTACTACTTCAAGAGCAGGGAATGGCTCTTTTTTTGGCTCTTCTATTTGAGATTCTTCTATTTGAGGCTCCTCATTTAGAAATTCCATGTGCTCTATTGGTGACTCTACTTCAACCTGATTTGTTTCTAATTGTTGAATTGGTTGCCAGCTATCTTCTATAACTGTAGCTGTAGGTGCTGGTTCCTCAACTGGTAATATGCTGGACTCCTGAACAGTTTGCGCATCATAGAGCTTTTCAACGATAGCATTCATTTTTTCAACATCCAGCTTCGGTGTAGGCTTCCAAATATTCAACTGTTCTGTTGCAGGTTTCGGAATTTTTTCTTTCTTTTCCATTAGTGGTACACGCATAACTTCCCGAATTTTGCCACGAATTGTTTCTTCAATCAATTTCAGTAGCTCTAGTTCTTTACTTAAACGTATTTGATGTTTGGCTGGATGAACATTTACGTCTGTTAAATATGGATCACCTTCGATATAAAGCGCTACAATTGGAAAACGCTCAATCGGTAAATACGTATGGTATGCTTCGATAATAGCCTTTTGCACCAAATAATGTTTCACCCAACGACCATTGACAAACAGCGACATATAATTTTTAGAAGCACGTGTCACCTCTGGTAAAGAAACAAAGCCCGAAACCTTATAGTCATGAGACTCCCCTTGAAAAGACACCATTTTTTTCGCATTATGCATGCCATAAATCGCGGCAAGTACTTGTTGTACATCGCCTCGTCCATTTGTCTGTAATAACTGCTGACCGTTATGTAGCAATCGAAAGGCAATTTGTGGATTACCAAGCGCTAGACGGTTCATAAGATCAATCGTATGCCCAAGCTCGGTTTGTATCGTTTTCATATATTTTAAACGCGCAGGCGTATTGAAAAATAGCTGTGCCACTGTAATATCTGTTCCTTTACGCAATGGCCCAGGCTTTTGCATTGTCACATGGCCGCCCTCTAGTTCCACATACGTCCCTGATTCACCATTCGAAGTAATCATCGTCATTTTGGATACCGATGCGATTGATGCTAATGCTTCACCACGAAATCCTAAAGTACGAATACGAAATAAGTCATGCTCCTTATGAATCTTACTTGTTGCATGGCGGGAGAAAGAGATCAGTGCGTCTTCCTCATCCATCCCACTACCATTATCAATAACTTGAATTGAAGTGAGGCCCGCTTCTAGCAAAAAGACATCAATGGACGTACTACCAGCATCAATCGCATTTTCGACTAGTTCTTTGACTACAGACGCTGGTCGTTCTACTACTTCCCCCGCAGCAATTCTATTGGATAGCCACGCGTCCATAATTTGAATTTTCCCCATGGCGCTTCACTCCTTTATTTTTTAGCGTTAACTAATTGCTGTTGTAATTCATATAAAATATTAATGGCCTGCATTGGTGATGTACCTAGAATATTCACCTTCTCTAAGCTTTTCAAGACATCTGCTTCAGCTGAAGGCAACGCCGCTTCTTCTGTAAAGAGCGACATTTGTACAGGTTGTTCAACCACTTCTTGGGACATAGGAAGTTCTTTACCTGCCTCAAAGTTTTCAAGCAATATACGTGCTCTCTCTAAAATTTCCTCTGGTAATTGTGCTAGCTGCGCTACATGAATACCATATGATTTATCTGCCGCTCCCTTTTTCACCTTGTGTAAAAAGACAACTGTACCATTCTTTTCAGTGGCAGATACATGCACATTTTGTAAGCGAGTTAACTCTTTTTCTAAAGCTGTCAATTCATGATAATGTGTAGAGAAAAGTGTATTTGCGCCTATTTTGTCATGAATATATTCCATCATAGATTGCGCAAGACTCATACCATCATAAGTGGAAGTTCCACGACCAATTTCATCAAAGAGCATTAAGCTATTTTGAGTTGCATGCATAATCGCATGCTGTGATTCTAGCATTTCCACCATAAATGTTGATTGTCCTGCAGCTAAATCATCCGCTGCACCAATCCGTGTAAAAATTTGATCTGTAATTGGTAATCTTGCCTTTTCCGCCGGCACATAGCATCCCATTTGTGCCATCACAACAATTAGTGCAACTTGGCGCATATATGTACTTTTACCAGACATATTGGGCCCTGTAATGAGCATCATGTTGTGATTTTCTTCGAGCACACAATCATTCGGTACATACATTTGCTTATTGAGCATTTTCTCAACAACTGGGTGTCGTCCTTCAATAATTTCAAGCGCACGTCCCGCATGAAATTCTGGCTTCGTAAAACGATATTTTTCAGAAACGCTTGCAAAGCTAAGCAATACATCTAATTCACTAATGCTCGCTGCTAACGCTTGTACACGTGGAATGAATGATTTTAATTGTTCACGTATTTCAACGAATAGGTTGTACTCCAATGCCAAGCTTTCTTCCTCAGCATTCAAAATAAGCGACTCTTTTTCTTTCAGTTCCTGTGTAATATAACGTTCCGCATTTGCAAGTGTTTGCTTACGCTCATAGCGTGTTAAGTCTGCCAAATGAATATTAGATTTTGTAATTTCGATATAATAGCCAAAAATACGGTTATAGCCTATTTTCAAGTTTTTAATGCCCGTTTTCGTACGTTCTGCTTGTTCTAGCTGGGCTATCCAGTCCTTGCCATTGCGAGACGCATAGCGCAGTTCATCTAATCGTTCATTATAGCCATCTCGGATAACATCACCTTCTTTAATAGTGATTGGTGGGTTATCTGTAATAGCAAGTGCCAATAAAGCCTCAACGTCAGCACATGTATCGAGTGCTGCACCTAACTTGTGCAATGTTTCTTTATTTGCTCCAATTAGCTGTTGTTGGATAACTGGAACTTGTCGTAATGAATCGCGAAGCTGTGCTAAATCGCGCCCACCTACATTGCCAAACGCCACACGACCAGCTAAACGTTCTAAATCATATACTTGTTTTAGAGAGATTTGTAATTCCGATCTTACAAAATATTCTTCTAACAAATCACTAACCATCGCAAGTCTATCCTCAATAGCTGAGCGTGATGCTAACGGTTGATGGAGCCACTGCTTCAGCTTACGCCCACCCATCGCTGTAACCGTGTCATCTAATAGCCATAACAATGTACCCTTTTGGTCTCCGCCACGAATTGACTGAATCAGTTCTAAGTTACGCTTTGAGCTAGAATCGATACGTAAATAGTTTTTCATTTCATTAAAGGTAAACGCTTGAATATGAGAAAGTGAACGCATTTGCGTCTTATCAATATAATGAAGCAAACGAAGGCAAGCCAACTGTATAGTTGATGGTACAGCTTCTAAATAGTTCGCTGCTTTGTCCATCGCCATTTCATCTTCTTCAACCGATAGGACAATGCCAACATTCATTGCATGTTCTGCTAACAAAAGCTGTAAGCTCTCTGTTACGATTAATTCTCGAATACCATATGCCTGCATCTGCATCAGAAGTGCCTTGCCATCCCCTTCAATTGTTGACGCTATTGCTTCCCCTGTCGATAGATCCAAGTAGGCATAGCCAAATGTCGTAGCATCCAATTGTTCTGCTGCGCCAATAAAATGATTGGTTTTACCATCTAGCGCCTTACCTTCCATAATAGTACCTGGAGTAATAAGTTGGACTACTTCACGTTTGACTACACCTTTTGCTTGTTTTGGATCTTCCGTTTGCTCACAAATTGCAACCTTATAGCCTTTTTGCACAAGTGTTTCAATATAATTTTTTGCCGAGTGATGTGGTACCCCACACATTGGAATACGCTCCTTAGCACCTGCATCTCGGCTCGTTAATGTAATTTCTAAAATTTGTGATGCATTAATTGCATCTTCAAAAAACATCTCGTAAAAGTCACCTAATCTAAAAAATAAAAAGGCATCCTTATAATCTTCTTTTACTTGCAAATATTGTTGCATCATTGGTGTATAAGTTGTCATTTAAAAATTCCCTCGCTCTTGCCATTTAAATCAAATACGCATTGGCATATTTGCGTTTAGATAAATTTTGAATTGTGCTTGGGGCATGCATACTTGTAGTTACGTTAGCAATTGCTACTTAGAGCGATAAATCTAGGGCTATTGAGTGCTTTGTTTTCATTAAACAAAAAGCTCGCCTTTACTTATTTTTTGCTACACAAGTCTTCATCCCCTGATTGTTATATTTATTATAACAAAAGATACATGCGAAACGCTTATTTCACCTTTGTAAAGATGCTAGCATTTCGCATGTATCAAAAAATATTATCTTGTATATTATCTTGGGCGTTCGTCAGGAAACGATGAGGACTCTAAAACAAATCTTCCTTCACTACTTGAGCTAGAAGAACTGGAACTAGAGCTTGACGATGAAGATGATGAAGATGAACTTTCATCATTAAAATTCCATTCCTCTTCGAAATCTAGCGGATGTACACTAATACAAATTGTCATTTCACCCATTACCTCAACGACAGTCTCACGTTCTACTACAATTTCAAATTTTGTTCCACATGGAGAAATTACCGCTTCCATGCAATTTGGTTCTTGTATTACACGCACACGCACATCATCGCCAACTGTTACTTCGCCATCTCTAAAATTAAGCTTTACCTTATCTTTATAGTGAACCGTTTCTGAAAACACTGCTGTTTTCGAATGATTACTATAAGCATACCATACATTGACATCAAACTTTCCTGACACTTCTACAAATTTACCGACTTTTTTTGCTGAACAAGTATGGTTGATTACCCAGCAACCGAGAATACTCGTCGGTTTATTTGTTGGACATAACGTTACACGTTCTTCCGTTCTCTTCTTCCCTTTGGCAACTACTGCTTTCGTCACGATTTGTCGTAAACGTTTCAGCGCAATTCCTCCTTCGACTCTTTTCACTCCATCATATGCAGGTAGCGCCCATTGGGTGAACATATTTCATAGAATCAAATTGACTTACTTTATACATTTTTACATTCAACAGCTTTAGGAGGGGCTTTCATTATGTGTAAACCCCTCACTAAATTTCGCCATAAAAATAGCCCGAATGCAGTCATTCGGGCTGTTTCTTCTATTATTTATTTATGAACAGCTACCTGGTTGAGAATTTTGTACATAAGAGCCAGTTTCACCGCGTAACACATCGCCACCTGTTGAGCGCACAATTTCGTTTGTAACGTTATTGGCAATTGTGTTCGACACTAATTGTAATAAGTCATTCACATCACCTTGTGATTCTTTAAATTGCTGTACAACAGGAATCGCATTAATTTCTTCTTCGATTTTTTCAATTTTGTCTTCAATCATTTTTAATGCTTTTTCTTTACCTAAGTGTTGGAAGTTTACTGCTTGTTTTTGCAAGCTTTTTAAACTAGCAATACGTTCACGAACAAGTTGATTTTCATTAATTTGTGCTTCAGCTTTTTTAAAAAAATCAACTTCCGGTGTATTCGCAATCATATGCGCAATTTCATGGGATTTTTTAATTAAATCTTCTTTTGTATACAATACTTGTGTCATTTACGCTTCCACCTTTTCATTTTTTACTACTTCCACAAATTCTCCAGTTAATGAATAAGAAGTAGCCTCCGTTATTTTCACTTTCACTAACTGTCCAATCAACTCTGTTGGTGCTTTAAAATTCACTAGGCGATTTTTCCGCGTATAGCCGGCAAGTACGTCGTCACGACGTTTACTTGTTCCTTCCACTAACACTTCTACAATTTCGCCTTTCAAGCCTTCAAGCGCTTTTCTAGAATATTCTTGTACAACCGCATTTAAACGATGCAGGCGCTCTTTTTTCACATCTTCTGGTACATTGTCAACCATCTTCGCAGCTGGCGTACCTTCTCGAGGAGAGTAAATATACGTAAAGGCCATTTCAAAGCCTACTTCACGGTATAGTGATATAGTCTCTTCGAATTGCTCCTCTGTTTCGTTTGGATAACCGACAATAATATCAGTTGTTAACGTCACACCAGGGATTGCAGCTTTAATCTTATCTACTAGGCTAAGGAAATGCTCACGACTATATTTACGAGCCATAATTTTTAACACATCATTTGAGCCCGATTGGACTGGTAAATGAATATGTTCAACTAAGTTCCCGCCTTTTGCTAGCACTTCAATTAAATAATCATCGAAATCACGAGGGTGACTTGTTGTAAAGCGAATACGTGGAATATCAATTTTTCGCAATTCATCCATTAAATCACCTAGACGGTAATCAAGGTCCTCAAAGTCTTTCCCGTAAGCGTTGACATTTTGACCAAGGAGCATAATTTCTTTATAGCCCGCAGCTGCTAGCTCACGAACTTCAGCAATGATTTCCTCTGGACGACGACTACGTTCTTTCCCACGCGTATATGGCACGATACAATACGTACAAAACTTGTCACAGCCGTACATAATATTGACCCAGGCTTTAATGGAACCTAAACGTTTTTTCGGCAAGTTTTCAATAACGTCGCCCTCTTTAGACCAAACCTCTATAACCATTTCCTTCGACATGTATGCTTCTTTTAAAATATTTGGCAAACGGTGTATATTGTGTGTTCCAAATACCATATCGACGTGTGGATACGTTTTTAAAATTTTATTAACTACAGATTCTTCTTGCGACATACAGCCACATACACCAATTAACATTTCTGGATTTTTGCGTTTATATTTTAGCAGGAAACCAAGCTCTCCAAATACTTTGTTTTCTGCATTTTCACGGATTGCACATGTATTGAGTAGCACCACATCTGCTTCCTCGATAATCTCTGTTGAAGTATAACCAAGCTGCATAAATATCCCAGCCATCACTTCTGTATCGTGCTCATTCATTTGGCAGCCATATGTACGGATATAGAAAGTCCGTCCCTCGCCCATGCCAGCAAATTGTTCTGCTATTTGGAAGTCTTTATGGTATTTCACTTCTTCTTTACCACGTTTTTTTGCATCTTTTAATGAAGGTGCAGTAAAGACCTTCTCAAAATATTTACTATAATCCTTATCAGGCTTGTCTTCTTTTTTTGGTTGATTGACTTGTTGACTGGTTAATCGTTGTTCCTCATTCATTGCAGGTCAGGTAACTCCTTTCAAACGAAATCCGTGCATTCGAATTCCCATTTTACTATTATACTGAATGATTACTACTTCCTACAAGGTTTGTGTACTAAATGTCGTGGTTTCTACTTAAATACACTTCTTATTAAAAATATTCCGTCGTTCTTGTCTATTGCTTCATAATAAACAAGGAGGCTGGGACAAAAGAGAAAAAGTGTTAGATTGACAGTAATCAATCTAGCACTTTTTTGCAATGTCGTTGTTGTCCACTACGGCGGTGCTTTCCGCGGGCACACACGTAAGCCAGAACCCCCGCTATCGCGTGGTCTGTTGCGTCTTACGCTGCTTGCATTCCCGGAGGAGTCACCGCCTTCGCTACCAACAACAAGTATAACTGTTTAAATGCATGACACTTAGCATAGATACCTAGAAAAAATCACCGATGACATTATCAACGGTGATTGTTGTTATAACTCTATATATTTTTTTATGCGTTGATCGAACCCTACTAGGTGTTGAACGCCTAAGCTCTTTAGCAAATCAGTATTGGCAAATGTATATTTTCCTAAATCATCAGGGAAATGGGCGTCTGAAGAAACGGTAAACTCGACACCCCGTTGTACTAAAACTTGCAAAAACAATGGACCGGGGCACATTTCTTGCACGGGGTAGCGATAATATAACCCTGCATTAATTTCCGTTGCTGTTTGTGTGTTGACAAGCGCTTGCGCAATTCGTTCATACCATAAAAGATTAAACGCCTCATCCTCAACATGATAACGAAAGACTTTAAAATTATCCAAGTGAGCCACAAAATCAAACATGTTAGACTGTATCATTTGCACGACTGTTGAAAAAAAATGCGTATAGTTCATCTGCAATGTTGTTTGATCCATATTAGCAAATAAATGCTCCGTTTGTGGATTATCAAAGCCCCAGCCATCAACAAAATGAACAGAGCCAATTACATAATCCCAAGGGTGTCCGTCTAGTAGCGATGCCAATTCCTCCTCGCCACCTACAAAGTAATCCGCTTCAATGCCTAGCTTTAACTCGACACCATGCTGACGCCATCTTTTCTTTGCCTTTGCTATTGCTAATACAAAATCGTCCATATTTTCAGTCATCACACTATCTAGCCAGTATCGTTGCAGACGACCGATTTCTTGTGAATTATCTAATTGCATATATTGTTCAAAATAGGAGCGAGCCTCATGAAAGCGATACAAATGATCGACAATACCAACCTCTCGTAAACCAAGTTGTTTTGCCTGATGTAAATATAGGTCAAGCCATTCTTCACTATAGCAACCATTGTGCAATCGACTAGCCATTGCTGACACTTGCCATTCGACTAACGCTTTGGAACCTTTAGTAGTACTTCTAGGCTCATGAAAGTGCGAGATCGCTCGAGATGTTCGCTCCAGCCAACGGAAAGAATAAGGCCCCTCCTCTAAATGTACATGGTAATCAATTGTCATCAACTTTTCCCTCCACTACATATTGTCCACTGTTCTTCGTATACTTGCCAGTCTTCTGGGCAAGCAATATCACACATTATTTCCGTACATTGTGCTAAATGACAGATTTGATAAAATGAATGGCCATTAATTTTTGATGCATCTGCTAATAGTATTGTCTTTTTACTTTGCTGTAGCATCTTTTGAGAAATCAGTGATTCATCTAAATCATAGTCATACACCATACCATCCTTCATGCCACCGCAAGATAAAAATGCTTTGTCGAAATTCATATTGCCTAACCATTCTAATGTCATTGCACCAGCAACCGAAGCTTGTCTAGGGTTTGTTGTTCCTCCTAGTAAAATAACTTTCCCTGTCATCCGTCTTTCTTCAATGGCGAGATTAAATTGTGCCGCAGCGGCAATAGAGTGAGTAACAACAGTAATATCCTCAACCGCCATTAAGTAATCTGCAATGTGCACTGTCGTCGTCCCTGTATCAACTGCAATCGTATCCCCATCACATATTCGCATCGCAGCCTGCCGAGCAATGGTACACTTTGCTTCTTTTTGCATTTGCAATTTCCGCAAAAATGCAGGTTCCGTTCGAACATTTGTATACTTAATTGCTCCTCCATGCACTCTCGTCAATAGATGTTGCTGCTCTAGCTCATCCAAATCCCGACGAACAGTTTCAGGTGCTACGAATAATGCTTCTGCGATATTTGTCACAATGATTTTTCCATCAAGCTCTAATTGCTTTAATATAAATTCAAACCGTTCAATTTTAGCATACGTCATGATAGTGCAATCACATCTTCCTTCGCTACGTAACACTTATAGTTTTTACCTAGTTCAAGCGTTTGCCCACGCTGATGTAACTGCTCCATTGTAAATACACAATCGCCTTCTAAAGTTGTACGAATGATATTACCACTCATTAACGACTGTGTCGCTACACCTAAAAGACAAAAGTCTCCATCCTTCTTCTCGACATGAACAGCTTCTGGTCGAATGGCAAACTTCCCACTATCTCCAGGCAATTTCGTTCCTATCATCGTCTCAAGCACATGTCGTGGAAACACATTATAATGACCAATGAAATTCGCAACAAATTCATTTTTCGGATTCGTATAAATTTCTGTCGGTGTGCCGCTTTGCGCAATTTCCCCATTGCTCATCACAAATATTTTGTCTGATACAGCCATAGCCTCATCCTGATCATGGGTTACTAAAATCATTGTCATTCCAAGCTGCCGTTGTATTGCGCGTAAATCGCTCTGTAATTTTTTGCGTATTTGCGCATCAAGTGCACTTAGTGGCTCATCTAAAAGCAACACTTTAGGTCGTACAACGAGCGCTCGGGCAAGCGCTACTCGTTGCTGTTGACCACCAGACAATTCCTTTGGATATGCATTTGCCTTTTCTGTCAAATGCACGATGGCTAGAATTTCTTGCACACGTTGCTCCACTTCTGTATTATTTATTTTTTTCATTCGCAAGCCAAATGCAATATTTTCTTTGACGGTCATGTTCGGAAATAGTGCGTAGGATTGAAATACCATCCCGACCTGGCGATCTTTTGGCTGGATGCCACCCATATTTTTTCCTTCAATTTGTATTTTTCCTGCTGTTGCATCCGTTAGGCCCGCAACAATTCTTAAAATGGTACTTTTCCCACAGCCACTTGGCCCTAGAAGTGTAATAAATTGACCTTTTTCAATTGTCATTTCGATATTTGATAAGACAGTTGTTTGTTCATATTTTTTATGAAGTCCTTCAATTACAATATAGCTCATACATTTGTCGCACCTTTCGAACGATTCGTTAATATCGCAATAGCGAACGTTAATAACCCCATAAGAACGATATAAATAAAGACGACCGCACTGGCAATATGGCCACTCGTACTTAGCTTTTTCATTAAATAAATTTGTACAGTTTCAAAGCGCGAGCCGACTACTAAATTAATTAGTACAAATTCTCCAAAAAGGACTGAAAACGATAATAATGCGCCAGCAAACAAGCCCGGATAAACAGTAGGCAACAGTATTTTCGTAAATGCTTGCGTTTTAGTTGCACCTAATAATTGTGCTGCGTCCAACAGTTGCCTTGCATCTACATTACGCAAGCTATTGCGCGTCCCTTGATATATATATGGCAAAATACCAATCACGTAGGCGCCCAATACGACCAAAATCATCGGTACACCTACTGTTGAATACACGCGGATTAATCCAACAGCTAAAATAATACCCGGAAAAGAATACACCATAACGACCGCCACTTGAATCCATTTCTCATACTTAGGAAAATATAAAACAATGACAAATATCGCAGGGACGATAACTAATAATCCAATGGCGACTGCACCTCCAGAAAGGAAGACAGAACGTCCAAATGCCTGCATAAATGCTGCATCTTGAAACAGTGTAGCAAGCCACTTGAATGTCAGTCCCTCTGGAAAAATCGTTTTATGCCACTTTGATGAAAATGCATAAAGCATGGTCGCTACTATCGGCAATAGCAAATACAACATTAAAAGGAGGAAAACGATATTAGCAAAATTTCTTTTTTTCATTACAATTTCCCCCTTGTTTTCTTTATGCTCCATTCACTTATTAGCATTGCGGTCACCATCGTTACCGCCAGCAATACTGCAATAGCACTTGCCAACTCGGGTTGAGCAAATATATCTCCCTTAATCAGTGCTCCAATTCGTATAGCAACTAAATTATAATTACTACTAGTTAAGGCGTATGCAGATGCATAGGCACCCATTGCATTGGCAAATAACACACTAAAAGTTCCAACAATACCTGGTAACATAACAGGAATACCAATTTTTATCCAAAACTGAAAAGACGATGCACCTAAAAGCGCAGCCGCTTCCTTCCATTGCTGCTGTATGCCATCATAAATCGGATACAGCAGCATTAACGCTAACGGCAGTTGAAAATAAATATAAATGAGCAATAACCCACTCCAGCTATATAGGGAAAAGGACGATAAAGCACCTATTTCCCATTTTTCAAATAGCAACGTAAATAATCCACTATTACCTAGCAAGACAATAAACGCAAAAGCTAAAGGAATACCTGAAAAATTTGAAGTTAAATTTGTTACTATTAAAATTTTCTCCCTTATTGGCTGTGAAAAGTGCATAATCGCATAAACTGCAAACAACGTAACCATTAGCGCAACTACTGCCGAAATGACAGATAACGTCACACTATTTTTAAATCCTTGTAAAATATAATTATTCGTTAATACGGATTTATATTGCGCTAACGTAAATCCTTCGCTATTACTAAAGCTCGTTACAAGCATGTACAGTAATGGCACTAGGAAAAATAACAATACAAGTAACAGGAAAGGTGTAAGCCAGGCAAAAGATTGCCTCTTAGATATCAAAACTACCACTTCTTTCTAACTTAAAAATGTATAAACGTTAAATCTGTTATTCACAAATGTTTATTTTTTAATTAGTTTGTTGTAATGTTTGTACACCCTCTAATAATAGTGGAACCATCTCCTCAGAAGGCTCTATATTCATTAAATGACAACAGAGAGGTGCTACTTGTAGCTGAGACACCACGCCATCTTTTATACCAGCTGTAACAGCTTGGGAAATTACAAACATAGGTACATGCCGATCCTCAGTTGTTGACCCGCCATGATTGCCATCACTCGTCATCCCATGATCTGCCGTCACAATCACTTCGTATCCTTGTGCCATACATTTTGGAATAAACAGCGACAATAGTGCATCCACAGCCAACACGCGATTACGATATTGCGCTGAGTTTGCTGTAAACTTATGCCCATCATCATCTACATTCATCGGGTGAATATATAAGAAATCAGGCTGCTTTTGATCCATTAACCACGCTGCATCTGCAAATAAATGACTGTCAGGGTAATGATCTTCAAAATAGAACAAGCCATTTTCAATCGGATGCTTTGTATTGAATTGTAAACGGTCCTCCATATGCTGAAATGGTGCTCGATTGTAAAGCTCACTTACCCAATAATAAGCTGCTGCTGCTGTAGAAAGACCATTGGACTTCGCTAAATGAAATAAACTACATTGTGTCGATAAGCGCACCGCCATATTACTTGTTACACCATGAACGATTGGTGGTGTTCCCGTTAAAATAGTTTCATATAAGGGTCTCGATAAAGACGGTACTTCAGAACGCACCTCGAAACGTGAAGCTATTTTACGTTCTACTAAATGTTGCATAAATCCCATGTGTGTACATGCCGTATCAAAACGAAGTGCATCGATGACAATAAGAGCGACTTTTTTATTTGGCATGAATTAGTACCTGCTCTTGATACATTTGTGGAATTTGCTTTGTCGTTTCTTCCCACTGTTTTTGATCATTAACTGGTTGTGCGTTTTTATACATTTCTGCTGGTAGTAATAGATCCTTTACTTCCTGAGATAACTTCACATTTTCACGAATTGGTCGTGCGTAACCTTTTGCTAAGTTTTCTTGTCCTGCATCCGATAAAATATATTCTCGAGTTAACATGGCAGCATAAGGGTTTTTCGCATACTTATTTATTACCGTTGCATAGCCTGATGTTACAGAGCCTTCTGATGGAATTACTACATCAAAGCGCTGTTCATCAATTTGATGACGATAGCCTAATGCATTAAAGTCCCATAAGATTGCTACATCAATTTCCCCTTTTTCTAAATTAGCGACGGATGGATCACCTTGTAAACGCCCTTGTTGCGCTAATTCCGCAAAGAAATCAATACCTGGTTGAATATTCGATTCATCGCCTCCGAAAGCCATTGCGGCAGCTAATATCGCAAATTGTGCTTGGTTTGCTGTTAAAGCATCACCTATGCTGACATGATAATCTCCATTTTTAAGATCTTCCCAAGAGGTTGGTGCATTTTTCACATTGTTTGTATCTGTTAAAAATGAAATGGTGCCTGTATAGCCAACAATCCAATGACCTTCATCATCCTTGGCCCAGTCCGGAATATCATCCCAATACGAGGTTTTGTATGGTAATGTTAGGCCTTTATCCTTGGCAATTGGTCCAAAGGCAATCCCTACATCCCCAATATCAGCTGTAGCATCATCTTTTTCTGCTTCAAATTTTGCTAGTTCCTCTGCACTCGACATATCTGTATCCTGATGCTTGATGGCATATTCAGTATCAAGCTCTTGCCAAGTCTCCACCCAGTTTGCCCATGTATCTGGCATACCGACTGAATTAACCGTTCCTTCTTGTTTCGCTTTCTCAGTAATTTCATCAAGTGATGCATCACTATTGACCCCATTTGAATTAGAAGAACTGTCCGAGCAAGCTGCCAACATTGAAATTGCTAATGCACCGATTAAGCCTTTCTTCCATAACTTTTGAATTGCCATGAGTTGGACCCTCCATTTGTTTATGTTTATTTTTATTTGCTTACAACAGTAATCTTATAAAACAAACATTAAGCAAGTATGGATGGCTTAAAAATATTTCGTAAACATTATTGAGAGTTTATAAATATATGTGAAGTTTTTTAAGTATTAGAGGAATTGTAAAGATGGTTGTATTCTTTGAGGTAAAAAGAGGAATCCAGTTGAGTATGCACACGTTTGTTTAGTTTATCAGACGTGCACATACCCCAGATAAATCAAGTTAGTCCTAGAAAATCTGCATATGTATGCGGTTCATTTTCCTTTAAAATCGTTAAAAATGTAAAAGCAAGCTGAACAACCGACCACCATTTCATGTTATAGGCTATTTCAAAACGGCTTGGCTCTAATGAAAAAACGTCCTGAAAGATGTGAAGTGGCTCAATTTGTTCATCTTTTAAAATTGATAAAAAACCTAAAAAAAGTGTATGATCTTTCACTTCAATCACTTTACCATCAACAAGAGCATCTATGTTTTCTGGCTGATGGAATTTACATTGAGTCGCAACATACCGTTCTAAATCTAGAGCACGTTGCCGTTCTTCACGTTCCTTTTTTTTCGCAATAAAATCAATGATATTATTCACGAACATCGCCTCTTTTTTTCTTTTATTGTATCATTCTTTCATATAATTTTACCCGCGCACGCCCCCTATTAATCATTTGATGGATTTTCATTATTAAAAATGTAAGTTTGTTTCCGCTGTGTGTGACGCTTCTTGCTCTAATCAACTAGAAGTATTGTTTGTGTGCCTGGCACTTAGCGTAGATACCTAGCATAATAATGGTTTCCTCAATCGTAAAAATCCACTCCGCTTTCCTTGGGCACGACATAAGCTGTAACCGTCGCTGTCGCGCGGTCTGTCTGCGTGGATTTTTACTTAGTTAACATTAGTGGTAGTACCATGAAAATTCAAAATTGTTTGGGTGCATGGCACTCCGCTTTCGTTGCGTGCGTTCCAACAGGAGTCTGCGTGGATTTTGACTTAGTTAGTATTAGAATGCAACTAGAAATTGTTTGGGTGCCTGGCACAACAGAAAAACTCTTCTTGATTCCTTTTATTTACATACTAAAAGCCACAATATAATAATTGTGGCTTTTAGCAATCTTATTTACATAAATTCTTGCACAAGTGCATTGAATTGATTTTCGCTCATTTGAATATCGATATCTGTTAAAGGTAGCTCAGCGTAACCAGGAACTTTTTCTTGATAAGAAGTAGTTTCTTTATCCTGATAAATAATCCCTGTAACTAAGCCTTCATTCTCCATTACAGTGCGCATTGCCATACCACGGTCAGCATTATCATAACCTTCAATATCAGCAAGCTTTGTTAAGTTTTCTTTAAACCAATCGTACGTATTTACTTTGTTGTACGTAACACATGGTGAAAATACATTGATAAATGAGAAGCCTTTATGGTTAATGCCTGCTTCAATTAAAGCTGTTAATTCTTTAATATCAGTTGAGAAGCCTTGTGCCACAAATGTAGCACCGCTTGTTAATGCTACTTCCAATGGTTTTAACGATGGCTCAATAGCGCCACCTGGCGTAGATTTTGTAATAAATCCAGCAGCCGAACGTGGAGAGGTTTGGCCTTTTGTTAAACCGTAAATTTGGTTATCCATTACAACATATGTGATGTCGATGTTACGACGGATGGCATGAATCGTATGCCCCATACCAATCGCAAAACCATCTCCGTCACCACCAGAAGCGATGACATTTAAATCACGGTTAGCCATTTTTAATCCTTGTGCAATCGGTAATGCACGACCATGAATGCCATGGAAACCGTATGAATTAATATAACCTGAAATACGACCCGAACAGCCGATCCCAGAAATAACTGCTAGTTCATTTGGCTCGATGCCTACGTTTGCTGCTGCACGTTGAATCGCAGCCTGTACAGAGAAGTCGCCACAACCTGGGCACCAGTTTGGTTTCACTGTATTACGAAAATCCTTAAATGTTGCCATTAGTGAGTCAACTCCTTCACTCTATTTTCTAATTCACCTGGCAAGAACGGAGTACCGTTATATTTTGTAATCATCTCAATCTTACCGTGACCACCAATATTCATTTTCATGATGTTCGCTAACTGACCAGTGTAGTTGTTTTCTACAACGATTACTTTTTTCGCTTTCTCCACAAGAGGTGCCATATCAGCCGATGGGAATGGGTGAATTAAGCGAATATGCGCATGGTTCACCTTCATGCCTTGAGCATTTAATCGCTCTTGTACTTCTTCAATCGCTCCACGTGTTGAGTTAAAGCCTACTAATAACACATCCGCTTCTTCATGTGGTGCATTTTTATAAACAGGTGTATCAAAATTCAATGCTTCTAGCTTACGGAAGCGTTTATCCATTTGTGTACGACGGTTGCCAGTTGCTTCAGATGGCTTCCCTGTTTCATCATGCTCAACACCTGTTACATGGTGGATACCGTTTAAATGACCTGGTAGCACACGCGGCGAAATACCGTCTTCTGTATCTTCATAACGCTTGAAGTAAGCTTTATCTGCTGAAGCTTCAAGATCGTCTGTAACAATTTTCCCACGACGAATTTCAATTTTTTTATAATCGAATGGTTCAACAGTTTGTTTACCAAGCGATAACTGTAAGTCCGTCATTAAAATAACAGGTAACTGTAATTCCTCTGCAATATTAAACGCTTGGATTGTGTCAAAGAACGCTTCTTCCATAGTTGAAGGCGCGATGACCACTTTTGGAATTTCACCATGTGTACCATAAAGCATTGCCATTAAATCTGATTGTTCTTGCTTCGTTGGTAAACCCGTAGATGGACCGCCACGTTGTGTGTCTACAACAACTAGTGGTTGCTCTGTCATACCTGAAAGCCCGATTGCTTCCATCATTAGAGAAAGACCAGGACCTGCTGACGCTGTAAATGAACGTACACCACCGAAGTTTGCACCAATCGCCATCGTTGCCGCCGCGATTTCATCTTCCGTTTGAATAACTGCCCCACCAAACTTAGGTAATTTCTTAATAAGATATTCCATAATTTCTGATGCAGGTGTAATCGGGTATGCCGCCATAAAGCGTGTCCCAGCAGCTAGTGCACCAAGTGCTACTGCATCATTCCCAATCATGAACATCCGGCGTTTACCATCAGCTGGAGCTAATGCCCACTCACCAATACGATCTCCTAATAATTCATTCATCATTTCATGACCGCGCGCGATTGCTTCCATGTTTTTCTGAACAACTTCTTCACCTTTTTTGCCGAAGATGTCATCAACAACATTTTGGAACACAGCATCTTCTAAGTTTAGAAGAGAGGCAGTCGCTCCGATTGCTACCATGTTTTTCATTAACGTTGTACCAAGCTCTGCCGCCACCTCTGTAAAAGGTACAGCAAATAATGGTGCTTTTGAATCCTCTGGTTTTACAGGATCAAATTTTGCATCGGCTAATATAATGCCTTTTTCTGTTAGTTCTTTATAATTGACGTCGATTGTTTCTTGATCGAACGCCACTAAAATATCTAAATCATCCGCAATGGAACGTACTTCTGTTGGACGAACTGTAATTTTATTATTAGTGTGGCCACCTTTTATACGAGAAGAGAAGTGACGATAACCGTAAAGGAAATAACCTAAACGATTCATTGCCATCGAGAAAATCTCACCTGTACTCTCAATCCCTTCACCTTGCTGCCCACCGACTTTCCACGAAAGCTGATGTAACATCTCAACAACTCCTTAAATCCAATGTATACTATTATTTTTTTCCTTCATAAGTTTAACACGAAGAAACGGTCTGCACTATTGTTATTCAATGAATTGGGCTAAATTCAGACCTTTGACTGAAAATGTTGTTCAAAAAGTTGTAATTTTCAAATCAATTAAGTATAAAAAATTAACTTGCTGATTTCAAGTGCATGATTGGACATTTATTTTGGATTTTAGGCAATGCTAATTGCATGATAACGGCTTCTTATAACGTAAAAACCCACTTCGCTTTCCGCGGGCACGACGTCAGCCGCAACCGTCGCTGTCGCGCCGCCTGTTGCGTCTTACGTTGCGTGCGTTCCCGCAGGAGTCTGCGTGGATTTTTACTTAGTTACCCCTACTGGCAGAGTCATGAAAATTCAAAATTGTTTCGGTGCCTGACACTCCGCTTAAACATCTAGCACCATAACGTCTTCTAAATCGTAAAAATCCACTTCGCTTTCCGCGGGCATGACGTCAGCCGCAACCGTCGCTTTCGCGTCGCCTGTTGCGTCTTACGTTGCGTGCGTTCCCGCAGGAATCTGCGTGGATTTTTACTTAGTTACCCCTACTGGCATTGCCATGAAAATTCAAAATTGTTTCGGTGCCTGGCACTCATCTGAAAAATTCAGAATTGTGTGGGTGCCTGGCACAAAAATAGACACAAATAAGCCCTATCACATTGACTTTTAGAGGAAAGAGCACTAGATATGAATGGCTAATTCCGTTCACATCTGTTAGACGCTCGTCCAAAAAAGAAGTTTAGTGATAGGGCTTGTACATTTTATAATTCTTTATAGTGGAATGAACATCTCCACCGTTTTACTAATAATCGGCGGGGTCACCCCCCCACCGATTAAAGTTCTACTTTAATTATCGAACACGTTTTTCTACTAGCAGCTTTAATGCTGTACGTTCTTCACCAGCAATTAAAATATCGGCAAACGCCGGTGCGCAAATTAAATCTGTGCCACTTGGCGCTACAAATCCGCGTGCGATGGCCACTGCTTTCACGGCTTGGTTAAGTGCACCTGCCCCAACTGCCTGCATTTCTGCTTGCCCTTTTTCTCTGATTACCGCGACTAATGCACCTGCAACTGAATTTGGATTAGAGCGTGATGATACTTTTAATGAATCCACAATTATTCCTCCCCGTTTCGCGAATAGTGTTTACGCTCAATAACTCATGTCCCCCTTTTTGGACTTCAAGTTATTGTCCGTAGGTCATTTTATGCTCAGTAAAATGAAAATAGACTATTTTCATTTCTGATATATTGTAAACTGTTTAATTCCATGATGTTTTTATTGCTATATATTCATTTTTAATACTAATAAACCTTCTATTTAGAACGGTTTATCCACCAAAGCTGCAGGTGAAAAAAAACTACTGTGCATGAAGTATGCACAGTAGTTTTCATTAAGCTTGAAACGGATAGTCCTCATTAATATATATTCTTTCACAATTAACAGCTTTCCCTGTCTTGTCATCAATATCAACATAAAAGCCACTTAATACATCGCGACCCTTTTTTGGTACTTCAAAACGTGACGGCATATTAGTTTGAAATTTGTAAATAACACTTTCCTTTGTCATCCCTAAAATTTCATCATACGGTCCTGTCATGCCGACGTCCGTAATATAAGCAGTACCTTTAGGATAAATACGCGCATCTGCTGTTTGTACATGCGTATGTGTTCCAACAACTGCCGATGCCTTGCCATCCAAGTGCCAACCAAGCGCTATTTTTTCACTTGTCGCTTCTGCGTGGAAATCCACAAACACTAGTGGCGACGTTTTGCGCGCTTCTTCGATTAATTTCTCTGCCATTGCGAACGGATCTTCATGCGGTGGCAAAAATACACGACCGTGTAAATTGATAACAGATAACGTAACACCATTTTTCGAAATTTGCACCATACCCTTACCTGGTGCATCAGTCGAAAAGTTTGCTGGTCGAATTAAATAATCAGCATCATCAATAAAATCAAAAATATCTTTATTATCCCAAGTGTGGTTACCCATTGTAATAACATCTACACCCATTTGTAATAAATCATTATAAATATTACGTGTAATCCCACGTCCCGCTGCAGCATTTTCACCATTTGCAATAACTACATCTGGACTATATTTCTTTTTTAATCGTGGTAAATATTTTTCAACCGCATCTCGTCCAATTGAACCGACGATATCTCCAATAAATAGTACTTTCATTTTACAAAACCACTCTTTCTATCAATAACACTCATTAGAGTTTACCATTTTTTCTTCGTCAATCGCAAAAATAAAAGGAAAAATTCGCGTCAGGTTATGTTGCTTGCTTGCATATAAATTTTATATTTATTCGTTTTCACTAAAAGAGCAATCACATCATTAGCGATGATTGACTAATTGCTTTGTTTTGCTCGCTCTAATTTTGTTACTAGTTGCTTTTTCTTTGGCATGCACTTGGCCTACTAAATAAGGTCCGAGCTTCCATTTGTTCAGTAAATATGTAACGCAAATGGAGCATACCGTGCTGATTAAAAACGTGCTGACGATAACAGTAGAAGCACTTAATACATCTATATATTTCGTAAAAAAACTTTTTAGCATGATATTAAAAAGTGGGTGTAGCAAATAAATGCCAAAAGAGTAACGACTTATGAAAATAATTAATTGAGGCATGTTTCTTATTTTACTGGCGATCCAAAACAATAGAAAAGCTACACTTAATGTGTAAAATATAACATCAATTCTCTTTGAGTGAACTTCAGTAATCAATCCAGACCATTGACTAGCGAGTAAAATACCTAGCATGAGTAAACAAATACTTGGTAATACATAACGAAAGCGATGGAGCAACGAAATAAACTGTTCATAATTTTTACCACAATAATAGGCCACTACGAAATAGGCAATCCATGCAGGAAATGGCATCTTATTTAATACAGTCCATTCCACTTCTAAATAAGGAAGAAAATATAAATACTTAAATGGGTCGAAAAAATTGAAAAAGGCTAGATAAGCAAAATTAATAAGACATGCTGCAAGGATGACTTGATAGGCTGGATATTTTGAAACAATATATTTTACAAATAACGGATGCAACAAGTAAAACTGAAAAATGATGATAATGAAATAACCGTGAAAATCACCTTCAAAAAAATTTAATAAAACCTTTTTTTCAAAATCAACACTATTTATGTTAATAGAATGAAGGGCTGCATCTACAATCCCTATAAAAATAAAAGGTAAAAAAATATAAGAAAAACGTTTTTTATAAAATCTTTTTGGCAATTCATCTGAATAGGAGTAGGCAATCACAAATTCTGAAATAAAAATAAAAACAGGTGTCCCAAACATTAATGCTAATTGAAGAGATGTCAGTACAAAAAACACAGTATTTTCTTCTATATCGTATATGTCCAACACTAAAGTGACACTATGCATTAAAACAATTCCCAAACAGGCTACAAACCTTAGTAAAAATATTTCCTTAACAACTGGCTTCATTTTCCCACCTGCCATTTCTAAGCAATTAAACTTATTTTTAATGAGTGATCTAGCATATCTAACTTACTTAAAAACGTAGGGAAAGCTTTTTAGTCGTTGGAAATGACACGCTTTAAGTGCCGCAAAATGTCTCGCATCGTAGTAGGTTGGAAAATAAAATTCCCAACAAAAACAACAGTCATTGTCCATACAGAAATGCATACAGCTGCAACAAACCAAGTAATGACACTTGCAATATGTAATTCGATAAAAAATAGAAATGGTGATGCTGCGATGAATGCCAAAATACTATTTAGTAAAATTTTTTTAACGGTAACGTAAACTGAAGTTTTTAGTATCTCTTTAGACGTATAAAGTATTAAATCACATGTACGATATGCATAAGAACAAAGTGCTCCAATCAAAATGCCTTCAACACCTAGAAATTGTACTAAAACAAAGGAGAAACTAAAGTTTATGACCGCTTCAATAATCGCACGAATTTTTGTCTCTTTAAAATGTCCAGCTGAATTGACTAATGTATTTGCAGGAATTCGAATAGCATTGGCAATGCCTACAACTACAAAGAGTGCCCCTAACCACGGTCTTATATAGTTTGCATCCTCAATACCCGCTGTATAAATAGTTATAAAAGGCAAAATTAAAATGGCTGTACATGTATAACCGAAAGCAACGACTGCGAAAAAAACATATTCGAAATGATGAAAATGTTTTTGAAGTGTATCGCGATCTTCTTTTACAAGTATGTCTCCAAAGGCTGCTAACATCGCACCAGAAAAAGCTGAAATAAACAATGTAACAGCATTAAATACCATATTGTACACTGTAAATACACTAACTTCTGCAAGACCAAGAAAAATAGTAATTAAAATAAACGGCGTATTAAATACAACTAATGAGGCAATTTGATGAATTAAAGCATCCCACTTTTTTTTAATTGCTGGTGTATTTGGCTTTACGTTACTATTGAAATACGGATATTTTTTTTGGACATATACTTTTAAAAAAAGAATATCTAGTAATAACAGCATGCTTGAACTACCAACAACAACAACGATTGAAAAACCATAAGTTAATAAAACGAAGGATAAAATAGTACTAGCGATCAATAAACATGTTTGTATACGGTAAATAATGTAGCTTTTTTGATCTGCTGTTAGTAGCACTAAATATTTTCCGATTAAAAAATACTCCGATACGCCACTAACTCCTAAAATAAGCACCATATAAAAAGCTATAAGTGGACTCACTTCTTTACCTACTATTAGCGGATAGAAGATCGCTAATAGGGCTACTAATACAACAAATATAGTACCTGAACGTCTGTAAAAAAAATGTGTTGCTGAAAGAATACCATTTATCTGTTCTTTATCATTCACGGCCAACGGTTTATACAGCGCTGCTATGGAAGCACTGCCAACTCCCGCTTCTACAATTTTTAAATAACTTAAAAATTGTTTAATTGACGTAACTAGACCATTCGTAGCGGAGCCATAAGTCGTCATAAATAACCGAGGCAAAATAAAATTAATGACCGCCGAAACAATTTGCAACATAACATTGGAAAATAAATTTAATATGATCTTCTTTGTTCTCATTAGTCACTTCTACTTCGTTTCATCTCAATCAATGCATATAGTAGTAGAATGTACTGTTTCTTCAATAACCAAATGTAAATTTTCGTTTTATACGGTAAATCATTTGTACAAATTGCTTGTAACACCTCGTTGATATCTTTCTGTTTCATCATTTTTTTGATAAAGGCCCTTTTCTCACGCAGGCTCTTATCATTTTGTCGATTAAATTCATTATTAACCCCTGCAATAATTAAATAGATAAAATAATACTGTAGTTGATTTGTAAAATTAGGTGCTGTTTTTTCATTACTACGTGTAAAATATTTCAAATGCCCATATAAAATGAGGATTTTCTCAAAAAATGTTTGATCATAACTAGCTGTCATAGAAGAGGGACTTTGGCGATAATGATATAAATATTGTTTGTCTAATATATAAATACTGTCCGCATCAAGTAAGCTAGGATATGTACAGGCTACATCTTCCCCCATGCGGATTGTATCATCAACATTCAATTGAAATTTTTTGATAAGCGTATTTTTGAAGATTTTATTGGAGACAGAAGGAAATAATCCGAACTTATAATATTCACCTGCATACAGCATAATTGGATAAACTTCTTTTTCCATCCTTTCTTTCTTGTACAATCCAGGTGCAACCATTTGTGTTCGTCTTACTTCTTGATTTGGATAATTTTCTACGATATCGCAAATGACGATGTCTACATCGTATACATTTGCTGCAACACATAAAGATTGGTACATGTCTGCTTCAATCCAATCATCACTATCTACATAGCCAATATATTTGCCTTGAGCGGCAAGTAGACCCGCTTTTCGTGCACTGACAAGCCCACCGTTTTCTTTGTGAATAACAACAATTCTTGCATCGTGCTCGGCATAGTGATCACATATTTCGGAACTATTATCCGTTGATCCATCATCCACCAATATTAGCTCAAAATCCTCAAATTTTTGATTCAATATGCTATCTATACATTCTTTTAAATAGTGCCCAACATTATAGATTGGAACAATAATACTTAAAAATGGCATTACCTCACCTCCCTGTCATACTTATCTCCTGATTTTTCTGAAGCGTTAACGCAAACATGATTAACATAATATGAAAAGGGAAATAATCCATTACGAATGAATCAAGTACCGCATTGGCGATTAACATAATATAGAGAGGTATAGCGTTGACCGCTAATAGTTGAAAGTTTGTTTTTCCGCTGTTACCAATGTTTTGACGGAGAACTTTATTTAAGCTCACAATATATAGTAGTGCAAGAACGATTCCTACTAACCCAAGATAATAAGGAGTTGATAAGTACATCGTATGAGCCATTTTTGCATTGGAGAAACTCGTGCCAAAACCAGCCCCTATAACGAATATTTTCGTACTTTGTAAAATTTCTTCCGCAAACATATTCCAACTACTTAATCGCCCAGTCGTAATAGCATCTGTTGATGTTCCTGCTCCAAAAAATCGAATCCAATAAATCTCGAATAACTTCTCGTAAAAAAAAAATAGTAGAACACCACAAATTGCTAGCATAAACGAAGCGAACTTGAATGCTGTTTTTACATTGTTTTTAACGAACATAATGAACGTCAATAAAATGAATGCTATAAAAGTGATGATAAACATTTTAGAATAAGTAAATACCCCGAATATCGCTAATACAATGATGAACATAATCGGCTTAATTTCCATTTGTCTATCGTAATAAAAAAGAACTAATAAACAAGCAATCGCTATAAGAATTTGCAAACTGAAATAATTCGGATCTAAATCTAAACCCGTAAACCTTGTATTAATAGCACTTGTCGTCTTAACTGTATTGACAATTGTCATTGACTCAATAAAGCTGTCAATCGCTTGAACGGAAAAACTTATCCAGCGAACGATTGCGGCAGTTAGTAAGCCTATTGCATACACATACGTATATCTTCTAAAATAAGCATTCGAATCGATGAAGAGAACAGCAAAAAAGATCACACTATAATTTAATACAAAGCCCAACACTTCGATAAGATTACCGCTATTAAACAGCGTTGCGGTGACAGCAAAACATACAAAAAGAACATAGGTGATGACAAGCTGTGTTGAAATCCCTTTGTTTTGCATAAACAGCGTCATGACACTTAAAACAATATAAACAAAACTAAGTACAACAAATAGTGAATAGCTCGTCAAATCGAACTTAATAACATACACCCATGAAATAAAAAACAGTAAATAATCAATTCTATGTTGTTGTTTATCCAACAACATCGCCGTAATTACTAAACAAATAAAGATAAATAGAAAAAGATTACTACCTGTAAACATTTTTAACACGACAAATATACTGGATATAATACAGATCCAAATGCTGAAATTTTTATTTTTTAATTTCATTTTCGATCAAACTCCAATACTAATTGCTCTTGTGCTTTTCGATTTGTATAGCGATTTTCTTCAATATATTTTTTCATGTTCTGGAGACAATCGCCATTGTTGATTACATTGACAATGACTGCATACATATCTTCTACATGTCCATTTACTATCAAACCGTTGCATCCATCGTGGATTTGTTCACACGCTGCCGCAAAATTTGTGGTAATAACCGGCGTTTCTAATATTAATGCCTCCCCTACTACCATCGGATATCCTTCATACGCTGAAGTTAAAATTAAAACATCGCTCTGTTTAATAAACGGATACGGATTATTACATTCACCGACAAATTCAACTACATCTTCTACACCTAATTCAAGCGCTAATCGTTTATTAAAAAGTAAATCAGGCCCATCGCCTATAATTCGCCAATGAAAAGGATTGTTAGAAGATTCCTTTAAAAGCTTACATATGTGTGGAATGAGATCGAACCTTTTAGTAGCATTATCCATTCGCCCAACAGATATTAAATCCAATGTTCCTTTTTCAAATGGTGGATATTGCGTTGCTAGTTCTTTAATTTCTGCTATTGGGAAAAAATTATAGACTACTTGTATTTTATGTCGATATTGGGGGAGAAAATTAAGCAAATTTTGCTTACATGCTTCAGATACACATATTAATCTATCGAAATTCTGATAGGTTTTAACACATACTTCGTAATTAAAGCTCGCCCTTAATGGATCTGTATGTATCCACGCAAACTTTTTATCCGCTCTTACAAATTTATCTACAAACAAATTTGTGCCTTGGTTAAAGTAACTGTTTGGTGCATCATTAAAATAAGAAATGGCAATATGATATTGTTTTTGTGGTCGATGCATTTTAAAAAGTAATGTATAAAAATTGTTTGAACCAATTACTCGTACGATCAACATACATAGTATTCGTAAGATGATATGCCACAAGTTTTTACTCTGTTTCACTACATAAAACGGGGTAGCAATTAGCTGTAATAGTAAACCTCCAATATTGACATGCACATTAGAGGGAATGTCCTTTATGAGTTCGCCTTTACCGAATGTAAACACATCTATTTCATATTGCTGATCGACACAAACTTCTTTCAATGTATTAATTAAAGCTTTTTGAATACCGCCCATCTGAAAATTTTGCGCAACAAATAATATCTTCATCTCGTCCCAAGACCCCCTAGAAACCCAATATTATTGTAAAATTTTCAAATAGCTTCTTCTGCTATAAATTGCTGTATAATGTAATAATGCGTTTCTCCATCTCACTCCAGCTATAATGTTCCTCATATAACAACTTCATTTTCCGTGAAATTTCTGGCCATTCTTTTTTACGCTCAATTAGCTTTTCAATACCTTTTTGTAGACTTTCCTGATTAAAATCAATAAGCTCACCTAAGTCATTATCTGCCACTACTTCAGACATGCCTGTGTTTTTCACCATAATTAAAGGCTTGCCAAGCATCAGTGCCTCATAAAATTTATTTGGGGCAGCGTAATAATGGTTGGATACTGCAGGATCATAAATGGCGGTCATAATATCACAACTTTTTTCTAATGCTAATGTTTTTTCATATGGGATTTTTCCGTAAAAAAGTATGTTGTCATATTGCAGTGCCATGTCTGCTAATTCGTCTGCATACTCGCCAAATCCACCAATATGTAATTCGTAGCGCGGATTATTTTTTACGATATCAACTAGTTCCTTAATGAGCCTTTCATTTGCCAGTATGCCGACATAGACGATTTTTACTTTATCTTGATTCAAATTTAAATCATCTTTTAAATCCACATGCAGTGGAGTATTATAAATAACTTCAATTTTTTTCGGTGATGCTTTAGCTATTTGCCCTCTTCGCTTTTCTGTACAAATAATGACAGCATCCACACTATTTAATAGTGCTACATCTACTTTTTCAACTATTTTCCCAATCATTGCAGGTCCATTGAAGGGGGCAGTAACGGAATCAAACATATCATAAATGACTTTTTTACGGAGTATTTTCGCACATACTGTACCTACAAATGCTGTATCAAAATCACAAGCATGAATAATATCATACGTATTTTTATTTTGAAGTAGCCATTGGAATAGTTTTAGCTGAAAGCGCAATAGTGGAAAGAAGTTTTTTTTAAATCCTCCACCAAATATAGCAGGGATGCCAAACCTTGTAATTTTAATTGTGTGAGCTCGCTTTAAAAATTCCACTTTTGCGTTATATTTACTATCTCTATCCCATGCTAAAATTTGAACATGCCAGTCATTTTTTCTAAGGCTGTCCACTTCTTTTTCAACTCTCGGATCTGGAGAAATTGGATTACTTCTCATAAAAACGACTCTCATCCCAAACTGTCCCCTTATATGTTTAATACCTACTATCGTGCTAGCATCTTTACCTACAACTTGCTCTTTTCAGCTTTATGTAGCTCCATTCAAAATAACTTCCAACGTCTTTTTGTGAAGTTATTTTCGGGCTCGTATACGATAAAAGGCTGATTATTGATGATTCGCGTATTATTTTCTAAAAAGTCATCCACCGCATTCAATTCTTTTTGCTTTTCCAAAAATCTAAGACCTTTTTCAAATAAGAATGGGCGTGTTTTTAAATTATGCACATCCGAACCATATGTATGGACAAGGTTCGATCGAACTAATTTCAAGGAAAGCTGTTGAATAGTCTTGCCAAACAAACCAGCTAAACTTCCTGCAGTTATTTGTGCAAGTGCACCCTCCCGTATGAGGTTCTCTAAGCGACTTGGATTTTCTGCTATCGCTTTATTTCGTTCCGGATGAGCAATGATTGGCGTTATACCCGCTGTCAACAAGTTGTAAATGATTGTTCGTGTATATGTGGGAATGAAACCCGATGGAAGCTCAAGTAACAAGTAATTTGAATGTGCTAATGTGAGAAGCTGATCTTTCTTATACAGCTCCAAAATATTCCCTGCCAATCTCACCTCATGCCCTGGATAAAGTGTTAGTGGCATGTTACGTCTGTCAATTTCCTGTTGTAATTGTGCAATTTGTTCATGTACTGCATGAACATGAACATTATGTTTAGGGTGTAGCGCATGTGAAGTAGCAATAATTGCTGTAATACCTTCCATAATAGCCTGTTCAAATAATCTGAATGTCTCTTCTATTGTTTCGGGACCGTCATCGACATTCACTAAAATATGACTGTGCATATCTATCACTACGTTTCACTTCCCTATCTGCGCCTAATCACTATCGGTAATATTGATCATAATATTCGCCAAGAGGTAATTTGTAATTGTTTAAAACTACACCTAAAATATTCGCCTTTGATGCTTCAAGACTTAATTTGGCTTTAAGTACACTGGTATTTTCCACTACACCACTATTCACAATTAGTAATGTTCCTTGGCATTTATTAGATAATACTTGTGCATCGGTTACAGATAACAGTGGTGGTGCATCAAAAATAATGATATCAAATTCTCCCATTAGTTGCGTCATGACACTATCCATTGTTTTAGAAGAAAGTAACTCAGCCGGGTTAGGTGGAATTGGTCCACTCGTCATTACAAAAAGATTAGGAATATCTGTACTATTTAAAACTTCTGACATTTCATATTGTCTTGTCAGTAAATTTGACAGCCCCCTTATATTTTGTAATCGAAACGTGTAATGCATTGTAGGCTTACGTAAATCAGCATCTACAATTAATATTTTTTTCCCTTCTTGTGCAAATACAACGCCTAAATTGGCCACATTTGTTGATTTCCCTTCACCTGGCGTCGCTGAAGTTACTAAAATTGTTTTTATTTCTTGATCCGGCATTGCGAAGGTAATGTTTGTTCGGATTGTACGAAATTGCTCAGAAACGATGGAATTACTATTGCCGACGGTCACAAGCTTCTTGCCCATTTTTACTAGTTTTTTTTTATTGGCTCTTTTTTGAAGAAACACTATTCCTTCCTCCTTAACGGGATTCAATCATATGTTTTTATAGCTCGCACTAGTTATTTTACTTATTATGCCGATAATTGGTAAACCGATTGTTTCTTCAATATCTTGCTCTGTCTTAACTGTTGTATCCAAGCACTCTATCAATAACGCAATGCCAGCGCTTATTATGAATCCAATCATGGCAGCCGCCACAATATATAAATTTTTGTTTGGTGCTACAGGCTCAGGCTTGTCATCTAATTTTGCTACTGACAAAATATTAATATTGTCGATTGTCATTAACACTTGAATTTCCTCTTGAAATATGCCTGCTACAGTATTGGCAATATCGACTGCCATTTCTGGCTTTTTATCGCGGACAGCTATATTGACAACTTGCGAATTACTCGCGTTGGATACAGTAATCTGTTCCTTTAATTTTTCAGGTGTACTATTTAAATTAAGTTGACTAATTACTTTAGATAAAATAGCAGGGCTTTGAATAATAACATTATACGTATTAATTAAGCGTAGATTTGTTTCTACTTGCTGTACCCCTAACAGAGCTTGATCGGTATTTTTTTGATTTACTAAAAGCTGGGTCTGCGCCTCATAGGTTGGCTTTATTATAAAGTAACTAAGAAACGCAGTGACTAATGCTAAGAACAGCGCAAAACTGATAATATAGAGCAATTGCTTTCGCACTATTTTCAATACATCTTGTAATGTGATAGTTTCTTGCAACGACCTTCACCCCTTGACCTAACATATGCTAGCTAATCTATATCCACTAGTTATAATAAAAAGTTTTATTCAAAAAGTTTTATGGCCTATTATATTATCGGTATCTCCCTTTTATTCATGGTCGATAAAGAGACATAGATGTTACATAAGCTTATATCTTCTATTATTATTATGGGCTTTCTCTAACTTGTTAGAGGCTTTGCAAAAACAAAAAGCGAATCCATTTTTCAGGAAACGCTTCTTAATAGAACTGATATATTCATTTCACAGCATGACGATTTGCATAAGGCCACAATCATCTAATCTAAGTGTTTTTCATTCAAATACATGCTAAGTGCAATCTTGTAATTACTAACCAAATAAAAAGAGACTCCCCTTGATTAATATCAAGAGGAGCCTCTTATTTTATTATTTTGCATACTCCACTGCACGAGTTTCGCGGATAACAGTTACTTTAATATGACCTGGATAATCTAGTTCTTCTTCAATACGCTTACGAATATCACGTGCAAGACGATGAGATGCTAAATCGTCAATTTTTTCTGGTTGAACAATAATTCGGATTTCACGACCTGCTTGGATAGCAAATGATTTTTCAACACCATCATAGCTTTCAGAAATCTCTTCTAATTTTTCTAGTCTGCGAATATAGTTTTCCAGTGTCTCACTACGAGCACCTGGACGGGCTGCTGATAATGCGTCTGCTGCAGCTACTAATACTGCAATAACAGATGTCGCTTCTGTATCACCATGGTGTGAAGCAATACTATTAATAACAACAGGATGTTCTTTATATTTCGTAGCTAATTCCACGCCGATTTCAACATGGCTTCCTTCAACTTCATGGTCGATTGCTTTACCTATATCATGCAATAGGCCTGCACGACGAGCTAACGCTACATCTTCACCAAGCTCAGCAGCTAGTAAGCCTGCCAAATGTGCAACCTCCACTGAATGTTTTAGGACGTTTTGCCCGTAACTTGTACGGTATTTCATGCGGCCCAAAATCTTCATTAAGTCTGGATGTAGATTGTGAATACCGATTTCAAATGTCGTTTGTTCCCCTGTTTCACGAATTTGTTCATCCACCTCTCGACGAGATTTCTCAACCATTTCTTCGATGCGGGCAGGGTGAATACGACCATCCTGTACCAGTTTTTCAAGTGCAAGTCGAGCCGTTTCACGACGAATTGGATCAAAACCAGATAAAATTACTGCTTCTGGTGTATCATCAATAATTAAATCAATTCCTGTTAATGTTTCGAGTGTACGGATATTACGACCCTCTCTACCAATAATACGACCTTTCATTTCATCATTTGGCAAGTTCACAACAGAGACTGTTGTTTCTGCAACGTGGTCTGCAGCAAAGCGTTGCAGTGCCAATGATAAAATTTCACGTGCCTTTTTATCAGATTCCTCTTTCACACGCATTTCAGATTCTTTCGTCATTACAGCAATATCAGTCGCTAGCTCTTTCTCTACTTCACTTAAGATAATAGTCTTAGCTTCATCTCTTGTTAATGCAGAAATACGCTCTAGTTCTGTTTTTTGCGCTGCAACAAGCTCGTCCACTTTGCTTTCCATCTGTTCAATATGCTGTTGTCTTTCAGCTAGAGCTTGTTCCTTACGCTCTAAGCCGGCTTCTCTCTTATTCAGAGCATCATCCTTGCGATCAAGATTCTCTTCTCTTTGCAATAAACGGTTCTCTTGTTTTTGAAGTTCTAAACGACGATCACGAATGTCATTTTCTGCTTCAGTGCGAAATTTGTGAGTTTCATCTTTGGCTTCAAGTAGTGCTTCTTTCTTTAATGCCTCCGCCTCTCGTTTTCCTTCTTCAACGATTGTTTCAGCGACATGTTTAGCACCAGTGATTTTTGAGTCATTCACTTTTTTCATGTAGATATAGCTAACAGCGGCACCAACGATGAGTCCAAGCAAAGCGGAGATGATAGTAATTCCATCCATATGAACACCTCCTCTTGCTATTTGGGTAATACAGTTTCAGTCGGCGCATACAAAAATTGTACTGCCTATTTTAAAGTCATAATTCAGAAATTATACATATTTAATTGTATAGCTAGGCTCAGGCTCTGTCAAGGATAGACGGGCATCTGTTCGCCTATCCGTAGCAAAAAAAGTAAGTCATATCCATTAGATGGATATATTAACTATTACTTTTGAGCTAGATAAAATGCCTTCTTCGATGAATATTCTTTTTATCAGGACGAAGGTTACAATACAATTATTACCACAATTACCGTCATCTTAATACAATTATTTTAACTTTCTTTGACAAATGAACATATCGTCTATTTGTCAGCTGGCCAATCAAAAATTTTACACCCTATTTCACGCATAAGTATCTCTCTAATTTACGTTAGCTATCTATCCATTCCAGTACCACTTCATTCTATTAAACTAACAATAAAAACAAAAAATCGTTCTTACTTCTTATGAGTAAGAACGATTTAGATTGAAGCGAATTGCTATGTTGATTGATTTCCTCTGTAAGCGCACGCTTTCTGCACAGCATTTCTGTAAGCCCCAACCCTCGCTAGCGTGGATTGTTCGTCTTACGTACTATGCGTTACAGCAAAAGTCACCGACATGTGCTCTAACCAACTTATTAAAATGCAAATAGAGTGAACTTCTTGATGCATTTTGTCGCATCCTAAGCATTCTCATTCCTTTAGAAGTGAGAACGATATTTATTTTTTTTCATCTTCAAGAAGAAGCATTAGCTCTTCATCCATTTCCTCGTCATCATGTGCAGCAATTGTATACTGTGTTGCGGCAATTCCGTAAGAAGAACGAATTTTATTTGCAATTTCTTCTAAAACAGCAGGATTTTCTTTTAAATATTGTTTTGCGTTTTCACGTCCTTGGCCTAGACGCTCATCGCCATAAGCGTACCAAGATCCACTTTTTTGAACGATGTCTAATTCTACACCTAAATCGACTGTTTCGCCCTCTTTTGAGATCCCTTCACCGTACATAATATCAACCTCAGCTGTACGGAATGGTGGTGCCACTTTGTTTTTTACAATTTTAATTTTCGTACGGTTACCCATAATATCATTACCTTGTTTGATTGCTTCTGCACGACGTACTTCTAAACGTACTGAGCTGTAAAATTTAAGCGCACGACCACCAGGTGTCGTTTCTGGATTACCGAACATAACACCAATTTTTTCACGAATTTGGTTAATGAAAATAGCGATAGTTTTTGATTTATTGATAGCGCCTGAAAGCTTACGTAATGCTTGAGACATTAAACGAGCTTGTAAACCAACGTGAGAGTCACCCATATCGCCTTCAATTTCAGCCTTCGGTACTAGCGCTGCAACAGAGTCAATAACGATAATATCAATAGCACCACTACGCACTAACGCTTCTGCAATTTCAAGCGCTTGCTCACCAGTATCTGGTTGTGATAATAAAAGTTCATCGATATTTACGCCTAATTTTTGAGCATAAATCGGATCTAACGCATGCTCAGCGTCAATAAATGCTGCTTGTCCACCCTTTGCTTGTACTTCCGCAATGGCATGTAGTGCAACTGTTGTTTTACCTGATGATTCTGGACCATATACTTCAATAATACGTCCACGTGGGTATCCACCTATGCCTAATGCTGCATCAAGTGCTAATGAACCACTAGAAGATGTAGCAATTTCTAAATCTGTTTTTTCGCCTAGCTTCATAATAGAGCCTTTACCGAAATTCTTCTCAATTTGTTTTAACGCCTGTTCTAAGGCTGCTTTACGATCACTCATTATTTTTCCTCCTTCAAAACTGTTCACTGTTATTGTCTATCTCTACTATACTTGTTTTTTTGAGAACACGCAAGAAAAAAGCGAACATTTATTCGATTTTAATCCAAAATAAAAATTTGGATAAGTTTTTCCTACCCAAATTCCCATTTTCAACTATAAGCAATTACGCTCCAGTCGTAATTGCACCCTAATTTTTTCGAGCCTATGCATTGCTTCAGCTAGGGCTAAACCCTACTGAACCTACTAGCAAATTAAAATCGTTTCATATATCCTCGTTCTTCTAATTGTTGCATTAAATAATGAAATGTAAATTTAACCGCACGTAAACGATTTGTATTGCGCATACCTGATAAATGCAGTAAATATGTTATTGGCTCTTCGTCACCTATAGCAATCCCAATCCATACCGTTCCAACTGGCTGATGGTCATGTGCAGTAGGGCCAGCTGCTCCTGTTAATCCAATACCAATATCCGTGCCAAATTTATCACGCACTGCGCTAGCCATTGCTGCAGCACATTCACTGCTCACAATACCATAAGTATCTAGTAATTGTTGATCGATACCTAGCTGCTTTACCTTGGCATCTTCTGTATAGGTCACTACGCCTCCTATAAGAACATTGCCTACGCCTGGAATCTCAGCTAGCTCTGATTGAAATAAACCTGCTGTTAAGCTTTCTGCAGCAGAAATCGTTAATTTATTATCTTGCAACATCTCTACCGTTTTCGAGGCAAGTGAATCATCATTTATACCATATTGGAAGTCTCCAACAATAGCGCGAATCTCCGCTACTTTATCAGCAATAAGCTGTTGGGCTTCTTGCTCTGAGTGCGCCTTTGCTGTTACACGTAAAGTTACTTCTCCATCAGAAGCTAGTGGGGCAACTGTCGGATTTGTTTGTGTATCTAAAATATCTTGTACACGCACTTCTAACTCAGCTTCTCCAATGCCATAAAAGCGCATTACATGAGACACGATGACTCCGCCGTCATTTAGCATTGTACCAAGCTTTGGCTTCGCTTCAAATTGGAACATCGGCTCCAGTTCCTTTGGAGGTCCAGGAAGTAAAATGTAGGTACGCTTATCCTTTGTCAAAATCATCCCTGGTGCCATACCATGATGATTAGCTAGCACCTCACTACCTGCTAATACAAGCGCCTGCTTGCGATTATTTTCCGTCATAGCAATGCCTCGTTTAGCAAAAAATTGCTCAATGTATGACAATGCAACTTGATCGATTACAAGATCTAGACCAAGATGACGAGCAATTGTCTCCTTCGTCAAATCATCCTTTGTAGGGCCTAAACCACCTGAAAAAATGATAAGATCAGCGCGCGATTCTGCTATGCTTATTGCTTCCTCTAACCGTTTTGAATTATCGCCAACAACGGTATGATAAAACACATTAATTCCTAACTCAGAAAGCTGATTAGAAATAAACTTTGCATTTGTGTTTGAAATCTGTCCAAGTAATAACTCTGAGCCAACTGCAAGGATTTCAGCATTCATGATTCACAAGACCTTTCTTATTTAGACTCAAGTAATACACGTCGATTTAGATAGAAATAATCCCATCCAGACCAAAGTGTAAAGAACAATGCAATATATAGCATTATTGTATCAAATGGGATACCGAAAATCACAAAAATTGTATTGTGTAAAAGAGCAGCTGCAATAGCTACAATTTGTGCCCATGTTTTAATCTTACCAAGCTGATTCGCCGCTACGACTTCTCCACCACCTGCAAGAATTAAACGTAAACCTGTTACCGCAAATTCACGGCTAATAATAACAATAATCACCCAAGCCGGTGCCATACCAAGCTCTACCATTAAAATAAATGCTGCAGAGACAAGTAATTTATCCGCTAAAGGATCTAAAAATTTACCAAACGTCGTTACAAGATTATACTTTCTCGCATAGTAACCATCTACCCAATCCGTCGTCGATGCAATGATAAAAATAATAGCTCCTACAAAATGATGGACTGGCATTTCTGCACTAAATAAGTTCATTGTTCCCCAGCCGAAATCAAACATCATAACAATTACAAAGAACGGAATAAGCAAGATACGTGAAATGGTAATTTTATTTGGAATGTTCATTTTTCTAACACCTTTCATGATGAAAGAAAGTAGTCATCATTAGGATGACTACTGTTCTTTATTGAAATTGACGACAATATTTTGCGTTACGATTTGCTGAGCGTACGTTATAAGTTCGTCATTAATATAAACCTTAGCTTGAGTTGAATTGCCTAAACGAATACGAGCATAGTTTTGCGCTGTTGCATCAAACTCAACAACTTCACCTGCGTTATAAACACGCGTATCTGCTAGTAATTCTTGTTGCTGTTGGTCGCGAATACCAATAAATGTAGGACCCGATACTTCAATACGTATTTTAAATGTATCAGCACCTGTTAACGTGTAAGATGTTGTAGCGCCATCTGCTTCGATTGTGCCTGCTGAAATCGTTTGCTTAACATCTTCTTCAGTTTTACTTTCATCTGGTGTTTCATCTGTCTGCTCTTTAGTCGCATCAGCTTGTGCCTTTTTATCTTCTTCCGCTTTTTCTTTTTCACTATCAATTGGTTTTGGTTTTTTATCGTACTCCACCACTGGTGTCGAATCATCATATTCATTTGTTCCAGTTTTGCTTTTTGATTGTAAAAGGACCCAAATTGCAACAATAATAACGATAATAAATAAAGCGACAATGACTTTTGGCATAGCCTCCATCATTTTATTTGAAGGGCTTTTTGAAACTTTTCTCCTAGTTGAAGTTTGAGTCATCGATTGGCTAACTTGGTCGTTCTTTGTGCCTGGCAATTCGCCTTTATACGTCTCTAAAATATCCTCTGGATTTAACCCTACAGCCTCAGCATATTGTTTAATAAACGCTCGTACATAAAACGAACCTGGCATAATTGAATAATTGCCTTCTTCAATTCCTACTAAATAACGTTTTTGAATTTTCGTTATTTCTTGTAAATCGTCTAAGCTGTAGCCTTTAGACAGTCTCGCCTCTTTCAGTCGAGTACCTAATTCTGCCACTCATAACACCTACTTTAATATCAAATTAAAAATTAAATCCTCCAAATGAATCGGATTCGGACATCATATGATTTTTTTCCATTATTTCATAAGTAATTTCTTCATCAGGGTGATGACGTAGTTCAATGATATAATCAAAATCCTCAATCTTATATTCAGAATGCTGAACAAACATATCAGGATGCTCTACTACTTTAATAGAAGGCATATTCATCATTTCACGTACTAGTTGCAAATGTCGCTCGTCCTCAGAACGCCTTGTAACAATACCGTCCAATATAAAAATATTATTGTCACTGAATTCATCGCCGGCGAGCTTATTACGAATAGTTTGCTTAATCATTGTAGACGATAAGAAAATCCATTTTTTATTGGCACAAACGCTTGCCGCAACAATAGATTCTGTTTTACCAACCCGAGGCATCCCGCGTATTCCAATGAGCTTATGACCTTCTTTTTTAAAGAGTTCTGCCATAAAATCCACTAAAATACCTAGTTCATCTCGTACAAAGCGGAAGGTATTTTTTTCGTCTGCATCTCGTGGAATATAATGACCATGCCTGATAGCTAAACGATCACGGAGTTTAGGTTGTCGAAATTTAGTAACGTGGATATGTTCCATTGTCGAAACAATTGTACGAAAACGCTCAATTGCTTCATCATTGTCTGTATGCACTAACATACCACGTCGATCTTCATCGACACCATTAATTGATATAATATTGACACGAAGCATCCCTAAAAGTGAAGCAATATCTCCTAATAATCCAGGGCGATTCACCTGAATTTCATATTCAAAGTACCAATCGCTCAAACACACTCGTTCCCTTCCTATTAGTTAACGTAAAAAATCTTTTATAAGTTCCATCATAGCTGATTTTTTATGTAATGGAAAGTTAGAATACATGGAATTATAGCGTTATTTTTAATTTCTTACTAATTTTTTTTGGTAGTATTGGAAATAGACTTACATACGTTCCCTTTTCCGCACTATTATCGATTTTTAATAGAAAAAAGAGGAGATTAGCTCTCCTCTTTTTTTATTGCACATGTTTATTTTGCACAAGTTTTACGACACAATTCGCCAATGCATGTTTTTCATCATCAGAGGCAACGCCCCATAAATCCGACAGCACTCGCTCTTGTTCATTTTTAGGATCGACATTAGTCGCTAAATACTCACCAATTTGGACAGCAGCCTGTTGAATCATTTTCTTTGGCATACCGCTAGATTCAGCTTGCATTACGTTTTGTCCTAAAAAAGATGTCCATTTTTGCCAGTTTTCTAAAATGGTCATATGTTTCCTCCTCCTTTACACATGTAGTATGTGCAAAAAGAATTATTATATGTACCAACCACCATTTAATCGAATTATTTGTCCTGTCACATAGTCTGCTTTGCCGGATAGGTAGAAACGAACCATTTCAGCTACATCCGATGTTTGACCGACCGCTCCTAAAGGAATATCGTCTAAAATATATTGCAATTCCTCTTCACTTAAATGGCTATTCATCGAAGTATTAATAAAGCCTGGCGCAATAGCATTCACACGAATACGAGACAATGCAGCCTCTTTGGCGTAGGACTTCACAAAAGCATGCTGTGCGCCTTTCACCGTTGCATAAAGTGCTTCACCTGCAGAACCTGCCTCACCCCAAATAGAGCCGATAAAAAGCACATAGCTCACATTATGGGTACGGAGTTTTGAGGATAATAAAGCCGTTAAATGCATTGGATTTTGCACATGAACACGCCATAATGCATCCATATCTTCTACCGTAGTGTCTTCCAGCAAGGAATAATGCGCCTGACCATTAGCAAAAACAATTGCCTGTACACTAAATATTTGAGAAGCTAACGCTTGCGCCGCTGTTATTTTTGTAAAATCACCTTGTACAAGCATAAATTCCTGAGCAGGAAAACGACTAACAAGCGTTTCACATAATGTTTGAGCCATTTGCTCATTGTTTGAATAATGCACATAGAGAGACCAGCCGTCCTCTGCCAAACTGTGGCAAATAGCACGACCGATCTCACCTGATGCACCTAATATAAGGGCAAACTTTTTCACTAGGCGCCCTTCTCTGTTGGTAAAACTTTAAACACAGTTTGTTGAGACTCACCTTGAATAGAAGCAAATGCTTTCGTTAAATCTTCAATTGTTAATTCTTCTAAGACAGGTACTACATCAAACAAATTCATATCATTAAACGAATATCGCGTAAATTGGTTTGCGATAAATTCAATTGAATTTAATGCACGTAAGAAAAAGCCTATTTTCTTACGCTTAATGCGGTCTAAATCTTCACTTACAAATTGCGCGCTTTTTTCGTATTTTTCCAATTCAGCTTTAATAGCTTTTTCCAATGCATCTGGTTCTGTTGAATCAGAACCAATTAACGCAAAGCCGAAACCATTTTCTAAAGTAAAGTCAAATGCGTACGATTCATCAATCAAACCTTCCTCATACACACGTTCATAAAAATTAGAAGTTCGACCAAAAATAAGTTCTAAAGCAATTTGTACCGATAGCTCATGTTTTAACATTTCACGACCAGACAAATTCGTTTCTCTCGCTTTTAAACCCATATAGACCTTAGGCTTTTGAACATCCATGTGTAATGTACGATCTTTAATGGCAACATCTGTTGGCTCTTCATCAAAGAAGCGTTGTATTGGTGTTGGCTCTGGAAACTCTTTTTTACCTTGGTTTTCGCGAATGAACGCCATCATTTCTTCTGGCTCGACAGCACCTATAGCAAATAACAACATATTAGAAGGATGATAAAACGTATTGTAGCACGTGTATAAATGGTCAGCCGTAATGCCGTCAATTGATTCGATTGTTCCCGCAATATCAATTTTCACAGGGTGATTATGATACATATTTTCAATCGTACCAAAGTATAGACGCCAATCTGGTTGGTCATCATACATTGTAATTTCTTGGCCAATAATGCCCTTTTCCTTGTTAACAGTAGCTTCTGTAAAGTAAGGTTCTTGGACGAAATTTAATAATGTTTCTGTGCTTTTATAAATATTATCTGTCGAAGAAAATAAATAGGCAGTGCGAGTGAAGGAAGTAAATGCATTAGCTGAAGCACCATATTCGCTAAACTTTTGGAACACATCGCCGTCTTCTTTTTCAAACATTTTATGCTCTAAAAAGTGAGCGATTCCATCTGGCACTGTAATACTTTCCGATTCACCAAGTGGTACAAATGTACGGTCTACTGAGCCGTACTTCGTTGTGAACGTGACAAAAGTTTTTGAAAAGCCTTTTTTCGGCAAGATATATACATCTAAGCCGTTTTCTAATTTTTCATAGTAAAGTGTTTCATCTAATTGTTTGAATTCAATTGTTTTCATTGTGCAGCTTGCTCCTTTCCTGATAAGAAATAGACCGCTTCTAACTGCACTTGCTTCGCCATTTCGATTACATCTTCTTTCGTTACTGCTCGCCATTTATTTGCCCATGCTTCAACAGAGAACTCCTCAGGCAAATCTTTATATTGGTCAAAAATTTCGATTTGACCACGCGCTGAATCAAGGGATTCTTTTAACTGATTTGTTAACATCGCCTTTGTTTGTTCTAATTCTAAATCAGTGATTTCCCCTGCTTGCATAACAGCAAGTTGCTCTTTAATGAGATTGAGTGCCTTTTCTTCATTTTTCGCCTCAATACCTGACACAACGAATAATAAGCCATAGTGTGATGCATATGAGCTAGAAGCATAGTAAGCCAGGCTTTCTTTTTCTCGAACATTCATAAATAACTTGGCATGCGGATAACCACCGAAAATACCGTTAAAAATCTGCATTTTTGCAAAATCTGCATCACCAAATCGAACAGGAGTACTAAAACCTATATGCAGCTTGCCTTGCTTCATTTCTTGCTGTTCACGGACATAATCATTTTGTGGGTGTTTTTGTGGCAATACAGTTGGAATTTCCTCAGGAATACGGTCCTTAAATGGTAGAGCCTCTTTTAATTTTGCGACAAGCTCTTCTTCATTGATATCTCCTGCAACATAAATATCAATTTTGTCAGTCGTTAGCATTGATTCGTACGCTGCCAACAGAGATGACGGTGTGATATTTTTAATGTCTTCTACTGTACCATTCGCCGAAATAGAGGCAGGCTCATTTGGGCGTAATATTTCTTGCAGACGCATTTGTGCAAAACGAGATTTGTCGTCAAAAATGGATTCGATACGTTGGATTACCATTTTCTTTTCACGTTCTACAATTGATTCTTTAAATACACCATTTTCTAAATTCGGCTCAAAAATTGCGGCATGCATTACACCTAGCACGTCATTTAAGACACTTGTATTAGCCAAATATTGATCGTTTACGGTTTCCATATTCATCAATACCGTATGTTCGTTACCACGCTTCGATGTATCAAAATACAATACTGTCCCGTATAGGTCATCTAAAAAACTACGAAATGCGGCAGTTGTTGTATATTTTGCATTGCTGTGTTGCAATACATTTGTTAACACCGTACGTTCAGACGCACATTTGGCTGTTAATGCTCTTCTCCATTTAATCGAGAAATTTACTGTTTTAAATTGGGTCGTTTGTCGGATATGCAAATTGACACCTTTTGCAAAAGGTATTGTTTTAAACATATGAAACCCTCCTATCTTTCTTAATATAACAATGTACTACAAATACTATACATGTCTATTGTCTATAATTGCAAAAAGAAACCAAAGTATGTATACGGAAAGTGAAAATCAGCTTGTCAATTGTTATCTGTATAAGGCAAAAGACTGGGCTTGATTGCCCAGTCTTTTGTTTACTCGCTTCATTTCTTTCGACTCTGTCTAGTAATTCAACGAATAAACATGCTGTCTTAGACTTATCGTTTGCCTTTAATATATGGTTGACCACTAGCTTTTGGTGCATTTGCTTTACCAATAAATCCTGCTAACGCAAAAATCGTTAACACGTAAGGTAATATTTGTAAATATACTGCCGGAATTTCTTGCACATATGGAATTTGGTTCCCTGCAATACTTAATGTTTGCGCTAAACCAAAGAACAATGCTGCTCCAAGTGCACCGATTGGATGCCATTTCCCAAAGATCATCGCTGCAAGTGACATGAAACCTTGACCAGCAATCGTTGCGTGTGAAAAGTCATGTGTAATTGTTTGCGCATAAACCGCACCACCAAGACCACCAAGTGCTCCTGAAATAACAACGGCAATATAACGCATTTTATTAACTTTCACACCCATTGTATCTGCAGCCATTGGATGTTCCCCTACTGCACGTAAGCGTAATCCAAATGGTGTTTTATAAATAATAAACCAAGCACCAATTGCTACAGCAAAGGCTAAAATCGATGTGCTATATACGTCATGGAATAATAAACGTCCAAAGAACGGAATATCCTGTAAGTATGGAATAGCAAAACGACGAATTGGTTGGTCAATCATATCTGTTTGACCTTTATCATAAATCAATTTCACTAAGAATACAGTGACCGCTAAACCAAGTAAGTTAATAGCTACCCCTGATACCGTTTGATCGGCACGGAATGTGATAGATGCTACCGCGTGTAGTAAGGCGAAAATCCCCCCTACAATAACCGCTGCAAGCATTGCTACCCAGACTGTTGCAGAACCCAACTGTGTTGCAAACTCTAAATTGACAAAAATACCAACAAATGCGCCGACAATCATTAAACCTTCTAGCCCGATGTTAACAACACCTGAACGCTCAGAGAATACACCACCGATTGCAGTGAAAATTAATGGTGTCGCATATAGGATTGCAGAAGGGATGATGAAATATAACATTTCTAAAAAGGTCATGTTATTGTCCCTCCTTTTTCTTACTTAACTTTTGTAAACCTACTCGAATAACGTAACCTGATGCTACAAAGAAGATAATTAAGGCAATAATGATAGACACGATTTCCTCAGGAATCCCTGCAGCATTTGGCATGTTAAGAGCACCGTATTTTAACGAACCAAATAATGAAGCCCCAAATACTACGCCTAGTGGTGTATTAGCACCAAGTAAGGCAACAGCGATACCATCAAAACCAATACCTGTGAAGCCAGCTTTAATCGATGCGTTTTGGAATGTACCAAGCGCCTCCATCGCACCACCAAGACCTGCAAACATACCTGAAATCGTCATAGCTAAAATGACATTTTTATTGACACTCATACCAGCATATTCTGCTGCATTATGGTTAAAGCCAACTGCTTTTAGCTCATAACCACGTGTTGTTTTTTCTAAAATGAACCACATTACAACTACCATAAGAAGTGCAATTAGGATCCCATAGTGAAGACTTGAATTGTCTGTAAGCTCTCTTAAAAACGGAGAACGTAATGAAGCTGATTCAAGAACACGTTCTGTTTTAAAGCTACCATCTGACAATTTTTTAATAACAGCGTTCGCAATATAAAGTGCTGTATAGTTTAACATAATTGTCGCAATTACTTCATGGACTTTAAATTTCGCTTTTAAGAAACCTGCAATAAAGGCCCAAAATGCACCAGCCACTGCTGCTGCTAGCAATGCTAATGGTAAATGAATGATTTTTGGTAGTTCAAAAGCATAACCTACCCATGCTGCTGCAAGCCAACCTAAAATTAACTGACCTTCAACACCAATGTTGAATAAACCTGTACGGAAGGCAAAAGCTACCGCTAGACCCGCCAAAATATATGGTGTGATTTGACGAATTGTGTTCCCTATTGAATATGAATCTCCAAAAATACCTGTCCAAAGAGCACTATAACCTTGTATAGGATCATAGCCACTGACTACCATTACGATAGCACCTACAATTAAACCGATAATAATCGAGATGATAGGAACGAGTATATTAATGACACGATTTGACATTAGTCGTTCCCCTCCTTCGCTATATTTGTGCTATTTTTTTTACTTTGTCCCGCCATTAATAGACCAAGCTCTTGCTCTGTTGTTTCTTTTGGATTTAACTCATCCACTATCTGACCATCATAAATAACGGCGATACGGTCTGACACATTCATTACTTCATCTAATTCAAAAGAAATTAATAATACGGCTTTTCCTTTATCACGTTGCTCGATAAGTCGAGAGTGAATAAATTCAATTGCCCCTACGTCAAGTCCACGTGTCGGTAGTGCCGCAATTAATAAGTCTGGATCTCGGTCAATTTCACGACCAATAATCGCTTTTTGCTGGTTACCACCTGATAAAGCTCGTGCAGGCGTCATTTCGCCATTACCTGTACGTACATCGTATTCTTTAATAATTTGCTTCGCTTTTTCTGATACTTTTTTATAGTCCATTACAATGCCTTTTGCAATTGGCGATTGGTAATATGTTTGGAGTGCAATATTATGACCGATTGGGAAGTCGAGTACTAAACCATGCTTATGACGATCTTGCGGAATATGTCCAACACCTTGTTCAGTAATTTTACGCGGTTTCATGTTCGTAACATCTTTGCCGTTAAACTTCACTGTTCCGCCTTTTGCTTTACGCAAGCCTGTAATTGCTTCGATTAACTCAGATTGTCCATTGCCATCGATACCAGCGATACCAACAATTTCACCCTTACGTACATTAAGGTTAAGACCTTTTACTTTATCGATATTTCGATAGTCAGTTACGACTAAATTCTCAATTGAAAGTACTTCATCAGTTGGATTTGCATCAATTTTTTCTGTTTTAAACTCTACTTGACGACCAACCATTAATTCAGCTAAATGGTTAGGGTTTGTCTCAGTCGTAACAACCGTCCCAATTCCTTCACCTTTACGAATAATTGTTACTCGGTCTGAAACATCCATAATCTCTTTAAGCTTATGCGTAATTAATATAATCGATTTACCTTCAGCGATTAATCGACGCATAATTTGAATCAGTTCAGTGATTTCTTGGGGCGTTAAAGAAGCAGTCGGTTCATCGAAAATTAGTATTTCAGCACCGCGATAAAGCGTTTTTAAAATTTCGACACGTTGCTGCATTCCAACTGTGATGTCTTCGATTTTTGCATTCGGATCTACATCTAGACCATATTTCTCAGAAAGCGCTTGCACCTTTTTCGCTGCGTCTTTAATATTGACTACGCCCATCTTTGTAGGTTCAGAACCTAAAATAATGTTTTCTGTCACTGTAAAGTTTTCCACCAACATAAAGTGTTGATGCACCATGCCAATCCCCAAATCATTGGCAACGTTAGGGTTTGTAATTTTAACAGCTTTCCCACGAACACGAATTTCTCCACCCTCTGGCTGATACAGACCAAAAAGTACGTTCATTAAAGTCGATTTACCAGCACCATTTTCTCCTAGTAGTGCATGGATTTCGCCTTTTTTTAGTTGGAGGGTGATGTTATTATTTGCTACGAAATCACCAAATTCTTTGCGGATTCCAAGCATTTCAATCACGTATTCCAATATTGTCACTCCCTTATTAGGCAATTTTCTCTAAAACAATTGTACTCTAGTGTATTTCTACCTGCCTCTATTGCAATTCAGCCTAAGGTTTAACTTTATTCTAAAGCGTTGCAATTTCTTTAAATAAAAAAACACCTGTATTGACCCTCACCTAAAGGTAAGGCATTTTCTAACAGAAAAATAAATTAATACAGGAAAGGTCATCGTTAGAAACCTTTCTTCTATTAACTTGGTACCATCATTATCTTAAGCTTATGATAATATAATAATCTTATTTTAATATGGAAGAATAAAATATATCCAAACAGAGTATTACGAATAGTCGAAATATAACGATAGATTGAAAAATCATCATAAGGGCAATTGTAAAGCCCTTATGATGATTAAGAGATGAATTATTTTTCCACTTTTTCTGGAACTACGATTTCACCGCTAGAAATTTTTTCTTTATATTCGTCAATAACAGCTTGTACGTCTGCTGGAATTGCACCACGAGAGTCAGCAAGTTTAACGCCGTCTTCAGCTAGACCGTAGACAACTGTTGTACCACCTGGGAAATCACCATTTTTCGCTTTGTTTGAAAGGTCTACTACTGCTGAGTTAACACCTTTTAACATAGAAGTTAAAGTAATGTTTGTTTTATCATCAACTTTACCTTCATCGTATTGGTCAGCATCTACACCGATTACCCAAACGTTTGCATCAGGATCTTTTGCTTTACGTTCTTTAGCTTCAGAGAATACACCGTTACCAGTTGCACCAGCAGCGTGGAAGATAATATCTACACCTGAAGAGTACATGCTGTTTGCAGCGATTTTACCAAGATCCGCTTTGTCAAATGCACCAGTATAGTTGCGTTGAATTTCGATATCAGGGTTAACAGCTTTAGCGCCTTCAACGAAACCAGCTTCAAAACGATTGATAACTGGAATATCTACGCCACCTACAAATCCGATTTTACCTGATTTAGACATTTTAGCAGCAGCTACACCCGCTAAGAATGCGCCTTCTTGCTCTTTGAAAAGAACATTTACAACGTTATCAGCTTTTACTTCAGCATCGATTAATGCAAAGTGGTTATCTGGATTGTCAGCTGCAATCGCTTCAACAGCATCAGCCATCATGAAACCAATACCGAATACTAAGTTAAAGTCACGACGGATTAAGCTGTTTAAGTTTGTTTCATAGTCAGCATCAGATGCTGATTGTAAATAGTCGAAACCACCAGTACCTTTTGATAGGTTGTGTTCTTTACCATAAGCTTGAACACCTTCCCATGCAGATTGGTTAAATGATTTGTCGTCAACGCCACCTACGTCAGTAACCATCGCTACTGAGAAAGTTTCCTCAGTGTTTTTGTCTCCTGATGCAGCATTGTCTTTTGCAGGTTTTTCTTCGTCCTTCGCACCACATGCACCTAGAATTGCACTTGCAGCTAAAACTGAAGATAATACTAAACCAAATTTACGTTTTTTCATTTTGTTAACCCCCCGAGGTATTGTAATTAGCAGGAAAATAATTTAGAAATGTTCTACACCCGTTTACGTACTACATGGAAGCTGAATTTATCAGCTCGGAAATAATTTTTTGAATACAGCACTACTTGATCATTATCATCATAATGGAGCTGTTTCAATACTAAAAGAGCAGTTTCACGACCACAATTTAGTATCGGTGATGCTTGTTCATGATACCCTACTGGATCAATATAAGTTACAGCATAGGCAACATGAATTTTACCCGATTGTTCAAGTGCAGAGAAAAGTGAAACTTCTTTTTTGTCAACAAAGTCAGTAGGCAGGAAGCTTGCTGGTAATTTGTCTATACAATAAACTACTGGCTCACCATCTGCTGTTCTGACGCGTTCAATCGTGAGTATTTTATCTTCGCCATCACATTGGAAGCGTTTTAAATCTTCATCAGAAGGGATATTCTCCGTTGCCTTTAAAAAACGAGACCCTGGTTCCATACCTGCTGTTTCGATCATAGAAGAAATACTAGATAAATGCTCGATGCCTGAAGTAAACAACGGTTTAGGATTTACAAACGTGCCAACCCCATGTCGACGCACAATCACATTTTCCTCTTCCAACAGTCGAAGCGCTTCCCTAAGTGTTGCTCGACTTACCCCTAGTGATTTCGATAATTCAAACTCTGAAGGAAGTTTTTCATTTTCTTTAAAAACGCCCGTCTCAATGTCAGACTTTAAACGATCAATTACTTGAAGATAGAGATGACGATGATCTGCTTTTATAGTCACATAAATCACCACCAAAATCAGAGATCAGACATCTGATGTACAACATTCCTACTAATCGTTCATAAATATAACATTTTTGCAGAATGAAATAAACTATTTTAAGCAAAATCAATTATAGAAATCATTTTTTCCTCCTTTTAGTCGCAAACATTTGGACATAAATTCTGAAAAAAATGATTGTTTTTCCTTTTTAAGGAATCAATTATCATACTGATGAATAAGCACTTGTCGAGGCTTACTGCCCTCTGGAGGCCCGACAATACCGCGTTGTTCCATCTGATCTACTATGCGAGCAGCACGAGAATAGCCGATACGGAAACGACGTTGTAACATGGACACCGAAGCTGTCTGCATATTGACAACTAATTGGACTGCCTCGTCAAATAATTCATCCGTTTCTTCTAAAACTGTCTCTTCTTCACTCGGAATCATCTCTTCTTGGTACTGTGCTTTTTGTTGTTCTATAACAAAATTTACAACCGCTTCAACTTCCTGATCAGATAAAAAAGCACCTTGCACTCGTTTAGGTTTAGAAGCACCAGCAGGTAAAAATAACATATCGCCACGGCCAAGCAAACGCTCTGCCCCGCCCATATCTAAAATCGTTCTCGAATCAATAGCTGATGACACTGCAAATGCTATTCGTGAAGGGATATTCGCCTTAATAACACCCGTTAAAACGTCTACACTTGGTCTTTGAGTTGCTAAAATTAAATGAATACCGGCCGCACGAGCCATCTGCGCCAAACGCGTAATGGAATCTTCAACGTCATTTGAGGCTACCATCATTAAATCTGCTAACTCATCAACAATCACTACAATATACGGCAACTTCGGATGCTTTTCCTCTGTTTGTTCATTTACTTTTTGTACATGACCATTATAGCCTTCGATATTTCGAGTGCCCGTATGTGAAAATAAATCATAGCGTCGTTCCATTTCTGATACTACCTTTTTAAGTGCTTGTGACGCCTTTCGAGCATCGGTTACAACAGGTGCTAACAAATGAGGAATTCCATTATAGACATTCAATTCCACCATTTTCGGGTCAATCATCATAAGCTTGACTTCATGTGGCTTTGTTCGCATTAGTATGGATACGACAATGCCGTTTATACACACACTTTTCCCGCTGCCCGTTGAACCCGCTACAAGTAAGTGCGGCATTTTATTTAGCTCTGCTAACACGGCTTGTCCAGTAATATCACGACCTAACGCTACTTGTAACAACGAATCTGGCTTCGCTCCATCTTTTGATTCCAGCACTTCTCGCAATGTCACGATTGCTACCTCACTATTAGGAACTTCAATACCAATTGCCGATTTACCAGGAATCGGTGCCTCCATACGAATATCCTTCGCTGCAAGTGCTAAAGCGAGGTCATCTTGAAGGTTAACAATTTTACTTACTTTCACGCCAATATCTGGCAATATTTCATATTTCGTAACAGCAGGTCCTAAATGGACTTGCGTCACTTTAGCCTTTACCCCGAAACTTTGCAAAGTTTGCTCTAACTTTTTCGCATTTGCCTGAATTACGGAATATTCACCGCTTTGGTCATGCTGTGGAGGCATTTGCAAAAGATTGAATGAGGGAAGCTGATAATCAGCATTTTCTACAGCATCTGCACTTCCAATGTGGACGTCATCAATAAGCTCTCCTTCTTCAATTTCTACGTGCTCAGCAATTGGCGATATCTGTTCTCGTTCATGTGATACATTTTGTGTAAAGGCTGAGATAATTGGTTCATGAGAAACTTCCTCTTCCTCATGTACTTCATGAGCATGATCAACCGCTGCAACTTCGTCTGCCGTACTTTCTGCTCTTGAACGACGACTTTTTGCTTTCTTTGGTGCATTTTTTTTCTTTTCTCGCTGTTTTTTTTGCCATTTCCCAAAAAGTACAGGCATTTTTTCAGCTAAATACGGAACGAGTGCCTTACCTGTCACTAAAATTAAACCGATAAAGAAAATAACCCAAGCAACCACTTTCGCACCTGTCGCTTCAAATAATACATGAAGACCACTAAATAATAATGCACCTACCATTCCGCCGCCAAGTGCATCACTGCGATGAACCACACCCTCTGAATTAATTAATATTCGCCACGACTCTCTCAGAACCGACTCAGATAATAATCCACCTGATTTTGATAATTGCTCAAATAAAATTCCATGACTAAAAATAGTCAAGCTCATCACAATTAAAAGCATCCCTAAAATAAGTCTGTCTTTCATACTTACTTTTTTCTGCCCAATCATTAATAGCAATGCCACAAATATCAGCATAAATGGCACTGCAAAATGTAAATTCCCTAAAAGAAACATGGCAATTGTTTGTAAAATACGTCCAATCATGCCATATTCAAAAATCATAATGACCGCAATTGCGATTAAGATGAGCCCTAAAATTTCGTACATGAGTGGATGCATTTCTTTTTTGACAGAAGTTGGTTTTGCTTTTGTTGTTTTTCTTCTTTTACTACTTGCCATCTTTTTCACCTTCTTTTGCAATCCATTCTATATATGTAGCGAATAATATCATGTAGAACCCGATTATTTCAAAAAAAGGATTTTCCACCGTTTTTAATCGGCTAGAAAATCCTTTCTTCTTCGCTACTTTTCCTTACCTTGCTCTAAAATACAACTCTCACTATAGGGCAAGTCCATTTTTTAAAGGTTGCTTGCTTAAGCAATATCGCATTTCCATATAGGACATTCCGCAAACCTTTTGAAAATTCAATAGGCAACGCTACGTAAATGTCACGTTATTAGCAACGTGCGTAAAATAGTCGGTTAAAATTTTAATATTCCATAATGATTGGGATAATCATTGGGCGGCGCTTCGTTTTTTGGAATAAATAAGTATTCAATGTATCTCGTATCTCTTGTTTAATGTTTGTCCATTCAAATGTATCTTTTCCAACGTATTTTTCAATGACGTTTTTCGCAATTTCAGATGCTTCCACCATCAGTTGCTCTGATTCACGTACATAGACAAAACCACGCGATAGGATTTCGGGACCTGATGCGATTTTCTTTTGTGCTCGGTTTAATGTGACAACAACAATGAATATACCATCCTGGGATAATAATTTACGATCACGTAAAACAATGTTTCCAACATCGCCTACACCAATACCGTCAATTAATACATTGCCAGCTTGTACTCGACCGCTCATACGCATTTTACCGTTTTTATATTCTACTATATCACCTTTATCGGCGATGAAAATTTGTGATTTTTGCATACCCAACTGTTGAGCTAGCTTAGAGTGAGCAATAAGCATACGATATTCACCTTGAACAGGGATAAAGTATTTCGGCTGCATTAAATTCAGCATTAGCTTTAAATCTTCTTGGCTGCCGTGCCCTGAAACATGGACATTTTTGCTCGATGTCAAAATTTCAGCTCCTGCTTTTGCAATAGAGTTCATCGTGTTAGCCATTTGTACTTCCATACCTGGAGACGGAGTAAACGTAATGAGTACTGTATCATTTTGTTTAATTTTAATATCTCGGTGATGCTTACGAACGATTTTTTCCAGCGCGTCTAACGGTTCGCCTCTATTACCTGTTGCGATAATAATAATTTCTTCTTCTTGATATTTTTGCATCTCAGAGATAGGAATAATAGTATCTTCTTCAACCGTTAAATAACCTAACTGTACACCTAAATCAACAGCTTTTTCTAGAGGTTTCCCTACAATCGCCACTTTACGGAATGATTTTTGAGCTTGCGTTAATACTTGTTGAATACGAATGAAGTTAGATGCGTATACAGCTACTAAAATACGACCTGGTGCTGAATGGAAAGTTTTTGATAGTTGTTCCTCAATCACAATTTCAGATGTCGTATAGCCTGGTCGCTCTGCTTCACAAGACTCAGAAAGTAAAATAAATACGCCTTCTTCACCTAATTGCGCCATTTTTGCTAAATCTGGCTTGAACTTACCTGTCGCAGATTGATCGAATTTAAACTCCCCTGTATGAACAATCGCCCCTTCAGAAGTATGGAACACAACCCCTAATGAATCGGGAATACTATGTGTTGTATGGAAGAATGTCACATACGTAGAGTTGAAATTCATACGGCTTCGATTTGTTACTTCAAAGAATTTCACCTGATGTGGTGCAGGTAATTCCTTTAAATGTTCTTTTGCGAGCGCAATAGTTAATTTTGATCCGTACACTGGTGCCTTCACTTTTTGTAAAATATAAGCGATTGAACCAATAGCATCTTCGTGACCATGTGTTAAGAAAATCCCCTTAACACGCTCTTTGTTTTCTTCTAAATACGTAATATCAGGAATTACGATGTCAATGCCCAGCATCTCGTCTTCTGGGAACATTAAACCGCTATCTACTACAAATAGCTCTTCGTCAATTTCTACTACACACATTGCTTTTCCGATTTCGCCCACGCCACCTAGTGGAATGATGCGAATTAGTTCATTTTTCTTTTTTGTCAATTTGTTTCCTCCTAAAAAATATCCCGAACAGCAACCACTTATTTTCATTATACGGTTTGCAAAGCTTTTGCACAAATTAAAAATATAGGTAATGCGATTATTTTAACCCCTATGGCGTAAAAATCCACTCCGCTTTCCGTGGGCACAGTGTAAGCCGCAACCCTCGCGTGCGCGCGGTTTGTTGCGTCTTACGTTCTGGGCTGGTCCCGCAGGAGTCTTCGTGGAATTTCACTTAGCTTATCATTAAATTGTTTGAGTGCCTGACACCTCAGCAAATCGCAGAGAAATTGTTTGAGTGCCTGGCACCTCAGCAAATCGCAGAGAAATTGTTTGAGTGCCTGGCACCGCAATGATAAAAAAACTATAGACAAACTCGTATAGCTGAGTTTGTCTATAGTATCATCTATCACTATCTAAAGCTTTTCGCTTTTTCTTGGTATGTTTCCCATACTAAATCAAAGTTTGCTTTCTCTTCATCCGTCATTTCTACCATTGGTAGACGAACATTTAATGTATCAAAGCCTAATTTAGTCATGGCGTATTTTACTGGTGAAGGATTCGGTTGCGCAAACAATGCACGTACTAATGGTAATAATGCTCTGTGAATTTTCGCAGCTTGCTTGTGATTTCCTTCTTCAAACATTCGGATCATTAACTGCATATCATTTCCAACGACATGCGACGCAACTGAAATTACTCCCGCGCCCCCTATTGCAAGCAGCGGTAATGTTAATCCGTCATCTCCACTATATACAAAGAAATTATCAACAGCTTCAACGTTTTCAATAATATCGCCCATTTGATCTAAATTCCCGCTCGCCTCTTTAATCCAAGAGATATTAGGAATTTTACTTAAATCAACAGACGTCTCATATGCAACGTTCACACCTGTACGTCCCGGTACATTATAAAGCATTACAGGCAGCCTAGTTTCTTTTGCAATAGTTTCAAAGTGCGCGTAAATACCTCGTTGGTTTGGCTTATTATAATAAGGTGCTACTAACATAATACCATCTGCACCATTTTCTTCAGCCTTATGCGTCATCGCGATAGAATAAGCCGTTTCATTATCCCCTGTACCCGCAATAACTGGTACACGGCCTGCGACTTTCTCTACTGTAAATCTTACTACTTCAATTTTTTCTTCTGTGGTCATAGTTGGGTTTTCAGAGGTTGTGCCACATGCAACAATGCAATCCGTGCCATTATCTATTAAGTAATTAATAATACGTTCTAATTCCGGATAATTAATCGTACCATCTTCCTTAAACGGCGTTATCATTGCCGTTCCAATTCGACCTAAATTCATCCTTACACCCCTCTTATAGTAAGTTATCCTCAAGCATTGCTTCTGCAATTTGGATAGAGTTCAATGCAGCGCCTTTTAATAAATTATCTGATACGATCCAGAGATGGAATCCCTTTTTATTATCTAAGTCTTGACGGATACGTCCTACAAAAGTAGCATCTTCCCCTTCTGCGTAAATTGGCATTGGGTAAGTTTGTGTTGCGATATCATCTTGTAATACAATTCCAGGTGCATGACGTAAAACTTCGAAAATACCTTCAACTGTCGTATCTTTTTCTACTTCTATATAAACAGATTCAGAATGTCCTGAAACGACAGGTACACGTACGCAAGTAGCAGCTACTTTTAGCTCTGGTGCATGCATAATTTTCTTCGTTTCATTAATCATTTTCATTTCTTCGTATGTAAAGCCATTGTCTGTAAATTTATCGATTTGTGGAATGACATTACGAGCAATTGGGAAATGACGTTTGTCGCCACCACTTGGTAAAATATTCGCTTCTACATCTTTACCTGCATCCCAGTTTGCGCTTTGTGCTTTTAATTCTTCAATTGCTGAAATACCTGCACCAGAAACTGCTTGGTATGTTGATACTAATACCTTTGTTAAGCCAAATGTCGCACGGATTGGTTCAAGTGCTGCAACCATTTGAATTGTAGAGCAGTTTGGATTTGCGATAATCCCCTTATGTTTAGCAAGATCGCCGCGATTTACTTCAGGTACAACTAGCGGTACCTCTGGATCCATACGGAAATGGCTCGTATTGTCAATAACTACCGCCCCGCGTTTTGCCGCTTCAGGCGCAAGCACTGCCGATACAGAACCACCCGCAGAGAATAAAGCGACATTGACGCCGTCAAAAGCTTCTGGTGTCGCTTCTTCAATTGTATATGTCTTACCATTAAATTCGATTGGTTTTCCTGCAGAACGTGCAGAAGCTAAAAATTTAATATGCCCGATTGGAAATTTTCGTTTAATTAGCTGCTCCATCATTTTTGAACCTACTGCTCCTGTTGCCCCTACAACTGCAACTGTTAACTGCTTAGTCATCTGTCATCTCTCCTTGAATACAAGTTCCATAATGTGTGCTATTGTATCACAAAAATACTGAAAATTGTGTGCAATTAATGATTTATTTGAAATATTGTATCAACAGTGGTTGTAATTGCGTTTTCTGCGTAATTGCTGCATCAACCGTCTCGACCATTTGATTAAAATCAGCAATTAATGAATTCGGTTTTCCATGGGGTGAATCTTGACCGAATGGAATAAAGTAGATGTTTTTGGAATTGAGCAGTTTCATAATATTCATGCCGTTCAGGCCAAGTGCATCATTTGTGGAAATGCCTAGCACGACAGGCGAGCCGTTTCGCAATGTTGCCTTTGCCGCCATCAGCACAGGGCTATCTGTCGCTGCATTGGCAAATTTACTAATACTATTACCGGTCATTGGAGCTATAACCATTGCATCCAATGGATTGGAAGGTCCAAATGGTTCTGCTTCTTTTATAGAAGAAATCACTTTTTGTCCTGTCAATTCCTCTATTTTTGCAATCCATTCTTCTCCTGTACCGAAACGTGTAGCGGCATGTAATACAGAGTGGGTAATAATCGGGATAACTGTAGCCCCTGCATTGATAAAGTTTTGAATTTTGGGTACAACATCCTCATACGTGCAATGTGAAGCCGTAATGCCTAAACCAATTCGTTTACCCGTCAGCAATTTTCTTCCTCCTCTATTGCCTTGCACAAAATTTCTGCCGCATCATGTGCAAAGTATTTCCCAGGTAATGATGGCAATAGTACATATGTCTGTAACTGGTCAGCATCAATATCTAAACAGCCTGGCTCTGAAGCTAAATCATATAGCACAGCAGGCACATGGTCCTGAAACGATTCTGTAATCCATTTGGCAGGAATCGTATTGATGAAAATTCCATCATGTATCGACCATTTTCGATCATCTAAATCAGACGCTTTATAGCCATATGCTTTCGCTTCACTCACTTGTACCACTGAACGCGCAACAATATGCACGTTAGCACCCATCTTTACGAGTAAAGAAGCGAGCATTTTGGCGATGCGTCCAAAGCCTGCGATTGTAAAGTTTTGTCCGTAAATACATTTCTGCTCGAGTCCGTAGAACGTGGCGATAAATCCCTCCGCTGTCAACCTCGCATTTTGCCAAATAAAAGACTCTTGCTGTAAATAGCAATTAGTTTCATTTTTTTCAAGCAACTGCTTCCAATGCATTGTCAATCGCCCAGTATAAAACTTAACTTGTGATATGCCATATAATTGTTCTACTTCTATCTTCAATGGAAGTATAGGTAGAATAATTTTATTGGGCTGGAACTCTAAAACAAGTTTATTTAACTCCTCATTCCAAACTGAAGTTCTTTTATAGAATACTGTACGTGAAGGGCTTCGCAGCATCGTTGCTAATTCTTTTAACCTTGAGTCCTCGCCGATCACCAGCCATTTTTCGTTTTCCAAAAGCTCACCTCACTGTAAAAATTCGGACTGTACCGTCGTTGTTTTGTTAAATAAAATACGATCTTCTCCAATTAAGATAATTTCATGCCATGGAATCATTTCACTAACTTTCACTTTCTTCTTTTGGAATGGTAATTTTTCTTTAATAATCTCAAATCCATGTATCTTTCCTGTCTGCACATCTAATAGGCATTCTGTGTGTGCCAGTATGCCAAAATGTACACCACCTTCAACCTGAATTAACTCTTTATCCACCATTTCAGATAATAGCATGCCTCATCTCCCTCCTTGAGCCGTTAACCCAATATATGCCGAGTTTTTGCAAATCGTGCCCCATATTGAAAGTACTTCAATGTTGCAACTTTAGGCTGAACTGTATATAGTGTATATATACAGTTTTTTTAAAAATGCGAGGTGAAAATTTGTGCATATCCATTTAAGCAATGCGAGTGAAAAACCAATTTACGAGCAAATTACTGTACAGCTAAAAGAGGCAATTTTAGCAAATAAAATACAGGCTGGCGATGTACTCCCCTCTATTCGTGCACTCGCAAAGGATCTCAAAATTAGCGTAATGACAACAAAACGAGCTTATGCAGATTTAGAGCGAGATGGCTTTATTGAAACCGTAGCTGGCAAGGGTAGCTTTGTCACTGAACGCAACCAAGACTTTCTCCGTGAGGAATTATTGCGTCAAGTAGAAGAGCATCTGCAAAAAGCCGTAAGGACAGCCAAAACTGCAGGTCTTTCAAAAGAGGAATTAGGAGACTTACTTTCGTTAATTGTAGAGGAGGACAACTAAATGAATTCCATAGAAATTCATGATTTACACAAAATCTTTGAAGGCTTTTCATTAAAAGATATTAGTTTTTCAGTACCACAAGGAACTGTTATGGGCTTTGTTGGTGAGAACGGTGCAGGCAAATCAACTACTATTAAATGCATGCTCAATTTATTGAAAAAAGAATATGGCGAAATTTCGCTATTCGGCAAAGACATTGTCGAACATGAGCTTGCGATAAAAAACGACATCGGTGTCGTTTTCGACGAGCTGCATGTACCTGAAACGCTTAATGCGACGCAACTCGACAAATTTATGAAAAAGGTATTTAAAACATGGGATTCTACCTATTATTTTGAGCGATTGGCACAATTTAAAGTACCTGAGCGAAAAAAGGTAAAAGAATTATCTCGAGGAATGAGGATGAAGCTATCAATTGCATTAGCGTTGTCACATCATCCAAAATTATTGATTTTAGATGAACCGACAAGTGGACTAGATCCAATTATACGTGATGAAATTCTCGACTTGTTTTTAGATTTTATGCAGGACGAGACACATAGCATTTTATTTTCATCACATATAACGAGTGATTTAGAAAAGATAGCTGACTATATTACATTTATTCATAATGGTGAAATTTTATTTAGTGAAAGCAAGGATGTCTTACTGTATGACTACGGTATTTTCAAAGGGAACAAAGAGGAAGTAAGCGATTTACCAGAGCAAGCCATTATCCGCAAACGTAATGGCGCTTTCGGGCTTGAAGTACTTGTTCTAAAAAACGAAATAAGTGAAGCATTTACCGTTGAAAGGCCTACTATTGAAGATATCATGCTATTTTACGTGAAAGGTAGTGTTCAATTATGACTGCTCTTCTAGTAAAAGATTTAATGACCATTCAACGGCAATTAAAGATACAAGTCCTTTTTCTTTTACCGATTCTTTTTATATCCATTGTGTTTGGGCAAGGATATTTTATTTTTCCCTTTATTTTATTTCTCCTAATTATTCAAGCAGTCACTGCTCTTACTTATGATGAACTATGTGATTTTGATAAATATGCCAATACTTTACCCATTTCAAAGAGCGAAATTGTCCTTAGTAAATACATGCTCAGCCTTTTTCTAATGTTTATCGCATTGATTATTGCGTTACCTATTGTTTTTATAATTAATCACTTCACCAACAATTGGGAAACAGCTAATTATTTCCTTACATTTAACCTTATTATTGCGGCAGCATTATGTATGCTTGCTTTATTATTACCAATCTATATAAAATTCGGCTCTATAAAAGGAAGATTTGTCCTTATTTTCCTATGCTTTATTCCAGGCTTGATTATCGGTATGTTAGATGAGTACTTTGCGAATATTTTGCTAGTTGTTTCTAAACTACAACATTTGAGCTATCTCGCACCTTTTATCGGACTTTTTATTTTATGGTTATCTTCTCTTATTTCAACAGCAATCTATAAACGTAAGGAATTTTAGGAGGGAGGTTGCATGCACTATGAAAGCTTTATTATGGCATAGATTGTCCATGCAAAAATGGTATATACTTTTGTTGCTTATAATTAGTTTGTCCATAACTTTCATAAACTTACATTTTTTCAGTGACTCTTCTATCGTCATATTTGCGTTAATTTTTTCTGTGACGATAGTCGAAAGCATGTATACGCAAGATCATAAAGCGAAGTGGGAACTGTTTGTTAATAGTCTTCCTTTAACGAAAAAGATGCAGTTACAAGCGGATTATCTTTATTGTTACGGCTTAATTGCACTACTGTTTATCACATCTGCTCCTATTTATTTTTCACCGTTTTACGAACATAGCGATAGCTTCGAGCATTTTGCTATTTATTTCGCAAATATTAGCTGTGCTATTTTGCTTGTTTGTACGCAATTTTATACACATCATATAGAGGCGACTAAAGGGATGCGGTCCTTTAGAATGATAGTTTATGTATTACTTATTTTTTCCGTTAATTTTCCAATCCATTATTATTTATCAATGGTAGCTATCAATTTGTCAGTCATTTTAATACCAACAGTAATTAGCATAATCATCAGTATTTTCGTTTTTCGAAAATGCCATGTGCTGTATAGAGCTAAAGAAATCTATTAATGCTAACAACAATCCGACTGACCAATAATATTCATAAATAGGACAAGCCCCATCGTGAAATAAACCACGGTGGGGCTTGCTTTGTAATTACAAGGTGAAGGCTAATTTCCGTTGCGGGTTGCTCGCTTTCCGCGGGGCGTTGCTTAAGCGTCCAGTCGGAGCGAAAATCAAACGCTCACGTTTATGCTATTTTTTATCAATTACTACATGTTTTAAAGTGTCAGTCGTTACATCAATATCAAACGCTTTACCGAAACCGACAACGTAACGACCTTCTAAAGGTGTTAGCTCAAATAGTGAAAAATCAAGTGTGCGCAATAATTGCATCATTTTCGCATTATGCACTTCATCGAATAATGCAAACACTTCCTCATAGCCTTCATTACCTAATAAAGTAGGTGTACATTGCCAACGTGCACGCTCTGTCGCAAACGGGTTAGCTGTTACTGCCTCGTCTGCTACACATATTAAATCTACAAATTGAGACTGCTCCATTAGTTTAAAATGCTCAGCAATCCGACTAATATAAACATAAAATTTCCCGTTTAGTCGCACAAATGGTGTAGTACTGCTGAACGGCTTACCTTCTGCATCTACAAGACTAAGAACACAACTTTTTTTACCTTGTATAAACGCTTCATAATCCTGTTTAATTTGGTCCATGTTAATTTCTTTTTGCATCCTAATTCCTCCTATGCCTTCACAGTACTTTTTAATTGAATTCGGGGAGCGGAATCCCATGATACATATTGAATTTCCGCTTCCATCCGATAAATTTGCTGAATCATTTCTTCTGTCATCACATCTTCAGGTGTACCAATTTGTGCTCGGTATCCATCCTTTACAACGACAATTTGGTCGCTATAACTAGATGCTTGATTTAGATCATGGAGTACCATGACAACCGTCATCCCCATTTCACGATTAAGCTCTCGTACTAATTCCAGTACTTCATGTTGATGGGCAATATCTAAATAAGTCGTAGGCTCATCCAATAATAAAATTTGTGGTCGTTGTGTCAATGCCATCGCAATCCATGCGCGTTGCGATTCTCCACCAGATAACGCCGCAATTGGTTGATCTCGATAGTGCATTAATTGCGTTTTCTCTAATGCCCAATCAATGATTTCTTCATCTTCAGCATTTAAACGTTCAAACCATTTTTTATGTGGATAGCGACCATAAGCGACTAAATTTCGAACTGAAATATCTGCTGGCGCTTGATTTCGCTGACTAAGTATGCACATTTTCTGTGCAATTTCTTTAGACGAAAGTCGACGTATATTTTCGCCGTTGAAGGTAATTGTCCCACCACTGTAAGGCTGCATACGTGCAATGGCCTTTAGTATCGTAGACTTTCCAGAGCCATTCGGCCCGATAATGGATAGTACCTCTCCTTTGTTGACATCAAATGAAAAATTATGGACAACTTCTTTTTGCTCATAACGGACAGATAGCTGTTCAATTTTTAACAATTAAAACGCCTTCTTTCGCATTAAATATAAGAAATAGGGTCCACCAATAACAGCCATAATAATCCCTGCTGGAATATCTAGTGGTGCAAATAATGTCCGACCACCTGTATCTGCAATAAGTAATACTATAGCGCCCATCGCCATACTCATCGGTAGCATGTACTTATAGTCTGAGCCTACAAGCATGCGCGCCATATGTGGAACGATTAAGCCGACAAAACCGATCATACCAATTGCCGCTACTGAGATAGCTGCTAAAAATACAGCTAAAATAGATAACATAATACGAATACGTGTTACATTTTCGCCGAGGTTCACTGCAACTTGGTCTCCTAAGCGGATAATATTCGCCTTTCGGATAGCAAAGATTGATATAATCCATCCGATAATGGCGTAAGGATAAATCATATGTAGCGAAGCATTTCCCTTCGCGGCAAGGCTACCATTTAGCCATTGCACAGCAGATGGAAGACGATCACTATACATGATGGATAGGAAACCAATTATTCCGCCACCTAGTGCATTGACAGCAACACCTGATAAAATAATTGTTATTGGTGAAATACCTGAACGACGCCAAGCTAATGCGTAGACAATTGTTGCTGCAAGTAAGCCCCCAACAAATGCTGCAATCGGAATGTAATTTGTGAATTCCGGATTGGCTAACATAATAAGTAACACAAAGGCAGCAGCACCACTTGTGACACCTGTCAATCCTGGGTCAGCTAATGGATTCCCCATCACCGCCTGCAATAGCGCACCTGAAATTGCAATATTTGCACCAATAATTAATGCTAGTAATACACGCGGCAGTCGAATATCCCAAATTATCGTTGTATACACACCTTCATTTGTCCGGCCATTTAATATCGTTGATAGTATTTCTGGAATTGTAATATGGACACTTCCAAGTCCAATGGCAACAATCGCTGCTATTAATGTCAGCACAAAGGTAACGATTACGATTATGCGACTTCTCGTTGTACTAATCATAGTTAAACCTCATTCTTACTTGTAGAAATAATTTGCAATTGTTGTAAGTGCTGTTTCTACATTGGCAATGGAAGTCACACCAAATGTACTATAATCAAGCATATATATTTTGTCATTTTTATAAGCTGACAATTGTGTCCACGCACTATTTTTTTCAATTTCTTGCTTAAATTTATCTTCATTCGCGCCATGATCACCTGATGCTAATACGAAAATCATATCCGGATCAGCTACTACAATATTTTCTAAGTTCATTGGTGAATATGTTGAGTCTGCTTTTAACACGGATTGTGCAATATTATCTGCACCTAAACGTTCAACTAAACTACCTAAATATGATTTTTCGTTCATAACCATGAATGAATCAGATGTACCAATCACTAGCATGACAGATGGAAGTTCCTTGCCTTTCCCCTGTGTTTCTAGTTCATTTTCCTTCGCTACAATACTTTGTAGCACTTCATTCATTTGATCTTCTTTTCCAAAGTATGTACCAAGTACTTTGAAACTTAATTTTAAATCGTCATATGACTCTGTCGGTAAATATGCTGTTGGAATATTCATTCCTGTTAGTGCTTGATCCAACGAGCTTTGAAGAGCTGATGCCCCAATAATTAAACCTGTTTGTAAACTTGAAATGACTTCTAAATCCGGTGCCATCGGTGAGCCAATTTTCGTAATTGCCTCAAAATCTTTAGGAAGTGGATTTGTCGATGTTGGAACTCCCACGGGTGTAATGCCTAATAGGTTAAGCATCTCTGTTAACGGGACTGATGTAGTGACGATCTTATCAGGCACCTCTGCCGGGAAACTTGCTAAAGCTTTTTGAAATGCTTCTTCATCTACGCCGTCTTCAAATGCTTCTGCGGATGCATCTTCTTTTACATCTGTTGCTACTTCTTGTTGTACTGGTTTATCTGCTTCTTTTTCTACACTTTTTTCTTCTTGCTTCGCACATCCCGCTAATGCACATACTATTACTAAAAGACTAACCCAAACCCACTTTTTCATATTTTCTATCTCCCTACTAATTGATAATGATATTCAATGTCATTTATAATATCAGACTTCATTGATAATAGCAACGTCTAATTGATAATATATTTTCCAATTGGAAAATATGCATAGCTTATAGGGCATCCTTCAGTAATAGCATGTGAACCACCAACAACTAAATGAAAAAGCGAGGTATTTACGATTGAATCGTTGAATACCTCGCTAGAGACTGTCGACAAAGTTAAATTAAGATGATTCGCTCCGAGTAGACGCATTTCCGCAGGAGTCTGGCTAGCATAAAAATTGTTTAGGTGCCTGACACTCAGGATAATATCGGCCCGAAAAATCCACTTCGCTTTCCGCGGGCACCTTGTAAGCCGCAACCTTCGCTTTCGTGCGGATTGTTGCGGCTTACATTGCATGCGTACCCACAGAATCTACGTGGATTTTTCCTTTAGTAAGTTATAAAAATTGTTTCGGTGCCTGGCACTTATTGATTACTTATTGATTGGAGTGGGCGACACGACACTCCTGTAGAACCAGCACGAGTGGAAATCAACTACAGTAGTTTAATTCTATAACTTTGTCTACACACTAAAGCGAGGCATCCAACGATCGAATCGTTGGATGCCTCGCAATAATATATGAATTTTTTGTGACCTCGTTTTAGGGTTTTTTAAGCTTCAGGTCCGATAATTGAAATCGCCGGCTCTGCTTTTAATATTTTAGCAATGAGTCGATCAACTGATTCCATTGTTACAGCATCAATGGACGCTAATACTTCATCTACTGAACGATGTCTTCGATGAACTAATTCACTTGTACCATTACGATTCATACGTGCACCCGTACCTTCAAGACCAAGCACAAAGCTTCCTTTTAGCTGTTCCTTAGCATTATCTAGCTCTTCCTCAGTAACGCCTCCCGCTACAATATCAAGCAATGTAGCATCAATTGTATGTTGCAATTGCGAAAGCTGCTGGCGACTTGCACTACCGTAAATCGTAAATGCCCCAACATCTGCATAGCATGATTGATAGGAAAAAATTGAATATGCTAAACCGCGCTCTTCTCGTACCTCTTGGAATAGACGGGAGCTCATGTTTCCACCAATAATATTATTTAAAGCAATAAAGCTATACATATCTGGATCTTTGACACCGATTGCTGGATAAGAAAGTGCTAAATGCGCCTGTTCCGTATCACGCGTTTTCGTAATTTCTCCTGGATGGAACTGTGGATTTGTCAGGACCGGTACAACAGCAAGTGGTGAAGCCTCGTAATGTCCGAACAAGTTTTCAATCGTTGTTAATAGTGATGAAGAAATATTCCCTGCCACAGAAATCACAATAGATTCTGGTCCATAATGTTTAGCCATATATTGTCGAATCACATCTGCAGTAAATGTTTTTAATGTAGCAGCAGTCCCTAAAATTGGACGTCCTAGAGCATCATTTGGATACATTACTTCCCAAAGCTTTTCATGAACATCGTCATCAGGAGCATCTTCACTCATTAATATTTCCTCAAGTACTACTTGACGTTCCTTCTCTAATTCTTCTTCCGAAAATGTCGAATTAAAGAACATATCTGCAAGGATTGTTAAGGCAAGCTCCGCATGATGATCCAAAACTTTCGCATAATAGCATGTGTTTTCCTTTGAAGTAAAGGCATTTAGTTCTCCACCAATACGGTCGAACTCCTCTGCTATTTGGCGAGCAGTTCTCGTTTTTGTCCCTTTAAAAAGCATATGTTCGATAAAGTGCGTAATTCCATTTTCCTCTGGAAGTTCATAGCGAGAACCAGCATTGACAAATATGCCAAGAGCAACGGATCTTACATGATCAATTTGCTCGGACACAATACGCACACCGTTTTGACATGTATGTACTTGTACCAAATAATTTCCTCCTTTTACAACCGTTTTATTTGAAAAAGGCTGCGCATCATACGCAGCCTTTTTTTATAAAATTATTTACCTTGTTCTGCGCGTTCTTTTTCCTCTTGAATAACTACTTTACGAGATAAGTTTACACGACCTTGTTTGTCGATTTCAATAACTTTCACAAGTAATTGATCGCCTAGTTTTAACACATCTTCTACTTGCTTTGTACGTTCTTCTTGAATTTCAGAAATGTGTAATAAGCCATCTTTGCCTGGGAAGATTTCACAGAAAGCACCGAATTTTTCGATACGTTTTACTGTTGATAAGTAGTATTCGCCGACTTTTGCTTCACGTACGATATCTTCAATAATTTGTTTTGCACGTGCGTTCATTTCTTCATCTGCTGAAGAGATGTAAATTGTACCATCTTGCTCTGTATCAATTTTTACGCCTGTTTCTTCAATAATTTTGTTGATTTGTTTACCACCTGGTCCAATTACATCGCGGATTTTATCTGGATTGATACGCACGATAACAATTTTCGGTGCATAAGTAGATAATTTCTCACGTGGCTGTGCAAGTGTTGCAAGCATTGATTCTAAAATATGCATACGACCGATTTTTGCTTGTGTTAATGCTTCTTCTAAAATATTGCGTGATAAACCGTCAATTTTAATATCCATTTGAAGCGCTGTTACACCTTTAGCTGTACCAGCTACTTTAAAGTCCATATCTCCAAGATGATCTTCCATACCTTGGATATCCGTTAAAATTGAGTAATGCTCACCTTTTTTAATAAGTCCCATCGCAATACCAGCAACAGGTGCTTTTAACGGAACACCAGCATCCATCATAGCTAAAGTAGAAGCACAGATTGAAGCTTGTGATGTTGAGCCGTTTGATTCAAGTACTTCTGATACACAACGGATTGTGTATGGGAATACAGATTCATCAGGAATTACTGCTTCGAGTGCACGCTCACCTAAAGCACCGTGACCGATTTCACGACGACCTGGACCACGAATTGGACCAGTTTCCCCTACAGAGAATTGAGGGAAATTGTAGTGATGCATAAAGCGTTTAGATTCTTCTACACCTAAGCCATCGATAATTTGTACATCGCCAAGTGCACCTAAAGTACAAATTGAAAGAGCTTGAGTTTGTCCACGTGTAAATAATGCCGAACCGTGCGTACGTTGTAATAGCCCTGTTTCTGAAGAAAGTGGGCGAATTTCATCAAGTTTACGACCATCTGGACGGATTTTATCTTCTGTAATTTGGCGACGAACTTCGTCTTTCACCATTTTATCTAAAATTGTATGAACTTGTTTCATTGTTATGTCATCAGCTTCTTGTTCTTCATAAGAAGCGACAATACGGTCCTTCACAGCTTTAATAGCTTCATCACGTGCATGTTTTTCAGCAGTTTGAATCGCATCATGCATTTCCGTTTCACATGCTGCTTTAATATCAGCTTGAATAGCTTCATCAATTTCAAACAATGTTACAGGTAATTTTTCTTTCCCTACTTCAGCAATAATTTGCTCTTGGAAAGCAATAATTTTTTTAATTTCTTCATGACCGAACATAATTGCTTCTAGCATTATCTCTTCAGGTACTTCTAAAGCGCCTGCTTCAACCATGTTAATAGCATCTTTGTTACCAGCTACAGATAAGTGAACAGTTGAGATGTTGGATTGCTCCACTGTTGGGTTCACGATGAATTCACCGTCAATATAACCAACCTGCACACCAGCAATCGGACCGTCGAATGGAATATCAGAAATTGCTAATGCTAATGATGAACCTACCATTGCTGCCATTTCAGACGTGCAATCAGGATCATTAGACATAACCATTGAAATTACTTGTACTTCATTACGGAAACCATCTGGGAACATTGGACGAATTGGACGGTCAATTAAGCGGCTTGCTAAAATCGCTTTTTCAGATGGACGCCCTTCACGTTTAATAAAGCCGCCAGGAATTTTACCCGCTGCATATAAACGTTCTTCGTAGTTTACTGTTAATGGGAAGAAATCTAGTGGTTTTGGTGATTTTGACATTGTTGCTGTTGCAAGTACAGAAGTATCACCATAGCGTACTAATGCTGCTCCATTTGCTTGTTTTGCTAACTGTCCTACTTCAATTACAAGTGGACGGCCAGCCCATTCGTAGGAATAGACTTTCTTTTCGTTCATTCAATGAACCCCTCTCTATTATAAAAACACTTACTCGTCTGTATGTACTAATAGTAAGTGTACCAAAAATGCTTGTTCTATGCTAAATATTTCATGAAATAATCATACATTTAAATTCAGTTATTGCCAATTTATTTAGGATTTATTTCTTAATTTGGTTTTAATGGCGATTTTGCTTGCTTTTGTGCTTATATTTTGATGTAATTTGGCTATTTTTTGCTATTCATGTTTATAGTAGCCTACATATAAAGATTATGTCTTTTAATTTGCACTTAGTCATTCGCTTTCCATTTGCAAGTATCAATCTCTTGGTAAATACTTAAGAATAGCTAGAAAGTTTTAAAAACATAAAGAAAAAGCGGGAATAATCCCGCTTTTCGATTGTCAATTAGCGACGTAAGCCTAAACGATTGATTAGTTCACGGTAACGTTGAACGTCAGTTTCACGAAGATATTTAAGTAAGTGACGACGACGACCTACCATTTTTAGAAGACCACGCTCAGAGTGGAAATCTTTTTTGTGTGTACGTAAGTGAGTGTTTAAAGCGTTGATTTCAGCTGTTAAAACTGCAACTTGTACTTCTGGAGAACCAGTGTCACTTTCGTGAGTACGGTACTCAGCGATAATTTCGTTTTTACGTTCTTTTGTAATAGCCATTTGTATTGACCTCCTAAATAATTGTTTAATCCCCATTAGCACAGTAAACGTTGGAGTCATCGGTATACCGAGCTAAGGTTAAGCACTTTATGCACTTATGAATGTTACCATAAAATAAAGGGGCAAGCAAGTAATAACGTTGTTCTGCCAACAGTCTAAGCATTACCGACCTCAAGCAAATAGTGCTGAGTAAGCTGAACAGTGCTGTAAAAGATAGTGATTCTATCCTATTTTAATACCATTTTACTCTGCATGCATTTTGACAAATTCTATTTAATTACGTTAAAAAAGTGAATAGCCTCTTGCTTATCTTTTTCTATTTGTGTTTTTAACGCTTCGATTCCGTCGAATTTACGCTCGCTTCGAATACGTTTATACCAAGCAACATGCACTTCCTCACCATAGATGTTTTTCTCGAAGTTTAAAATATGAACCTCGATAGACAGTTGCTTGTCATTGGGATCTTTAAATGTTGGTTTATAGCCTACATTACATACACCATCATACCAATTATTTTGCACAAGTAGACGAACAGCATACACACCACTTGCTGGAATGTATGTACCCTCTAATGCTTGAACATTGGCAGTAGGGAAGCCTATCGTACGTCCGCGTTTATCGCCGTGCACGACAATACCTTTTATGTCAAAAGGTCGCCCTAGAAGCATTCTTGCTGCCTCCATATCTCCCTCCTGCAATAACTTACGAATACGCGTTGAGCTAATTTTCTCAAGCGCATCGGTTTTTTTATCGACAACTGTTACACCATACTCCCCATTACTTAACGCACGCATATCTTCCATTGTGCCTTTACCAAATGCACCAAACGAAAAATCAAAGCCTGCTGTAACATGTTGAATGTTTAATCCTCGAATAAATGTATCAATAAAAGCAGCAGGTGACAGCTTTGCAAAGTCCGATGTAAAATGTACAACAAATACAGTATCTACACCTTGTTCTTCAAACAACTGCAATTTCTGCTGTAATAATGTAATATAGAATACTTTTTCATTTCGTCCGCCTAGCACTAAAGATGGATGCGGATCAAATGTCATTACGGCTGTTGAGATTTGTCGCTTGTCCGCCTCTTGCTTAGCAGCATCAATAACCGCCTGATGTCCAATATGTACACCATCAAAAAAGCCAATTGCCAATGAGTAAGGCTGTATGCTTTCTCGTTGCTGTAATTGGTGTGGGTATTTTAAATGAATAACCTCCATACAAAAATCCTCCTACTCTATCGTCGGAAACATTTTATGTGGTTTCATGTAACCTTCCTTAGTCGGATGGGCTTGATAAACCGCAAATGCTTTTCCTTTGATTCCAAACACAATTTTATCATGCACCTTTAATAATGCATCTGCTGGAAGCACTTGTCCATTGAAAATTTCTTTTTCATTAGCGGAAGTTATTTCAATATATGGATAGTCTGATAGTGCGTATTCTACAGGAAGTATGCATGTATTGACTTGTTCATTTTCCATTAATTCTGCAACTTGTGCCAATGTAAAGCAATTGTCTTGCGTAAATGTACCCGATGCTGTTCGCACAAGCTCATGCATATGTGCAGGATATCCAAGTGCTTCGCCAATTTGAACAGCAAGTGTACGAATATACGTACCTTTGCTACATGAAATCCTTACAGGGAATGTAATTTCATGCCCTTCGTATATTTCCTTCTCATCAAGTAGCTCTAATGCATAAATTGTAACCTGTCTTGTTGGTCTTTCAACCGTCTCACCTTTACGAGCATATTCATATAAACGTTTGCCATTTACTTTTACAGCTGAAAACATCGGTGGGGTTTGATTTATAATACCAGTTAAGGAAGCTAATACATCAAGCAGCTCCTCACGTGTAAACGTCTTATTTGTGTTATCTTCTGCAACTGTTTCTCCTTCGGCATCTTCAGTTGTCGTTGTGCGTCCAATTGAAATCACTGCCTCATAAGTCTTACCTGCATCTGTTAAATATTCTGCAATGCGGGTTGCCTGTCCGATACAAATTGGAAGAACACCTTCCACTCCTGGATCTAATGTGCCCGTATGGCCTACTTTTTTTGTACGCAATATTTTTCGTAATTTAAAGACGCAATCATGACTTGTCATGCCACGTTCTTTCCACAGCGGTAAAATACCATTCATAAAAATCCCCCTTTAACAAAATTGCATAAAAAAAGTCTGCCTGCATGAAGATGCATGTGGCAGACTTTTACTGTTGTGCTTATTCTTTGTGTAAACCACGTAGTAATGAATCAATACGGTTCCCATATTCAATCGATGAATCGAATTCAAAGATTAACTCTGGTGTTCGACGTAAACGGATACGAGAACCGATTTCTGAACGGATAAAGCCAGCAGCTTTAACTAAAGCTTTTAGCGTTTCTTCACGTTCACGTTCATTGCCTAAAGATGTAATATAAATTGTTGCTTGTTGTAAATCACCTGTTACATCTACACCAGTAACAGTTACGAAGCCAACACGCGGATCTTTAATTTTACGGCCAATAATATCACCAAGCTCTTTTTTCATTTGCTCAGCAACACGGTTTGAGCGTAGAGACATAATTAGTCACCTCAATTTCGATGTTCAAATATTTGCGCTACAGGCGAATGATGACGGTGCATGTTCATACGCCTCATCAGGCTTCCTGCAACTATCGCAAATATCCTTACTACTTATAAATAGTCTCGCCACACATTAAGCTGTTCCCATGACGGATTTGACTCTAAATAATGAAGAGCATGATTGATTTCACGCTCCGCTGCTTCTTTCGAGGAAGAAACAGCAACAAGCGCTAATTTCGTACGTTGCCATACATTTTGATGGTCGATTTCCGCAATGGATACATTAAACTTCTGTTTTGTGCGAGTAATCATACGCTGTAAAACAGCGCGCTTTTCCTTTAACGAATGGGCAGTTTGAACGATAAATTCTACCTCAACGTATACAATCATTATGCACGTTTAATTTCTTCCATAATGTAGGCTTCAATGATGTCGCCTTCTTTAATGTCATTGAAGTTTGTAATCGTTATACCACATTCGTATCCTCTTGCAACTTCTTTTACTTCGTCTTTGAAACGTTTTAATGTATCTAATTCGCCTTCGAAAATCACGACGTTGTCACGGATGACACGTACGCCTGAGTCACGTGTTACTTTACCTTCTGTAACGTAAGAACCAGCAATTGTACCTACTTTTGATACTTTAATTGTTTGACGAACTTCCGCTTGACCAATAATTTTTTCTTCAAATTCTGGGTCTAGCATACCTTTCATCGCTTGCTCGATTTCTTCGATTACTTTATAAATAACACGGTGTAGACGAATATCTACGCCTTCTTCTTCCGCTGCACGTTTTGCATTAGTATCAGGTCGTACGTTGAAACCGATAACGATTGCATTCGATGCTGCTGCAAGAGAAATATCTGATTCTGTAATTGCGCCAGCGCCTGTGTGGATAATTTTCACATTTACGCCTTCGACATCAATTTTCATTAGTGAAGCAGCCATAGCTTCTACAGTACCTTGAACGTCAGCTTTAACGATTAAGTTTAACTCTTTCATTTCGCCTTGGCTCATTTGTTCGAATAAATTATCAAGCGTTACACGTTGTTTTTCAGAACGTTGTGCTTGAATAGCTGTCATTGCACGAGTTTCCCCAACTTGACGAGCTGTTTTTTCGTCTTCGAATACAACGAAGCGGTCACCAGCTTGTGGCACATCGTTTAATCCAGTTATTTCTACTGGCGTTGATGGGCCAGCTTCTTTCACTCGACGACCTTTATCGTTGACCATAGCACGTACGCGGCCGTAAGCGTGACCAACTACGATAGGATCACCGACTTTTAATGTACCGTCTTGTACTAGTAGTGTTGCAACAGAACCACGACCTTTATCAAGTTGTGCTTCAATTACAGTACCAAGTGCTAAACGATCTGGATTTGCTTTTAACTCTCCAACTTCGGCAACAAGTAAGACCATTTCTAACAATGTGTCAATTCCTTCACCTTTTAATGCTGAAATAGGGACGAAAATCGTTTCGCCACCCCAAGCTTCAGGTACAAGACCATGCTCAGTTAATTCTTGCATCACACGATCAGGGTTTGCTGATGGTTTATCCATTTTGTTGACAGCAACAATAATTGGCACTTCTGCAGCTTTAGCATGGTTAATCGCTTCAACTGTTTGAGGCATTACACCATCGTCTGCCGCTACTACTAAAATTGTTAAGTCTGTTACTTTCGCACCGCGCGCACGCATTGTTGTGAATGCCGCGTGTCCAGGTGTATCAAGGAACGTAATCTTTTTGTCGCCTTCAGTTACTTGGTATGCTCCGATATGTTGTGTAATACCACCAGCTTCTCCAGCCGTTACTTTTGTATGACGGATTGAGTCTAGTAACGTTGTTTTACCATGGTCAACGTGACCCATAATTGTTACTACAGGAGGTCGTTCTGATAATTCAGCATCATTAACTTCCTCTGTTTGTTCGAAGTGCGTTTCTAAATCCGTAATATCAACGCGGATTTCTTCTTCAACTTCTACACCGTAGTCTGCACAAATTAACTCGATTGCATCCTTATCTAATTCTTGGTTAATTGTAGCCATAACACCAAGCATAAATAATTTTTTAATGATTTCAGATGGCTCACGGTATAATTTTTTAGCTAATTCAGCTACAGAAAGTGATTCAACAAATGTAATTTTTTCTGGTAATTCTTTTTGTTTCATTGGTATTGATGGTTGATGCGTTTTTGGATGACGGCGTTTACCGCCGTGAATTCCTGGTTTTGGACGTTGGTTGTATCCACCGCCGCCTCTACGATTATTATTATTATTGTTATTATTATTATTTTGTGTCATATTTCGATTTTGATTACCTTTAGTATTCTTAGATTTTTCGTTAGACGAATTTGAGTTTTGTTGCGTTTGTTGATTGTAATTATTCGCTTTCGGCTTAGAAGTAGCAGACTGCTGCTTTTGTCCATCTTGCTTTTTCACCGATTGCTGTGGTTTTTGTTGTCCATTCGCTTGAGATCGTTGTGTTACATTTTGAGTAGGCTGTTTTGCGTCTCTTTTATCTGTTGGTGCTTTAAATGATTGGTTTAACTTTACCACTGTATCTTTCTCCAACATTGACATATGGTTTGTTACACTCACATTTAATTTACTTAGCGCTTCAATAACCTCTTTACTCGATTTATTCACTTGTTTGGCATATTCATGAACTCTGATTTTGGTCATCTGCTCACCCCCGATTATTTTTCGTTGAGTAGACTAGACAATTTACTTGCAAAACCTTTATCGGTAATAGCTAAAGCCACTCGGGCCTCCTTACCTGTAGCATGTCCTAGATCATAACGATCGCCAATTACATGATACTCAACGTTGTAATAAGTGCATTTATCTTGAATTTTTTTATTAGAGTTTTTAGAAGCATCGTTTGCTAGCAATACAAGCTTAGCATTACCATTCCGGACTTCCTTTACTACTAACTCTTCACCTGAAATAACTTTTCGGGCTCTAGCCGCTATACCAAGCAAATTAAACACTGCTTGATTGGTCATAAAATAGCCTCCCTACGAATGAGCAATAGTAGCTCTTCATATATCTCTTCAGGAATTTTCGCTTCAAGTTGGTGCCCTAATACATTTTTCTTACGCGCGATGTCAACCGCCTGTTCAGACTTTGAAACATAGGCGCCACGTCCAGGTTTTTTCCCTGAAACATCAACGCTTACCTCGCCCTCTTTTGAGCGAACAACACGAATCATTGCTTTTTTTGGTAGCATTTCTCCAGTAGCTACACATTTTCGAAGTGGTACTTTTTTATTAATCACCATAAGAATCACCTTTCCTCTCTGAAGCTTCGTAAGAGGTGGACTAGCCATAACCAATACGGCAAGGTGGAATTTTGTGATTTGAACATTGTGGAGTACAATCACACCTCTCAAAATTCAAGACCTTTGCCACAGTTTCTGGCTTTATTCAGTCGGCCTGGGAACGCCCACTGAATAAAGCCAGGTGACCAGTCACACGGGCTTTCTTACTTATTCTTCGTCGTCTTGATATAAGTCAACTGCAGCTGCTTCGAAGTCGCTATCTTCAGCAGGTACGAAAGTGCTTGTTGCAGATGGATAAATACCTAACTCACGTGCATCTGTTTCACTTTTAATATCAATTTTCCAGCCAGTTAATTTCGCAGCTAAACGAGCATTTTGACCACGTTTACCTATTGCTAAAGATAATTGGTAATCTGGAACTACAACAGTTGTTGATTTTTCTTCTTCATTTACTTGCACATCTAATACTTTTGATGGGCTTAGTGCATTTGCTACGAATACAACAGGGTCTTCTGACCATTCAACGATATCAATTTTCTCACCGTTTAATTCATTAACAATTGTTTGTACACGAGCACCTTTTGCACCTACACATGAGCCAACAGGATCAACTTCTTCATTATGTGCATGGACAGAAATTTTAGAACGGTCCCCTGCTTCACGAGCAATTGATTTGATTTCTACAATGCCCTCATAAATTTCAGGCACTTCCATTTCAAACAAACGACGTAATAAGCCTGGGTGTGTGCGTGATACGATTACTTGTGGACCACGTGTCGTACGTTCAACTTTTGTAATATAGACTTTAATACGATCATGTGGATTGTATGTTTCGCCTTGGATTTGTTCGTTTTGTGGTAATGCAGCTTCTACTTTCCCAAGACCTACGTAAATGTTACGTGCATCTAAACGCTCAACAACACCCGTTACAATATCATCTTCTCGATCTACGTATTGCTCATAAATTAAACCGCGTTCTGCTTCACGTACACGTTGTGTAACGACTTGCTTCGCTGTTTGGGCAGCAATACGTCCAAAATTACGAGGTGTTACTTCTTGCTCAACAATATCTTCTAGTTGATAAGCAGGATTGATAGCCTTTGCATCTTCTATTGCAATTTGTAAACGGTCATCGTCAACTTCTTCAACAACATCTTTACGTGAAAACACACGAATTGAGCCTTTGTCTAAATTTAAGTCTACACGAACATTCTGAGCTTGGTTAAAGTTGCGCTTGTAAGCTGTTACTAATGCAGCCTCAATCGCTTCGATTAACACATCTCTTGAAATTCCTTTTTGTTCTTCCAGCGCCGTTAGCGCATCTAACAAATCACTACTCATTTTATTTTCACTCCTAAATATGCATTATGCTGAAAAATCGATGGCAAGACGTGCCAAGGCGATTTTTTCTTGTTCAATTGTTACTGTAATTTTTCGGGTTTTAACGGATACTTCCATCACTAATGTATGTTCATCATAAGATGTTAAGTAGCCTTGGAATTCCTTCAAGTCCTTAATAGGCTCATAAGTCTTCACATAGATAAACTTGCCAACGGCTTTTTTAAAATCAGTATCTTTTTTTAATGGACGTTCTGCACCTGGTGAAGATACCTCTAAATAATAATTTTGTGTAATAGGATCTTTTTCATCCAACAGTAAACATAGTCGTTCACTAACTTGAGCACATTGGCCAATGTCAATCCCACCCTCGGGTGTATCTACATAAACACGTAAAAACCAGTTACGTCCTTCTTTCACAAACTCAACATCCACCAACTCAAGATTTAACTCTTCGACAATCGGTGTAGCAAGTTCTTCAATTAAAGATGGTACTTTGCTCATTGTTTCCTCCTGCATTTTTCAATTTCAGGCGTAATAAAACAGAAATTCCACCAGTGATGTTGGTGAAATTTGACGGTCTTACCTGCTGTTAGTCTAAAAAATTTGCTTTGCTTCGGTATAACAACAGAAAAGAGCGGGAATGCCCCACTCTTTTGCTGGAAAACTATCAACAAATTATTACCATAAGAATAGCACAATTTACGCTACAATGCAAACGACCTTATTTTAGGCTAGAAAAGCGATAACTGATTCGCATCAGGCATGCCTTCCAAACAACCTAATTGATCCATGTACTCAATTAATGTTTTTGACACACGACCTCGTTGCTGTAAATCTTCTTTCGATAAAAATTCGCCATTCTCACGTGCAGCTACGATTGTTTTGGCAACGTTCGTTCCGAGCCCTGGAATTGCATCAAAAGGTGGGATTAAGGAATTACCATCAATAATGAACTCGCTAGCTTGTGAACGATATAAATCAACTTTTTGGAAGTTCATACCACGCTCACACATTTCAAGTGCAAGTTCCATAACAGTCAGTAAGTTTTTCTCTTTTGTAGAAGCATCTAGTCCCTTGATATTGATTTCATCTATTTTTGCACGAATCATTTGAGAACCTTGCGTCATCGAAATTAAATCAAAATCATCTGCTCTTACTGTGAAGTAGGCAGCGTAGTATAAGATTGGAAAATGCACTTTAAACCAAGCGATACGTACTGCCATTAAAACGTAGGCAGCAGCATGGGCTTTAGGGAACATATATTTTATCTTTTTACATGATTCGATATACCAGCCAGGTACTTTATTTGCTAGCATTTCTGCTTCAAATTCTTCGGATAAACCTTTCCCTTTACGAACAGACTCCATAATTTTAAAGGCTAAAGACGGTTCAAGTCCTTGGTAAATTAAATACACCATAATGTCATCACGACAGCCGATTACTTCTTTTAATACGCATGTACCATTTTGGATAAGTTCCTGCGCATTACCTAGCCATACATCCGTTCCATGTGAAAGTCCTGAAATTTGGACAAGCTCTGAGAATGTAGATGGTTTTGTATCTTCTAGCATTTGACGGACAAATCGTGTACCAAATTCCGGAATACCTAATGTTCCCGTCTTACAACCAATTTGCTTCTCTGTCACTCCTAGAGATTCAGGCGAACTAAAAATTTTCATAACGAACGGATCATCTGTTGGTATTGTTTTCGGATCAATTCCAGATAAGTCCTGTAACATCCGAATTACGGTCGGATCATCGTGCCCAAGAATATCGAGCTTCAAAATATTGTCATGAATAGAGTGGAAATCAAAGTGTGTTGTTTTCCATTCTGAATCCTGTGCATCCGCTGGGAACTGCACTGGTGAGAAATCATAAATATCCATATAATCCGGTACAACAATAATCCCACCTGGATGTTGACCTGTTGTCCGTTTAACGCCTGTACAGCCCTGTACTAAACGGTCTACTTCAGCGCCGCGGAAATGAAGATTGTTGTCGCTCGCATAACCTTTAACGTAGCCATATGCTGTTTTTTCCGCAACAGTACCTATTGTTCCAGCTCGGAATACATAATCTTCACCAAACAGTACTTTTGTATAGTTGTGGGCCTGCGGTTGATATTCACCCGAGAAGTTCAAATCGATATCAGGTACTTTATCCCCTTTAAAGCCAAGGAACGTTTCAAACGGAATATCTTGCCCATCTTTTTTATAGGGTGTGCCACACTCAGTACAATCTTTGTTTGGTAAGTCATAGCCTGAGCTAACCGAACCGTCATTGAAAAACTCGGAATGCTTACAATTTGGACAAATATAATGAGGTGGTAATGGGTTTACCTCCGTAATTTCCATAAAGGTTGCAACTAATGAAGAACCTACCGAACCACGAGAACCTACTAAATAACCGTCAGCAAGTGATTTTTTCACGAGCTTTGCGGAAATTAAGTAGATAACACCAAATCCATGGCCTAAAATCGACTTTAATTCTTTTTCAATACGCGCTTTTACGATTTCAGGTAATTCTTCACCATATATACGATGTGCCATTTCATACGTTAAATTTGTTACTTCATCATCGGAGCCTTCAATTTTTGGCGTATATAAATCGTCCTTAATTGGCTTCACATCGCCAATCATATCAGCGATTTTTTGAGTATTTGTGACAACTATTTCTTTTGCAAGATCAGGTCCTAAAAAGTCAAAGTCCTTAAGCATCTCATCAGTTGTTCTAAAATGTACTTCTGGAAGCTTGGATTTATTTAAAATATTGGCGCCTCCTTGGGAACCAATCAATATTTGTCTAAACATTCCATCGTTTGGATCTAAATAATGAACATTCCCAGTAGCAACTACAGGCTTATTCATCTTTTTCCCGAGCTTTACAAGCTTGCGTATAATATCTTCAATTGTCCATTCATCACGGACGACATTACGTTCAATTAAAGGTGCATAAACAGCCTTTGGTTGCACTTCGATATAATCGTAAAATCTCGCAACTTGTTCCGCTTCTTCTGGGGATTTATTCATCATTGTTTCAAACACTTCACCGTTACTACAGCCTGAGCCAATTAATAGCCCGTCTCTATACTGTTCCAGTGTAGAGCGTGTTACACGAGGGACACGGTAGAACGTTTTTGTGTGAGAATGGGATACGATTTTAAATAAATTTTTCAAACCATCATTATTGACTGCTAAAATCGTACAATGCATTGGTCGCGCTTTTTTATATGCATCTCCACCACCAACATGCTTATTGAAATCATCGTGATATTTAATGCCAAGTTCATCGGCTTCTTTTAACAGATGCAACAATAAATAGCCTGTTGCTTCCGTATCATAAATCGCACGGTGATGCTGCGTTAATTCAATACCGAATTTTTTACAAAGTGTATTTAAACGATGATTTTTCATTGTCGGATGGAGCAAACGCGCAAGTTCTAATGTATCGATAACTGGATGAATCGTTTCTTCAAGTCCGTATTTTTTATAGCCAGTATATAAGAAGCCCATATCGAAAGATGCATTGTGTGCCACTACGATAGCGTCCTCTATAAAGGCATGGAACTCATGGATAACTTGTTCCACTTCAGGCGCATTGCGTACCATATCATCAGTAATGCCAGTCAGTTCGATAGTCGTTGCTGATAGAGCATGATGTGGATTCGCAAAACTTTCGTATTTATCAATGACATGTCCACCTTTAATTTTTACTGCTGCAAGCTCAATAATTGTATCGTAGGCAGTAGAAAGACCTGTCGTTTCGACGTCAAAGACAACATATGTTGCTTCGTCTAATGCACGATGCTCAGAAGCATAAGCGATTGGTACACCGTCATCCACTAAATTTGCTTCCAAACCGTAAATAACTTTAATGCCATGTTTTTTCCCTGCTCCATATGCATCAGGGAAAGATTGCACAACAGCATGGTCTGTTATCGCAATGGCTGGATGGCCCCATTTAGCAGCCTGTGCCACTAATCTATCTACTGGCGTTACTGCATCCATTTGACTCATCGGTGTATGCAAATGTAACTCTACTCGCTTTTCACCCTCTGGTGCCTTATCCTGACGTGTTTCTTTTTTAATTTCATTGATATCATTTGCCATCACAATTAAATCACGAATAAAAGTATCGGTTTGAACTGAGCCACGTACTTTTACCCACATACCTTTTTTCAAATGTTGCATCAGTTCTGCATCATCATTATCACGGGAGAACATTTTGACAACGATTGAATCTGTATAGTCGGTAATTTTAATTTGTAGAAGTGAGCGTCCACTCTTTAACTCTCTGATTTCTGTATCAAAAACAAAGCCTTCAATAATGACGCGTCGTTCTTCTTCTACTATGCGCTTAATTTCCATAATTTCATCGTCTTTAATTTGCATGCCAAGCTGGAATGGACGATCGCCAAGCGCTGCCAATGCTGGATTATCCTTTTTATCCTGCTCACGTTTTTGGAAGTCTTGCATCGCTTGCTGTGCCATCGCTGCTTCCTCTAATCGTTTTTGCTCGATAAAGGCTTGCTGCGCATCACGCATCTCATCTGTTTCCTCTTGGAGCATAAAATCAAACGCAATGTGCGGAAAACCAAATTGACTGTAACTCATTGCAAGCTTTTCGGCATATTTTGTTTTCAGCATCATTAGTTCCATGTCCTGCATGCAGGACACCGTAATTTTTTGCCCATTCCACATCGGGATTTGCGATACAAGGCAGTTTTTTAACGGTGGCGCCATATCGTCGATTTGCTCAATAATTGTTAACCAATACGTTTGTATAAGTTCTTCCGTCACATCTTTTTCAACTGTTTCAAAGGTTGTTTCAATTTGCGCAATAGCAGCGAATTTTTCAGCTAGATGTGTACGAAATAGTTGATATAACGGAAATGGAAGTATGCCACGTAATTTAATATTAAAATGCCAGAGTCTATTCTTTTTATGCACCGTTAGACGTGATAACTCGCCTTCTTCAAAAAAAGACATGTATACATCATCTGTTAACTCTAGTTGTTGCAAGAGCATTCGAAATCTCTGTCTTGCTTCTTGTTGCTGTTCCAATCGGTCGACACCTACTTTCATTTAAAGAGAAGGAGGCAGTCTTTATAGCCTCTTGTTCTATTTTTATCTAGCGAATACTATTCAAATTTGAAGCAAAAAAATTCGCTCCCTTTCCACGGGCAAATCCGCAAACCTCACATTGTTTTGTACTGTGAGATTTGCTTGGCTTCCCGTAGGAGTGTCGCGAATTCGTTTGCTTAATCCTCATTCTTCATTAAAAGATGCTATTCGTATGAGCATCTATATCTATTGAGCTTAATCTTCCCAAAGGATATTAATTTTTACGGAAAAATTCATTTAAGCGATCAATGACCTCTTCTTTTTTCCATTCAAAAGTTTCGCCTGTTTGACGGAATTTCACTTCGACAACACCTTCAGTTGCCTTTTTACCAACTGTTACACGCACAGGTAAGCCTATTAAATCTGCATCTGCAAACTTCACGCCTGCACGTTCAGCACGATCATCTAAAAGTACATCATAGCGATATGATTTTAATAAGCCATATAACTCATTTGCTAACGAAACTTGTGTTTCATCTTTCGTATTAACAGGCACTACATGAATATCATATGGAGCTAACTGTGTAGGCCAAGTGAAACCATTTTCATCTTGGAAATGTTCAGCTACAGCAGCTAAAATACGTGATACGCCAATACCATAGCACCCCATAATAAATGGCTGTGCCTTTCCTTGCTCATCTAAAAATGTACCATTCATTTTTTCAGAATACGTTGTACCTAATTTGAAAATATGGCCAACCTCAATACCTTCTGCAAATTTAATGATACCTTGTCCATCAGGCGATGGGTCTCCTTCTTGGATGAAGCGGATATCTAAGTATTCATTGATTGCGAAATCTCGCTCAGGGTTGACATTAACAAGGTGGAAGCCGTCCTCATTTGCACCAGCTACACCGTTACGAATTGATTTAATGGCATGATCAGCAACAACTTTTACGTCTACTGGTAATTTTACAGGTCCGATTGAACCAACTCCACAGCCTAATAACTGACGAATCGCCGCTTCATCTGCAAGTTCTACAGAACCCGCATTTAGCGCATTTTTTAATTTAATATCATTTATATCGTGATCTCCACGAGCAAGAACAACAACTAACTCATCATCTATATTAAATACTAATGACTTGATGACATTAGACGGTGCTACTTGTAAAAATGCAGATACTTCTTCAATTGTTTTTTGATCTGGCGTTGCTACTTTTTCAAAATCCTTTAATTCGTCTTTGGCTGGTTGATACTCTACAGTCACTTCTGCCATCTCGATATTTGCTGCATAGTCTGAAGTATCAGAGTATGCAATTGTATCTTCCCCAATTTCAGAAAGCACCATAAATTCATGCGTCCCTTTACCACCAATTGAGCCCGCATCTGCAATAACTGCACGATAGTTTAAGCCTAGACGTGAGAAAATATTAGAGTAAGCACGATACATATCTTCATATGTTTCATCTAAGCTTTCACGTGAAGCGTGGAAAGAATATGCATCCTTCATAATAAACTCTCTTCCTCGTAATAAGCCGAAACGAGGACGTTTTTCATCACGGAACTTTGTTTGAATTTGATAGAGTGTTAATGGCAATTTTTTATATGATTTAATTTCATCACGCACTAAAGTAGTAATCACTTCTTCATGTGTTGGTCCTAAGGCAAAGTCACGATTATGACGATCTTTTAATCGCATAAGTTCTGGACCGTATTTTTCCCAACGGCCTGATTCTTGCCACAGCTCAGCAGATTGCAATGCAGGCATTAATAATTCGATTGAGTTGATAGCTTCCATCTCTTCACGAATAATATTTTCAATTTTCGTTAACACACGTTTTGCAAGCGGTAAATACGAATATACCCCACTTGTATTTTGACGAATAAACCCTGCACGTAATAATTGCTTATGTGATTTTACATCTGCATCAGCAGGTACTTCACGTAGCGTTGGGATAAATGTTTTACTTTGCTTCATTCAGTGTTCCACCTTTTTAATAAATAAATTTATACTCTAATTAGCATAAACAAATTTAGCTTTGAACGCAATGTTTCAAAATAATTGCGCTCAAAGCTATTTTACAATTTAATTTTACTTTGGCATAACCTTATCTAAAGTTTACTTTGTATAAGCTTCAGACATTGGAAACGCGAAAGCATACTGTCTTTTAATTTGCTAGAAGAAGAATCGTTGTATATCGTTCCAAGTAACAACGACCATTAATATCATAAGCAACACGATACCTACGAAGTGAACCATACCTTCTTTTTGACGATCAATCGGTTTACCTCTTACAGCTTCAAAGCCAAAGAACAGTAATCGTCCGCCATCTAACGCTGGAAGTGGCAATAGGTTCATAATACCAAGGTTGATACTTAGCATAGCCGCAAAATTCATTAATGCGAAAATTCCCCATGCTGCTACTTCCTCCGTTGTTTTATAAATACCTACAGGTCCTGATAGCGCATCAATTGTAAACTTCCCTGTAATAAGCATTCCTAATAATTCAAAGATACGAACCGTCATATTATATGTTTCCTGCGCTCCGTAAACTACAGCCTTTATAGGATTAAAAACACGAGGACTTTCATACTTGACACCTATTTGACCTAAGGTTTCGCCATTACTTTCAACGGCCTTTACTGTCATATTAAGGTTTTCTACTTGTCCACCACGCTCAACAGTTACATTAATATTTTGATCAGGTCGATTTTGTACAATGGCAGCTAAATCTTGCCACTTTTCAACAGCTTGTCCATCGATAGATGTAACCTTATCCCCTGCAAGCATACCTGCCTGAGCTGCTGGATCGTTTGCAACTACTTCAGTAATAATAGGCTCATATGTTGGTACACCATTTAACAAGCCGATTAACATATAGATGAAAAAGGCTAAAATAAAGTTAAATAATGGTCCGGCAAAAATTGTCATTGCACGTTGACCAACCGTTTTTGCGTTAAATTGACGATCATATGGTGCAATAACTGTTTCTCTACCATTTTCTACAACAACACAATCTCTTGCAACACTATAACGAACTAATTTTTCTTCGTCATCATAGCCTTCAATAAATAACTCTCGTTCTAAGTCAGCACGTTCCACTTCTAAAAATAATAAATCTGGTAATTGCTTATTATTTTGATTAAAAATGATTTTTTTTACGATATTATCTTCATTGACAATTATCCCTACACGGTAACCTGGCTGTAATTCAACACCATCCATGTCCTCCCCTGCCATGCGGACATATCCACCGATTGGCAATAAACGGACTGTATAAATTGTTTCACCATGCATCTTACCATAGATTTTCGGACCCATACCGATTGCGAATTCACGAACCATAATTCCTGCACGTTTCGCAAAAAGGAAGTGACCAAGTTCATGGAAGAACACGAGCAAGCCAAATATTAAAATAAACGCAACGGCTGTTTGCATAATACCCCACCTCTTTAAAAGCGAATAGTTAACGATAGCTTCCTGTCGTTATTTTACCATGTCTAACACTATTTTTCTTGTTTCGCTGTCCACATGTAAAATTGTTTGTAAATCTGGTACTAAAATATTATTGTGTCCCTGCATTACACGTTCAATTGTTTCATCAATTTCAAGGAAAGTTATTTTCCCTTGTAAAAATGCTGCAACTGCTGCTTCATTTGCCGCATTCATTGCAGTTAAAATTGTACCACCTGTACGCCCTGCCTCAAATGCTAATCGCAATGCTGGATAGCGTTCAAAATCCATCTCTTTAAAATGTAGTTGACCAATTTGCGCTAAATTAAGTCGTTGACCATTATGAAGCGGTATACGGTCTGGATAACTTAAAGCGTACTGGATAGGGACACGCATATCCGGAGTACCAAGCTGAGCAATAACACTAGTATCATGATACTCAACTAGAGAGTGAATAATACTTTCTCTGTGTAAAAGAACATCAATTTTATCATAAGGCATATCAAATAAGACATGTGCTTCTATGACTTCAAGCCCTTTATTCATCATAGTAGCGGAATCTATTGTAATTTTTGCGCCCATCGACCAGTTTGGATGATTAAGTGCATCTGCAACCGTAACATGTTTTAACTCTTCCCGTGTTTTGTCGCGGAAACTACCACCAGAAGCTGTAATAATTAAACGCTCAATATTTTTAGGATTTTCACCATTCATTGATTGGAAGATAGCAGAATGCTCACTATCAACCGGTAATATTGGAGCATTGTATTTTTTCGCTTCCGCCATCACTAAATGCCCAGCTGTTACAAGCGTTTCCTTATTGGCAATGGCAATTGTTTTGCCCATGCGAATTGCAGCTAGTGTGGATTCAAGACCAACGCTACCAAGCACTGCATTTACAAGTACTGTCGAATCAGGATGTGTAGCAACCTCTACAAGTCCCTTTGCACCAAATGTAAAGTGTACTTGCGGGTAGTCTTTTGCAAGCATACGTGCATCTTCCTCAAGCTGAACAGATACAAGTTCAGGCTGTAAGGTTTCAATCATTTCACGTGTTTTCTCTATGTTTTTTCCTGAAGAAAACGCTACAAGATGAAATGCATCACGTTGTTCTTTTAAAATATCATAGGTTTGCCAACCGATAGAACCAGTTGCACCCAATAAACTAATTTTTTTCACGACAAAACGTCCCCTTTTTCTATCTAAGCGAATCAATGTCATCATTCGCATATTCATCAATCGCATTGAAATCATTTGCATGAAATTAACTCAACCAAATAAACATTTCGTATTCAACTACTTAAAGTTAATTTTTTGCTTATTTAGCTACCGAAGAGATGTAAAAAATGGAGTAAAGGCACTACGAATAATAAACTATCAAAGCGGTCTAAAATCCCGCCATGCCCTGGTAAAATATTGCCCGAATCTTTCACGTCAAAATGTCGCTTTATCGCTGACTCCACTAAATCACCCATCTGTCCAATGATGGAAGCAAAAATCGTAATAAATATTAGTGAAACATAACCATTCGCAAATGGATAAATTGCTTGCATAGCGATAGCAAAAATGACTGCAATCACAATCCCACCAATAAAGCCCTCAATCGTTTTCTTCGGTGAAATTTCTGGCCAAAGCTTATTTTTACCTAATTTTCTACCTACAAAATATGCGCCGGAATCTGTTGTCCACACAACAAGTAAACAATATACAACAAACTCAAGACCGTAGCTTCTAGTTTCAATTAAATAATGGAAGCCTAAACCAACATAAAACGCACCAAGCAAAATAAAGCCAATTTCGTCAAATGTAATTTTATTTTTCACTAGGACAACATATATAAGCAAGAGCATTACGAGTCCATAAATAACCATTAATACAGATGAGTAGCCAATTGCATGTACTACCTCATTTGCCCAATTTTTTGGTATTACGAGCATAATAAGGGTTAGTAAGCCAACCAACCCTGGTACTGAAAAAATCGAAATACTTTTCATCTTTAGTATTTCATAAAAGCCTACAACAGCCATTGCAAGCACAAGTAGTGTAAATGGCACTTTTCCGTAAATAACAAACGGAATAAACAGTGCCGCTGCAATGATTGCTGTAATAATTCGCTGTTTCAAGATGTTTCTTCTCCCTTCAACCCACCGTAACGGCGATTACGTTTTTGATAGTTTTCCACCGCTTCCAGAAAGTTTTCCTCGCTAAAATCTGGCCATAATGTATCTGTAAACCAAAATTCCGTATAGGCGAGTTGCCATAACATAAAGTTACTTAATCGTACTTCACCACTTGTACGAATGAGTAAGTCAGGCTCTGGTAGATGAGCTGTCATTAAATGAGATGTCATACATTCCTCATTTAAGTCTTGTATTGTTAATTGACCGTCCTGAACTTTTTGAAGCATCGCTTTCATGGCGCTAACCATTTCTGAACGACTGCCATAATTCAAAGCAAAATTTAAAATTAACCCTGTATTATGCTTCGTCTCCTCCATTGCATCATACAATGCTTTTTGTGTATGTGCTGGCAAGAGCGTCGGATCACCAATCATTTCAACACGCACATTGCGCTCCATCATTTCCGGTAAAAAAGAACCCAAAAATTCAACAGGTAAACGCATAAGAAAATCGACTTCTGGTTTTGGTCGTTTCCAATTTTCGGTAGAGAACGCATACACTGTTAATACTTTTATTCCAAGATCAGATGCAAATCTAGTTACCTTCCGTACCGTCTTCATACCTTCATGGTGCCCAGCAACACGTGGCATGGCACGTTTTTTAGCCCAACGTCCATTTCCGTCCATAATAATCGCTACATGGGCAGGAATCGGCTCGCTTTTCGAAAGGGCAACACGTTCCTCCAATGATAGTATATCCATATTTACTTGTTTACCTAATAGCTTCTTAAACATGCTAACTCCCCCACTACAACTAATCGGACGTATACTAACCTATCATAACAAACAAAAGTGCCTTTTGTCTTTTTTTTCCCTCTAATTGACTATGTATGAACTACCTTATTTTAGAACAACATATATCTCAAAGAAAATCTTGTCTTTCTACATTCAGCAGCTACTAGTAAGTCTGAACAAAACCGTAACTAGTTTACTAGTTTTACTTCAGTAAACCTTACAGCTCATACATTACATGTGAGAATTATAGCATCGATAAGAATGAATACTTTTCAATAAAAGAGAAAAGACGTCCTGTTATATATAGGACGCCTTCATCTCATCAAAAAGTTCCATCTTAGAAATATAAAGCGCCTGCTTATACTTCTAGAATTTCTTTTTCTTTGTCTTTCGCTACTTGATCTACTTTCACGATGAACTCATCTGTTAATTTTTGGATATCATCACCATATCCACGTAAATCGTCTTCTGTGATTTCGCCAGCTTTTTCAAGTTTTTTAAGATCATCATTAGCATCGCGACGAACGTTACGTACGGCGATTTTTGCATCTTCAGCTTCTTTTTTCACTTGTTTTACAAGATCTTTACGACGTTCTTCAGTTAATGCAGGAATCATTAAACGAATAACAGAACCATCATTAGTCGGTGTAATACCAATATCTGATTTCATAATTGCTTTTTCGATTTCACCTAAAATTGTTTTATCGTAAGGTGTAATAACTAGTAAACGAGCTTCAGGTACAGCAACACCCGCAAGTTGATTAATCGGTGTTGGTGCTCCATAATACTCTACAGAAATACGATCTAGTAGAGATGCGTTTGCACGACCTGCTCGGATTGATGCTAATTCACGTGAAAAAGCAGCAATTGTTTTATTCATTTTTTCTTTAGCTTGTTCTAAGACTTGTTTAGTCATTATGCATTCCTCCTAACAACTGTTCCAATTTTCTCGCCCAGTACGGCACGTTTAATATTACCCTGCTCCGTAATTGAGAAGACAATTAACGGAATATCGTTATCCATACATAGTGTCGAAGCTGTTGAATCCATTACTTGTAACCCTTGCTGAATAACGTCTAAGTATGTGAGTGTATCATATTTGATGGCAGTAGTATCGACTTTAGGATCTGCAGAATAGACACCATCTACATTATTTTTCGCCATTAAAATAGCATCTGCGTCAATTTCAGCTGCTCTTAATGCAGCTGTTGTATCTGTAGAGAAGAACGGGTTACCTGTACCTGCAGCAAAAATAACTACACGTTTTTTCTCTAAATGACGAACTGCTTTACGACGAATATATGGCTCTGCTACTTGTGTCATCACAATAGAAGATTGCACGCGTGTTTCGATACCTAATTTTTCAAGAGCATCTTGTAATGCTAATGAGTTCATAACCGTTGCTAGCATCCCCATATAGTCAGCTGCCGCACGATCCATTCCCATTTCACTACCAATTTTCCCACGCCATATATTACCGCCACCTACAACAACAGCAACTTCTACATCAAGATCTACTACTTCTTTTACTTCTTCTGCAACAGACTTGATAATTTTTGGTGATAATCCGAAGCCAGCCTCTCCTGCTAACGCTTCACCACTTAGTTTAATAACTACTCGTTTATATTGTGGCACACTCATTGTAAACCTCCGTCAGACATTTATTTAAAACATTTCTATTCCTTTTCCATTATAGTATATCTAACAATAATTGCTAGTTGTGAAAAATGGTAATAGAAAATTCTATCGTTTTTTTCGCTCTTTTCGGAAAAATAGGGAACACGTTATGTTGTGTTCCCCATTTTTGTCTAGAAAATCTAGTTATTATTTGATTAGGATCAAATGTAAGCCAATCCATCAAGTGAACTAGTCTACGAATTAGTTACCTTTAACTTGGTTCATTACTTCTTCTGCGAAGTTATCTTCACGTTTTTCGATACCTTCACCAACAGCATAACGTACGAAGCCAGTTACAGTACCACCAGTTGTAGCAACGAAGTCACGAACTTTTTGGTCTGAGTTTTTAACGAATGATTGGTCAAGTAAGCAAACGTCTTCGAAGTATTTACCAAGACGACCTTCAACCATTTTTGCAACGATGTTTTCTGGTTTACCTTCGTTAAGTGCTTGTTCAGTTAACACTTTACGTTCGCGGTCAACTTCTTCTGCAGAAACTTCTTCACGAGAAACGTAAGTTGGGTTAATAGCTGCGATATGCATAGCAATATCTTTTGCAGCTGAAGCATCTGTAGAACCTTCTAAAGATACTAATACACCAATACGTCCACCCATGTGTAGGTAAGAACCAAATGAATCTGCATCAGTTTTAGTTTTCACTTCGAAACGACGAAGAGTAATTTTTTCACCGATAGTAGCAACTGCTGTTGAAATTTGGTCAGAGATTTTTACACCTTCTGCATTTTCAAGCTCTAATGCTGCTTCTACTGATGCTGGTTTAGCAGCAAGTAATTGCTCAGCTAAAGAAGAAACTAACACTTGGAATTTATCGTTTTTCGCAACGAAGTCAGTTTCAGCGTTTACTTCAAGGATAATTGCTTCGTTACCTTTTTCTAGAATATAAGTAGTACCTTCTGCAGCGATACGGTCAGCTTTTTTAGCAGCTGAAGAAAGACCCTTTTCACGTAGGAAATCGATTGCAGCTTCTAGGTCACCATCAGTTTGTACTAACGCTTTTTTACAATCCATCATACCAGCGCCAGTTTTTTCGCGTAATTCTTTTACTAATTGTGCAGTAATGTTTGCCATTTAGTGTTGCCTCCTCAAATTGGTTAAACTATTTTAGTGATAGGTTCTAAAAAAGGTGATAAGGGTTCTGAGCCACTTATCACCTTTTTGTAAACGTGAATTACTCAGCAGCAGCTTCTGTAGCTGGAGCTTCTTCTTCACCTTGTTTTGACTCGATTAAAGCGTCAGCCATTTTAGCAGTTAAAAGTTTAACAGCGCGAATAGCATCGTCATTAGCAGGGATAACATAGTCGATTTCATCTGGATCACAGTTAGTATCAACAATACCTACTAGAGGGATGTTTAATTTACGAGCTTCTGCAACAGCGATACGTTCTTTACGTGGGTCAACCACGAACATAACGTCTGGAAGATCGTGCATATCACGGATACCGCCTAAGAATTTAACTAGACGTTCGTGTTCTTTTTTAAGTTGGATTACTTCTTTTTTAGGAAGAACTTCGAAAGTTCCTTCTTCTTCCATTTTTTCGATAGCTTTCATACGTGCAACACGTTTTTGGATTGTACCGAAGTTAGTAAGAGTACCACCTAACCAACGTTGGTTGATGTAGTAGTTGCCTGAACGTTCAGCTTCGTCTTTGATCGCTTCTTGTGCTTGTTTTTTCGTACCAACGAAAAGAACTTTACCACCGTCTTGACCAACTTGACGCATGAAGTCATAAGCTTCCTCTAATTTTTTAACAGTTTTTTGTAAGTCGATGATGTAGATCCCGTTACGTTCAACGAAGATAAATTTCTTCATTTTTGGGTTCCAACGACGAGTTTGGTGACCGAAATGTACACCAGCTTCAAGTAATTGTTTCATAGAAATTACTGACATGTGAATTTCCTCCTAGAATGTTTGGTTTTTTTCCTCCGCATTTATCGTTTGCAACAAGCTACCCTAATCTTAGAGCACCACTTACTGCATCAAAATGCGTGTGTAGTAATAACACCATTTGCAACTATATCACAGCTTCATAGCATTCGCAACTGTTTTAGCTATGAAATTTCAATAAAAGCTCGATTTCTGTCTTCCCTTTTTGAAGTTGTTTCGCAATTTCTTCCGCTGTTTTTCCTTGCTTTGCCATTTGAACAATTTGTTGTTCCAATGTTAACGGTTTTTGTTCTTCCTTTTGTACCGCAACGGGCTTCGAGGCAGTAGCTTGCATGGGTGACGCTGCTACTTGTTGTTGACGTGAGTAAGCGTTTGCCACAATATTTTTCGGCATTAAAATACGTGGCTCGCTATCTCGGCTCACATCCTTTTGCTCACTTTCAGCCTGTGACAAAGGCTGTCCCTGATCTTTTTGCACATTAATCGGCTTTGGATGTTGTCCTGTGCCAGTTGTCTTTTCAGGCTTTGGTACGACTTGTAACGCCTGAATAAGACGATTATTTTCATCCTTCATTTCAGCTAAATACAGACTGATGGAGTCATCCATTTCCCGCATTAAACGTTCCTGCTTTTTTTCTAAATCTTTGAATTTCGCTAATTTCGTATTTAATATAATAATGAAATAAAATGAAAGTAGCTGTAATACAAAGAGAACGGCTATTAGTATGGTTGTCATAGTAAACTCCTATCCACTAAAGTCTACGAAATTACCTTTGAAAGGATGCTGAGCCTGTTTTTCTGGTTTTTCGTTATGCTGTTTTTTCTTTTTAAGCGTGCCTTTTATATATTCGCCACCCGCTTCTTCCTCTTCACTAATCTCAGCCATACCTTCTGAAGTATTCACAGCTTTTTGCTTGCGCTCTATTTCCTTTTTTAGCGCTTCATTTGCGTGTGCTTGTTGAGCTAAAGTTTGTTGTTGTGCCTGATCTGCCATTTTACCTGCTTCAAACGTTTTTGGAAGAGCTATTTGTAATTCGACACCTTTTAAACTCATAATATTTCCTCCCTCAACAATACTTTCTAGAATACTTACGCATTAATAATTTCACTAGATAATAGCTTACGTAACTTAAATAATGCCTTTGAGTGAATTTGTGAAATTCGCGATGTTGATAATTCGAGCATTTCTCCAATTTCAGTTAAGGTCAATTCCTCTGTATAAAATAAACTCAGCACGAGCTGTTCTTTATCGTTTAGCTTTTGTATATTTACTGCTAAATCATCAAGTAATTCTGATTTTATTACGACCTGCTCAGGGGTCTTTGTCGTATCGTCACGGATTACAAACGACTTTCCCTCAGCCTCCTCCTGATCTTGTTGCTCATTAATAGATAGTACATTAGAGAAGAAGTGCTCCTGTACAGTTTGGTAAATATCCTCTACAGGTAACTCCATCTGTTCTGCAAGCTCCTCAGGTGTCACATGACGCATAAACTGTTGTTCTAATTGTTCAATTTTGGCATCCAACTTTTTCGCCTTTTCTCGCGCAGAGCGTGGTAACCAATCTTCTTTACGCAAACCATCAATTATTGCGCCCCTCACTCTAAAAGAAGCATATGTATCAAATTTTAAGTCTCGATTTATATCAAATTTATTTAATGCATCAAATAGACCTAACATGCCTAAGCTTGTTAAATCGTCCCGAGATACACTCTTAGGTACACCTGCACCGATTCGCTGTACATGGTAAGTCACAAGAGATGTATATTTTTTTATTAGTAAATCACCCGCATCTGGATCACGTTCATTAATCCATCGATTCCACAGCTTTTGTTCATCGTTTAGAATTGGTTGTGTCATAAAATCCACCTCTCTTTTAAAAGCTCTTTGCACCTGTTAGCCTGGACTATTGTTGCCTCTTGATTACTCCAAGGCTTATTTGTAGCAGTCGCTGTAGTTAACTTTTTTTAAAAAAACTGAATGTATATAAAAGAATCATACTTATCACATTTTGAGTATCCTGATTCCAATGACTGACAAACTTAGATACAAACCTATACCATTCTTTCCTTTTATTATAACAAGATTCGACTATAATTTCATATGATTCTCTAACACTATTCTATTACTAACAGCTTTTACATTTTGGGCATAAGAAAACTGCCTCCTAATCATTAGACGATAGCTAACATTAGAGGCAGTTCAAAGTGTTGTGGCTTTATGCATTTACTTGTTGTTCATCTTCACGATTCATCATCGTTCGGACAACTTGTGCAATATCTTCCGTGCTTTCATCTTGAAACTCAACCGTCGAGCTTGTAGAAGACGTTTCTTCACTTTCCTCGTCAATGTGAGTAGAACTGTTTTCTTCAAAACCGCTATCAGCTAGTGATTGATCAGCATTTGGCGTAAATAGCACATACGCAATTATAAACCTAACAATGTACATAACAAAAAATACGATAATTGCTACTACAAATGAACCTATGATGATACGTAATGGCGTTAATGGCTGTTGCAGCGTCATAAAGAAATAAATAGAAAAGGCAATTAACGCCCCCCACAGGTTATAAAAAATAGAACCAAACATTATATTTCACTCACTCCTTGGTTTACCGTTCGAATATGTAATATCGACGTAGCAGGATTAAATTCAATAGTTCGACCGCTATTACCGCCTGTATTTTCGGCAATTAAAGGAATTCCATGACGCTTTAATTCAAACTTTACAGCCTCTACATTTCGAGGGCCGATGCGCATTGAATCTTTGTCTGATGTAAATTGAAACATCTGCGCACCCCCAGCAATTTTAGCCTTAAGTTTAAATTTTTGAACACCCTCTAGTTTTAATAAATCTATCATAGCTGAAATGCCTGTATCCGCAAATTTCGCTACATTTATTGACTCTGATCTACCAAGACTAGAGTCAGGTAGCATCACATGAATTAAACCAGCTATTTTCTTTGACTCATCGTATAAAATAACGCCTACACAAGAACCAAGCCCTGAGGTTCTAATCGTGTTTGGCAATTTCGCTACATCCATTTGAGCAATTCCAACTTTTATAACTTGACCATTCGTGTTCGTGTTTAGCATAGGCTATGAAACTCCTAATGCTTTAAAAATAGCATCAAAAGAATCAGGATCAGGTAGTAAGAAGAAATGTCCCCTTACTGTTTCATGATCCTCCACACCGTCTTCAAAAATGGATGTATTTATTACGATAACATTATCACTGATATGTGATAATTCAATTAAGCCAATACTGATAATAGCCCCAAACATATCTACACTTAGACCTGGCACAGTGGGATAAATTTTTAAATTTGTAAAGTCTGATAACGCTGATAAATAAGAACCAGATAAAATATTCCCCATTTCCTGCATAGCAGATAAACCTAATTCAGAAACAGGTGGTTTCTTAAAGTCGAATGATTCATCCTGTATTAGACGACGGATAAAGCGATTAGCTTGTTCGATAGGAAGAATGAAGAACATGCTCCCTTCAGCATCACCTTCGATGCGTAAAAAAATCCCAACAACGACGTTTTCAGAGCCACCAGCCAGTTCCATCATGTCATTAAATGACACCATTTCAACTTTCGGTACACGCATATCGATTTTTTTACCAAGCAAATTGGAAAGTGCCGTCGCAGCATGTGCGGCACCAATATTTCCAATTTCCTTTAATACGTCTAAATGTAGTGATGTAATCTTTTGATTAAATGTCATAATCGTATCCCTACTTTAGTGGATTTAATACTTTCTCTAAATGCAATAAAATTAATAATCGTTTATCGATTTTCGCTACGCCAGAAATAAACTCTTCTTCAAGAGAACCTACTACTTCTGGTTGTGGTTCGATTGAGCTCGCTGGAATATCCAACACATCATTAGCTGAATCTACAACAAAGCCTACTTCCATGTCTTCTAATGAAATAATAATAATACGAGTAGTTTCTTCATGTTCAGAAATTGGTAACTCAAAACGCTCCCGTAAATCAATAATCGGTGTTACGACTCCTCGTAAATTAATAACGCCTTTTACATATTTCTCTGTTTTAGGTACCCGTGTAATATGCATGAGTTTCTCGATACCTTGAACATGTGATACTGGAATGGCATATTCCTTATCTGCTAATTGGAAAACAATCACTTTTATATTTTCTTGTTCAACTGCATTTGTCATGGTTAACACCTCTCTTATTCATTCACCTTATTTAATAAGTGCATTGCAATCTACAATTAAGGCTACTTTACCGTTTCCTAAAATTGTTGCACCTGAAATTGCAAAGATATTCGTTAAGTAGTTTCCTAAAGATTTCAGTACAATTTCTTGTTGGCCAATGAATGAATCTACAACTAAACCAGCAAGTTTCTCGCCTTTACGAACAATTACTACTGAATGGAATTCATCATCTTGTAGCTCTTTACGAGGAACCTCAAAGATTTCCTCTAAGAATACAAGTGGAACCACTTTGCCACGGAAGTCGATTACCTTCTGGTTATGAGCATTCATAATATCTGATGAACGGATAATCGAAGTTTCAATAATTGATGAAAGTGGTATCGCATAAATTTCTTTTTCTATTTCCACAAGCATTACCGAAATAATCGATAATGTTAGCGGCAATTGAATAGAGAAAATAGAGCCTACATCTTGTGTAGATTCAATCGAAATGTTTCCACCTAAAGATTCAATCGTTGTTTTTACAACGTCCAATCCTACACCACGACCAGATACATCAGAAATAACATCTGCTGTTGAGAAACCAGAGGCTAAAATTAGCTCATTGATTTGATTATCTGTCATTGCAAGTGATTGTTCATGCGTAACGATTCCTTTTGAAATCGCTTTTGACAGCACTTTATCACGATTAATGCCCGCACCGTCATCTTCAATTTCGATAAAGACATAGTTACCGCTATGATAAGCACGTAATACTACTGTGCCTTCCTCTGGTTTCCCCTTCGCACGGCGTGCAGTAGGGTTTTCAATACCATGATCGACAGAGTTACGGATTAAGTGAACAAGTGGATCTCCGATTTCGTCGATTACTGTGCGATCAAGCTCTGTTTCCGCACCAATAATTTCAAGGTTAATTTTCTTATTAAGGTCACGAGATAGCTGACGAATCATTTTAGGGAAGCGATTGAATACCGTTTCAACAGGTACCATGCGCATAGTTAAAATGATTGTTTGTAAGTCACCCATTACTCGACTCATTCGTTCTACGGTTTCGTTCAGCTCACCGTGATTTACTTCTGTCGAAATTGATTGTAGGCGTCCACGATCAATTACGAGCTCTTCAAATAAATTCATTAAAATATCTAGACGTTCGATATTCACACGGATTGTTTTGTTTCCTACAGGCGCATGACTTTTATCAGCTTTTGCAGGCGCCGTAGATTTTGCTGGTGCAGGTTTAGCCGTTGTTGTATCTGTTGTTTCTACCGCTTCAACTGTCGCAGTTGCAGTAGCTGCAGCTTCCTGGCTTGCCTCGTATTGTTGTTTTTCACTGAATTGTTTTTGATTAATTGAAGCAACTTTTACTTCCTCAACCTCAGAAACCTTCATTAACTTCTTCTTCATATCTTCCGCTGATTCTTTCGTTACGAATGCTACATAAAATTGCTGATCGAATTGTTCATCTTCAAGCTTCTCAACAGATGGTGTCGATTTAATAACATCTCCATCCTTTTCAAGAATCTCAAACACCATGAATACACGCGCAGCTTTTAATAGACAATCTTCACGAAGAGTTACTGAAATTTCAAATGCATTAAATCCTTGTTCAGCAGATTGTGTAATAACCGTTTGCTCAAAGCTGTCGTATTCTAACACACTAGATACTTGTGGTTTTTCTTCAGTTGCTACAGTTGCTACAACTTCACGAGCGGCTTCCTCCCCAGATTCAATACGCTTTAATTGTGCTACTGTGGAGGACACATCACGTTTACCATCTCCACCATTCGCAATATCCATCACCATTTCTTCTAAATGGTCCACAGATTCAAATACGATATCTAAAATTTCTGGTGAAACATGAATTTTTTCATTTCGAATTGCATCTAGCACATTTTCCATTTTATGTGTTAAATCTGCTAAGTCTTCGAAGCCCATAGTCGCTGACATACCTTTTAATGTATGCGCTGAACGGAAAATTTCTCCAACGATTGCCAAATCATCAGGGTTTTTTTCTAGTTCTAATAAATGCTCACTACATGCTTGTAAATGCTCTTTACTTTCTTCGATAAACATCTCTAAATATTGATTGACTTCCATTAAGAGGACACCCCTTTTAAGGCAAATATTTCATAATTGTTTGTGCAATATCATCTACATCAGCGACTTCATCGACAAGCTGCGTTTCCACCGCAGCTTTCGGCATACCATACACTATGCAAGTTTCAGCTGACTCTGCAATAGCAATCACATTGCCGGTATTTTTTAATGCTTTTAGACCGTTTGAACCATCATAGCCCATACCCGTCATAATGACTGCTACCTTATCAAAATCTTTAAATTGACTTACATCTTCAAACATCACATCTACAGATGGGCGATGGCCAGAACGTGGTGGTTCTTGATTATCTAGAACGATGCCATATGAGATACCTACTTTTCTTAACCTTAAATGGTATCCTCCAGGTGCGATATATGCCACGCCATTTTGTAAAATATCGCCTTGCTCTGCTTCCTTCACTGTTATCTCGCTCAATTGGTCGAGGCGAGAAGCTAATGATTTTGTAAACCCAGCCGGCATATGTTGGACAATTAGAATCGGCGCTTGAATTGATTTCGGAATTTTTGTAATAACTTCCTGTAGCGCACGTGGTCCACCCGTAGATGTACCAATTAACACTATTTTTCTGCTTACTTTACTCCATTCACTATGTGGCTTCGTAACATTTGCTACTGTCGAAGTCCCATTCAATGATGGTGATACTTTTCGTTCATTCGTTATTTCTTTTCTTATAGTAGACGGTGATACAATTGGTTCTTGTTGTCTTTTGCTACTCGAATGTTTTTTTAGTTTTGTAATAGGTACCAACGAGGCTTGTTCCACTTTATGGACAAGTTCAGATTGGATTTTATGTAAATCAAGTGAAATTGTTCCGCTAGGTTTCGCAACAAAATCAACTGCTCCATACTCGATTGCAGTTAGTGCATTTTCAGCACCTCTTTGGGTTGTACTTGAAAGCATGACGACAGGCACTGGACAAATTGTCATAATTTCATTTAATGCATCGAGTCCATTCATCTCAGGCATTTCAATATCCATTGTCACGACTGTTGGTTTTAATGTTTGGATTTTTTTTATCGCATCTTTTCCGTTTCGTGCTGTTCCAACTACTTCAACCTTCGAGCTACCAACAAAAAAGTCACTAATTAGCTTTCTCATAAAAGCAGAATCATCGACAACTAAAAGCTTGCTTTTATGTAAAAAGTCCAATTAATCACGCCCTTTCGAAAAAATATTTCTAAGTTTAGATAAGAATTTACTTGCTGACTGTTCATGTGCATGCACTTCCTCCATACGTTGTTCCATAAACCGAGCCACTATCAGTTGAAGTGTCTTAGAAATAAGTGCTTCTGGATATGCGATTGAAAAAGGCACTTGCTCGCGCACAGCTTTACGCACAACAGGATCCTCAGGTAATGAGCCCAATACTGTAACCTCTTTGTCTAGAAAACGTTTCATCGTAAGTTTTAAACGTTCAATCGTCTCGACCCCTTCTTCTTTAGAAAAAGCACGATTACAAAGTATATAGAATTGCTTATCCATATCTCGTACGTGAATATATTTCATCATCGAATAGGCGTCTGTAATAGAGGGTGGCTCAGCTGTTGTAATTACAATAATTTCATCGATGGATGTTAGTAATTCTAATGACCAATTAGTCGCACCCGCTCCCATATCAAATAAAATATAGTCGAAGTTTTTTTGGAGTTGTTCAAATGCATGAATTAATCTTTCAAACATCGCCTCTGACCACTCCAGTACGCTCGACATGCCAGAGCCTCCTGAAATACATTGTAAACCATGTGGACCCTCAAAAATTACCTCATCTAGTAATTTGTTTCCTTCTAAGTAATCTTTCAAACTATAAGAAACATTTTTTCCAATTAAAATATTAATATTTCCCATACCAATATCCATATCTACAATTGCTACTTTTTTGTCCTTACTCGCTAAATTAATTGCAAAGTTCATTGAAAAGTTACTTTTACCAACTCCACCCTTACCGCTCACTACAGCAATGGTTTTGCCTAATTCACCTTGCCGCTTAAGCATTTTCAAGCGTAATGTTTCTGCTTGATCCCTCATTTTTCTTCACCTTGGAAAAACAAATTAAGCACTGCTTCTAAATCAGCTTCTTCAATATCTTCTGGTACTTCTTGACCATTCGTATAGTAAGCAAGTCCTTTATTATATTTAATCATTAAATTAATCATTGTGCCAATAGAATTTGTTTCATCGATCTTTGTAAAAATGATTTTTTCGATTGGTACGCCGTTAAATTGGTCAATAATTTTGGTCATATCCTTTTCTTTCGCTGTCATAGCAAGCACTAGGAAGGATTCAGCCTGATCATCAAACTTAATAAGACGCTGTAAATCATCTACATATTTTACTTCTTTATAATTACGTCCAGCTGTATCAATAAAGACTAAATCTAAATGGGACAATCGTTGCACAGCTTGTTCAAAATCTGTCGAGTTATAGGCAATTTCGACAGGTGCTTGCAAAAGTCCAGCATACGTTTTTAACTGCTCAATGGCAGCGATTCTGTAAGTATCTGTTGTAATAAAGCCTATTTTTTTCTTTTTCTCTAAAACCGCTCTTGCTGCCATTTTAGCAATTGTCGTTGTCTTGCCGACACCAGTAGGACCAAGAACATTAATAAATTTACGTTCATACGATAGACCACCCATCGGTAATCCCTCTAGTTGTTTCCGTAACAAGTTTTTTGTAATTAACTTGCATTGTGAAAAATTAATATCTGAAGCTTCTTTAAAATGCGTAAAAAGCTCATCACCAATCGTTGTGATGAGCTCCTCATTTAGCTCTTGCTGTCTTAAGTATTCAATGAAGGGTAAGAGTTCATCCGGATATTGAGCTTGGCTAGCCTTCTTGTGCATAGATTGCATTAGCGATTTTAAATCTGCAATTTCCTTTCGCAGTTCTTCAGACATACCTGTCTCATCTTGGGAAGATGGTTCATACTTAGGCTGAGCATGCTGAATTTTAGCTTGCACAGCATTTGTAATCTCTTGTAAACTAGCATTTTCTTTTTTAGCAGGTATTGAAGGCACATTAGCAGGTGCGGGAGCCGTATAACTCGGCTCCATTGAGTCGATTCCTGCAACAACCTCAAAATTTTTCTTTTTTACAAGCCCAAAAAGTTTCTTTGTTACTACTACTTTTGAATTCAAAATGACAGCGTCCTCGCCTAAATCAGCACGTACTAGCTTCATTGCCTCTGGTATGGAAGATGCATAATATTTTTTCATTTTCACTCAACATTCACCACCCCAACACTTTGAATTTCAATAGAAGCATCTAGTTCATTATAAGATAGTACCGGAATCTGCGGGAAATACCGTTCTGTCAGCTGACGTAAATACATACGAACTGCTGGAGAGCATAGTATAATAGCAGATTGTTCCATAAAGGACACGCGTTCTACCTCTGATGCAATGGTCTCTAAAACCGTTTGAGAATCTTGTGGATCCATCGCTAAATAATTACCGTGATCCGTTTGCTGAATGCTATCAGCAATCATTTTCTCTACTTTACCCGATACAGTAATGACTTTCAATGACGAGCTGCCACCTACATATTGTGATGTAATTTGACGAGCCAATGATTGACGAACATACTCTGTTAATATATCGGTATCACTTGTTAATTTTGCATAGTCAGCCAATGTTTCAAAAATAATTGGTAAATTACGTACTGAAACATTTTCTCGAAGAAGCTTGCCCAATACTTTTTGGATTTCGCCTGTAGACAATGGAGCAGGAGTCAACTCTTCGACTAATATTGGATGTGTTTCTCGTAAATGATCGATTAATTGTTTCGTTTCTTGACGTCCTAAAAGCTCATGCGCATTCGCTCGAATAATTTCGGTTAAATGAGTTGATACAACACTCGGTGGATCAACAACTGTATAGCCAGACATTTCAGCGTCCTCTTTTACTTGCTCAGTAATCCATTTTGCAGGTAGACCAAATGATGGTTCTACGGTATCAATACCCTCTATTGAATTATCATCTCCAGGGCTCATTGCTAAATAATGATCAAGTAAAAGCTCTCCTCGAGCCATTTCATTACCTTTAATTTTAATTCGGTATTCATTTGGTTGTAATTGAATATTATCGCGAATACGAACAACCGGAATGACAATCCCTAGTTCCAATGCTAGCTGACGACGGATCATAATGACACGATCCAATAAGTCTCCACCTTGAGCAGCATCCACTAAAGGAATTAAGCCGTAGCCAAATTCAAATTCAATTGGGTCCACATTTAATAAATTCACAACATTTTCAGGGCTCTTCATGCCGTCTGTTGCCACTTCTTCCTCAATTTCAAGTAACTCTTCCTCATCCTCTGGCTTTTTACGATCCATCATGTATGCACCTACAATTAGTGAAACACCGATCGGTAACGTTACCCAGTTAGGAATTGGCGTGAATAAACCTAGTAAAACAATAGTACCTCCAGCAACATATAGAAGCTTTGCTTGAGCAAATAATTGTCCTGTAATATCTTCTCCTAGACTTCCTTTAGAGGATGCGCGCGTTACAACAATCCCTGTTGCTGTTGAAATAAGAAGTGCAGGGATTTGCGACACAATACCATCACCAACTGTTAGCTTTGAGAAATGGGTTGCTGCTTCCGCAAATGGTAAGCCCATTTGTACAACACCAATGATAATACCAAATAATAAGTTGATGATAACCATCACCATTGAGGCGATTGCATCCCCTTTTACGAATTTCGTAGCACCATCCATCGCTCCGTAGAAATCCGCTTCACCCGCAACTTTATCACGTCGTTCACGTGCTTCTCGTTCAGAAATAACACCTGCATTTAAATCCGCATCAATACTCATTTGTTTACCCGGCATCGCATCCAGAGTGAATCGAGCAGCTACCTCTGCAACACGTTCCGCCCCTTTTGTAATAACGATAAACTGAATTAATACAAGAATTAAAAACACGACTAAACCTACGAGAATATTCCCGCCAACTACGAAATCCCCGAAGGTTTCAACAACTGAACCAGCGTCTCCAGTCGCTAATATTGCACGCGTTGTGGAAACACTCAATCCAAGTCGAAACAGGGTCAACAGTAAAATAACGGAAGGGAATATAGAGAAATCTAACGCTTCCTTCATACTCATTGCTGTTAAAAGTACTATTAATCCTAACGTAATATTAATGACGATTAAGAAACTTAGCATCCACGGAGGAAGAGGGATGATGAGCATCGCAACGATTAAAATAACCGCACCTAAAACCCCTATATCGCGAACCTTCATTTGTGTCCCTCCTACAAAAAAGCTTTAAATTTTCCGCTTAATACGATATACATAAGCGAGTACTTCTGCTATTGCTTTGAAAAACTCTTCTGGTACTTGATCGCCTATTTCTACCTGATCATACATGGCGCGTGCTAATGGTCTATTTTCTACCATTATGACATCATGTTCTTTAGCAATCAGTTTAATTTTTTGAGCCACAAAGTCTGTTCCCTTTGCCACTATACGTGGGGCATCCATATTCTCCTCATCATACTTCAGAGCAATCGCATAGTGAGTTGGGTTGGTGATAACCACATCTGCGTTTGGAACCTCTGACATCATTCGACGCATCGCCATTTCGCGTTGACGTTGTTTGATTTTTGATTTAATGAGTGGATCACCCTCACTATTTTTATATTCATCTTTTATATCTTGCTTAGACATTTTAAGATTTTTTTCATACTCATGTTTTTGATACATCCAATCCAATAAGGATACACATAGTAACACAAGAGAAGCCGCGATACCCATAATGCCAACTAGCTTGCCAACGGTAATAAGGGTCATCCACGGACTTTTAAAAGAAAGAGCTAATACTTCATGTAAATTTGCCCATACGATAATTGTTGTTACCCCACCGATAAAGGTGATTTTTAATACTGATTTTAAAAGCTCAACAATGGCTTTTACTGAAAAAATTTTCTTTAATCCTTTAATAGGATCCATCTTTTTTAAATCGAATTTCATTGGCTCTAATGTGAATAAAAAACCAAATTGTAGAAAATTACCCGCTAATGCTCCTACTAAAGCAATCGCCATTATCGGTACGATAACATAAGCCATTTCTACTAATGTTTCGGTAAATAGATGCATTACACTATCTATCGTAAGTGTTTCTACACGTATGTTATGGATAAATGTTTGCCTAAAAAAAGATAAAAGCTCGTCTCGCAATGATCCTGCGAAGAAAAAAAGAAAGATAAACACCATGAGCATAACAATCGCACTAGATATGTCCTGACTCTTGACGACCTGCCCTTTTTTTCTAGCATCTTGTCGTTTTTTAGGTGTCGCTTTTTCCGTTTTTTCACCTGCAAAAAACTGTAAATCTAAGTCCAGTAGTAGCAACATGTTATCCACCACCTAAAATTGCCATTAAATCGCGCATACCGTAAATCATAATTGTAATCAACTTTTGTATGACTTGTACCATAACCGCCATCATCGTGAATAGCACTAAAAAACTGACACCAATCTTAATGGGAAAACCAACAACAAAGATATTTAATTGCGGGACAGTTTTCGCCGTGATTCCTAGCGCTAAATCAACTAAAAACAACGTTGCTACAACAGGTGCTGCCATTTGAAAAGCTATGGCGAAGACTGCAGTAAATGTTGTCATAACAAACTGGATATAGTCATCTTTCGCGAAATCTGGAAATCCCTGGTCTATAGGTAAAAACTGATAACTATAGTAAATTCCATCTAGAATCATATGATGCCCATCTATTGCTAATAGAAATAGTAATGCCAATGTATTAAAAAATTGACCAATTAGTGGACTTTGTGCCCCAGTTTGTGGATCAATAATATTGGCGATGGCAAATCCCATTTGGAAATCAATAAAGCTTCCGGCAATTTGAATCGCCGACATGATGATATAGCCTACTAGACCTAGTAACAATCCAATAAGGGCTTCTTTCATCACTAAAAGTATGTAATCACCATTAAAAAGAAATGGCTCTACGTCGATTGTATAATACATCATCCAAGCTAAAACGAATGCGAGGGCAATACGTACTTGCTGCGGAATCGTTTTATATGAAAAGAAAGGTACTGTAACAAAAAAAGCCGTTACACGCACAAGCACTAATAAGAATACCGTTATTTGGGGGACTAGTTCATTCATGTACTCACCCTATATAACGCGTTAAATTCTCAAAAATATCTCTCGCATAGCTTGTTACTTGAGATAACATCCATGGACCAAAGAAAACGATGCCCACTAATACTGCGACGATTTTTGGAACGAATGCTAATGTTTGCTCTTGAATTGATGTTGTTGCTTGAAATATACTTACCGCTAAACCTGAGATTAAAGCAATTAATAATAGCGGTCCGCTTGTTAGAAGGATAATCATAATGGCACGCTCTGCAATTGAAATAACCATTTCACCTGTCATACTGTATCATCCCCTAAAAACTTTGTAGTAATGATTTCATTACGAGGTACCAGCCATCGACAAGTACAAATAATAAAATCTTAAACGGTAATGAGATCATAACCGGTGGTAACATCATCATCCCCATCGACATTAATGTACTTGCTACAATCATATCGATTACTAGGAATGGGATAAAAATCATAAAACCAATTTGGAATGCTGTTTTAATTTCGCTTAATGCGAAGGCAGGTACAAGCATAGTTAGAGGAATTTCCTCCACCGATGCTGGTTTTTCTGCTTGATTGTATTGTAAAAACAAATCTAGATCTTTTTGCCTCGTTTGTTTACTCATAAATTCTTTAAAAGGCACACTAGCTTTCTCGTATGCTTCTTCTAGCCCTATTTCTTCAGCAAATAATGGCTGTAATGCTTCTTTATTGACCTCTTGAAAAGTAGGAGCCATGATAAAAAATGTTAAAAACAAGGCAAGACCAACAATAACCTGATTTGGTGGCATTTGTTGTGTTGCTAAAGCTGTACGTACAAACGACAGCACAATGACAATTCGCGCAAAGGACGTCATCAAAATTAAAATACTCGGTGCAAGTGACAATACAGTTAATAATAATAGGAGCTTAACAGAGGTTGAGACATTTGTCGGATCGCTGTTGGAAAAATAATTGACTATATCATTCATTTATCATCATTCTCCTTCTGCTTCCATCTCTCTAGTTCTTCACTACGCTCCTGTTTAATTTCGGAAATCTTCTTTTCAAAAAGTTCACCAAACGAATCTTGCTTTTGAAGTGTTGATGAATTTTGGTTATTTTTTCTCTTAAGCTTTGAAAATACTTCTGCTATATAAGGTGATGTTGCCGCATATTCCTGTTTTTCGTTATATATTGAAAGCAGTGCTTCAACTTCCTGCGGATCGGTAATCTCACGTAAAAGTTGGACATCATCACCGACACCAACTAAATAAAGTGATTTTCCTATTTGCAAAAGTTGAACAGACTTTTGTGCACCTAACGATAAACCGCCTAAATTTTGTACCATTTGATTTCGTTGAAAAGTTAAATTTCTTTTATTCAGAAACTTCATCAACCCATAAAATAAAGCTACAACAAAAATAAGCGCCAAAACCATTTTTATGTATTCCCATGCAGAAACATCTCCAGCTGCTGAAACAACCGTATCTTCCTTCGCAGCTGGATCTGTATTATCCTTACATTCCTCTGGTTTTTTCATACAATACTCAATACTATTTGTATCAGAGTCAGCATAAACAGAAACTGTTGGTGGGTACACAAATAGGAAGGTTAAAAGAAATGCGAAAATCATCGTTATACGAAATGATTTTAACATTTGCATGAAATCATCCTAGTGCTTTTTGAATCGCTTCAATTACACGATCTGCTTGGAAAGGCTTAACAATGAAGTCTTTCGCACCAGCTTGAATTGCATCGATCACCATCGCTTGTTGTCCCATTGCTGAACACATGATTACTGTTGCACTTGGATCAGTACCTTTAATAGCTTTAAGAGCTGCAATACCATCCATTTCAGGCATTGTAATATCCATTGTTACTAAATCTGGCTTTAACTCGTTGTATTTTTCAACAGCCTGTAGACCATCGGCAGCTTCCCCTACAACTTCAAATCCGTTTTTCGACAAAATATCCTTGATCATCATGCGCATAAATGCAGCATCGTCTACAATCAAAATTCTTTTAGACATGGTTAACTCCTCCAATTGAAACTATCTTAAATTATTTAAACGCTCTGCTTGACTTAAAACATCTGTAATGCGTACGCCGAAGTTTTCATCAATAACAACAACTTCACCCTTTGCAATTAAACGACTATTTACTAGAATATCAACCGGTTCCCCTGCTAATTTATCTAATTCAATAATCGATCCACTAGCTAGTTCTAAAATCTCTTTAACAGAACGTTTCGTACGTCCTAACTCTACAGTAACTTGCAATGGAATATCAAGTAGCATATTTAAATTTCTAGCCTCAGATTGAGAGATTACATTTGGATCAAAGCTAGCAAACTGTGCCTGTTGAACATTTACAGGTTGTACTGGTCTTTGTTGCGTATGAATTTGTTGCTGCTCTTGATACATTGGTTGCTGCTCTTGATACATCGGCTGTTGCACTGGCGCTGCTGGTTGTTGATATACAGGTTGCTGTGCTGGTGGCGGTGTATGTTGAACAGGTGGTGGTGCGATAGGCGCTTCTGGAGCAATTGTTGCTGCAACTGGCTCTTCAATCGCCTCTGTTTCTCCTAATAATGACTTTACAATGTTTTGACTAAACTTAAGCGGTAATAATTGCATTAAGTTTGAATCGATTAAATTACCAATTCGAAGTCGGAATGAAACTTTTACAAGTAAATCATCTTCAGGAATATTATCTCGACCTTCATTTTGAGAAATATTCATTAAGTCGATTGTCGGTGGCGAAATATCTACTTTTTTGTTGAATACCGTCGACATTGATGTAGCAGCTGAACCCATCATTTGATTCATTGCTTCTTGCACTGCGCTTAGCTGAATTTCACCTAAGTCAGGTTTAGGATTTAAGCCGTCCCCACCTAACATTAAATCTGCAATAATAGCAGCATCTGATTGTTTAATAACAAGTAAATTCATACCTGTTAAACCGATTGTATATTCAACTTGTACCGCTACATACGGATGAGGAAATTCCTCTTCTAATTTATTGCGGTTAATCATTGAAATACTAGGTGTAGTAATATCTACTTTTTGACCTAATAACGCTGAAAGAGCAGTAGCTGAACTACCAAAAGATATATTTCCTACTTCACCTAGTGCATCTTGAGCAAACGAATCAAGGTAATCCTCTACTCGTATTTCATTTGTTTCTTCTTTTGTAGAAGCTTCGCTGTCGTTTATTCTATCCTCCAACGTTTCGCCCCTTAATAACGCTTCAATTTCTTCTTGGGAGAGCATTTCATCACTCATCTTCGTCTCCTCCTTTCAAAGGGTCGATAATCTGGATTGCTAATTTTTTACCCTGTTTTCCGGGTTGTACTGTGAACTTAGGCAATGTACCTACCTTCAGCAGTAGTGGATCATCAATTTTTTGTTCTAATTGAATAACATCACCGATTTGCATCATCAGGAAGTCTTCAATGGTAATGTCCGTAATACCTAACTCTACAGAAAGAGGTAATCTAGCTTGTTTTACACGTGTTTCAAGCATTTTTGTTTGCTCAGGTGACATCTCTTTTGTATTTGTTTGCATCCAATAACGTACAGATAGATTCGGTACGATTGGCTCCAATACAACATGCGGGATACAAATATTAATCATACCGCTTGTCTCACCAATAATTGTATTCAATGAAATGACGACTACCGTTTCATTTGGTGAAATCATTTGTAAAAATTGAGGGTTTACCTCAAGTTCTACTAGAATCGGGTCGATTTCAGCAACATTTTCCCATGCTTCGCGCAAATTGTCGAATGAACGTTCGAAGAGATTTGTCATAATTTTTGTTTCAATTTCAGTTAAGTTATCAACATTACTATGACTCGCTCCACTACCACCCATTAAACGATCCAACATCGAATAGGCAATGTTTGGGTTTATTTCCATCAATATATTACCATCAAGTGGTGGTACTTCAAACACATTAATGAGCGTCATATTCGGAATTGATCGAACAAACTCTTCAAAGGGTATTTGGTCTACTGATGCTACTGTAATTTGCACGTAGCTTCTTAACTGTGCAGAAAAGAAGGTAGTTAGTAATCGTGCAAAATTCTCATGTATTCGGGTCAAACTTCGGATTTGATCTTTAGAGAAGCGCAACGCTCGTTTAAAGTCATAAACTTTAACCTTTCGTCCCTCGTCCTCTTTTTTCATGTCATCCGCTGACATTTCTCCAGTCGAGATTGCGGAAAGTAGCGCATCTATCTCCGATTGGGATAACACATCTCCTGCCATTTGCCCACCTCCATTTCAAGCAGTTTCTAATTTTTATTGAAAGATGTAGGAGGTAATATATACTTGTTGAATTTCTCCCTCTTGCATCAATTCATTTAACTGTGTTTTTAATGCCTTTTCAAACATTATTTTTCCTGCCTTGCCATCCAAATCTTTTTGCTCCATTTCTGAAAGCTCTTGAATAATTAAATTATTCGTTTGGAAATCACGCTTCTTTAACTCTTCAGCAGCGTCCTTGCTAGAAGTTTGGATTTTCAGCGTCATGCGCACTACCCTTTTATCAGCAAGGTTTGTCATAATTTCAGGAACATCAACAGATGCTTCTACAATATCGTCTATTGATGGTTCAAGAGATGCTGCAGGCTTATTGAATTGAGTAAATAATACAAACGCAATAACTCCAATAAGTATAATTGCCACTAGTACGATGATGATCATCGTTAACACTTTATTATTCTTCATCTTCTTCACCTCGTAGATGCGGGTTTGATAGTACTTGTATATTGTTATAAAAGGCTGTTACCTTTTGTCGCACCTCATCTTCACTCTGTAACACAATAATTTTTGTTCCAGTTGTTAAAGTAATAGTCGTATCTGGAAAAGATTCGACTGTTTCTATGTATAAAGCATTCAGTGTAAATGCTTTGCCATTTAGTCGTGTTAGTTCAATCATTGAAATAGGGCCGGTCTAGCACGAGAGCCGGCCCGACCCTCCCTCATATTGAAAATTATGTTTTAAAACTTAAACGCATCTACAAATAACCCTTTACGGATTCGCTAAAATTACACTAGCATACATTTAGTAGTTGAATATTTTAACGCAAAAAAACTTATAGATTATTGCGTTCAAGACTAGAAATAACTAATTACTATCGTTTTAAGTTTACTAATTCTTGTAGAACTTCATCTGACGTAGTGATAATACGCGTATTCGCTTGGAATCCACGCTGTGCTACAATCATCTCAGTAAATTCTTCTGAAAGATCGACATTGGACATTTCAAGCGCCCCTGCCGTAATTGAACCCATACCAGCAACTGTTGCTACTTGGCCATAAGCTTCACCTGAGTTAGCTGTTGCTTGGAAATAGTTACTTCCTACTTTTTCAAGACCTCCAGCATTTGGGAATTTAACCATAACAATTTGACCCGCATATTGTCTATATCCATTTGCATCCACATATTCAACCGTTCCGTCTTGACCGATACTTATAGATTTTGCTGTTGTTGGGATTTTAATTGGGTTATTATCTTCAAAAGTAAATGTATCATTTTCCCCTAATAAATCCTCAGTTTCACCGTTTAGCGGGCTTGCTTCTTTATCTGCCTCGGCATTACTTTCAGTAGAGTCAGTTTCATACAATGTATCATTTGCATGACCAACTAAATATTTCCCTTCAGCATTGACTAAATAACCTGCGTTATCCATGTAGAAATTACCTGCACGTGTATAAACAACATTTGTATAGCCTTCTGCAGCGCCATCAGTATTTGATACAGAGTCAGCTACCATAAAGAAGCCTTCACCTTGTACTGCAAGGTCCAATGGTCGATCTGTCGTTTGACGTGAGCCAGAACCGTGAACCGTATCAATTGCCGCAAGTGTTGAACCAAGACCTACTTGTAATGGGTTTGTACCACCACGAGTAGTAGTTGCAGCTGAAGCACCTGCGCTTGTTTGAGATAGGATGTCTTTGAAAATAACGCGTCCTTTTTTAAATCCATACGTGTTAACATTGGCAATATTATTCCCGATAACATCTAGCTTTGTTTGGAAGTTTTTAAGACCTGAAATACCTGAATACATAGAACGTAACATAAGTTGTCGTTCTCCCTTCATTTTTTGAATTGTGTGCCTCTATCAGTCAGCAACACATAGGCTTCCTTACATTAAGAAGGTCCAGCCTTAAAGCACGATTGTGCCATCAATATTAGTAAACAGTTGTTGCTTTGCTTCCGTGCGATCCATTGCTGTAATGACAGTAGCATTTTTAGCACTGACAATTAGAGCCGCTTGATCCATCAAGACTAATGGTTGTTTGACACCTTTTGAATGTGCCTCAAATACCTTGTCAGATACAACCCGCCATTCCTGTTCAGTAATCGCAATATTACGCTCTTTGATGCGTTCATTTGCATGCTTACTTACTTTTAGCTCCTGTTGATTCGTCGCCTCATGTAAATGAGCACTAAACGATTGCTGTGTATTGATAGGTGTAGGTTGCGTTTGGCGAATAGTTGGATACAATGGGACACGATGAATTGAAAATTTATCCATCTCTCTCCACCACCTTTATTCGCTAATTACTGTAAATTCTTTCCCTGCTAGTTTTTTACCATTATCTAATTCGTAATAAATAACGCCATCTTTGTTTGATACAGAGACGATTCGCCCTTGCACATCTTGCTCTCCGTCATTGTAAGTGACATTTTTACCGATTAGCTTACTCGCTTGTACAAGTGGTGATTCTGTTGATGTGTTGCTTTCACCTGTACTTGTTTCTTTATTACCTAAAATCGCTGAAATGTTTCCAGGATAGATTTCCTTACCATCAGCTAAAATGAATACTGCTTCTCCATCAACAAATTTTAATGATTGGATAACACCCGTACCTTCATTTATAACCGGCTTATTATCTTTATCTACTTCTTCTGTAAGTTCATGCCATTTTACTTCTTTTCCTACAAATGATGTATAGTTCATAAGCTGTGTTTGTTGTTGCGACATCAGTAATGACTCCATTGCCTTTGTCATATTTTGCATTTGCTCTAAAGATGAGAACTGCGCCATTTGTGCAATGAAATCACGGTCATCCATAGGGTTTGTTGGATCCTGATGTTGTAATTGTGTAATCAATAGTTTTAAAAATGCATCTTTACCAAGTTCACTATTACCAGTTTGTTTTGTTGGTGCAGTATAGTTGGAATAGTAAAGGTCATTTGTAATTTTATCTGCCACGTTTACACCTCCTCATTTTCTAAATAATCATTAAAGGACATACCATCTTCGCTGTCCTCTTTTTGCTGCTCTTGCTCTTCTTGCTGTTGTTGCCTAAAGAAATTATTAAAGAAGTTTTGATCACGCTGTTGTCTATCAGCATCCTGCAACGATTGCGCAATATCTAGTCGATCCACTTGGATGTTTTGCTGGACAAAGGCTTGCTTTAATTGATGCGCTTGACTGTCAAGAAGCTCACGCCCATGTGCAGTTGAAGCAAGTAAACGAGCTGTTAAAACACCGTCATTTTGTACAAGTTCGATTCGAATGGTACCTAAATTTTCAGGATACAATTTTAACGTTAAACGCGTAATCCCTTGTGCACTCGAAATTTGAGCCTTATTGATGATTGCCTGCATTTCTTTCAGTAAAGCTTCCGACTGCGCTGGTTTAGCTGCTGGTAAAGTAACTTGGAATGTATCAGCTTTTGTTTGTACTGTATTAGCCGTCACCATTTCATTAGCACTTGTATCAGATTGTTTTGTCACTTGCACCTGTTGAACAACTTGCTGGAAACCTTGCAACGGTAATGTAACGGTTGTTTTTGTTGTAACTTGCTGCGCAATTTGAATAGTTTCAACTTTTGTTTGTAACGCTGTTAAAAAATTATTAACGTCTGATAGTACATTTTCTTGAGACATCGTCAAATCCGATTTTTGGCCAACTAACTGTGCTAGTTTTAATACTTGAAGTAGCTTCGTAGCATCTTCTGAAGGAACTTGCCCTTCACCTTGCAACGCAGATACTAACTGGTTCTGTAACAATGGTGCTTGAGCGTCTACTAAAGCTAAAAGCTCCCATACATCGCTCGCTTGCTGATCTTCATCTAATAATTGTTGAACCAATTTTTGTATTTGCTCTTTATCAACATTCAATGCAGCCATTAAATTATCTAAATTTAACATTTCATCCATAGCTACTGCCTTGCCATCTTCCCCAATTTGAAGCATTAACAAGCCTTCATCATGTGGAATTTCTAATAAATCTAGTAATTCTTCAACAGATTGACTATTTAATAAATTATTTAGCTCAGCTAGCTTATCGTCACCTTGTGTATTATTACTTTGAGATGTTTTATTTTGTTGATTTGTTGAAGCAATAGCTTGTCCAAATACAGAACCAAATTTAGATATTTTATCTTTTGCTGCTCCAGCATTTGTTTTCATCTCAGAACTGTCAGTTGACACAGCTTTCGAAGTAGCAGTACTTGGCTTCGTAGTGTTTGGAGCACTCATGTTCATCATTGCAATATTCATGTTTTCACCTCCTTTTCAAAAATATTTTTTATTGTTTAGCCATCATTTCTGTATACTTTGCAGCATCTTGCGGATCCATTTTTTCTAGAATCGCTGCTAACTTATCCGGTTTTAAGCTAGATAAAATACGAAGTGCCTGTGCATCACTCATTTTTATAAGAACAGGCGCTGCCGCTTTAGGAGACATCTTATCAAAAGTAGACAAAATATCATTAAAGTCACGTTTCACATCATCTTGCTCTCTTTTTAATTTTTCAATTTCAAAGAGTAATCGCTCCTGCTCTGTCAGTAACTTTTCTTTTTCATTTGTCGTTGTATCTAATTTACTTTGCAATTGTGCAATTTCTGCTTCTTTTTCTTGTATTTCTGCCTGTAAGCCTACAACCTTGGAGTCATCTATAACAAGGGCATCTTTTGCTTGTTGCTCTTCCGATTCAACAAAAGGTAAGTTACTTACTGCCTTTTTTCCTAAATCAAAGACGTTCGTATCCATTAACGTTGCCACCACCAGTAACACCGCTACCACGAACATAACAGGTATTAATATCCATATGAAAAACTTTTGGAAACCTCCTGATTTACGTGTTGGCTGTTGTACTTCTAATTCAGTTTTAATACGGCTATCTCTTTTCGCCATGAAATCACCTGATTTCTTTCTTGAAATACGTAAGTGAAGATATTTCATCTAAAAATATGCTCTCAATGCGATCTTGTTCTTGCTGAAAAGACTTAAAATCTTTTTCGCGCATTTTTTCAAATTTACGTACTTCCAAGTTTTTTTCTAATAGTTTTTCTTCGTGCCAATTCATTTTTGAACGTGCCTGCACAACCTTTTGCTGTACATCCGCTATTGTCTTTTCAAGGCTATCAATAAAACGAGCATAGTGATGAATTTCCTCTATTGATGACCCTACAACTAAACGTTTCTGCTGAAATTCTATTAAGTCCTCTTTCTTTTTCAGCAAGTCATAGAGCTTTGTTGCAACTTCTTCAAAAGAACGAACAGATTCCTTGTAGGCAATTTCAGTCTCGTTTTTTTCTTGCTCTCGAATGGTTAACACTTTTTCAAAACGATACATATAACTGACCATCCTACCTGCCACCACCGTTCGATAATGTAATTAACTCATTCTTACTTTCCTCAAGTGTCACCTTATCTAAATATCCTTGCTTTAAATAAGCTGTAATGAGCGGTTCATAATAAATTGCTTCATCAATTTCTTTAGAAGTCCCACGTTTATATGCACCGATATTTATTAAATCCTCTGATTTGTCATACGTATAATAGAGTTCCCGTAAACGCTCTGCCGCCTTTTTATGCTCCGGCTCTGCCACATGATTCATCAAACGACTGACACTTTTTAGTACATTAATAGCTGGATATTGACCTTTATTTGCAAGGTTTCGATCAAGGACAATATGACCATCTAAAATACCACGAACAGTATCAGCAATTGGCTCGTTCATATCGTCGCCATCTACTAATACCGTATAAAAGGCTGTAATAGAGCCTTTTTCATTTGTTCCCGTCCGTTCTAATAACTTTGGTAAAATCGCAAATACAGAAGGTGTATAACCCTTCTGAGCAGGTGGTTCTCCGGTCGCAAGTCCGATTTCACGTTGAGCCATTGCAACCCTCGTTACGGAGTCCATCATTAACATTACATTTAAGCCACGATTTCTAAAGTATTCTGCAATCGCTGTTGCTGTAAATGCTCCTTTAATACGCATAAGTGCAGGTTGATCTGAGGTAGCTGCAACCACAATAGAACGGCTTAAACCTTCAGGTCCTAGATCTCGTTCAATAAATTCACGTACCTCACGACCACGCTCCCCAACCAATGCAATGACATTTAAGTCAGCTTGCGTATTACGCGCAATCATACCTAGTAGTGTACTTTTACCGACACCAGAGCCGGCGAAAATACCTACACGTTGTCCATTACCGACAGTTAGCATACCATCAATCGCTTTTACACCAACCTCAAGTCTTTCATTTATCGGTGGACGTGTCAGTGGATTAGGCGGATCTTGCTCAGTAGGTACTGACATTAAACCTTTCGGTAACAATGTACCATCTATCGGATTCCCCATTGAGTCTAGTACTTTACCAATTAGCTCTGGTCCAACTTTGATTTCAAGAGGTGCTCCTGTTCCTTCTACTAAGCAACCAATTGATATTTCACGGAGCGAGGTGAAGGGCATTAAGACTACAATTTCATCCTTAAACCCAACGACCTCTGCTAAAATGATTTGATGTCCGTTTTTCGACGTTTCAACATGAATTTTACATACATCACCGATGGAACTATCAGGACCTTGCGACTCAATCATTAAGCCGACAACTCTCGTTACTCTACCAAACTTTTTAAAAGTCGGTATATTAGGAATTTGTTCGATTAATTGAGCCGTTTTCATCTAGATCATTCCTTACTTTCTAATATTTCATGTAGCTTTAATCTTAATTCATTTAATTGCTCGTCAATACTAACAACAATTCGACCGTGGTTTGTTTCTATATAACAATCTGTTTCGTTTTCGAAATCTTCATCTACAAAAATCATAAATGGTACATCTGTTGGGAACATTTCTGCCAATTCATCGCGATTCGATGTAATTAAACCATAATATCTAGGAGAAACGTAGATTTTTATTTCTTTCATCTCTCTCGCTTCTTTAAGCCCTCTTTGAACTATTGATAGAAACAGTTCATCGTTTTGCTCTAACGAAGTCCCAATAATACGTTGTGCAGCAGTTAAGCCTAGTTCCAAAATAATCGCTTCTTGGTCATCGATATATTTTTTTGCATTTTCCCCCGCTTGTGCAATGATCTCATTCGCTGTTTGTAGGGAATGTGCCATTGCTTCAGTGGCTCTATTTGTACCATCCTCATAACCTTGACCATATCCTTCATCATACGCTTCTTGTACGCGATTAGGGCGTTCTTCTTCCCAGCTTTGTTTCATATGCTCAATTTCTTGGAAGTGCATTTGCTTCTCTTGTTCAAAAGCTTCTCGTTCTACTTGAATCTTGGCTCTAGCCTCTTCAAGTAATCGATCTCGTTCTGCAAATACATCTTCCATTGTCATATGATTATAGGATGTTTCATCTGTCTCCATTTCGGGTAATTCAAACATATCACGAATTTGTATCTTCTTTACATTATCGCCATTGGACTGTGTATATACAGAACGGATGATTCTAGACAATGACGTCATCTCCTCCACCACGAGCAATAATAATCTCACCAGCATCTTCTAAGCGGCGAATAACAGCGACAATACGTGATTGAGCTTCTTCTACGTCACGCAAACGAACAGGTCCCATAATTTCCATTTCTTCTTTGAAAGTATCGGCCATACGTTGAGACATATTTCGGAAGATAATATCTTTTACTTCTTCGCTTGAAACTTTCATCGAAAGAAGTAAATCTTCGTTCTCGCAATCACGAATAACACGCTGAATTGAACGATTGTCGAGCGTCACGATATCTTCGAATACAAACATGCGTTTCTTGATTTCTTCTGCAAGCTCTGGATCTTGAATTTCGAGTGCATCGAGAATCGTTTTTTCTGTTTGTCTGTCAACACCATTTAATACTTCAACGACTGCATCAATACCACCAGTTTCTGTGTAATCTTGCGTAACAGTTGATGATAGTTTACGTTCCAATACAGATTCAATTTCACTAATTACTTCTGGTGAAGTTGATTCCATCATTGCAATACGTTTAGCAATATCTGCTTGTACTTCTTGCGGTAATGAAGATAATATAACACCCGCTTGCCCTGCTTCTAAATAAGATAGAATAAGGGCAATTGTTTGTGGATGTTCATTTTGAATAAAGTTAAATATTTGAGCAGGATCTGCTCTACGTGCAAAGTCGAACGGTCTCACTTGTAAAGAGGACGTCAAACGATTAATAATCGTTTGTGCTTGCTCCACACCTAATGCTTTTTCTAATACCGTCTTCGCGTAACCAATACCACCTTGTGTAATATAATCTTGCGCGAGGGCTATATTGTGAAATTCTTCAATAATTTCTTCTTTGACATTTGCTTCTACTTTTTTAACACTTGATATTTCTAACGTTAAACGTTCGATTTCTTCCTCAGTTAAATGTTTATAGACAGAAGCTGAAACCTCAGGCCCTAGTGAAATTAACAAGAGTGCGGCCTTTTGTTTTCCGGTTAATTCCTTATCTTTCTTGGACACAGCAGAACCTCCTAGTTAGTCTTCCGCAATCCAACTACGCAGTAACTTTGCAAAATCATCAGGCTTATCTTTCGCCATCTTCTCAAGTTGCTTACGACGCATTGTAGCTTCCGTTTCAATTTCTTCATTAATATCATCGATTATCAATTCTTCTTGTTCTTCTAGGATACTAAGCTCTTCTTCTTCTTTCGCACGTTTACGTGAACGGATGATGAAGAATGCAAGTAATAGAATAACAGCCAGTAAAATGCCTCCAACTACCCAAACCCACCATGGAATAACAGGTGTCTCAGGAGCAGCATCTGCCACTTTACCATTTAAAGGTTGGACTGAAACAGCCACTTTTTCATCAATTTGATCTTGTGTGAGTTCCGCAGCTACATCTTTTGAGATAGTTGTACGAACAATAGTACTTAAAATTTTCTCAATATCTTGTCGAACGCCATCTGGTAGAGATGCTGCGTCAGTAGCTGTTGGTGGCTCAACAATTACTTGGATACCGATATCTTGAACTTTATAAGGTGCCTCTTGAATATCTTTACGAATACGGTTGACGTCATTATTGATTGTTTCTTCCGTACGTTCGTAATCTCCATCTCCCGATGTACCTTCATTGTAAGTAGTAAAATTATCTGTTGTTGTTTCAGCTTCAGGTGTACCTGTTGCTGGGTTGCCAGTACCAGAATATTGTTCTGTAATACGTTGGGCGCTAATCGCAATACCTTCCATATTCTCTTCATCAACTGGCGTCACTAAATTTTCTTCACGATTTTCCTTTTTAAAGTCAATATCTGTCGTAACAGAAACAATGACTTTATCTTGTCCCATCAAAGTACCTAGCATATTTTGCACTTGACGTTGCAAGTCACGTTCTACCAATTTCTTCATTTGCAATTGGCCTTCAGCTGTTGTTGTAGAAGTGCCATCTGTCGTTGTAGCATTCAAATCAAAGTACTCTGAATATTGGTTAGAGATAACAATATTATCCGTATTTAAGTTCGGGATACTTTTTGCTACTAAGTTGTACATAGTGGCAATTTGTTGCTCTGTAAATTTATAGCCAGGATCTGTGTTCAATACAATGGAAGCAGTTGCATCTTCTTTTACATCTTTTATGAAGACTCCTTCTTCAGGAAGTGTAATCATAACTTTTGCATCTTTAACGCCTTCTAGATTTTTTATTAGCTTAGCAATTTCTGTTTCAGTCGCAGCTTTTTTCAATAAATTAAATTCATTGTCTGTCATACCGAAACCAGAGCTATTAGCAAATGAGTAATCGATCGTTCCAGTTTGAGGATAACCATCGGATGCTAGTTGCACCAATAATGAATCAACTTGTTCTTCGGGTACTAAGATGGACGTTCCCCCTGGAGCGATTTCATATTTTACGCCTTGAGAATCCAAAGCCTCTTTTACTTGGCCGATTTCTCTTGTCGATAAATCTTTATAAAGCGGAACATATGTAGTTTTTGTTGCAAAAAATGTAATGATAGCTGCAAGTAATATTACACCAACTAAAGAACTAATCATTACTATTTTTTGTGTTTTACTCCGACTTGTCCAAAATTGGCTGGTGTCGTTTTTTATTTTCGTCAATCGTTCATTCATTATGAATCCTCCGGTTATAGTGAATAACCTAGCAATCAATAATTCGCGATAATAGTGGAATCCCATGAAAACTAATACTCTAAAAATTTTATTTCCACGGGAAGCCTAACGAAATGAATTGGCGTCTTACTTCACCAATTCATTCTAATTAGACACTCATTCGCATTATTTCTTGGTAAGCTTCAATCACCTTATTGCGAACTTCAATTGTTGCGTTTAATGTAATGCTCGCCTTTTGAGATGCAATCATTACTTCGTGCAACTCCACATCTTCACCAGTAATTAGCTTTTGTGTAAGATTATCAGAAGTGATTTGCTGATCATTCACTTTCGCTATTGCCTCTTTTAACGAATTCGCAAAGCTTTGCTGAGCTTCGTAAGGTGTTGTATTTAATTTGTTTGTTTGATTTACAACCTGGGTAGGTGTCATTAGTGAAACGGACGAAATTGCCATTATGTATCCATCCTTTCTTTTTTATTATTTACCGATTTCTAACGCTTTTGTTAGCATAGACTTATTTGCATTTAAAACAGTTATGTTCGCCTCATATGAACGAGTAGCAGACATTAAATCTACCATTTCTTTTAATGGGTCAACATTTGGCATGCTGACATAGCCATCTGCATCTGCATCAGGATGTGTTGGATCATACACTAATTTGAAAGGTGTTTCAGTATCTTCTTTAATTTGCGTGACTTTCACACCATTCCCAACACCGCTTTTTGCATTTTTACCAATTGCCACATTTAAAAAATTCGAAAATCGCCCTTCTTGCGCAGAAAAAGTAACAGACTTCCGTCGGTATGGCTCCCACTCCCCATTTACTTGTTTAGCGCGTGTAGTGTCTACGTTTGCCATATTCGAAGAAATAACATCCATTCGCAAACGCTGTGCCGTTAATGCAGAGGCAGTAGTATTCATTCCATGAAAAATAGACATTTATTACTTACCTCCTTTAATAACAGTATTTAGCGTATTTAACTTTCCATTTACACGGTCAATCAGAGCATTGTAGTAGATTTGATTTTCCGCTAATTTCGTTTGTTCGGCATCCATGTCGACAGCATTACCGTTATTTCGATATCGTAAGTTAGTAACATTATTGACACCTGGTGTCGATTGTTTAATTTCAAAATCATAATGTCTACTATCTGTTCGATATGCTGATATAGAAATTTGCTTCTCATTCTCCAACATATTTTTAAAACTTACATTTTTCGCCTTATAATTTGGTGTATCGACATTCGCAATGTTATTTGCGATTGTTTTATGATTCAAAGTTGCATAGGAAAGTCCGTTTTCCAGGCTACTAATAGTTCCTCCAAATAAGTTCAAAACCATTCACCTCATTTAATTTCAATCTATGTACTTCTTAATTTATCCAATAATACAATTGTAATTAAGATGATACGTAGTGTCTATTGTCTTTTGTCATTTTTTAATAGTATATACGCCCTATTTTTTGAGTTTGGTAACCAGGACAAATATGCCCCATACCTACTGGCTCTAGGCCTCAGAGTGCGTCGACTTTTTTCTAGTTATTTTACACTATTTCGACAGTGTTTACTGTATTAGTATCATTTATATCCCTTTTTATTACTAGAGAGGGTTGGATTTAAATACCAAAAAGGGATTTTTCGGTAAAAAAAAGTCCCTTTTTACTATTTTAGTCGTGACAATATAAAAAAACTCCTTCTAATTCAGTTGAGAACGTCTATACGTTTCGACAAAAAGGACTAAAGGTCAGGATATGTCCATCTATGGCAGTGATTTTCACTCCAAGTGGACGCTTTTAGGCAGGTTTAGTTTCAATCTTTTCACAACAAATGCGATTTATCGTTTGTCCCCATTTCTTAAAGTTAAAAGACTACAAGAAATAAGAAGTTCTTTTTAAAGATTAATTATGTATCATTTTTGTTACAAAGCAAGCCCTACCACCTAGTATTTTGCAGAAACAATATATCGGATATTCACAAAAATGACACATGTGCCAGTTATGAACAACCGACGCTCGCTCACACAAAGCAGAGTGGTAGGGCTTGTTATATTAACTATTTGTATAGCTTACGCAAACAGAAAAAGCTCCCTCAACTAGGGAGCTTTTGTTATTATTTCATTTTAATTTCAGCTAGTGCGTTTAAGAATTTATCGTTTAATACTTTAATGTAAGTTCCCTTCATACCTAGAGAACGTGATTCAATTACACCTGCAGATTCAAGTTTACGTAATGCATTTACAATCACTGAACGTGTAATTCCTACGCGGTCTGCAATTTTCGAAGCAACTAATAAACCTTCGTTACCATCTAGTTCTTCAAAGATATGTTCAATCGCTTCTAATTCACTATATGAAAGTGAGTTAATTGCCATTTGTACAACAGCTTTGCTACGTGCTTCTTCTTCAATTTCTTCAGATTTCTCACGTAAAATTTCCATACCAACTACTGTAGCACCGTACTCAGCTAAAATTAAATCATCATCTTCAAATTGAGCTGATAAACGAGCTAAAATTAATGTGCCTAAACGTTCACCGCCACCAACGATTGGTACGATAGTTGTTAGAGCGCTTTGGAACAAATCTTTATTTTCAACTGGGAACGCAGTATGTTCATTGTTAATATCTAAATTTGAAGACGTTTCAGAAATTGTAAACAAGCTATGTGTATATTCTTCTGGGAATTGACGCTCTTCGAACATTTTTTTCATACGCTCGTTTTCAATTTGTTGGTGAATTGAAATACCTAAAAGCTTCCCTTTACGGCTTACAATATATACGTTGCTATCAATAATGTCCCCTAAAGTGTCAGCCATCTCTTTAAAGTTTACTGGTTTACCCGCAGATGCCTGGAGCATTGAGTTAATTTTTCTTGTTTTTTCTAATAAATTCATTATATGTTCCTCCTATAAATTATCCATACCGTATTTAGTTAATATTCTAAAGTTTTTCGCAATTGAATGGTACTATCAAGCCTCGCCTACAATATAAACTGTGACAAATCTTTGTTTTTTACAATACCAGCCAATTTTTGGTCAACATAAGCAGCTGTAATATCAATTTGAGCTGGAGCAATTTCAGACGCTTCAAACGATAATTCTTCTAGCAAGCGTTCTAAAATTGTGTGTAATCGACGTGCCCCGATATTATCTGTTTCTTGGTTGACCTCTGTTGCGATTTCTGCAATTCGTTCAATTGCATCTTCTGCAAAATTGATTGCTACACCTTCTGTTTCTAATAACGCTTTATATTGCAAAATAAGCGATTGATCTGGTTCTTTTAAAATACGAACAAAATCTTGCTTCGTTAATTTTTCAAGTTCTACACGAATTGGGAATCGTCCTTGTAATTCTGGAATCAAATCGGACGGTTTAGACATGTGGAAAGCTCCTGCAGCAACAAAAAGCATATAGTCTGTTTTAACAGCACCATATTTCGTAGTGACAGTTGAACCTTCAACGATTGGTAAAATATCGCGCTGGACACCCTCACGTGAAACACTAGCAGAAGAGTTCGTATCTTTGCTTGCGATTTTATCAATTTCATCAATGAAAATAATCCCAGATTGTTCTGCTCTAGTAATAGCTTCTTGTGACACCTCATCTGCGTCAATTAGCTTATTTGCTTCCTCAATTATTAAAATACGACGTGCATCTTTTACTTGCACACGGCGCTTTTTCTGTTTTTTAGGCATTAAGCTCGATAACATATCTTGCATACCGCTATTGGCAGACATATCCATCCCTGTACCTTGTAATGCATCAAAAATCGAAGGACTTTGTTCAGTAACTTCAACAGTAACCCATTCATTTTCTAATTTGCCATTGCGTAAATCAATAGCGATTTGCGCACGTTTTGAGCGTACTTCCGTTTCCTCAGAAGATGTATCATCATGTGTTTGTTGTTCTTTGCCACCAAATAACATTTCAAACGGATTTTGCATAGCTTGTTTTTTACGTAAAGAAGGGACAAGTAATTTTACAATGGCTTCATTTGCCAACTCTTCCGCTTGCTCCTTCACAGACTCCATCATTTCTTCCTTCACGAGACGATGAGAAGCCTCCACAACATCGCGGACCATTGACTCTACATCACGTCCAACATAGCCCACTTCGGTAAATTTCGTTGCTTCAACCTTTACGAACGGCGCATTCGTTAGTTTTGCAATTCTCCTTGCAATTTCAGTTTTCCCAACTCCCGTTGGTCCAATCATTAAAATATTTTTAGGAATAACTTCAGCCTTCATATCATCCGCTAGTAGAGAACGACGATAGCGATTTCGTAGTGCAATAGCTACCGCTCTTTTCGCCTCATTTTGCCCTACGATAAAACGATCCAAATGCTCAGTAATTTGTCTTGGGGTTAAGTTTTGTGGTGTCATTAGTTAAGTGCCTCCACGATAATATTATGGTTTGTAAATACACAAATTTCAGCGGCAGTTTCTAATGCTGCCTCAGCAATCTCACGAGCAGTCATTGACTCACCTGCATATTTTTTTAGAGCACGACCTGCTGATAATGCATAATTCCCACCAGAACCAATCGCTAATATACCGTCATCAGGTTCTATAACTTCTCCCGTACCAGATACAAGGAGTAGTGTACTTTTATCCATCACAAGTAACATCGCCTCTAATTGACGTAGCATTTTATCACCACGCCATTGTTTTGCTACTTCTACAGCAGCTCGCTGTAAATTCCCATTATATTCGTTTAATTTCGCTTCAAACATTTCGAAAAGTGTAAAAGCATCGGCTACAGAGCCCGCAAAGCCAGCTAGCACCTGCCCATTAAACAGACGTCTGACCTTCCTTGCAGTGCCTTTCATGACAACCGCATTCCCAAGTGTCACTTGACCATCGCCAGCCATAGCGCACCCGCCATTATGATGTACCGCAAATATCGTAGTCGCATGGATTTGTCCCATTTGCCTTCCTCCTTAGCCTCTATTATGCCCTTGGATGGGCATTCATATATGTTTGACGAAGATGCTCATTTGTTACATGCGTATAAACCTGTGTTGAAGTTAAATGCGCGTGGCCCAGTAACTCCTGTACAGTCCGTAAATCTGCGCCATGATTCAGTAAGTGTGTAGCAAAAGTATGGCGAAGCATATGTGGGTATATTTTCGTATGGAGTGAGGTCTTATCAATCATTTCATTTAAAATATGACGTACCCCACGTGGCGTAAGTTCCCCTCCGCGCATATTGACAAATAGTTGCTGATGATTTGTTTGTTTCATCAAACGTGGACGAGCCTGCTCTATGTAGTGCTGTATAGCCACACTCGCAAATTGACCAAATGGTATAATGCGTTCTTTTCTTCCTTTACCCATTACTCGAACAATAGAATAACGGAAATCGATATCCGCTACCATAATGGATGTAAGCTCACTCACCCGAATGCCCGTTGCATATAATAACTCTAAAATAGCCATATTACGCAACGATTTCAAATCATCTCCTACATTCGCATCAAAAAGCTTCATCAATTCTTCTTCATAGAAAAAACTTGGTAAACGTGATTCTTTTTTCGGATGATATAGCGATCGAAAAGCACTATCATCCATGCCGTGCTGTTTATTTAGAAAGCGAAAAAAGGAGCGGATTGATGAAATTTTTCTTGATACAGAAGTTCTTGCTTTCTTTTCATCATACAACTTCGTTACATATAGTCGTGCATGTATATACTCAACACTGGCTAAATCATTAACGCCTTCTGCCTGTAAAAACGCTAAAAAATCTAGTAGGTCTGATTCATATTCTCGCACAGTATGAACAGAGAAGTTTTTTTCTACCTGGATGTAAAGCATAAACTGTTCAAGTGCTTCTTGGGACGAAACTAACATGAAAGATTCACCACCAATGAATTATTCGTAACCTTCTCTCATTACTATTACCAACAAATTCAAATGGTAAAACAAACGTTGCCATTTAAATAAATTTGTCGTTTAAGTAATCCTTAAAAAACATACATATTGACACTATACCTATCTTCGTAATATAGCAAGTGAAAATGGTTATATTATGAGAAAATCACTATACAAAATAATAAAATACGTGTAATTAAGCATTTTGTCTACATAAAAGAAAAAGCCTCTAAGAGTATATCAACTTTTAGAGGCTTTTGGCAATTAAATTGTTTGTGAATTCACAAAATTTCGAATTGTGCTCATTGCGCGATTCGCATGCATTTCCGCGCGCTCCGGTTTTGAACGACGTCCTGGTGGTAATTCAGGGAATATACCAAAGTTAACATTCATCGGTTGGAAATTTTTCGATTGTGCTTCTGTTATATAACGCGCCATACTACCTAATGCAGTTTCGAATGGGAAAATAATTGGCTCTTGTCCTAATGCCAAACGCGCCGCATTGATGCCAGCAATTAACCCACTACCTGCAGATTCAACATAACCTTCTACACCTGTCATTTGACCAGCAAAGAAAACATTTTTTTGTTCACGTAACTGATATGTTTTCTCTAGCACTTTCGGTGAATTAATGAAAGTATTTCGATGCATTACGCCATATCGTACGATTTCAACATTTTCTAGGCCTGGTATTAGTTGCAGCACTTCTTTTTGTGGTCCCCACTTTAAATGTGTTTGGAAGCCGACAATATTATAAAGTGTACCTGCAGCGTCATCTTGGCGCAGTTGTACAACAGCATATGGTCGTTTACCTGTTTTCGGATCTTCAAGTCCTACTGGCTTCATCGGTCCAAACAACATCGTTTTTTCACCGCGCGCTGCCATTACTTCAATCGGCATACAGCCTTCGAAATAAATTTCTTTTTCAAATTCTTTTAATGGGACAACTTCTGCCTCGATTAACGCTTGGCGGAAACGATCAAATTCTTCCTTTGTCATAGGACAGTTTAGATAAGCCGCTTCACCTTTGTCATAACGAGATTTTAAATAAACTTTATCCATATCGATACTATCTTTTTCAATAATCGGTGCTGCTGCATCATAGAAATACAGATAGTCTAGACCCGTTAAACCTTGAATTTTTTCAGCTAATGCTTTTGAAGTTAGTGGACCAGTTGCAATAACCGTAATACCTTCTGGAATTTCAGTTACTTCTTCATGAATTACTTCCACTAACGGATGATTTTTCACCGCTTCTGTTACATAGCCTGCAAACTCATGGCGATCTACTGCAAGTGCCCCACCTGCTGGTACAGAGCATGCATCGGCCGCTTTTAGAATAACAGAATCTAATAAACGCATTTCTTCTTTAATAACACCAACAGCATTTGTTAGCGTATTTGCACGTAGCGAGTTTGAGCAAACAAGCTCTGCAAATTTATCAGTATGGTGGGCAGGTGTTTGCTTTACTGGACGCATTTCATAAAGTTTAACTTTTACACCACGCTTAGCAATTTGCCAAGCCGCCTCACTACCTGCAAGGCCTGCTCCAATTACATTTACAACTTGTTCAGTCATTTTCTTACCATCTTCCTATCATTGAGTTGGTGTCTCTTCATAGTCACATTTCGTACACTGAATTTGCACACCTTTTTTTAATTTTTTCTCTACTAATAATGCACTACATTTCGGACACGGTCTACTAATTGGCTTGTCCCAAGAAACAAATTCGCACTCTGGATATTGATTGCATCCATAAAATAAGCGCTTTGTTTTACTTTTGCGTTCCACAATTTCGCCAGTTTCGCAAGAAGGACATTTAACCCCAATTGGCTTCATAATGGCTTTTGTGTTACGGCAATCTGGGAAGTTCGAGCAAGCCATAAATTTCCCATAGCGACCTAACTTGAATACCATTGGTGAACCACACTTCTCGCAATCCTCACCAGCTGGTTCATCTTTAATGACTACTTTCTCCATTTCAGCATCTGCATGCTTTACATGAACCTCAAAGTCTTTATAAAAATCATCGATTACTTCAACCCACTTACGGCTACCTTCTTCAACATCATCGAGATCTTGTTCCATTTTTGCTGTAAATTCGATATTTATTATATCAGGGAAAAATTCCAGCATTTGTTGGTGGACGATTTCACCAAGCTCTGTCGGCATAAATCTCTTTGTATCTAGCACAACATAGCCACGGCGTTGAATTGTATCAAGGGTCGGTGCATATGTCGATGGTCGCCCTATTCCTAACTCTTCCATCGTTTTCACAAGACGAGCCTCAGAATAACGTGGCGGTGGTTGCGTAAAGTGTTGCTTCGGCTCGATTTCAAGTGATTTCACCTGATCGCCAATTTCCATTTCAGGTAGAAGTTTCGTCGTTTCTTCTGTTTGATCATCCGTACCTTCTATATATAGTTTCATAAATCCAGCAAATTTGACTTGTGAGCCGTTTGCTCGGAATAAAACATCACCGTGTTGAAGGTCTACAGCAACTGTATCTAATACAGCAGGCGACATTTGGCTTGCAATAAAGCGCTCCCAAATCAAACGGTATAAGCGTAGTTGATCGCGACTAAGTACTGTTTTTAACTCATCTGGTGTTCTCATCGTACTTGTCGGACGAATTGCTTCATGGGCATCTTGTGCATTCGACGCCTTTTTAACCTGCTTCGTTTCTGTCGAGATATATTCTTTTCCGTACTTTGTCTCAATATAAGAAACCGCTTCCGTCTTGGCAGTTTCAGATATACGTGTTGAATCTGTACGCATATACGTGATTAAACCGACTGTACCTTCTTTTTTACCAATATCAATACCTTCATACAATTGCTGTGCAAGCATCATCGTTTTCTTCGCACGGAAATTTAGCTTCCGCGCTGCTTCTTGTTGTAAAGAAGATGTAGTAAAAGCAGGTGCGGCATTTCGTTTACGTTCTTTTTTCGTCACATTTACGACTTCAAATGCTGTACCTTTAACATTTTTTAAAATGGACTTTACTTGCTCTTCATTCGATAATTTTATTTTATCTTTGCCGTTACCATAGTACAGTGCATCGAATGTCTTTTTACCTTTTTCAAAGGAGCCTTCAATCGTCCAATACTCTTCCGGCTGGAAGTTTTTTATTTCGTTTTCACGATCAATAATCATACGTAGTGCTACGGATTGCACACGCCCTGCTGATAAGCCCTTTTTAACCTTTTTCCAAAGAATCGGGCTTATATTATAGCCTACAAGTCGATCTAGCATACGACGTGTTTGCTGTGCATCCACTAAGTCCATATTTATGGCACGAGGATTTTTAAAGGAATCTAAAATTGCATCCTTTGTAATTTCATTGAAAACAACTCGACAGTCTGAGTTAATATCAATATTTAATGCAGTCGCAAGGTGCCAAGCAATCGCTTCTCCCTCGCGGTCTGGATCGGCCGCTAGATAGACTTTCTTCACTTTTTTAGCCGCAGACTTAAGTTCCTGTAAAACAGGCCCTTTACCGCGAATTGTAATATATTTAGGTTCGTAATTATTTTCAGTATCCACGCCCATCTGGCTACGTGGTAAGTCACGCACATGCCCAACCGATGCTTTTACTTTGTATTTTTTTCCTAAATAACGTTCAATTGTTTTTGCTTTTGCTGGTGATTCTACAATCACTAAATAATCCGCCATCTATGTCTCCCCCTTAGCGAGGTCTATTGCTAATTTTTTAAGTTACCTGTTGCAAAATGTATAACAGATTTTAAGATAATGCAACTTTTTTTCAATTTTTGCTAGAAAAGAGCGAAAGTGTTTCAACGATTTGGTGACCATCGCATACGGGAATTGCTCCTTCTAATAGTAATTTATTTGTCCCTTTTGACTGCTCTGCATTAATCGGTCCAGGTACAACAAATACATCTTTTCCTTGCTCTAATGCACATTCTGTAGTAATTAACGTCCCGCTCTTTAGTGCCGCTTCCGTTACAACTAAAGCTTGAGACAAACCACTTATTAATCGGTTACGCATAGGAAATTGCCATTTTGCCGGTTTAATATAAGGTGGGTACTCTGTAATAAGTAAATGACTCTCAGCCATTTTACAAGCGAGCGCTCGGTTTTCTTTTGGGTATAGAAAATTAAAACCATGTCCAAGCACTGCGATTGTGCGGCCTCCAAACTTAATTGTTGCCTCATGCGCCATTGTATCTGCACCTCGCGCAAGCCCACTCACGACCGTGTATTCGTGTTCAATGAGCGGTGGGATGATTAAGTCTATTGCAACTCTAGTATATGCTGTAGCCTTTCTAGAGCCTATAATAGCTATCCGTTTATCTCTTTCCAGCAGGTCGCGCTGACCTTTCACATACAATACAGTAGGTGGACTAGGTATTTCAAATAATTGCGCCGGGAAATATGGGTGATTAAAAGGTATGGGGAAAATATTTGCTTGTGCGTAAACCTCTTGAACTGGCAAGTTCATAACGCGCTGGAAATTTTGAGAAATTTGCATAGCTTTTTGCCTCGTTATTTGCAATGTGCTTGCAATCTCATTAGGGTGTGCTTCTTCAAAATAACTTAATACATCCACCGGGGACAATAACTGTTGAAGTTTTTGGAGTGGTAATGGATATACATAATGCATAGCTAGCAGTCTCTGAGTATCTACTGAGAAAATCATTTAAAACCTCCTTTATAATAGAAGAAATTAAATGACCGCAATTTTCATTTCATCACAAAAAAGTAGAAAACTATGTGTATACACTCAAAGGCACACTAGAGAGTACGCCCCTGTCTTGCCGCTTCACCTACTCGACTTTTATCATCGAGTTTCTAGTGTTGAACATTCTAAAAGGGAAGAAATAATTCAAACACTACCATTTAGACAGAGAAAAAGAGAAAAGATGTAGCCGCAATGTGCTACATCTTCCATTTTAATGGGTTTTACATTTTTCGTATAGCCCTTTTTCTTTAATTACTTTAATTAGTGTTTCACCGATAACAGATGGTGTTTCAGCTACTTCAATACCCGCTTCGTTCATAGCCTTAATTTTTTCAGCAGCTGTTCCTTTACCACCAGAAATAATGGCACCTGCGTGTCCCATACGTTTTCCCGGAGGTGCAGTTTGTCCACCGATAAAGCCAACGACTGGTTTTGTCATATTTGCTTTAATCCACTCTGCTGCTTCTTCTTCAGCAGTACCACCAATTTCCCCAATCATTACAACTGCATATGTGTCAGGGTCATTGTTGAATGCTTCAAGTGCGTCGATAAAGTTTGTCCCATTTACAGGGTCTCCTCCGATACCTACAGCAGTTGTTTGACCGATACCAGCTTGTGTCAATTGGTGAACTGCTTCATACGTTAATGTTCCAGAACGAGAAATAACCCCAACGTGACCTTTTGTATGAATATAACCAGGCATAATACCAATCTTACATTCATCTGCTGTAATAACGCCTGGACAGTTCGGACCAACTAGGCGTGTTTTTTTGCCTTCCATAAAGCGTTTAACCTTTACCATATCAAGGACAGGAATATGCTCTGTAATACAAATTGTTAATTCTAGTTCAGCATCAACAGCTTCTAATATTGCATCTGCTGCAAAAGGTGCAGGTACATAAATAACTGATGTCGTCGCACCTGTTGCTGCTACTGCTTCAGCTACAGTATTGAATACAGGTACGCCTTCAATTTCAAGACCTCCCTTTCCAGGTGTTACGCCTGCTACGATTTTTGTACCATAATCAAGCATTTGCTTCGTATGAAATAGCGCTGTTTCGCCTGTAATCCCTTGTACAATTACCTTTGTATCTTTATTAATAAATACAGCCATTGTTCTCCCTGCCTTCCTTAGCCTACTAGTTCCACAATTTTTTGTGCACCGTCAGCCATTGAATCTGCTGCTACGATGTTTAAACCAGATGCATTTAAAATTTCTTTACCAAGCTCTACGTTTGTACCTTCTAAGCGTACTACTAACGGTACAGATAAACCGATTTCTTTGGCTGCAGTTACTACACCATCAGCGATAATGTTACATTTCATAATTCCACCGAAAATATTAACGAAAATACCTTTTACATGTGGATCTGAAAGGATAATTTTGAATGCTTCTGTTACTTTTTCAGCTGTTGCGCCGCCCCCAACATCAAGGAAGTTAGCGGGACTGCCGCCGTAGTAACTAATTGTATCCATTGTTGCCATCGCTAGACCTGCACCATTTACCATACAGCCAATGTTGCCATCTAGAGAAATATAGCTAAGGTCATATTTTGACGCTTCGATTTCTTTTGGATCTTCTTCATCAAAATCGCGTAATTCGACAATATCTTTATGACGATACAATGCATTTGCGTCAAAATTGAATTTAGCATCTAGTGCTACAACGTCCCCTTGTCCAGTAACAACAAGTGGATTAATTTCTACGATAGAAGCATCTTTGTCGATAAATGCTTGATATAAACCTAACATTAATTTAACAGCTTTACCTACTAGGTTTGCTGGAATATTCATATTAAACGCCATACGACGTGCTTGGAAGCTTGTAAGTCCGATTACTGGATCAACAACTTCTTTGAAGATTTTTTCAGGATTTGTTTCTGCTACTTCCTCAATATCCATGCCGCCTTCTTCTGATCCCATTACAGTTACACGAGATGTAGCGCGGTCTAATACTAAACTTAAATAATACTCTTTTTGAATATCGGAGCCCTCTTCAATATACAAGCGCTTTACTTCTTTTCCTTCTGGACCTGTTTGATGAGTTACTAAAATTTTACCTAATAACTCTTTTGCGTACGTACGCACCTCATCAAGGTTTTTTGCGATTTTGACACCACCAGCTTTACCGCGTCCACCTGCATGAATTTGCGCCTTGACTACAGTAACATTTGAGCCAAGTTCCTTCGCTACCTTCACTGCTTCATCAGGGGAAAAAGCAACTTTTCCATTAGGTACTGCAACACCATATTTTCTCAGAATTTCTTTCCCTTGATATTCATGGATATTCATAATACATCCTCCCATCAAACATTTGCATAAAATTGTTTTACTAACATAATCTATTCTAACGAAACATTCTGATAAAGTCTACACTTTGTCTTTCGTTCAAAAATTCTCTAAAATTATGACGTTTTCTTCTACTTTGTGTACTAAAACAGAGAATTCTAAAAATCAGAATACTTTATTTTTTCTATATTTTTGCTATGTTCTTGGTCTAAATGATATATAAATGCAAATACTTCTGCCACAGCTTGATATAATTCTTCAGGTATTGACTCATTTAAATCTAATTGTCCAAGTAATTGGACAAGGTTCGGATCCTCATAAATAGGCACATCATGCTCATTTGCACGTGCCAATATATTTTCTGCTACCTTCCCTTTACCTTTTGCGACGACAGAGGGGCTATCAAATTGTCCTAGCTTATAAGTAAGGGCAATTGCTTCTTTACGCGTCTTTTTTTCTTCACTCATATACGGAAATCCACCCCGCTATTTTCCTCCTGCTGTTGTACTACAGGGGGTGTTTTTTCTAATTGGGCTTTTTCAAATTGTTTAATAAAGACACCCGAAAGCTGATAATTTTTTTTTGCTAGACCTATTTTTAATGCTTCCTTTAGTGAATCTGCCAGCGGAATAATATTGGATTGCTCATTAAATACAGTGACAGTTACGACACGATTTTGAACTTGCATATCAATAACGGTTTCCTTCATTGATTCCATCTGTAAATAAAATAATATCCGCGCATAGTTAGCATCAATTTTTCCATCATCCTTCATACGCCCATTCCACTGTAGTGTAGCGTCCATTTTCTTACCGAAAAACTCGAGTGGTACTTGCATCACAAGTTGGTGTTGATGACCATTTTCTCCTGACACGAGTTGCATGCCATTCATACGTGTCATTAACATTTCTGCCGCTTCCTTTAGCTGCGGTGTAATCTGCGCTTCTTGAAGCAACGTATGGAGCTGGGGCTTTAATTGGTGTGCAATCGTTTGTAAATCGGCTGATTTACTACTAAGGGCGGCTTCATAGCTAATACCTAGACTTTTTAATACCGTTTTAAGCGCATGTTCCATTGCCTTACTATCCATTGAATTTCGTACATGTGCATCAGCTTCTGTCAGCATTTGCTGAATCCCTGGCTGTGGTGCTTCAATACTAGTCTTCACCAGATTTCGCATTAGTGCTTCATTTTGTGCTGGCAAAGTTGTTTGTTGCTTAAACAACGATAATAAATGTTCTTTTACAGAAAGCCCATTAGCATCTTGCGTAAATAATCGCTCAGGTGTATTTTGAGCAAAAGCCTTGATTAGTTGCTCCTGCATTTGCTTTGCAAAAATCTCTAATGTTTGTTTATTAGTTGGTAATTGGTTAAATCTATCAATCATTTGGTTAAGTTGTAGCTTTTGCTCATTTGTCAATAAACTTTGACTTGCTGTCCAAGATTTTAGCTGGTCAATAAGCTGAGCTTTATTTTCTGGTTTTGTCGCTAAAATAGTTTGGATTACTTGGCCAGCCTGCTGAAGTTGACCTTGTTGCACAGACTTTGCATCATTTAAAGAAGCCCAATTTTGTAAAGTTGCCTGTTGCGGCAAAACGCCTGCTTCCTTTAACAAATTTAAAGCTTGTAATCGCTCGCTCACAGATGTAGGACTATTGGTTAAAAGTTGAATAGCTTTTGCGAGCACTAATGCCCCCGTTTCTGCTTCGAATGGCTTTGCAATCGCTGTTACTTGTTGCATTAAATTTTGCTTCATATTTTCTTGCAGTACGGTATCCTTTGCTAATAGCTGTGTAAAGGTATCCATAATAGCCGTCATACCGGATGTTTTTTGCCCACTAACAAGCGCTTGGAATACATCTTGAAGCATCGGCATTTTCAGTTCGACCATTTTTTGTAGAGCTTGCAAGGCATCCATCTTTGTCACACCTTCGGGTAATGCCTTCATCCACATCTCCGCCTGGAGAAGCTGCTCCTTAGAAATCGGTATTTGTGCCTTTATAAAATGCGCTAACACCTGCTGCATTTCCGTCGATTTTGGCAAATTCATCGAATCTAATAGCTGATTTATTTGCTGGCTCGAGGAAACCCCTTGTCCCATTGGTCCTGTAACGACCTTTAACTCAGTTTGCGGACTTGTTCCTGTTACTTGAAAGAAATGTGCATCCCCTGCTTTAAGCGGTACTTCAAGTTTAGCAATGAGTTTTTGATTACCCACCTGAATTTCTGCCGTTTGATCAGGATATAGTTGTTTAATCGTGCCATGAAATACTTGTCCTTGCTTCAATGCAAGCGGTTGATTGGCTTGCATTAGAGCAGTTGGTTGCGTTTGTATCGGATTAAACGATGTAGCTGTCATCTAAATACTCCTTTCTTACATGGATTTTATAGGTTCAAATGACTTTCGATGATGTATTGTAGGTCCGTATGTTTCAAGTGCCTCTAAATGTTGTTTCGTACCGTAACCAGCATGCTGCGCAAAGCCATACATAGGGAAATCTTTATCCAATTGTTCCATATAATCATCCCTAGCAGTTTTTGCTAAAATAGAAGCTGCCGCAATTGCTAAGCTTTTAGCATCTCCTTTAATAATAGATTCCTGAGGAATAGCTATTGGTAGTGTCATTGCATCAACTAATACGAAATCAGGCTTAATAGACAATGATTCCACACTTGTTTTCATCGATTGCTTTGTCGCTTCGTAAATGTTCAATTCATCAATATTTTTTGCTGATTGAAAATGAATAAAATAACTAATAGCATGCTCTTTTACCAATGTTGCAAAGGCGTTACGCTTTTCCTTTGTTAATTGCTTCGAATCATTTAATCCAACAAGAGCTTCACAGTTTTTTGGCAAAATAACAGCCGCCGTTACAACTGGTCCAGCTAACGGGCCACGTCCAGCTTCATCCACACCTGCAATCAATGCGTCTTTCCCACCATAGAGATGATCGAAGTCAATTTTTGCTTGATGTTCGTCAATTAGTTGTTGTTTTCTGTCCTGGCGTTTATTCCAACTAAGCCACGCTTTCTGCACACCTGCACGTTCATCGACTGCAACTGCTGTCATCCATTCTTGCCAATCCTCAGCCATTTTTAATGCTGCTGTAATTTCTTTAATCGTTTTCATCATTTTACTCCCTTTTTCTCACTCTATATCATTTATCGGCAACAACTACTATTCCTAAAAGAAAAACTGCCATGCTCACGTTTTATTGCGTGAGCATGGCAGTTTTTTCGCACATTATTGCTGTGTAGCTTCTTTTTCAAGCTGTTCATCAACAAAGTCAAATGTAAGCTTTCCTAAAAGTAACCCGCGAATATCTCGAACGATAAGCTGTGCTACTTGATCATAATCGATTTCTCCACCTGCGCCAAAAACACGACGAAGCTTGCCAATATGGTCAAAAGTTTCTACTAAATCCTCATGCATAAATTTGAAACCATATCGTTCCTCCATGCGAGTTGGATAATGCGTCGATAAAAATCGCAACCCGTAAACAGCTAAATCTTCCATATTTGTAATGGTGTCTTTAATAGCGCCTGTTAATGCCAACTTATAGCCGACTTCTTGATCTTCAAACTTTGGCCATAAAATTCCTGGTGTATCAAGCAATTCAAGCTCCTTGCCGACCTTGATCCACTGTTGAGCCTTCGTCACACCTGGCATATTGCCTGTTTTTGCAATATTTTTCTTTGCTAATCGATTAATAAGTGTTGATTTCCCAACGTTCGGAATACCAACTATCATTGCACGAATTGCTCTCGGCTTCATTCCTCGAGACTTCATTCGATCAAATTTTTCTTTTAAAATTTCCTGAGCTGCCTTTGTAACGAGTTGCAACCCTTTTCCTTCAAGAGAATTGATCGCCACCGCTTTATGACCATGCTGTGCAAAGTACTCTACCCATTTGCGTGTTTCATGTTCATCTGCCATATCTGATTTATTTAAAATAAGAAGACGTGGCTTTTGATTAATAACCTCATCAATCATTGGATTTCTAGAAGATAGCGGCAAACGTGCATCAATTAATTCAAAAATAATATCTACTAGCTTCAATTTTTCCGTTACTTCACGGCGGGCCTTCGCCATATGCCCTGGAAACCATTGTATAGTCATTTCTATACCTCCTAAATAAGAAAAGCGCATTCGCCCAATTTACACGTAATAACCGTGCAGTGCAAATGCCTTAAAATCGAATAAGAAAACTTATGCTCTTAGACGTTAAGAAAGGGAGGGTTCGCCTCCCTTTCAAACATTACTTCACAATTTTAATATCGCTATACGGCCAGAAAATAAGGCTCGTATTGCCTATGATTTCTTTTTGATCGACGATTCCAATATGACGGCTATCCTTACTATAACGACGATTATCTCCCATGACAAAAACATAGCCCTCTGGAATTACATCATTAAGTGATACATCAATGTCATTTAACGTAAAATCTTCCGTTAATGTACCCTCTGTAATTTTAGCTTTGTAGGCATCTAGATAAGGCTCGTCTATCGGTTCACCGTTAATGTATAGCTGATCGTCTTTATATGCTAACGTTTCACCTGGTAACCCAATTACACGTTTAATGTAGTTTTTTTGTTCTGGTGCATGGAACACAACAATATCAAAGCGCTTTGGTTCGCCAATTTTATAACCGATTTTATTAACAATCATTCGGTCGCCATCTTCAAGGGTTGGCATCATGGACTCACCATCAACTGCAATTGGTGTAAATAAAAAATAACGAATAACTGCTGCAATCGCAAATGCAATTAAAAGCGCCTTTGTCCATTCCCATAATTCATTCTTTTCTTTCACTTGTTTTTCCATTATGAATTGCCCCCTTGTCTATCCTCATCCTCATTTTAGATGATTATTATTTAAGATGACAAGCAAAAAGAAAAGGAGCTTGCAATACAAGCCCCTCACTTTTAAGTCATAATTATCGAATTTCTTTAATACGAGCAGCTTTACCACGTAGGTTACGTAGGTAGTAAAGTTTAGCACGACGTACTTTACCACGACGTACAACTTCTAAGTTAGCGATTTTTGGTGTGTGTACAGGGAATGTACGCTCAACACCAACACCGTAAGAAATTTTACGAACTGTGAAAGTTTCGCTAATACCGCCACCACGACGTTTGATAACTACACCTTCGTATACTTGGACACGTTCACGTGTACCCTCTACTACTTTCACGTGTACCTTAACAGTATCACCAGGACGGAAAGCAGGTAGATCAGTACGAAGCTGAGCTTTAGTAATTTCTGTAATAATGTTTGACATTGTTTTCTCTCCTTAGACAGATGCTCTTGCACGCAATCTATGCCACAGCGGAACACCGTAATTCAGCACTTCACATAGAAGCACAGAATAGATGTTATCACATATACTGCATGCAAGCAAGTATCTTTATAGTTCTTTTTTAAGTTTTTCTAAATACAATTTTTGCTTGTCTGTTAATGGATATTGCTCGAGTAGATCTGGGCGACGCTCGAATGTTCGTTTTAACGATTGTTCTTCGCGCCATTGCTCGATTTTCGCATGATTGCCTGATAATAATACTTCGGGTACTTGCATGCCTCGAAATTCAGCAGGTCGCGTATAATGTGGGTGTTCTAGCAGCCCCGTTGAAAAGGAATCTTGAATATGGGAATCTTCTTGTCCTAAAACACCAGGTAAAAGCCGTACTACACTATCAATAACCGTCATTGCACCTAACTCTCCACCTGTTAACACAAAATCTCCAATTGAAATTTCGTCGGTTACTAGGTGTTGACGAATGCGTTCATCATAGCCTTCATAGTGGCCACATAAAAACACTAATTCGCTTTCTTGCGCTAGCTCCTCAGCTTTTTTTTGGGTGAATCGTTCACCTTGCGGACACATTAAAATGATGCGTGGCTTTCTACCTGCTGTAATTGCCTCTACAGCGCTAAACATCGGTTCTGGCTTCAATACCATCCCTGCACCGCCACCATACGGATAATCATCTACTTGTTTATGCTTGTTGCCTGAAAATGCACGAATATCGGAAACTTCTAGCTTTACAGCACCTTTTTCCTGCGCCTTTTTTAGTATCGATGCTCCAAACACGCCCGAGAACATATCAGGAAACAGGCTTAACACGTGAATATTCATCATAGCAAGCCTTCCATCACATGAATGACAATTTTCTTTTCTTCCACATCAATATTTTTTACGATGTCTTCAATATATGGAATGTAGTGTTCTTTTTTTGCACCTTTCACTACCCATACATCATTGGCACCTGTTTGCAGAATATCTTTCACTTCACCAATTGTTTCGCCTTCTTCAGATACAACTGTACAGCCAATAATTTCATGGAAGAAAAATTCATTTTCTTGTAATAAATCATCGGTCATTTGATCTTTCGTGATTTTCAGCATTCCTTCTTTGAACGGTTCGACAAGGTTGATATTATCCATGCCTTCAAATGTTAATAAAATAAAGTTTTTATGGCGGCGTACCGATTGAATTGTTACCCACGTTGGCTTTTTATCGTCTTTTTTAAACGCTGCAATCTTATTTCCCACCGCAAAGCGCTCTTCTTCAAAATCTGTAGTCGATAATATACGTACTTCACCACGGATACCGTGCGTGTTGACAATACGACCTACATTAAACCATTCCATCCATTTCACCTCTATAACGTTATATATCCGTACTATATAAAAAAAGGAAGGAACCAGCAAGCTCCCCCCTCTTCTATCCAGATTTTACGCTACACATTTACTGTCCCGTCGAATTCTAGCAACGTATGTAAGCATACTTGTTAGAATTCTTCAGTGCAAAATGGCGACAGGTTGCATAGTTGCTACATTGTTACCTTCTCGCGTGTAAACGAGCGTGAAAATCTTTTTATCAATCCAATATATCGACGTAAGTCTTTTTTTGATGGTGACTACCTGCCGCTGAATAAACAATTGTACGAATCGCTTTCGCCACTCGCCCTTGTTTGCCTATGACTTTCCCTCGATCCTCTGGATGAACAAAAAGTTTATAAACAATTCGATTTGCATTTTCGTCCGTCTCAATACGAACTTCTTCTGGATAATCGACTAACGGTAAAACGATTGCTTCAATCAGCTGCTTCAAAGACGTCTCCCCCGATTATTTACTGAATTTTTGGTTATGGAATTTTTCCATGATACCTTGTTCTGAGAACAAGTTACGTACTGTATCTGATGGTTTTGCACCGTCAGCTAACCATTTAAGAGCTTTCTCTTCATCAATGTTTACTGTAGCTGGTTGAGTTAGTGGGTTGTAAGTACCAACTGTTTCGATTGAACGACCGTCACGTGGTGAACGAGCGTCTGCAACTACGATACGATAGAAAGGAGATTTTTTAGCTCCCATACGTTTTAAGCGAATTTTAACTGCCATTTTAATAGCACCTCCGAATAAGTTTCACACAAGATAGTATATTATCAATGTTTATGTTGTTTGTAAAGTGTTTTTTCTTAACACCTATAAAATATTATTTAAACAATGAATCAAAGCCTGGTAATTTCATCTTTTTCTTGCCTTTACCTGTAGCCATACCTGTCATTTGTTTCATCATTTTTTTCATTTCGTCAAATTGTTTTAACAAACGATTTACCTCTTGAATAGACGTACCTGAACCTTTTGCAATACGTTTTTTACGGTTGCCGTTAATAATTTCAGGATTTGTCTTTTCAGCCTTTGTCATAGAGTAAATAATGGCTTCTACACGGCCCATTTGCTTATCATCCACTTTGACATTATCTAACCCTTTAATTTTGCCTGCGCCTGGTAGCATTTTCAATATTTCATCGAGAGGGCCCATTTTCTTCACTTGTTGTAATTGCTCAACAAAATCATCGAGTGTAAAGCTTTGCGTTTTGAACTTTTCTTCAAGTTCTTTCGCTTTTGCTTCATCGACGTTTGCCTGCGCCTTCTCAATTAGTGATAAAACGTCACCCATACCTAAAATACGAGATGCCATACGCTCTGGATGGAACGGTTCAAGCGCGTCCATTTTTTCACCCATACCGACAAATTTAATCGGCTTCTGTGTCACAGAACGGATAGATAATGCCGCACCACCACGTGTATCCCCATCAAGCTTAGTCAATACAACACCTGTAATGCCGACAGCCTCATTAAAGCTCTCCGCAACGTTTACAGCGTCCTGACCTGTCATAGCATCTACTACTAGGAATACTTCATCCGGCTCTTTAAGCGCACGAATATCCTTTAATTCTTGCATTAAATCCTCATCGATATGCAAGCGACCCGCAGTATCAATAATTACTACATCATGATGCTCTTCTTTTGCTAATTCAATTGCCTGGCGAGCGATTTCAACTGGTGATACATCTGTGCCTAAAGCAAAAACAGGTAAAGATAATTGCTTTCCTAATGTTTGTAATTGCTGAACCGCAGCAGGGCGATAAACGTCAGCAGCAACTAATAATGGTTTACGATTATATTTTTTACGTAAAACATTTGCTAATTTCCCAGTAGTTGTTGTTTTACCCGCACCTTGCAAACCGACCATCATAATGACAGTTGGTGGCTTCGTATTAAATTTAATCGGGCTTTGTTCGCCGCCCATCAGCTCCGTTAATTCGTCTTGAACGATTTTAATTACTTGTTGACCCGGTGTTAAGCTTTGCATAACATCTACACCAACAGCACGTTCACTTACCTTTTTAACGAATTCTTTGACTACTTTTAAGTTAACATCCGCCTCGATTAAAGCAAATCGGACTTCACGCATCATTTCTTTTACGTCTTGTTCCGATACTTTTCCTTTACCTTTAATCTTTTGGATCGTTCCTTGGAGTCGTTCCGCTAATCCTTCAAAAGCCACTGCTTTCGCCTCCTAATCCCATTCTTTCAACTGCTCAATAAGCGCCAACTGCTCCTCAACCGCCATACTTTTTTCCGTAATCCCAGCTGTAAGTCGCGCAAGCATTTGCGTGCGTTGTTGAAATTTTTCCAGTAAACATAGTTTTTCTTCATATTCTTCAAGCATCGCTTCAGTTCGACGAATATTATCATAAACAGCTTGACGTGAAATCCCATATGATTCAGCGATTTCTCCAAGTGAGTTATCATCTAAATAATAGAGTTCCATATAACTTCTTTGCTTATCTGTTAATAATGCTTGATAAAAGTCGAAGAGAAAGTTCATGCGTGTTGTTTTTTCAAGTAGCATCGAGTTTCTCCCCCCGTTGTTTGTCATTTGTATCATAACGAAAAGCGCCCGTCTGTGTCAAGGTAATCTCCTTGTCTAAAAGCCTTCAATTAGCTGATTTAAGTAATCTTCCATCATTAGCTAGTATTTCTCTTTTAAACAACGCATTTCACCTTTTTACACAGTCGAGCACTCGTTCTATCCACTACAAAATAACTATCGTTACTCTTCGCTATTTTGTAGCTCTTTATCTAAACCTTCTGCAAACAAGCCATATACATAACGTTCTGCATCAAATGGCTGTAAATCGTCCATCTTTTCACCAAGACCAACGAATTTCACAGGAATGTGCAATTTATTTCGAATGGCTAGCACAATACCACCCTTTGCAGTACCATCAAGTTTCGTCAAGACAATACCTGTTACGTTTGTTACTTCTTTAAACGTTTGAGCCTGCACAAGCGCATTTTGACCAGTAGTCGCATCTAGTGCTAACAATACCTCATGAGGTGCATTTGGTATTTCCCGCGAAATAACACGATGTACTTTTTCAAGCTCATTCATTAAGTTCACTTTGTTTTGTAAGCGACCAGCAGTATCACAAATCAATACGTCCGCTTTACGGTTTTTGGCGGCACGTATCGCATCATACATGACCGCTGCTGGATCCGAGCCTTCCGACTGCTTAATAACTTCACAACCTACACGGTCTCCCCAAACTTGTAATTGATCAATCGCACCTGCACGGAACGTATCCCCAGCTGCTAATACAACCGTTTTACCTTCCGATTTTAAACGACGTGCCAATTTGCCAATTGTTGTTGTTTTCCCAACACCGTTTACGCCAACAAATAAAATAACAGTTAGCTCACCATTAGGTTGCATGTTTAGGTCAATTAAATCTTCTTCACCTTGCTCATAAATTTCTACAAGTTTTTCAGAAATAATTGCTTGGATACCGTTAGTATCTTTAATATTTTTACGCTGAACCTCGTAGCGTAGTTTATCCATAAGCTCCATCACTGTTTCAAAGCCAACGTCTGCTTGTAATAATAAATCTTCTAGTTCTTCAAAGAAATCTTCGTCTACTTTGCGGTAACGTGCAACTAAATCATTGACCTTTGAAGTAAATGAATTTCGTGTTTTTTCAAGACCAGCTTTAAACTTTTGTGTAATGGACCAAGCAGAAGGTTTTTTTTCTGGTGCCTCTTGCTCTACAACGGCCATTTCCAATACTTCTTCTGGTTTTTCTTCCTCGGCTATATCGGAAGTCTCTATAACAGTAATGTCCTCACTTGGTGATTCCTCTACCTTTTCTTCTACTTCTACTTCTACTTCTACGTTAGTTGTTTCAAGCAGGGCAGGCTCCGCTGTGTCTTCAAGCTGTAAATCGGCTGACTGTTCGTCACCTATAGTTTCTACTTTTTCTTCTTCTGTTGGATTTCCAATCAACTTATCTTTTAAACGTTTAAAAAAACTCATGCTTGTTCGCTCCTTTGCTCCGCAAGTACGGGTTCATCTTCTAATTTTACTGATACAAGTTTTGATACACCTGATTCCTGCATCGTAATACCATACAGTACGTCAGCTCCCTCCATTGTACCTTTACGATGTGTAATGACAATAAATTGGGTATTGCGACTAAACTTCTTCAAGTATTCGCTATATCGAACAACATTTGCCTCATCTAATGCCGCTTCTACTTCATCGAGAATACAGAACGGCACAGGTCTAATATTTAAAATGGAGAATAGTAAAGCAATCGCAGTAAGTGCACGTTCCCCACCAGAAAGCAAACTTAAATTTTGCAGCTTTTTACCAGGTGGTTGTGCAACAATTTCAATGCCTGTTTCAAGCATATTGTCTGGATCTAGTAATACTAAATCCGCTTGACCCCCACCAAATAATTCGCGGAATACATGTTTGAATTGCTCACGAATGGCAAAAAACGTCTCACTAAAGCGCAGTGTCATTTCTTCATCCATTTCTTTAATCGCTTCGTGTAAAGTATCTTGCGCTGCAAGTAAATCCTCACGCTGCTCTGTTAAAAAAGAATGACGCTCTTGGACACGCTCAAATTCATCAATTGCACTTAAATTCACAGGACCTAATTCTTCAATGGATTTTTTCAATAGCTTGACACGACGTCGCATATGCTCTTCATCTTCAATTGATAAGGATACTTCCATTGCTTCTTCAAACGTTAGTTGATAGTTTTCTTCGAGCTGATTATTATAATTATTCATCTCAAATTCTACGCGGCTTCGCTTTAATTCATTCGCACGTATTGCTTCAATGAAGCCTTTATGTATACGTTGCAATTCCTTTAGCTGCTCTTCTAACGTTGTTAGCTCTAGTTGTTGGGCTGCTTTTTTATCTTTTTTCTGTGAAATTGTAACTTGTAACGTTTCTCTTCTAGCTTTCCAAGTAGTAACTTGCTCCTCAACTTCTTCATCACTCAACAGTTTTGTCGATTCATCAGATTGAAGCCATATTATTTCCTGAGAAATATTGTCGACTTTTTGTCGAGCTTTGTTTAATTGTAGAGCAAGTTCTGCCGTTGCAATTTGTACTTGTGACATTTGCTCCTGCATAACCGCTAATTGTGAACGTTTTTCAGCAGTCTGCTCACGAAGAACATCCTTTTCCGTTTCACTTTGTAATTTAACTTTACCTAGCTGCTCTACCGTTTCATTAATCGCTACTAATTCTATTGCAAGAGCTGCTAAACGCGTCGTTGCTGCTTCCTTTTGAGCAAGCAGTGCTTCTTCACGTGTCTTCACATCCTGCGTTTCATTGGAAGCATATGACACTCGTGCTGACAAGCTTTTTTCAACAACTTCTAATTCCCGAATACGACTTGCCTGTTGCATCTCTTCTTTTCGTAGCTGATCGCCTTCTAGTTTTAATTGTTCCACTGCGTCACGCAATGATGACAATGTTTCCTTTTCTGTTGCTACAGACTGTTCTGCACTATAAATGGTTGTTTCTAGCGCTTCTAGTTTGGCAATTAGACCATCTAGCTCGGCTTTTCTCGTAAATAGTGAAGACTGTTGTTTTGCAGCACCACCCGTTAAAGAACCCCCAGCATTGACAATATCTCCTTCGAGCGTTACTACACGATAGCGGAAACCACATAAGCGCGCAATTTGGCTAGCACCTTCTAAATTCGCTGCCACGATTACATTGCCAAGTAAATTTTCTACAATGGAGCGATTATCTTCATCGAACGTCACAAGTGCATCTGCCATTTGTACGAATGCTGGATGCTCAGTAGCAAGCTGTATCGATGATAAATTAATTTTGCGTGATTTCATGACCGTTTTCGGTAAAAATGTCGCTCGACCTGCTCTTTTTTGTTTTAACCACTTGATTGCCTGTTGAGCATTCTGTTCATTCGACGTCACAATATGCTGTGATGCAGCACCTAAAGCTGTTTCAATCGCTTGTGAATATTTACCGTTAACCTGAATTAATTCTGCAACAGCGCCTTCAATGCCGAATAATTCACCTTTGTCACGGGCCAATAATACTTCCTTAACTCCGTGGAAGAAGCCTGAGAAGTCTGCTTCTAATTCTGCTAACGTGTCTTTTCTAGCTTTTAATTGTTGCTGATGTTGATAAGCCTTGTATAGCATTTCCTGCTTATCGTTAAAGGAACTATTCACTTTTTTAAATTGAATTTGCAATGCTTCATATTGCTCTAGCTTTTGTTGCAGTTCAGTCGTTGTTGCAGTATATGTGCCAACAAGCGACTCTTTCTCAGTCACAACTTCATTAAGCTCTTGCCCAATTTCATCCGTTTGGTCGGTCATTCGCGCAGCCATCGCTTTTTGTTGCGATAGTTGTTGATCGATATTTTTCAATTCATTTTTTACTGTTGCTTCTTCATTTAACGAATCGATATAACGGTTTTTATGCTCTTCAATTTCTTGTTCGATCTCTATAACAGAACGATTTAATGATTGCTCTAATTGCTTAATAATTTGCTTTAAAGTTAAAACTTCTTGTTGCTTTTCAGTAAACAACTGTTTTTTCTCAAGCTCTTGTGCCGTTAGGTCCTCTACTTCATTTTTCGCTTCTTGTAATGATGCATTTAACTGTTGTAATTGGTTCGTTGCATTTTGACGCTTTTCAGCCATTAAAGCTTTACGGCCATCCCAACGCTCCATTTCCATTGTTGCATCAACAAGCTCCGATTGAGCAGCATCCAGTTCTACATCAAGCTCTTTTAAATGTTTACGAATTGCTGTAGATTGTGTTTCTAAAGCTTGAATATTACTAGCATGTTTTTGCTCTGTTTCAGATAGTTGCGTATATTCTTCTTTCAATGCATGCAAAGATTGTGCACAATTTTTTAAATCGTGCACAAGAATCGCAATATCAAAATCCTTAAGCTCCGTGGACATTTGCACATAATCTCTTGCGCTAGAAGCTTGTATTTGCAAAGGCTCCAAACGGCTATCTAACTCATGCAGAATATCTAAAACACGGTATAAGTTTTCATCTGTTTCTACAAGTTTATGCTCAGCTTTTTTCTTTCGAAGCTTGTATTTTAATACACCAGCCGCCTCTTCAAATATTGAGCGGCGGTCGTCAGGGCGGCTATTTAAAATTTCATCGACACGGCCTTGCGAAATAATTGAAAAAGCCTCTTTCCCAAGTCCTGAGTCCATAAACAAGTCCGTAATATCCTTCAGGCGACACTGCTGGTTATTTAATAAATATTCACTATCACCTGAACGGTATACGCGTCTTGTTACGCTTACCTCTGTATACGAAAAAGCAAGCTGCTCATCAGTATTATCTAAAATTAATGTTACCTCTGCAAAGTTTAGTGGCTTTCGAGAGTCACTCCCAGCAAAAATAACATCTTCCATTTTTGCCCCACGCAACGACTTTGCCGATTGTTCCCCGAGTACCCAACGAATAGCATCAGTTACATTACTTTTCCCACTGCCATTTGGTCCAACAACAGCTGTAACTCCTGGTACAAAATCAATACCAATGCGCTCCGCAAAAGATTTAAAGCCAATCACTTCGAGTCGTTTTAGGAACATCTATTAAGCCTCCTCTTTAGCAGAATGCTCACGCATCATACGCATAGCGCATTGTGCTGCTTGTTGTTCAGCTTCTTTTTTCGATTTTCCTCTACCGATTCCAAGCTCTTGTCCATTTAATAGCACGCTCGATACAAAGGTACGGTTATGCGCTGGGCCCTTTTCATCGATAATCTCATAATGAAGAAGACCGTTGTTTGTTTGCTGTACCATTTCTTGTAACTGGCTTTTAAAATCCATCACATGCGAAAAAGCACCGACTTCTACTTTTGGGAACACGATTCGTTCTAAAAACGTCACGACCGTTTGCAAATCCTGATCTAAATAAAGAGCACCCACAAATGATTCAAATACATCTGCAAGTAGCGCTGGGCGTTCCCGTCCTCCTGTTAATTCCTCACCTTTTCCAAGCAATACAAAGCGACCAAAGCCTAATTCATTTGCAAAAATAACAAGTGATGGCTCACAAACAATTGATGCGCGCAGTTTTGTTAATTCGCCCTCGCTCATATGCGGGTATTTCTCAAAAAGGTATTTAGAAACAGATAGTTCAAGTACTGCGTCGCCTAAAAATTCGAGACGCTCATTATCCGTAAACAATTTACGGCGATGCTCATTCACATAAGATGAATGCGTGAATGCTTGATACAATAAATTTTTATTAATAAATGTGATATTTAATTCATGCTGTAACAGCTCGAATTGATTGCGTACCTTTTCAGGAAGTACGCCTGATTTCTGCATAGTTCCTTTTCTTCTCATAGCCATTGAACAATCTGCCTTCCTAATAGTTTCTACCGTCTTAGTGTACCTTTTTCAAGGCATTTATGCAAAAGTATTTCGGCTGAAATACAATGTTTTGGAAGTTTTAACGTAATTTTTTAACAAAAATAAAAAAAGGCACGCAAATCGTTCGAAAAACGAACCATTTCGTACCTTTAAAATACATCAAAGCATAAAATGCTTTTGCGATTATGCTTTGATGTAAGTATTACAATGAAATCAGATTTTTAATATGCAACCTCAAAAGGCTGCGGTCGAAATCTGTAACATCTGCCAGAGGCGATTAGTTAATTTTACCTTCGATGTATGAAATAGCAGAACCTACTGTTGAGATTTTTTCAGCATCTTCATCAGAAATTTCCATATCGAATTCGTCTTCAAGCTCCATAACAAGCTCAACAACGTCTAATGAGTCAGCACCTAAATCATCACGGAAAGAAGCTTCTAATGTTACTTCACTTTCTTCAACACCTAAACGGTCCACGATTACTTTTGTTACGCGTTCTAATACTGTAGTCAAAACTTTCACCTCCCCTCAAATGATTATACAAAAAATTTATATTTATGCTATAGCATAATATTACATCACCATGCCGCCGTCAATATGTAGCGTTTGGCCTGTCATATAGTTAGCATCATCTGAAGCTAAAAACACAACAGCTTTCGCAATATCCTCAGGCTGCCCTAGTTTAGCAAGTGGAATTTGTGTTAGCATACCTTGTTTTAAATCTTGTGGAAGCTGTTCAGTCATCTCTGTTTCAATAAAGCCTGGTGCAATCGCATTAACTAAAATATTTCGTGATGCAAGTTCCTTGGCAGTTGTTTTTGTTAAGCCAATTACACCCGCTTTTGCCGCTACATAGTTAGCTTGCCCAGCATTGCCTGCTACACCAACGATAGAAGAAATATTGATAATACGTCCTGCACGTTGCTTCATCATTTGACGAGTTACAGCTTTTGTACAAAGGAATACACCTTTTAAGTTTGTATTGAGAACATCGTCCCATTCGTCTTCCTTCATTCGCATTAATAAATTATCGCGTGTAATACCTGCATTATTAACTAAAATATCAAGTGAACCAAATGTTTTGACTGCTGCACCCATCAAAGCAGATACTTCTTCTGTTTTTGAAACACTCGCCTGTACAGCAAGCGCTTCGCCACCGTTTGCTTGTATTGCTGCAACAACCTCTTCGGCTTTAGCTTGTGAGCCACTATAGTTTACGATAACCTTTGCACCTTCATCCGCAAGCTTTAACGCAATCGCACGTCCGATTCCTCGTGAAGCACCTGTTACAACTGCAACTTTACCTTCTAATTTACGCATTGATTGACCACTCCTTCGACGCTTCTAATACTGCTTCTAATGAAGCTTCATCATAAACACAATACGTTGCCACTGAACGATCTATTTTCTTTACTAAGCCACTTAATACTTTACCAGGTCCACACTCGATGAAAACATCCACGCCTTGCGCAATCATTTCACGAACTGATGCTTCCCATTGTACAGCGCTATAAACCTGTTCTACTAATTCTTGTTGAATAGCTGGCACATCTAGCAATTCTTTTGCTTTAACGTTGCCGATAACCGGAATTTGCGGTGCTGATAATGTAATATCTGCTAATGTTGCCTGTAATTTGCTCGATGAAGGGCGCATTAATTCTGAATGGAAAGGTCCACTCACTACTAATGGAATGGCACGTTTAGCACCCGCTTCTTTTGCAGCGACAGAGGCTTTTTCAACGCCTTCTTTTGTACCAGAAATTACAATTTGCCCCGGACAGTTAACGTTTGCCACTTGTACTACATCGCCATCAGCTGTTACTTTTTCAGTCACTTCACGCAATGCATCAAGCTCCATTCCAAGAATAGCAGCCATTGCACCTTGCCCTGCTGGCACTGCTTCGTTCATAAATAAACCACGTTTATGCACTATAGCGACAGCATCTTCAAACGATAACACGCCTGCGATAACTAATGCACCATATTCTCCAAGTGAGTGACCAGCTGCATAATTCGGTGTAATGCCTGCAGCACGTAATTTCTCAGCGACCATAACGCCTGTCGTTAATAACGCTGGCTGTGCATGATATGTTAGCGTTAACTCTTCAGCAGGTCCCTCTAGCATTAATTTAGACAAGTCAAATCCAAGTGTCTTGTCCGCATTTTCGTAAAAGGCTTTACTTTCTTGCGAGTTGCTTACAAATTCTTGGCCCATACCAACCGCTTGAGAGCCTTGGCCTGGAAATATAAATGCGATTTTCGTCATTTCTTATTAATCCCCTTTGTTAGTCAATTTCTAAGTGACGTACTGTATCTGTTATCGTTGAAATAACTGTATGCTCTACCATCGTATTTGCCTGACGTATTGCACTGAAGATTGCTTTTGCATTCGATGATCCATGTGCTTTAATAACAGGCGCTTGTAAACCAAACAAACCTGCACCGCCATACTCTGTGTAGTCCATTTTATTTTTTAAGTCACGTAAATTACTTTTCATAAGTACTGCTGAAATTTTTGTTTTTGTAGAAGACATAAAGGCCTCTTTTAACATTGTAAACAATGCCCCCGCTGTTCCTTCTATCGACTTCAGCACCATATTGCCTGTAAATCCATCTGTTACAACAACATCAGCAACACCATCGAGTAAATCACGCGCCTCGACATTGCCGACAAAATTCAAGTCCGCTTCTTTTAGTAATTCAAAAGCTGCCTTTGTTAAGTCATTTCCTTTTTTATCTTCTGTTCCGATATTTAACAGTCCAATACGTGGCTTTTGTAGACCGCCTACTTTTTTAGCGTAAATATCACCCATAATCGCATATTGCAGTAAATGCTCTGGTCGTGCGTCAGCATTTGCCCCTAGGTCTAGCATTAAAAAGCCTTTACCATCAAGCGTCGGCAATGTCGTTGCTAAAGCTGGTCGTGCAATTCCTTCTATACGGCCTACCTTAAACAAACCACCTGCCATTAATGCGCCTGTATTGCCGGCTGAAAGACATGCATCAGCTGTTCCTTCTTCCACCGCATCCATCATTTTTGCCATTGATGAATCCTTTTTACGTCGTACAGCACGTGCAGGATCATCTGTCCCTTCGACCACTTCTTCACAGTGGATAACCGTTAAGCGATCGTGCATTTTTAAAAATGGGTCAAGCTTTTCTTGCTGTCCATATAATTGAATTTCCAAGTTCGGAATTTGTTCTAATGCTAATAATGCACCTTCCACTACTGATTTCGGTGCATTGTCGCCACCCATTCCATCAAGTGCTAATTTCATTATTATTCACCTTTACCTTTCGTGCGGTACATATCAAATTCACCAACAAAAACAGTTTCACCGTTCACAGTAGATATAATCTCTACTTTCGTACGATGGCGTTCATCATCTCTTCCAACAACGACCGCCTTAGTTATAACACGATTTCCGGCTCTTACAGGTTTCACAAATGTAATATTGGAGTGCACTGTTAAGGCCAGCTCATCATCAATAACCGCTACAGCTAATGAGTTTGCCTGTGCAAATAAATGATGTCCACGCGCGATGCCATTGCGCTGAAAAACATGCTCTTCTTTTACATCAAATATAGATAATGCTCGATTATCTAGTTCTATATCAATAATTTCACCGATTACTTCATCAATCGGTAAGGATTTCACTTCATTTTCATATGTTTTCGAAGCCACATCTTTAATTCGTTCACGCAATTCTGGAATTGCTAATTCCATACGATCTAAACGAATTGTTTGAACACTTACCTGAAACTCCGATGCTAGTTGTTCATCTGTGACGAATGGATTTTCCGCAATCGTTTCAGATAATAATCGCTGTCGCTCTTTTTTCGTTCGTCTCAACGTCATTCGCCACCTTTTGAGTTGTTATTAGCACTTGGTACTAATATCAGTATATAGAGTATAAAAAAAGAATGCAAGACTTGTTTTCAAAAACAAGCACTCGCATTCCTTGTAGTACAACATTAAATTTCACTAATCAAATCGATCACCTTGTAGAACACCAGACTTTTCAAGCATCTCACGTAAATATTGATACGTTTCATCATGCCAAAATGCCTCTGTTTCAATCATTTCAGTAGCATCTTTTCGCGCTGTCTCAAGCGTTCTATAGTCATGTACTAAATCTGCAACTTTAAAGTCAGGTAAGCCACTTTGCTTACGTCCAAAGAAATCACCTGGTCCACGAAGCTCCAAATCTTTTTCTGCAAGTCGGAAACCATCATTTGTTTCAGTCATAGATTGCATTCGCTCTTTACCTTCATCAGATTTTGGATCAGCGATTAATACACAGTAGGATTGATGTTCACCCCGCCCTACACGACCGCGAAGCTGATGTAGCTGCGCTAAACCAAAACGTTCTGCATCGTATACAACCATAAACGTTGCATTTGGCACATTTACTCCGACTTCAACAACTGTCGTAGATACTAATACTTGTATATCACCTTCACTAAAATCACGCATCACAGCATCTTTTTCATCCGCTGGTAGGCGGCCATGCATTAAGCCAACTTTATAGCGACCATTAAAATACGAGGCGAGCTGCTCATAAATTTCCACTGCATTTTGGACATCCAATTTATCGGATTCTTCAATTAACGGACAAATAGCATATGCCTGTCTACCTGCTTGAAGCTCTAGCTCTAATTTGGAAAGTACAGAACCAAGCTGTTCTTTTTTCATCCAATGAGTTTCAATTTCTTTGCGCCCCGCTGGCATTTCATCAATCAATGAAACGTCCATTTCGCCAAAGGCTGTAATCGAAAGTGTTCGCGGAATAGGCGTTGCGGTCATAAAGAGCACATCAGGATTTTCCCCTTTATCACGTAAAATCCTCCGTTGTTCTACGCCAAAACGATGCTGTTCGTCTGTTATCACAAACCCTAGTCTATTAAATATTACATCTGGCTGTATGAGTGCATGCGTTCCTATCACAATATCTATTTCCCCATCCGCAAGTGCAGCTAATAATAGACGTCGCTCCTTTGTTTTCGTTGAGCCCGATAATAACGCTACACGTACACCAAATGGCTCAAACCATTCTAATAAGTTTTCAGCATGTTGCTCAGCTAAAATTTCAGTTGGTGCCATTAGCGCTCCTTGAAATCCGGCCGTCACAGCGGCATATAAACAAATTGCGGCAACTACTGTTTTCCCTGAACCAACATCCCCTTGTAGTAAACGATTCATACGATGTGGTTCTTTTAAATCCTTGCAAATTTCATTGACTACTCGCTTTTGTGCTCCTGTTAATTCGTAAGGTAAAGAAGCGATAAATGCACGTACCTTTTGCAAGTCAAATTGTATAATTGTCCCACGTTCATTATCCTTACGAATTTTTCGCAACGCTTGAATCCGAAGCTGAAAGTTTAATAATTCCTCATAAGCAAATCGCCTTCTTGCTTGTTTAGCGTGTTCAGCATCTAGTGGAAAATGAATACCTTCAAGGCCATCACGAATCGAGACAAGCTTGTAGGCATCCTGCAAATGTTGTGGAATCGCATCTGGTAGCTCTCCACCAAAATCATCTAACACTTGCCGCATATATTTGCGAAAACGTTTTTGCGGTATCAAACCTTTGAGACTATAAACAGGTTCAAAGTCTACTTGGTCTATTTTCGGGCCAAATGAGACTGTTGTTCCGTTAATCACTTGTCTGCCTCTATCCCATTTCCCCGTAACAGTCACAATAGTACCTGGTACAAGCTTTTGCTTTAAATAGTTTTGATTGAAAAATACTACCTTTACTAAATGACGGCCAGCGAGCACTGTCACCTGCAAGCGAGATTTATTGCGCCCTAAAAACAAAACAGTCGGCTCACGCTCTACTTTACATTCAACAGTAACACGTTCATTATGAGGTGTTTGTGCCAAGTCCTTTAAGCGAAAATCCTCATGTCGATGCGGAAATGTCCACAAAAAATCATTTATCGTTTCAATACCTAATGTTTCTAAGTGTGCTGCGGTTTCTTTCCCAACTCCTTTTAATTCGGAGACAGGACTGGTTAATTCAGTCACCTTTCACTTCAGCCCCTTTGAATAACGCCAATTCGAATACTGTATTTGTCGCTGTGTACAAATTTAAACTTTTGTTAATAAAAGGAGCCTACCTCCCTTCTATTTAAATCCTTGTTCTCTTTCATAGATTGTTAGCATTTTATATTGCCTATATACAGCACTTCTCTTGTCAACTTTATCATAAAAAATTTATTTCGTGTCATCACAGTAACTATGAAATGTCGACGCACACTCATTGTGTTGAAAATTCCGCTAAATTTCATCTATTGCAAAAGAAAGAAAATCTATGTTCTTCTTAATAATGCATAGCAAAAAAGTGTTAGATTGATTGTAGTCAATCTAACACTTTTTCTTTTTTGCCCAGCCACTTATTCATGCTTTACTCTACTGTCATACCTGCTTTTAGTATACTTTGTAAATCACCATTATTAAGAATAGCATTGCTGATTGCTTTTCCTGTTGGCGTCGCAGCTAAGCCACCACGTGCTGTTTCTTTCAAGTTCGGGCTCATCGACTGACCAATGCGATACATCGCACCAATGACTTCATCGCACGGAATACGACTCGTTACACCTGCTAGCGCCATATCTGCTGCAACAAGAGAATTCGCTGCCCCCATTGCATTACGCTTAACACAAGGCACCTCAACTAATCCAGCTACTGGATCACAAACAAGGCCAAGCATATTTTTTAATGTAATAGCGAATGCTTCTGAACATTGCTGTGGCGTTCCACCTGCCATCTCCACGATTGCTGCCGCAGCCATCCCAGCAGCTGAACCGACTTCAGCCTGACAGCCGCCAGCAGCACCTGAAATGGAAGCATTATTTGCTACAACAAAGCCAAATGCACCTGAAGTAAATAAATAGCGAAGCATCTGTTCACGCGTTGGATTTAGCTTATTTTTCACGGCAAATAAAGTACCTGGCACAACTCCCGCTGAACCCGCTGTAGGCGTTGCACAAATTGTACCCATTGCAGCGTTCACTTCATTCGTCGCAACCGCTTTACTAACAGCGTCTAATAATAAATCGCCTGATAGCGATTTTCCTTGTGCAATATAATTTTGAAGTAGAACGGCGTCTCCACCCGTTAAGCCTGTTACAGACTGTACTCCTTGTAAGCCTCGTTCTACCGCTTCTTCCATCACTGTTAAGTTTTGGTCCATCTGTTGCATAATTTCTTCTCGCGTGCGTCCGCTTATTAACATTTCCTGCTCAATCATTAGTTCAGAAATTAGCTTTTCTTCCTGTTCTGCACGTTCTACAAGTTCACGTACATTATGAAATAACACTTCCATAGAGACACCCCCTAGTTATTAATTCTCGACACTTTCGTAATATGTGGTATTAATGAAATTTGTTGAAGTACTTTTTCCTCAATATTTTGATCAATCTCAATGACCATTAGCGCCGTTAAACCACGTTCAATACGTGAAACTTCCATATGCCCAATATTGACATTGTGCATCGCTAAGCAATTCGCGACATTTGCAATACAGCCAGCACGATCATCGTGAACAACAAGAATGGCTGGCATCCCACCTGTTAAACGAAGTTTGAAGCCATTGACCTCGCTCACTTCAATTTTTCCGCCTCCAATTGAAATGCCGACAATAGACATTTCTCCTTCATCATCACCGAACACTAGTCTAGCTGTGTTCGGATGCTCTGTATTCGCAGTTTCCGGAATAAACTCATATTCTAATCCGGCCTTTTCCGCATGTTCAAAAGCCGTTTTAATACGTTCATCAAATGTATCAAAATCTAATAAACCACCAATTATTGCTACATCTGTCCCATGCCCTCTATACGTTTCAGCAAATGATCCATAGAGATGAATTTTCACCCATTTCGGTTGTCTGCCAAATAAATCTCTTGCTACACGTCCAATACGCGCTGCACCTGCTGTATGAGAAGAAGATGGACCAATCATAACGGGTCCAATAATATCAAAAACTGATGTAAACTTCATACAAGCACCCCTCTATTCTATTCGTATAATAATTTTACATTTAGTTATATCATGCTTGATAGTTACTATAAAAGTAAAGCACTACATTTTTCAACTTTCAGAAAATTAACACGACTATAATTTATAGCGTATTTATATTATTTCTTTTTTGTCCACTCTATAAATACACTCTTTCCAACAAGTTGATATCCCAGTATTTTCAAAATATATGTCCTCTGTAGAAATACATAAAACTATCTATTTTGTTCATTTCGCGTTATTCCCTACATGTTGTATTCCTTTTACCATAAACAAAAGCAGTACACAACTTGTGCACTGCTTCGCCTACTCGTTTACTCAGTAACCATATATTATTCTACCGAAATAATATATGGATATAATCCTTGTTTACCGTTAAATAACTCCACTTCTACATCTGGGTAGTTCTCTTCGATAAATTGGATTAATTCACAGGCATTTTCTTCAGAAGTATCTTCTCCATAAATAACCGTAACGATTTCAGTATTCGCATCTACTAAATCTGTAATTACTTTCTCAGCAGCATCTTTTAATGCTGGTGTAGACAGTACAATTTTTCCTTCAGCAAGTGCCATAAAATCGTCTTTATGAATTTCTACGCCATCAATAGACGTATCACGCACCGCATAAGTTACTTGACCTGTTTTTACATGTGCAAATGCTTCTGTCATCGTTGCTTGGTTCGTCTTAACCGTCGCTTCTGGATTGAATGACAGAATGGCAGCCATCCCTTGAGGAATAGTTTTTGTCGCTACAACTGCCGCTTCAATATCCAATAGCTCTACAGCTTGTTCAGCTGCCATTACTATATTTTTGTTGTTTGGTAAAATGAGCACTTTTTCTGCGCCAATTTCCTGAACAGCTTTAACAATGTCTTCAGTTGAAGGATTCATCGTTTGTCCGCCTTCAATCACATAAGAAGCACCGATTGAACGTAATAAGCCAGCTACACCTTCTCCCATCGCAATCGTTACAATGGCATAAGGGTGCTTTTCCGCTTTTTTCGCTGGAGTTGATGCTTTGTGATCTTCACCAACAATAGCCGAATGTTGCTCACGCATATTATCAACTTTTATTTTTATAAGGCTACCGTATTTTTGACCCATCGCTAAAACTGCGCCCGGTTGCTCTGAATGAATATGCACTTTAGCAATTTCTTCATCAGAAATAACAAGTAAAGAATCACCTAATGGATTTAATTCATTGCGGAATTGCTCCTCGCTAAATGGCTCTTTTCCTTCTTCCAAACGAACCATAATTTCAGTACAATAACCAAATTCAATATCCGCAGTATTCATAAAATCTTGTGCTCTGTGATGTTCTGCATTAATTAAATCGTCTAATGTTGCATCATTTTTTTTCGGTAAAGGCTCACCCTTTAAAGAAGCTAAAAAACCTTCATAGACAAATAGCAATCCTTGACCGCCACTATCCACAACGCCTACTTCTTTTAAGACAGGTAAAAGGTCAGGTGTACGCTGTAGCGAAGCCTTTGCTTCTTCAGTAAATGCTTCCATCACAGCGATGATATCGTTTTCACTTTCAGCAACTTCAACGCCTTTTTTTGCCGCTTCACGCGCAACCGTTAAGATTGTTCCTTCAACTGGCTTCATCACCGCTTTATAAGCTGTATCTACACCAGCTTGGAATGCACCAGCGAAAGCTTTTGCATCAATCGTTGTATCTTTTTCTACAAATTTTCCAAAACCACGGAAAAGTTGTGATAAGATAACACCGGAATTCCCACGAGCGCCCATTAGTAATCCTTTTGATAAAGCTTGCGCCGTTTTCCCAATATGTTCTGATGCTTGTAATTCTGTTTCTTTGGCACCAGATGTCATCGATAAGTTCATGTTTGTCCCTGTATCCCCATCTGGTACTGGAAATACATTTAAAGAATCTACATAATTTGCATTTTGATATAGGTGATGGGCACCCATTTGTACCATTTCAGCAAATTTTAATCCGTCTAAAGACCGCATTCGATTTTGTTCCTCCTCTTACTCATTCGCTACACGAACGCCCTGCACAAAGATATTGACAGATTTTACGCTCATACCTAATGTTTTATCTACTGTATATTTCACTTTCGATTGTACTTGATAAGCAACTTCCGAAATTTTAGTCCCGTAACTAACAATAATATACATATCAATATGTAAATCTTCTTCTTGTTGTCGAATTACAACACCTTTTGCAAAGTTCTCTTTACGTAAAATATCAGTTAGACCATCACGAATCTGATGTTTTGATGCCATGCCAACAATACCGTAGCATTCTATAGCAGCGCCACCAGCAATCTGTGCAAGTACATCAGTTGAAATATCAATTTGGCCGAATTCGTTATTTAATTCAATTGACATAGAAATGCCCCCTTGGCTCTTTTTGACTAAATTATATTGTACCACTTTGGGTATACATTAAGCAACCTAAGTTCCCTTGAAAGCGCCTAGTGTCAACGTTTTTAGCGTTTCATTCCAATCTTCACAGTCTACGCTATTTATTGCGAACAAATCTTTATCGAACTAGTAATAGCTTTGCCTGAAGTTATACTGACAAAACCTATTTTCATTTTTATAAATCAAACTTCCTTTCCGCACATAAAAAAGCTGATGTTTTAAACATCAGCTTCAGGCTTTAATTGTTTAAGTGCCTGGCACTCCACATAGGTACCTAGCATATTATCGGCTCCTAAATCGTAAAAACCTACATCGCTTTCCGCGGGCACGACGTAAGCCGCAACCCTCGCTACGCGCGGTTTGTTGCGACTTACATTGCGTGGTTTCCCACAGGCGTCCACGTGGATTTTTATTTGGTTAGACATAAAATACATGATTAGCATGAAAATTGTTTGAGTGCCTGGCACCTCACCACATATTTCACTTTGTTCTGCGTAAGGTGAGCGATTTGTAAAATATACTTATTCTATAAAATTATCAATATAAGCTTTTAATAAGTGTTTCAATCATAACAGGCATTTCTTTAAATGCGCTATCAACATGTAACCGTTCCGTCTTTTGATGTGCGTCTTTGCCGAAAGGGCCAACATTTAGCACTGGGCCTTTCAAATCAGCCATCGCTTCAAATGGAATACTATACGTATCACCATAAACAGGCGTGTTTCGCTCGAATGCAGTCCAGCCATTTGAGTCATCTGTATAATTGACATAACTTAAATCACAAATGCCATTGAAATAGTGAATTTGCTCAACTTCAATATCAAAGGTTTTAGCTGTTTTCTTCATTAATTCAATTGATTGCTTCACTAACGGATGCTCTGATGAATTAATTGCAGGATAATATGGTGGTGCATACAACAGCACTGTTGCTGGTGTTAGCTCCTGACAACGAATCATTAATTGATCTACAATACGAATCGATTTCTCACGGTCATCCCACGATGTATTTTCTAGAACTTGTTTTTTAATGTGCTTCACTTCTTCAGCGCCAAGTTTATTAATAGCATGCTCTAAAACTGTTTCGTAACGAAGTACTCTTACTTCACCAACACCTTGTACTTTTTCACGCTCACAAATTTTATTGTATTGCGTGTTACAAGCAGCCATCGCCTCCAAAGCGACTTGTTCAAAGATTTCCATCACCTCTGTTGCTGTCCGCTTCAACAAAAATACATTGTAGAGCGCTGCTGCACGATATGGCGTTTGTGTCGAATACTCCATTTTTAAATCTTTTAATTGTAAGGATACTGGCAATGGTGTACTTTCGCCTAAATCCGTTTCACTGAACACAGGATTCCACTCCATATGCTGCGTCATATAAGACGCAATATAGTTTGCTGTCATGCCTTTTAACGGTTCACCTACATGTGTCTCTTTCCCATAAAATAAAGCAGCAGGCATAATTTTTCCTATCGTGCCTGAATAAATATATTCATTTATATCAGAAGGTCCTTGCGAGAACGAAGGCTCACTATTTAAAAATAACTTATATGTTAAACCATATTGTTCACGAAGTCTTACTAGCTCAACTACTGCTGCACGCATACCAGCCGAGTTTACTTCTTCATCTGGTACTGCTGTTAAAATAAGATTGATTGGCCATTGTTCGATACTAGCTTTCTCAATCAATTGCATATGCAAAGCAAGCCCCATTTTCATATCCATCGTTCCACGACCAAACAAATAATTGCCTGATTCTAAATCAATTCTTGCGGCTTCTGGTAAATCTTTTTTATATTTTGGCTCCATCAGCTTGCTCGTTAATTCTTCTGGACGACAAGCAAATGGCTCAAGCTCTCCATATTCCTCCGTATGAACGGTATCAAAGTGACTAATCAGCACTACTGTTTCCGTTGCCGTTGGATGCTTGTACAACGCTGTTAGCGCATGGCGGCCTAGTCCTGCGTCATGTAATTCTATATAGTTAGGGTTGTCTTGAAAATAAGTAAGCGTTTGCAGTGTATCTCTTAATTTATAGGCAAATTCATTTTCACCTGGTGTTAATGTTCTGCTTTCCCAACTTACTATTTCACATAATAATGCCCGAAGGTTTTCCGATGTATTCCATAAATATTTGCTCATCTTTAAAATCTCCTTTATTCGATAAATGCTTTTCCTATATCAGGAGCATTTCATTATGAATTTATTTTCGCTGTCTCATCAATATCTGAAGAAACTGTACTTACTTTACTCAATTTCAGCTTATAAAATAGCATACAAGCAATAAAGAACCCTATACCGTATAATAAGCCGATTCGTTGTGTTGGATCAAATGCTAAAAATACGAGAATGACTATACAAAAAACAATACAAAATAGTGGTATTAAAGGATATAGTGGTGTTTTAAATTTCAAATCTGCCACATTGCCTCCCCCTTTAACATAACGGTAACGGAACATTAATTGGGACATTGCAATACCCATCCAAGAAATTGTCACCGCAATTCCCGCAATGGACATAAGCAATACAAATACCGCGTCGGCTTCCATCACACTTGTTAGCAAAGATAAAAGTGAAAATAACATAGTGAAAATAAGCGCATTTAATGGCACTTTATTTTTTGTTAAACGTCCAAAGTACTTTGGAGCCATTCCCTCTTTTGACATCGACCATAGTAATCGTGTTGAAGCATAAAGACATGAGTTACCTACAGATAATATCGCTGTCAAAATAACAAAATTCATAATGCCGGCTGCATAAGGTACACCAGCAATTTTCATCAATGTTACGAAAGGACTTTCAAGAAGCCCAAGCTCAGATGATGGGAAAATCGCAGACAATACAATAATTGAAGCTATATAAAATACAATAATTCTAAAAAGGATTGTACGTATTGCCCTTGGAATGTTCTTTTCTGGATTTTCTGTTTCACCAGCAGCAATACCTACTAGCTCGGAGCCTTGATAAGAGAATATAACATTCATCATTGTTACAAAAATAATTGTAATACCCGCAGGGAATAATCCTGTCGGTGCTAAATTTGTTAAATGTGGTGCTGGACGATCTGCCAGAGGAATCCAGCCAAATATTGCAGCCGCACCAATAATAATAAAGGCAATAACGGCAACTACCTTAATGCTTGCAAACCAGAACTCTGCCTCTGCAAAACCTTTCGTTGTTAAGGCATTTAATGTAAACAAAAGCACCATGAAGACCGCACACCAAATCCAAATAGGTACATTCGGGAACCAATGTTGCATTAATATCCCCGCTGCGGTAAACTCCACCCCTGCGGTGGCGGCAGATCCGACAAAGTACATCCATCCTAAAGAAAAACCTGCTGATGGGCTTATAAAACGTGTTGCATATGTTTGGAAAGAGCCTGTTACTGGCATGTACACTGCCAATTCTCCAAGACAGTTCATAACCATATATAAAATAAAGCCTCCAAACAAATAGCCAATTAATGCTCCACCAGGGCCTGCTTGATTGATTGTATAACCTACATTTAAAAATAGCCCTGTCCCAATCACTCCACCAAGTGATAGCATCAATAAATGTCGACTCTTCATAGAGCGTTTCAATACATTATTATGCTGTTGTTCCCCTTTGCTCAAAGTGTTTCCCCATTTCCATATGTTGTCAAATTATTAAATATTCAGTTATTTAGAGGACTAAAACACCCAATCAATTTTTCCCCTACAAATTGATTGGGCCTATATACATTTAATTAAAAACGAAGGGATAAGCAGCTTAAGCCGCCGTCATGTTTTCTAAACTCAGACATTTCAAGTTCAATCGTTTTATAGCCTAAGTCATTTAATTTACGATTTGTGTCAGGGTAGCCAGCTGGAATAATGACATAGTCATTTACTTGAATGCAGTTCGCTGAATACTCATCTTCTTGTGGAATAACAATTTTTTCATATGATGCAAAAGCAGGGTGATCGATAAACTCTCCAGCAACGACCATACGATTTTGTCCAACGTAAGCAATTCCCGTTTTTAAATGGAAGAATTCTTTTAATGGAATAATCGTAGCTTCATAGCCCTCTTTTTCAACAATTTCTTTAAATTGACGTGCTCCTTCTTCGTTTGTACGATCAGAAATACCTACATAAAATTTCTTTTCTGCTTGTAAAACATCACCACCATCAAGTGTACCTGGTGCTTCGATGTAATATAGTTTGTCATAGAATTTTTTAACTGCTGGTTCGATATCTTCAATTTCGCGATTACGTGCTTCCGCTCCTGGATTTGATATAATAGCAAACTCAGAAGTTAGTACTGCTGTATCTTCTACAAAAGTAGCATCAGGGAAAGCTTCATCTGCCGCTAGTTGTGTAACCTCTACGCCACATTTTCTTAAAGCTTCTATATACTGTACGTGCTGCTCAAATAACTTTTCTAAAATAGGTTTTCCTAGATCACTCGTTGTTAAACCGTTTACAAAGCTGTTACCTGGATTTTTCACGATGACATTTTTAAACATTTTTATTCGTCTCCTTTTTTATCCTCTGATTACTGGACAAGTTAGACATGTTGGTCCACCTGTTCCTTTTACTGTGATTTCTTCACCTTTATATTCATAAACTGTAGCGCCTGCATCCAATAACTGCTGTTTTGTAGATGGGTTACCTTCAGGAATAACACATACTCTCGGTGCAAGTGCCAAGACATTACAGCCTAGCGTGTCATATTCATTTTTAGGTACTTCAACTAACTGAATCCCTCGTTCAATAAGAAGCTGACGGAAAAATACGGGCATTAAACGAGAATGTACTACTGCCAAATCCTTGTCCACCATACTAATAAAGGACATTAGATGTAAGCATTCCGCTTCACCTAAATCATGAGGAAGCTGTACAACGATAAATTCATCGACAACATCCGCCGTCATTTCCTTAATTTGACGAATGGCTTCATCATTTGTGCGATATCCTCGGCCAACAGCAAGTGTACGGTCATCAAGCCAAACAATATCCCCACCATCTGAAACAGCATCGCCAGACAATTCCCCCATGATAGAAATGCCTTTGCTTTGTAAAAATTCTTTGTATACAGTTGCTTCAGCTTGTCTCAACTTCTTTCCAGATTTCAAAATGATCGCACCATGTGGCGTGAATTTAACAGGATCATGCGCATAAAGGGAATCTAACCCTACATCATCTGAAGCTGGTAAATAATCAATTTGTTCAACATACTTCTCTAGAATTGCTATAAATTCAGCATATTCTGTAAGAGCCTCATTATAGTTAGGTTCCGATAAATAGTTGAAAGTTTTCCATTCATCCGTAAGATGCTCTTGGCTTTTAAAAGCTTCTTTTGGATGTTTGACAATTACGTGTTTTAAAGGTGCATACATGGATGAACAATAATGCATACCTTTCACCCCTTTTCCGTGTAGTGGAAAACGTTTCCGTTAAGAGGAAAGTTTATATAAAAAATATATGCGTTTTATGTTATACTGTCAATATATTTAGAAAAATTTTAATATTAAACAATTTTAAAAATGCTTACTCATTCGGAATGAACTAGACGTAAACAGAGAATAAAAATACAATATGATTAGAGGAGGTGGGACAAAATGCAGTTATTAGAAAGAGCAATGACAATTGCTAAAGTGTTAGCTTCAGAAGCAGCAGAAGGCAGTTTGTCTATTTCAGAGCTATCCACCAAATGCGATTTACCACTAAGTACATTACATAGAATTTTAAAAGCGATGATTGCACAAGGAATGATTGAACAAGACGAGCAAACGAAACACTACCGCCTTGGAACGATATGGATGGAATTAGGCTTACAAGTGTATGATACGATGGATTATATTAGCAAAATTAGACCTGAATTAGAGCGCCTAGCAAGAGAAGTTGAGGAAAGTGTTTATTTAAGCAAGCCAGCGGGGTTAGATACTATTATTATCGAAAGGATTGATAGTGCAGCCAATCCGATTCGAATTTATGATCAACTCGGTATTCGCATCCCAATGCATATAGGCGCAGCCAATAAAGCATTGCTAGCCTCAATACCTACTGTACAAGCTAAGGAAATTATAAATCAACTAGTCCCTATCGAAGAAATGGCTGATTTAGAAGAACAATTAGATCAAATACGGTCACAAGGCTATGCTATAAGCCACGGTGAACGAACGGCTGGTACTTCCTCAGTCGCTGTAGCTGTTTTTAATGGGTTCGGAGAAATTATAGGTGCTGTTAGTATAGGCTTTGTTAGCTTTAACGTCAGCGACGAACATATCAACTTCCTAATAGAAAGCCTAAAAGAAACAGGAAAACGTGTTTCAACGAAGCTTGGCTACCGTGGGAAGTAATTTATTAAATATACACTGTACAATGAATCTAGTGACCATTGTACAGTGTTTTTTTCATAGCAGATTTTTGTCTGTAAAGGTTTTTTTCTTGAAAGGTTATGTGAAAACTGTTGCACTGAATGACTTCGTATGTTAAATTATTATGGTATGTGAAATACCGAACTGAAATAATAATCTTTCAGCATCAACTGTAAGGAGGGAATACAACATGCCAAAACAATGTGTAATCACTGGACGTAAAGCTCGTACTGGTAACAACCGTTCCCACGCTATGAACGCTAGTAAACGTACTTGGGGCGCTAACCTTCAAAAAGTTCGTATCCTAGTTAACGGTACACCAAAACGTGTATGGGTTTCTACTCGTGCTTTAAAATCAGGTAAAATCGAGCGCGTTTAATAGCCGCTTCTAAAAAATCGATTTCGCATATAGCGTAAATCGATTTTTTTCTTTCATTATTTAAGGCAGACTACCAACCGCCTTTATATAACTATGAAAAAAATCCGACTGGCATCAGTCGGATTTTTTAGCTTCTTTCTTATCTTTTTTAAATAGGTTAATACACGTACGCGTAATGCTACTAACAACTTTCGGCAATTGGAACGTATATACTTTCAGGACTCTCTCCCCCTTACGCTAATCTATGCTTCTTATCATTAAACATATGCCTTGCGTAAAGGATATAGACCCTAAAGTGCCTATTATTTCATTACTTGTAAATCGACTTGAACCTAATGAAATTTCTTCATTCGTCGTTTCATATTTAACATGTCTTAATGTAACCCCTAGAATGGGTTGCTCATGCGCAAAAAAAGACAAATAGCGATAGCGATCATCCGCTTGAATTGTGTGAGTGCCTGGCACCAAAAACTGCAACATATTAGCATGATTAATAATTTTCAACACAAGTTGGGGATGTTCTATTTGTAAACGATATATGGAACGAACAGCTGCCTCATAGTGATCTAAACGACCACCTGTAACACCTGTTAACACAATATCGCTAGGGGCATAGGATAATGCCTTTAATAGCGCTAAATCCGTATCCGTTTCATTCTTTTCTTCTCGGAAACGCTGAGCATCATTTGCATGCTCCATAACATATTGATATTCCTCTTGTGATAATGAGTCAAAATCACCAACAATGGCATGTGGTTTAATTCCTTGCTCAATTAAATACAACGATCCCCGGTCAGCACCGATAAATATGACATCATTTCGCTTATTATACGGCTCAAAGGAACAAAGCTCCTCTTTCGGACCGCCCGCACAAACGACAACAGTGGTCATCCTTTAATCGCAGCCTCACCAGCAGCTAAAATCTCTTGCAGTGCCGCTGTGCGGTCTTCTTTGCTGTATATCGCTGAGCCTGCCACAAAAATTGTTGCTCCTGCTTTTGCACAAGGAACAATCGTTTCCGCATTAATACCACCATCGATTTCAATCACAACGTCTAGGTTACGCTCTTTAATAATTGTTGATAACGCTTCAATTTTTGGCACAACAGAATGAATGAACTTTTGACCACCGAATCCAGGATTCACTGTCATAAATAACACCATATCAATATCCTCTAAAATGTGTTGTATAGATTCAATTGGTGTATGTGGATTTAAAACCACACCTGGCTTTACTCCATAAGAACGAATCAATTGAATTGTACGATGTAAATGGCGACAAGCTTCTACATGCACTGTAATATAGTCTGCTCCCGCTTTAGCAAATTGTTCAATATATTGATCTGGGTTTTCAATCATTAGATGAACATCTAACGGTAAATCAGTTAAAGGACGAATGGCATCCAACACAATTGAGCCAAATGAAATATTCGGTACAAAATGACCGTCCATCACGTCGATATGAATAAGCTTTGCACCTGCTCGTTCTACGTCTTTAACTTCTTCTCCTAGTTTTGCAAAGTTTGCTGCTAAAATTGATGGTGCTATTTGTATCATGATTAATACCTCGGCTTTCGATCCATAATTTCTTGCATAAATTGTTCGTAATGCTTGTAGCGGTACTCCCGAATTTCTCCAGCTTCGACTGCTGCCTTAACCGCGCATTTAGGTTCCTTCAAATGCAAGCACGCTCTGAATTTACAATCCTCGGCAATTCGTGTTATCTCTGGGAAACATGCACCTAGCTCTTCCTTTTCAATTTCATCAAAATCAAATGAGCTAAATCCTGGCGTATCTGCTAATAAACCGTCACAAACTTCTATTAACTCAACATGACGAGTCGTATGTTTGCCCCGTCCTAAGCTTTGCGAAATAATGCCTGTTTTTAAATTTAAATCAGGGATTAACGTGTTAAGTAATGTCGATTTGCCAACACCAGATTGTCCAGCAAGCACCGAAGTTTTTCCCTTTAAAATTGGCTGAAGTCGGTCAACTAATTCTTTTTCATCCTTATAGGTTTGAAGCACTGTATATCCCATGTTTTCATAATCTTCTATATAGTTCTGTAATTCCTCACGCTCATCGTCTTTTAATAAATCCATCTTTGTAAGGCAGATGATTGGATGTACATGAAATGACTCTAAAACGACTAGAAAACGATCCAGTAAAATTGTATTAAAGTTTGGCTCTTTTACAGAAAACACTAAAATGCCTTGATCGATATTGGCAATCGGTGGACGTACAAGTTCATTTTGACGATCAAGTATTTTTTGAATTGTACCATCTGAGCCTTCTGTTTCAAGTGTATACTCAACAAAGTCACCGACTAGCGGGGATTCTCCGCGATTGCGAAATACCCCACGTCCTCGACATTGTATGAGCTCTTCGCCATTATAAACATAATAATAGCCACTTAATGCTTTACGAATTTGGCCTTGCGCCATCCAATTCCCCCTTATTTAACGTCATCATAATTAAAGCTTTCTGACTCAATAATTTCTGAGTCACGGATTATTTTATAAGCCGCTTCTTCACCTTCTACGATGACGAGCTGTATTTTGTATTGTCGGTCACTAGTAATAGTAAATTCATCGAAGGTTTTTACCATTGTATGGGTTTTATCTTGAATTTCAATACGAATAACTTGTTCAGCGCCTTCTTCAGTCGGCTCATATGGAATTAAAACATTTTTAATAAATGTTTTCACAGGTTTCTCAGCCGGTCCTTTACTTAAAACAACAGCAATTGTATCGCCTTCCATTAAACTAGTACCCGGTTTCGGCGTTTGTGAAATAACACTGCCCGCTGCGACGCTATCATTGTAATCTTCTCGAACGGTACGCCATTTCAACCCTACTCGATTTACGTAATCATCCATTTGAGCTTTCGTGTAATTTGCAACACTATCTACTGTAATCATTTTTACGCCTTGGCTTATCGTAAATGTAATCGTTGCATCTTTAGCGATTATCTCAGCACCCTCTGCCGGATCTTGTTCAATAATTTGCCCTTCAGGCTGTTTGGAATGCACATAATTTTTTTGGATTAAAAGTTTATCTTTTAACAAAGACTCAACTTGACTAATTTGCTGCCCCGTGTAGTCTTCGATTTTAATCGTTTCTACACCTAAACTGACAATTAATTCTACTTCAGTTCCCTTTACTCGCTTTGCACCTTCTGCAGGATCTGTTTCAATGACTTTGTCTTTTTCAACTTCCTCAGAATTACGCTCTTGTTTTTGTTCTGCTACAACAAAGCCTTCATCTTGTAATTTTTTTGTAGCTTCTTCCACCGTTAAATTAGCAACACTTGGCACCTCAATTTTTTTCGGGCTAAATAAATCTGTTGCAAATAAAAAGAATAGGAACATAGCAATAACGACTACTAATAGGCCCGTCACATATATTGGCCACTTTTTCTTTTGTTTAACAGGCGCCACTTTTTCAACAGGTTTCTTAGTCTTTGCTTCAACTTTCGATTGGGTGATAGGTTCCATTGCCCTTGTTTGCGTTAAATCCTCACCTTTGCGTATTGGCTGTTCCTTTATGATTGGAATGGCTCTTGTAGCGTCATTATCGATAGGAATCGTAAACTTCGGTTCATTAATACGTGTTGATGATAATACCGTATCTAAGTCCTCCTGCATTTCTTCTACGGTCGCATAACGATGGGAAGCATCTTTGGCAGTAGCCTTTAACACCACATTTTCTAGACTTTGCGGAATTGTACCATCAAATGCTCGAACCGATGGTGTCTCTGATTGCAAATGTTTAAGTGCAATGGAAACAGCAGATTCACCCGAAAACGGCAATTCCCCTGTTAGTAATTCATACAACACTATGCCAAGCGCATAAATATCTGATTTATTTGTTGCTGTTCCACCACGCGCTTGTTCTGGTGATAAATAATGCACAGTTCCTAGCACAGAATTTGTTTGGGTAAATGATGTCGCACTCAGCGTCATAGCTATTCCAAAGTCCGTAATTTTCACATTACCATCCGCATCCATTAAAATATTTTGCGGCTTAATATCACGGTGAATAATATGATTTTCATGGGCATTGGCAATCGCTGACGTTAACTGCTTCATAATATGCACACTTCTAGCAGGAGAAATTGGTGCAAATTCCTGTATGTACTGCTTTAACGTCTTTCCTTGAACATATTCCATCACTATATAATGCAGATCTCCATCATCACCTACATCATAAATACTTACAATATTCGGATGTGTAAGGCTTGTAACTGAAAGTGCCTCACGTTGAAAACGTCGATGTAATTCATCCTCATTGGTAAAATCATAGCGTAATATTTTTATCGCTACATCCCTATTTAATATCATATCATGCGCCAAGTATACATTGGACATGCCTCCGCCACCAATGAGATCTAAAATTTTATAGCGGTCACTAATTCGTTTTCCTACAAGCATACTTACACCTCCTCATCTTGCCTTGTGAGTAACACGAGGGAGATATTATCTTCTCCCCCGCTTGCATTGGCTAATTCCACAAGTTTTCGTCCTTTTTCTTCAATTAAATCTGGATAGGTAATGATAGATGCCATTTCATACACTGACAGTTTATTGCTTAAACCGTCAGAGCAAATTAGTAAATACGAGTCTGGCGCTAGCTCTACTTCATAAAAGTCTGGCTCAATAGTTTCCTCTGTTCCAACAGCTTTTAAAATGAAATTTTTCTTCGGATGCGACAACGCTTCCTCTTCGCTAATTTCACCATTTTCAAGTAGAACATTAACGTAAGAATGATCTCTTGTTATTTGTTGTGCGCCATCATCAAAGAAATAATACACGCGACTATCACCAACATGCGCAATGAAGCAATAATTTCCTTCAATTAACACGGCAATAAACGTCGTACCCATTCCTTTACAGTCTTCGTGTGATAAAGAATAGTCGAATATATTTTTATTCAATTGCTTAACTGATTGTAGTAACCATTCTTTTTTTGATGTCATAGTTGCAAAATGATGTGTCTCTGCTTGTAAAAAAACGGTCTCCATTTGTTTCATTGCCATATCACTCGCCACATCGCCAGCATTATGTCCACCCATGCCATCCGCTACAAGTGCTAGTGCAAGCCCATCTGGTCGTTTAAAAAATGCAGCTCGATCTTCATTAATTGCTCGTTTTAAACCAATATCACTTTCGACTGTGTATTCCATCACTGGTCACCTCGTTTCTTCAGATCTCTCTTTCGCACGTAATTGTCCGCATGCCGCATCGATATCAGACCCTTGCTCTCTGCGGATTGTTACGTTTATACCATTTTTCTTTAATGTTTTTTCAAAAGCAAAAATTTTACTACGAGATGTACGGATATAATCACGTTCTGGTACGTAGTTTACAGGAATTAAGTTTACGTGGCATTTAATTCCTTTTATTAATGCAGAAAGTTCTTCTGCAACTTCAACTGAATCATTTTCACCTGACATTAAACCATACTCAAAACTTACACGTCGGCCCGTTTTTTTCGTATAGTAACGAACAGCTTCCATTAATTCATCCAATTTGTACGCACGAGCAATAGGCATAAGTTTTTGACGTGCCTCCTGGTTTGGTGCGTGCAATGATACAGCAAAGTTAATTTGAAGCTGTTCATCAGCGAATTCGTAAATTTTAGGTACAATACCAGATGTTGATACAGTAATGTGACGTGCCCCAATATTTAAACCTTTTTCATGATTAATGACTTTTAAGAAGCTCATCATGGCCTCATAGTTATCGAAAGGCTCACCTATGCCCATAATAACGATATGTGACACACGTTCATTTACCTCATCTAAAGCTTGCTGTACTTTTACAACTTGCTCTACGATTTCACCTGCTAATAAATGGCGCTTCAAGCCACCTAAAGTTGATGCACAAAACGTACAACCAATTCGACAGCCTACTTGCGTAGTTACACATACTGAGTTGCCGTATTCATGGCGCATTAAAACTGTTTCAATAGAATATCCATCTTGTAGCTGAAATAAAAATTTAATCGTACCATCTTTTGATTCCTGTTTAATGATCGTTGACAATGTTGTTAAAGCAAAGCTTGCCTCTAACTTGTCACGTAATGTTTTGGATAGGTTAGACATTTCTTCAAATGTTTTAACACGCTTATTGTATAACCAGTCAAAAATTTGTGCAGCTCGGAATGGTTTTTCCCCATTTTCTTTTAGCCATTCTTCTAATTGATGTGGTTGTAATGAATAAATTGATTCTTTTAAATTTGGCTTTTCTTTTTTCGCTCGTCGAACTGGCTTTTCTTCAGCTTCCTCGACTAAGTCGTTAATACGTTCATTAAATTGCTCTTGCTCCACCATTAGTTGGATTCTCCTTTTTTACGAAAGGCTGCGACGAAGAAACCATCACTGCCGAAGTCTTGTGGGAAGACTTGAAGCATGCCATTTGCTTGCTTTTCCGCTAATTTTGTTGGTAAAGATTCTAGTTGTATAGCTTCCATTTCTGGATGCTCTCTTAAAAAGGCATCAACAGTGCCTTCGTTTTCTTGTTTATCGACTGTACATGTACTGTACACAAGCTTGCCTTCTTTTTTTAGTACTTTAGTTGCTGCATCGAGTAGTGCCAACTGGATTTTTTGAAGGTTTTCTAAATCTTCTTCACGCTTCGTATATTTAATATCCGGCTTACGGCGCATAACACCTAAACCACTACATGGAGCATCGACTAACACTGCGTCGAACGATTCTGGTTGTAAAAAATCTGGAGCCTTACGTCCATCAATTGGAGCTGTTTCTACAATATTAAGTCCTAGACGTTCTGTATTATGGTCGATTAAATCTAATTTATGTGGGTGCAAATCCGTTGCCAAAATGGAACCTTGATTGTCCATTTTTTCAGCCAAATGTGTCGTTTTACCACCTGGTGCTGCACACATATCTAAGACGCGCATTCCTGGAGAAGGATTCAATACATTTGCAGGAATCATTGAGCTTTCATCCTGAATAGTGATAAGTCCTTCCTGAAATGCTTTTGTACGAGCGGGTTGGCCATTTGTCACATGTAGACATTCCGGCATTAGACCACTTAGCTGTGCAGTTAAGCCTTCAGCTTGTAAGCTTTCAATTGCTTGTTCTGTAGTCGCCACCGTCGTATTGACACGAACTGTTTGCACGGGCGGTACGTTATTTTCATGAAGCATTGCTGTAGCAATTTCTACGCCATAATTGTTTACAAAGCGTTCTACCAACCATTGTGGATGACTTGTTTCAATAGCAAGACGTTCTATAGGATTTTTTATATCCTCTATAGATTGTACACCTTGACGCAATATAGAACGTAAAATACCATTGACCGTAGATGCAATTCCTTGGTGTCCACGGCGTTTTGCAATTTCTACCGCTTCGTTCACTGCTGCGTGAGGCGGAATACGCGTTAAATAATGCATTTGATATAGCGACAAACGCAATAGCCAGCGCACCCAATGATCTAGTTTACCACGAACAAATGGCTCTAAATAATAGTCGAGGGTCATTTTATATTGAAGCGTACCATACGTAATTTCTGTTAAAAGTGCACGATCCTTTGATTCAATTTTATGGCGTTTAATCGTTTCGTGTAAAAGTAAATTACTATACGCTTGGTTTTTATCTACTGCTAATAGGATAGAAAGTGCGGCATCCCGTACATTGCCATCCCAAATTACTACGCTTTTTTTACTCATTTAAACTGGTCCCCGATCTGTAATTTTGAACCTGTACCTCGCAAATAATCCTCTGCCGTCATACGTTTTTTACCAGCTGGCTGAATGTCATATAATGCAAGTGCTGTTCCATTTCCAGCCGCAACCTCAAAATGGTCCTTAGCAATTGCTACGACTGTACCAGGTGTAGCATTATGTTTTGCTTGTCCTACCTGCGCCCACCAAATTTTAAAGTTTCCTTCTTCAAAAGTTGTATAAGCTACTGGCCAAGGATGAAGTCCTCGCACTTGATTGTATAAAGTCGTTGCATCCTTTGTCCATTCAATTCGCTCTTGTTCACGAGATATATTGCTCGCAAATGTCACTTGCGTTTCATCTTGTACTGTACGGCTATTTGTTCTATTTATAATAGAAGGAAGTGTTTCTTTTAATAGGTCACAGCCTACAACACTTAGTTTATCAAATAGGCCACCTGTATGGTCATCTTCTTCGATAGCTATTGCCTTTTGAGATATGATGTCGCCTGCATCTAACTTTTCCGCCATATACATAATTGTTACACCCGTCTCTTTTTCACCATCAATAATTGCTTGGTGAATAGGAGCTCCTCCGCGGTATTTCGGTAAAAGTGATGCATGCACATTAATACAACCTAGTGGTGGCGCATCGAGCAATTCTTTCGGTAAAATTTGTCCAAATGCAGCTGTAATGACGATATCTGGCTGTAAATCAAGTATTTGCTGTAATTCTTCAGAGCCACGTAGCTTTTCAGGTTGAATAACAGGTAAGCCTAATTCCAATGCCGCTGCCTTTACAGGTGGCGGTGTTAGCACTCGCTTACGTCCTACTGGTCGATCTGGTTGTGTCACAACTGCTTTAATATCATAGCCCTCTTTGTGTAGCATACGCAAAATTGGCGCTGAGAAATCAGGTGTTCCCATAAAAATAATCGACGTCATGTTATTCCTCCTCTTCTGCGTATAATTCTTCTAGCTCTTCTTCTGTAAGAATACGTTTAATTTTAGAATCAAACAATATACCATCTAAATGATCAATTTCATGTAAAATTGCTCGCGCTTCAAAGCCTCCTGCCTCAAGCTCATAAACACGCCCTTCACGGTCACACGCTTCAATTTTTACATAGTCTGGACGTTCAACTTCTCCATAAAGACCAGGAAAACTTAAGCAACCTTCGATATCAACTTCTGCACCGTCTGTTTTAATAACAGTAGGATTAATCATTTCTAAAATATCTCTTTCCTCGCCAAGCTCGACAATTGCCACACGTAAACCTACATCTATTTGTGGTGCTGCAATACCAACACCATCATACTCCACCATCGTGTCATATAAATCATCTAGTAAAGTAATAATATCTTCATTAATTTCTGTTACTTCAGCACAAGGTGTTGATAAAATTTTTGCTGGATGTTCGATCACTTTTTTAATCGCCATTTCTCGTTCCTCATTTCTAATATTTAAGACTTCTCCGCCTTTATTTTTATGTCAGGCAAATAGCTAATAAACTGAACTTGTATCTTATAGCATCTCTATATAGTAGACGGGTCTAAATCTACCGTCATTAATATGCCCTGTTTTATCCATTCTGCTCGATACATTGCAAGCAATCGTTGCAATACAGGTATCAGATTTGGTTCAATTTTATATTTTATCAAACATTGATAGCGATATCTATTTTGGAGACGGCTAATACTTGCAACTGTTGGACCTATAATAGACACTTGATTTGATAAATTTCCTCGAAGCCAATCCGCAGCTCGCCCGGCATACTCCGCCGCCATCATCACATCTTCATGTGATACTTGTATAAGCGCAACGAAATAGTAAGGTGGATAGCCTGAACGACGGCGTAAAAACATTTCTCGTTCATAAAACGGCTCGTAATCTTGTACTTTAGCTAACTCAATTGCATAATGCTCTGGAGTATAAGTTTGAATGACGACCTCACCTGGTTTATCATGCCGTCCTGCCCTACCACTTACCTGTGTGAGTAACTGGAAAGTCCGCTCCGCTGCACGGTAATCTGGTAAATGCAATGATGTATCGGCACTAAGCACACCAACAAGTGTAATATTAGGAAAATCAAGTCCCTTTGCAATCATTTGCGTACCGAGTAAAATATCGGCTTGCCCCTCACCAAATGCTTGCAAAATCTCTTCATGCGCCCCTTTGTGCTTTGTTGTGTCAACATCCATTCTTAGCACCCTAGCCTCTGGGAATAGCTTATAAATTTCTTCTTCCACTTTTTGCGTTCCTGTACCAAAATACCGTATATGCTCACTTTGACATTGTGGACAAATTTGTGGCACATGTTCTTCATAACCGCAGTAATGACACTTAAGTTTTTCAGTTGTGCGGTGATAGGTTAGCGAAATATCACAGTTCGGACATTGTACGACAGTACCACAATCACGACATAGCACAAATGACGAATACCCTCTTCGGTTTAAAAATAATACCATCTGTTCTTGTCGTTCAAGTCGAGTACGTATCCCTTCAATAAGCAGTTCAGAAAACATAGAGCGGTTTCCTTTTTGGAGTTCCTCTCGCATATCTGCAACAAATACAGTTGGCATCGCCTGATGCAGTGCACGTTGTTTTAAAGTAAGTAGTGTATAAACACCTTTTTTTGCACGTGCAAACGACTCAAGGGCAGGTGTCGCACTACCTAAAATGACAGGACATTGGTAATATTGGCTACGCCAAATTGCCACATCTCTCGCATGATAGCGTGGGGAATCCTCCTGCTTGTAAGTAGATTCATGCTCCTCATCTAAAATAATGAGCCCTAAATTTGTAAAAGGTGCGAAAATTGCTGAACGAGCACCAACTACTACCCTTACTTTACCCTGTTGAATTTTCCGCCATTCATCATACTTCTCACCTACAGATAACCCGCTATGCATGACCGCAACCATTTCACCAAAGCGACTTCGGAAACGTTCTGTCATTTGTGGTGTTAAAGATATTTCAGGCACTAGCATAATCGCTTCCTTACCCTCATTTAAAACCTTTTGAATCGCCTGTAAGTAGACTTCCGTTTTACCACTACCTGTTACACCTTGTAATAAAAAGGTTGAAGCGGAATGTGTATCAAGCGAGTGTGCAATTGCGTTTAATGCAACTGCCTGCTCGTCCGTTAATTGTAAAGATTGCGTACGCGTAACTTCGTTTGTAAAAGGATCTCGATACACTTCTTCTTGTATAAAACGTGCAGCTCCTTTATCAATGACCGCTTGTAATACAGCAGCAGATACATCTGTTTCATCATAAATTTGCTGGGGCGTAAAAATTTCTCCAAGATGCGTAGTCATCCATTCAATTAAAGACCGTTGCTTCGCAGCTCTCGATGCCTCTAACATTGCATTTCTTAGCGCTTGTTCATCTTCTGCTATCTTGACCATACGTACTTCTTTAACATTACCTTGTTGCTTCACAACATTTTCTATCTTTACATTTTTATCTGCAATCAGTTGTTTTAATAACGGCAATAAGCCTACACGTTCAAATTCCTTAAAGTTTGCCTTTTGACGTTTTCCAAAAATCTGCTGAACTTCAATTGGCAATGTATCTTGCTCTACTTGTAATTTAACAATTTTTTCATACTTTGCCCGAAGTGCTGAAGGTAGCATTACTTGCAAAGCATCAATTTCATAACAAATCGTTTCGTTTTTTAACCACTTTGCCATCAACAGCATTTCTTCTGTGAAAACGGGCTCTATATCTAAAATTTGTGCAATTGGCTTTATTTTGTTTTCAGGGACATCTGTGTCACTTTTTAAACCTACAACAAATCCTAGTACATTTCTTGGTCCAAAAGGTACTTTCACACGACAACCTTTTTCTATAACAGCTACCCATTCTGTAGGAACAGCATAGTCAAATGTGCGATCTACATGGTATGTCGAAACATCCACTATAATCTCAGCATATAAACTCATTGCGCCTCACCTTGTAAAACATACTGCCATAAAGCTTTCGCAAACTGTGTCACGTCCGAGACATCCAATACTTCACCATTTACTTTCGCTGTATGACTAAAATCAATCCACTCGTCAGATAAAACTTGTAACATCGGTTCACCATAAACCTTTTGTCCAAATGTCACTGCAGTCGTACCTTCGACAGACAGAATAGGAGCTCTTTCAATAGTTGGTATATGGGCCGCGTGAAGTAAAAAGGCCTGTGGATATTGTATTTTTAAGCGCTCAACTTCTGCAATAAGATCATCGGCATTTGAAGCTTCTCCACCAATTAGAATCGCATGTGCTCCGAGTGCTTGTGCTTCGTTCACTAACGCCTGTCCAATGCGACCATTCGCCTTTGAACTAATTACATGTTGATCATCCAAAGGGACATACCATGCACCCGCTGTCACAAGCACCTTTTTACCTGCTAATGGCTTAACCTTTGATGAAAAATAATCTTGCACAAGAGCTGTAATTTTTTCTGGTTCCTCTAACCGACCTTTGCCAACATAGCCACACGCTAAAAAGCCTTCTGACGGTTCAATAAATTGATAGCCATCTGCCGCTAGCTGTGCCAAGTTGCGCTTTACGGCTGGATGATCATACATATGAACATTCATTGCTGGCGCAAGCCAGACGGGAGCAGTTGTGGCAAGTAAAGTCGTCGTGACCATATCATCAGCTATACCGTTGGCAAGTTTACCAATGACATTTGCAGTTGCTGGTGCAACTAATATTAAATCTGCCCAATCTGCTAAATCTATATGGGCAATCACATTTGAATCCTTTTCATCAAATGTATCGAAATAGACATCATTTTTTGACATGACTTGAAAGCTTAACGGATTGACAAACTGTCGAGCCGATGCTGTCATAATGACCTTTACGTTGGCACCTGCCTGAGATAGCTTACTCACTAGTGCTACAGCTTTATAAACAGCAATACCACCTGATACACAAAGTAAAATATTTTTGTTCATCTACAATGTCGTCCTTTCAAACGATAAGCTCCCAAAGGACAATTCCTCGGGAGCTCTCGGCATTCTTGTATAATCAAAAAATCACTGCAGATTTTAACATTAACTTGGCAAAAGCTTTGTTACATCAATGTTAGATTTCGTCTTCGTACACAGCTGACTCATCTTGAGATACTTTTGTAAGTACACCTGCTGCTACCTCTTCAAGTGCTTTTCCTACATATTTATAGGAAACGTATTTGTGCAAGCGCTCAGTACCTTCAATTTCTTGCATTTGACGAGCACGTTTTGACGCTAAGCTTACTAAAGAATATTTTGAATCGATTTCTTTTTTTAAGGCATCTACTGATGGATATAACATTGGTTTATTCTCCTCTCAACATTGACAAATATCTTTTTTCAACACGTTCTCTTCGACAATGCTCGGCTTTAATAATCGCATTTATACGATCGCAGGCATTTGTCACTTCATCATTTTCAACTACATAATCATATAAGCTCATCATTTCAAGCTCTTCACTTGCAGTTGCGATGCGCTTCGCAATAACATCCGCTGTCTCTGTCCCACGCCCAACTAAACGATCTTTTAATTCCGTTAAACTTGGAGGGGCTAAGAAAATAAATAAGGCATCCGGTGCTTTTTTACGAATTTGCGCTGCTCCTTGTACTTCAATCTCCAAAAACACATCACGACCAGCATCAAGTGTTTCATTTACATACGTTAACGGAGTGCCGTAGTAATTCCCTACAAATTCAGCGTGTTCTAATAAGCCACCTTGTTCAATTAACATTTCAAACTCTTCACGCGACTTAAAAAAATAGTCTACACCATCTACTTCACCTTCGCGAGGATTTCGTGTTGTCATTGAGATGGAATACTCATAATTCGTATTCGGTTGAGAAAATAATTCTTTTCGCACTGTCCCTTTTCCTACACCAGATGGGCCAGACAGAACAATTAATAATCCACGTTCTTTTATCATTTATTCTCTATATCTCCCTTAATTTATAACAGATGCAAGCATGTTATTCGATATTTTGAACTTGCTCTCGCATCTTTTCTAAAATTGTTTTCGCCTGAACTACTGCAACGGCTGCTTCTGTCGATTGATTTTTTGAACCTATTGTATTAATTTCGCGATGAATCTCCTGCATTAAAAAGTCTAATTTACGGCCGATTGAAACTGTTTCTAGTAACGTTTCTTCCAGTTGGTTAAAATGACTATCTAAACGATCTAACTCTTCTGTTATGTCCACTCGTTCAGCAAATATCGCTACTTCTGCGAGCAAACGATCTTCTAAGAGCGCTCCATCTGCTATTTCAGCAATTCGTTCTAATAATCGCGTACGATATTTCTCAACAGCAAGTGATGAATACGAGCGAATTTGATTCACTTGTTCCATTAACTGTTCCTTATATTGTACAACAACATCTTGCAATTCTTGCCCTTCACGCTCACGCATTTGGATCAACTGTCCAGTAGCTTCTGTCACCGCATTCTCCACTGCCCCCAATAAATCCTCTGGCGTTAGTTGCGGTTTTTTCTGTACTAACGCTTGCTCTAGCGCTAATAGCTCCTGCATTGTCCATTTTTCTTCTAGTGGTACTTTACTTGCTAATTGCTCTTTTGCCTTACGATACGCTTCAATTAATGACCAATTAATTTCAATAGATTGCTCGACGTTTTCTAAATCCTTCACATCTACCATCACATCAATTTTTCCACGTGATAAAGCTTGTGAAATCAATTTCTTAGCAAAAATTTCTGCTTCAAGCCATTCTTTCGGGAACTTTGCATGAATTTCTAAAAAACGATGGTTGACCGAGCGTATTTCTACGGTTAACTGAAAGTCTCTTGTTGTTGTGACACCTCTGCCAAAACCAGTCATACTACGCACCAAGGTTCGTCACACCTTTCTTTGCATACTGGGATTATTATAACATAAGCTCTGTCATTTATGACGTCTCTCCACAAAAAATTCGCTAGTGCAAAAATTAATTCTACCACATCTGAAGCTATATTTTAATATTCACCTAAAAAATGCTATGATAAACATACAAAAAATGCATTCATGCGAGAGATGACTGTTTGAATACTATTTATAATAGGAAGAATTCCATCCTATATGTTCATATACACAGATAAATCAGGCGCAAAAATTACTAATATATACGAATACACAATGATGCTATGTATCGTTGGAAAGAGGAATTAAAATGGCATTCGATGGCTTATTTACTTATTCAATGACAACAGACCTGCAACAATTAGTAACAGGTCGTATTACGAAAATACATCAACCTAATACTCAGGAAGTTGTTTTACAAGTTCGTGCAAATGGTGGCAACCACAAACTATTGTTTTCTATCCACCCTTCCTATGCACGTGTACATCTTACTGAGCAAACAATAGAAAATCCCGCGGAACCTCCTATGTTCTGTATGTTATTACGTAAACATTTAGAAGGTGGTTTTATTTCTTCTATTAAACAGCACGACCTAGATCGCATTATTATAGTAGAAATCCATAGTAAAAATGAAATTGGCGATCCGATTGTACGGGAATTACACGCAGAAATTATGGGTCGCCATAGTAACCTGCTATTAATTGATAAGGAACAAAATAAAATTATCGATAGTTTAAAGCATTTATCACCATCGATGAATAGTTTCCGTACAATATTACCAGGACAGCCCTATATTGCACCACCTGCACAAAATAAATGGCAACCCCTATCGGTCTCAGATGAGCAGTTAACAGCATTTTTCACTGAGCCGAAAACAGCAAAAGAAGTTGTTTCGCAATTTGTCGGCTTTTCTCCATTACATGCCGAGGAGTTATTGTTCCGCTTAACAACTGCGGCTAATAAAGTAGCATGTTTCAGAGACTTTATGGCAGCTTTTCGTAATGGCGGCACAGAACCGATGTATGTATTCGCCAATAATAAAACCTATTTTTCTCCTATCGCTTTAACCCATTTACAAGGAGAAAAAACCGTTTATCCAAATGTACATGAACTGCTTGACCGCGTATTTTTTGCGCGTGCTGAGCGAGATCGTGTGAAACAACAAGCTGGAGATTTAGAACGTTGGCTACAAAACGAAATCGATAAGTTGTCATTAAAAATAAAAAAACTGACGAAAGACTATGAACGTGCTTCCAAACTAGATCAATTCCAATTATTTGGGGAACTGCTTATGGCCAATATATACGCTTTCGAAAAAGGTGTAAAGGAAGTAACTGTAACTAACTATTATAGTGAGTCCACTGAAGAAATTACGATTCCTGTAAGCGAGCGTAAAACACCCATTGAAAATGCGCAAAGTTATTACACAAAGTACACAAAGGCTAAAAATGCCCTTATTATGGTACAAGAGCAACTTGAAAAAACAAAAGAAGAAATAACTTATTTTGAGATGCTAGCTCAACAGGTTCAACAGGCATCTCCAGGGGACATAGAAGAAATACGTGAAGAATTAGCGGAACAGGGCTATTTAAAACTACGTCACGCTAAGAAAAAGAAAAAACAACTAAAACCTGAACCAGAACATTATATATCATCTACAGGGACAGCTATTTCTGTAGGCAAAAACAATAAACAAAATGATATGCTAACATTTAAAATTGCTAAGCGTACAGATATATGGCTACATACAAAGGACATACCGGGTTCACATGTAGTCATTCATGCTACTGAGCCAGATGATACGACATTGCGAGAAGCTGCTACACTTGCCGCTTATTTCTCAAAAGCGCGTGACTCTTCCTCTGTTCCGGTAGATTATACAGAAATACGTCAAGTTAAAAAACCAAATGGTGCTAAACCTGGATTTGTTATCTATTTCGAACAAAAAACATTGTTTATCGATCCAGATGAAACTGTCATTTTACAGTTAAAAAAGCAGTCTTAAAGATAGGAATACGATGCAAATTGCATCGTATTTTTCTTTCACAAAGTTCGTTCTCCGCAATGTGGACTATATATAGATAATAATCAATGACTTTTGTAATTTTTACAGACTATGTTCCCTATTACGATATTTTAAGATTTCCACAATGAATATTCTGAACTGTTTCTACCTTCTGTTATTGACTTCTAGCCTCCACGATGTCTTAATTTAACTATAAAAAATTTTTTCTCATTTCAGAAAGGGCGTATTCACTATGTCTGTTGGCAAAAAGTTAAGCTTCGGTTTTTTCTCGATAATCTTTACCTTATTCATTTCTTTGCTTATTTTGTTTATACAATTTTCTAAAATTGAAAGTAAAGTTGAAGATGCATTAGAAAATCGCGTCTCCTTAGTTGAACTATCGGATAATATTAAAATTGAATTAGCGACGCAAGGTCTATTTATTCGCGCAATGTTTATTGAAGATACTCCATATAATAAGGAGAGTTTTGAAAAATATTCATTAATGCTTGATAAGCATGTGGACGAAATTACAGAAAAAGCAGATTCACCGGAAATGATTGAATATACTAAAGAGCTTAATACATATAACAATGCTTTTAACAAAGCAGCTGATACTGTTTTAGCTTTACATGATGAAGGTAATATAGAAGAAGCTTTACAAAAAGTAAATGGTGAAGCCCAACAAGCTAACATAGGGTTATCAGAAGTCTCTGAAAAAATTATAGACTATCAAAAGAATCAACTAGAAATTATTACGAAGGAATCTAAACAGGCAGTAAAAAACTCTCAAATCATTTCTGTTATAGCGCTTATTATTGGTGTAACACTCGGCTTATTCCTTATGTTCTATGTACAACGTAAAATTACTCGCCCTTTAAAATCAGTTGTAGCTGCTGCTAACAATATTGCAAATGGTGAATTATATCATCAAGATATTGCAAACCAATCTAAAGATGAAATTGGCCAGCTAGCAGTTTCCTTTAACACGATGAAAAGTAACGTCCGTAGTTTAATGACACATATACAAGAAAACTCCGAACATTTAACAGGCGCAGCCGAAGAGTTAACTGCCTCTACCGAAGAAGTTTCTGCTACAACAGACGAGGTAACGTCACGTATTAATGACACCGCTGCGGCAGCCGTAGGCGCAACAGTCGCTGCAAAGGAGAGTGCTGCGGCTATGGATGAAACTGCAACAGGCGTACAACGTATTGCAGAAGCAACACAACAGCTTCACCATAGTGCTATTGCTACATCTGAAACAGCCAACACTGGTAACAGCATTATTGAAGAAGCACAGCAACAAATGAATGTCATCAATGATTCAACTCAACTGATTAACACACTCGTTCAAAAACTTAGTAAACAATCAGTAGAAATTAGCAATATTACAGAAGTTATAACAACAATTACAGATCAAACAAATTTACTTGCACTTAATGCCGCAATCGAAGCAGCACGTGCAGGTGAACACGGTAAAGGCTTCGCTGTAGTAGCAGATGAGGTCCGCAAGCTAGCGGAAGAATCAAAACAATCTGCCAATCAAATTGTTGCTTTAACGCAAGACATACAACAAGATACAAAAAATGTAGAAAAGGCAGTATTTGATGGCCTTCATTCTGTAACAGACGGTGTTAAAATGATAGGAAATGCAGGTATGGCTTTTGAATCTATCGTTAAAGCAATTAATACAATGTCAGATCAAATTGAAGATATTTCTGCAACTTCTGAAGAAATATCCGCCAGTGCTGAGCAAGTAGCAGCATCGGTTGCCGAAATTGCTTATGGAGCTTCAGCAAGTGCTGACAATACGAAAATTATCGCCGAGGCAATGAAAGAACAAGCCGCAACTATCCAACAAGTAAACTTAGTAGCAACAGATTTAAGTGAAAAGTCTTTAGATTTACAAAATCAGATACATCAATTTAAGTTATAAACCTCAAAAAACACTCTAGGTAAACGACACATCGCGTTTTCCTAGAGTGTTTTTCTATGCAATACATTTATCAAAAATCGGATGAATTGTCGAACTTCAGATAAAATTTTAATAACAAATCATTTTTATACAAAATACATATCGCCATGTAGATATATGCCGAAAAAGAGAAAAACAAACTTCGAATTTTTATATGAAAGTTAATAAATAATGCTTTTTCATATGTTCAACAGCTTTCCGAAGCGTCATTGTATTATTTTAAAAAAATATTTGACTACGATTTTGTGCTTAAATGGTTCTATTCTATCTAGTAAATCGCATGCTATTTCATACAAATTTCTCTCCTTTTCCCTTTTTTTCTCTCTTAAAGCTAAATACTAGATAAATACAAAACAAAATTTTTATATATCATTTATAGATAGTATTATTCATATTTTTAGATTAGAAATTACAAGAAATTACCTTATTAAAAATCATATTCACTTAGTTTTACGATGATTTTCTACAAAACTATGTAAATTTCTTAAGGTATAACAACCGTGACTTTTGAATCATTTTTTATTGTGTCATAATATTATCAAAAAAATAGGAATTTTCGGTATAGTAAATCATTTTTTTGATTTTGTTTTATTTTTGATATTTTTAGCTGTTTTAAATCAAATTCTCATTATTTAAACACTTTTGTACACTAAAGTGATAGACCGAAGAAAATTATTATTCTTGTAAATGTCAGATAATACTATATAAATTTGAATCTTTTTTATTTTGTGCACAATGACTTTTTTGGTATATTAAATAGGAGCTTCACAAAAGGCTTAAAAATTGTATAAGGGGGATTCACATGAATAAGAACAAAAAGTTTTTATTACTAACAGTCCTTGCAGTATTTTCACTAGTACTTGCTGCATGTGGCTTCGGTGGAGATTCGTCTGATAAAGCAAAAGACGATAAAAAAGATTCTGGTTCATCAGAAACAGCTTCTTCAAAAGAGCTGAACTTAGTTATACCTTCTGAACCACCATCTTTACATCCACAACTTGCAACAGATTCTACATCTAGCGCAATCTTAATTAACGTATTTGAAGGTCTAACTCGTTTAGACGCTGATGGACAACCACAAGCAGCTATGGCTGAGAAATGGGATGTAAGTGAAGATGGTTTAACTTACACGTTCCACTTACGTGATGCAAAATGGACAAACGGAGATCCAGTAGTAGCTGGCGACTTCGAATATGCTTGGAAATGGGCTTTAAATCCAGACAACTTATCTGAATACGCTTCTGTATTCTACCCAATCAAAGGTGCTGAAGCATACAACAATGCACAAGGTACAGTTGATGAAGTAGGTGTTAAAGCTGAAGATGAAAAAACTTTAGTTGTTACTTTAACAAACCCAACTGCTTATTTCTTAGAGTTAACTGCATTCAAAACTTACCTTCCAATCAACCAAAAAGTTGTTGACGGTAAAGATGATTGGTACGCTGAAGCAGGCGAAAACTTCGTAACTAACGGACCATTCACATTAGACACTTGGAAACATAGTGATTCTATCGTTCTTAAGAAAAACGACGGTTACTGGGATGCTTCAAATGTAGCTCTTGAAACAGTAAACATCGGTATGGTTGAAAACGAAGCAACAGCTGTAACAATGTTCAAAAACGGTGAAATCGATTACTTAGGTTCTCCATATCAAACAGTAGCACTTGATGCTATTGATGGATTCAAAGCTGATGGTACTTTAAAAATTTCTGACTATGCAGCGATCTACTGGTACAAATTCAATGTAACAGATGAAATCACTGGAAACGCTAACATCCGTAAAGCGTTAACATTAGCAATCGACCGTCAAGGTTTAATTGACAACGTTACTAAAGGTGAACAAAAACCTGCATTAGGTATGGTTCCATCTGCAATCAGTGGTTTTGAAGATGACCGCGGTTACTACAAAGATAACGATATCGAAGGTGCTAAAGCAGCACTTGAAGCTGGTATGAAAGAACTTGGTATTAAAGATCCAAAAGATATTAAAGTAAATGTTTCATTCAATACAAGTGAAGCACACGCTTCTATTGCTCAATTCATCCAAGAAGGCTGGGCAAAAAATCTTGGTATTACTGTAAGTCTTGATAACTCTGAATGGCAAGTTTACTTAGAGAAACTTAACGTTCTTGACTATCAAGTTGGTCGTATGGGCTGGATTGCAGACTACAACGATCCTTACACATTCTTAGAAATGTATGATACTGCTAAAAACGGTAACAACGATACTGGTTGGGAAAATCCGAAATACAAAGAATTGTTAAAACAATCAATTGCAGAAGTAGATACAGCTAAACGTCTAGAGCAATTAAAAGAAGCTGAAGCTATCGCAGTTTCAGAATTCCCAGTTGCTCCAATCTACTACTACACTAACCTTTCAGTAGAACAAAAATACGTTAAAAACATGGCACCAGACAGAATTGGTAACATCCAACTTAAAAACGTTGATTTAGACGCTAAATAATCTAAATAATATTTTTTAAGCTCTACAGCGAAGAGCTGCCTCGTGGCCACTTCGGCGCGAGTCAGCTCTTTTTAAAATACGAAGGCATTTATTTGTCAGAAAATTGACAAATAGAAGGAGGAGTTTTATGTGATTAAATATATTTTGAAAAGGCTGATGTATATACTTCTCGCGCTTTTCGTCATCGTAACGGCTACGTTTTTCTTAATGCGTCTTGCTCCAGGTAGTCCTTTTGCAAGTGAACGTAATTTCCCTCCTCAAATCGAGGAAAAGTTAAACGAAACGTATGGATTAAATAACCCTTGGTATATTCAATATAAAGATTATTTAATCGATACGGCCTCTTTTAATTTCGGTGAGTCTATGAAGTATAAAGCGCGTTCTACAAATGATATGATTAATGAGAGCTTCCCAGTTTCGTTAACACTTGGGATTGAAGCTATGCTATTGGCGGTCGGATTCGGTGTATTAATAGGCGTAGTTTCAGCGCTTTATCACAATAAGTGGCCGGATTATTTGGCAACGTCCTTTGCGGTGCTCGGTATTTCAGTACCATCATTTATTTTGGCAGGCTTAATGCAGTATTTCTTAGCCTATAAATTAGGCTGGTTCCCTGTTAGTGGATGGAAAGGCTTTGGTTATAGTATCTTACCTGCCTTTGCTATCGCACTCTCACATATGGGCTATATTGCTAAACTAACTCGTTCAAGTATGCTTGAACAAAACAGCAGTGATTATGTAAAAATGGCACGTGCTAAAGGAATTGGGAAATGGACAGTCGTTTTCCGTCACACTTTACGTAACGCCCTAATGCCAGTTATCACTTACCTTGGTCCATTAACAGCTGGTGTTGTAACAGGTAGTTTCATCGTTGAAAATATATTCGCAATCCCTGGTCTTGGTAAACACTTTGTACAATCTATTACAAACCGTGATTACACAGTTATTATGGGAACGACAGTGTTCTATTCAATCATCCTTTTATTTGCGGTATTAATTGTCGATATTCTATATAGCTTTATTGATCCGCGAATTAAGTTGAAGGGAGCGAAAAAGTAATGACGCAACAACCGATTAACAAAGATATGTTTAAAATTGTCGGTGGAAATCATGAAGCGACTGATAAATTAGCTGATAAATCGGTTTCCTTCTGGAAGGAAGTATTTATTCGCTTCTCACATAATAAAATGGCGATTTTTGGTTTAATTACTTTGATAATAATTATTCTGATGGCGATTTTTGCACCAATGCTTTCACAATATAAATATAGCGATCAACTTGGTGTGTTTAATTCCCCACCATCTGCAGATTTCTGGTTTGGGACAGATGATTTAGGCCGTGATATTTTCGTTCGTATTTGGGCAGGAGCTCGTATTTCCTTATTTATTGGGATTACAGCAGCGGTTATTGACTTAATTATCGGTGTTCTTTGGGGAAGTATTTCAGGTTTAGCTGGTGGCCGCGTTGATAATATTATGATGCGTATTGCCGACGTATTAACAGCTGTTCCTTACCTTTTAGTTGTAATCGTATTATTAGTAGTGTTACAACCAGGTTTATTCCCTATGATTATTGCCCTTTCGATTACAGGCTGGATTAACATGGCTCGTATCGTTCGTGGTGAAGTATTATCTATTAAAAATCAAGAATATGTACTTGCTGCTCGTACGTTAGGTGCAAACACAATGCATTTAATATTAAAACATTTAATTCCAAATGCTCTTGGTGCTATTTTAGTTACTATGACACTAACAATTCCATCTGCTATTTTCACAGAGTCTTTCTTAAGTTACCTTGGACTTGGTGTTCCTGCTCCTCACGCTTCATGGGGTACAATGGCATCTGACGGAAATAAAGCGATTGCAAATGCTCCTTGGCGTTTAATTTTCCCAGCAGTATTTATTTCGCTAACAATCTTTGCATTTAACGCTGTTGGTGATGGCTTACGTGATGCACTAGATCCAAAACTACGTAAATAGGAGGTGGCCGAAATGAGTAAAACAATTTTAGAAGTAAAAGATTTAAAAATTAACTTTAAAACATATGCAGGGCTTGTCCATGCTGTTCGTGGTGTAAACTTTGATTTAAAAGAAGGTGAAACACTAGCGATCGTTGGTGAGTCTGGTTCTGGTAAGAGTGTTACGAGTAACGCCTTAATGAAATTAATTCCACAGCCACCTGGTATTTATGAGTCAGGACAAATTTTATTTAACGGCCGTGATTTAATTCCACTTAGTGATAAAGAAATGTCGAAAATACGCGGAAATGAAATTGCTATGATCTTCCAAGATCCGATGACAAGTTTGAATCCAACTATGAAGGTCGGACGTCAAATAACTGAAGTAATTTTACAACATAAGAAAGTTTCCAAGGCTGATGCTAAAAAACGCGCAATCGAACTTTTAACGCAAGTAGGTATTCCATTCCCTGAAAAACGTTACAATCAATATCCACATGAATTTTCAGGCGGGATGCGTCAACGTGTTGTTATCGCTATTGCACTTGCTGCTGATCCTAAGTTGTTAATTGCCGATGAGCCAACAACAGCATTGGACGTAACGATTCAAGCGCAAATTTTAGAATTAATGAAAGAAATCCAAAAAAGTTCTAAAACTTCTATCATTTTCATTACGCATGACTTAGGCGTTGTAGCGAACGTGGCAGACCGCGTAGCAGTTATGTATGCTGGTCAAATCGTCGAGTATGGTACAGTAAATGATATTTTCTATAATCCAAAACACCCTTATACATGGGGATTACTTGGTTCTATGCCTGATTTAGATAGTAATGAGGACGAGCTATTGCGCACGATTCCTGGTTCACCACCAGATCTTACTAACCCTCCAAAAGGAGATGCATTTGCTGCTCGTAATGAATTTGCAATGGCGATTGACTATGAGCAAGAGCCACCAATGTTCCAAGTAAGCGAAACACATTTTGCAAAAACTTGGTTGTTACATCCTGATGCGCCAAAAATTCCACTTCCAGATGCGGTTGCTAAACGTATTGAGGGCTTTTTAGCGAAGGAGGCAGAATTTAATGACTAAAACAGGTGCAAAAAAAATTCTTGAAATTAAAAACTTAAAGCAACACTTTGGTTCACCAAGCAACCCTATTAAAGCTGTTGATGGTATTAGCTTTGATGTTTATGAAGGTGAAACACTTGGGCTTGTTGGAGAATCAGGCTGTGGTAAATCGACGACTGGTCGCTCAATCATCCGCCTATATGATATTACAGGTGGCGAAATTATTTTCGATGGTCAAAACGTCCATGGTAAAAAATCAAAAAGTGATTTAAAGACTTTTAATCGTCAAATGCAAATGATTTTCCAAGATCCATATGCATCGTTAAACCCTCGTATGACAGCTGGGGAAATCATTGCAGAAGCGTTCGATATTCATGGTTTATATAAGGATAAGAAAGAACGTCGTGAAAAAATTAACCAATTGCTTGAAGCTGTAGGTTTAAACAAAGAGCACGCCAATCGTTACGCACATGAATTCTCAGGTGGTCAACGTCAACGTATCGGTATCGCTCGTGCCCTTAGCTTAGATCCAAAGTTCATCATTGCCGATGAACCAATCTCTGCACTTGATGTATCGATTCAAGCGCAAGTTGTTAACTTATTAAAACAACTACAAAAAGAACGTGGCTTAACATACCTTTTCATTGCCCATGACCTTTCAATGGTTAAATACATCAGTGATCGTATCGCTGTTATGTACCGTGGTAAAATCATGGAAATTGGTAAAGCCGATGATATTTATAATAATCCTGTTCATCCTTATACAAAATCATTATTATCAGCAATTCCGCTTCCAGACCCAATGTCAGAAAAGCGTCGTCAACGTATTCCTTACACACATACAGAAGTTGACGAAAGCGCAACATACCATGAAGTTGGCGAACAACATTATGTATATGGTACTGCTGACCTTGTGAAAACATGGGTTGCCACTAAATAATATATGATCCATCCATTGAAATTATGCAATGGATGGATCTTTTTTTGATGATTCTATTATCCGTTTATTCTATTTCTTAAATTGTAATAAATACTATATTTTCCATTATACACTTATTTTATCGGCGCATCAGCTATTAGTTCAAGATCTTGTATCTCTGTACCCGTTTCACGATCGATATTATAGCTTTTTATGCGCTTATTGATTGCTATCATTGACGTACGGAAATACATTGGGATTATCATTGCCTTGTCACTCATATACTCTTGCCATGAACGGAATGCCTGTGCTCGATATGTTGCATCCAATGCCGCTTGTGAGTCAATATCATTTAATAGCTTTGTTAAGTCATCAGAAACGTAGCGACTAAAGTTAAATGCGGCACCTTTGCTGTACAACCCTGCTGGTGATGGGTTCGTGCCAGTACTCCAAGCAGCCATATACATATCAATTTCAGGATCATCTGCTTGTACTTTGTCGTAGAAGTTGTTGAATTCAATTAAACGCCCTGTCGTTAATTGCACATCTAAGCCAACATCTTTCCAGTTTTGACGATAGTACTCGACGATCGCTTCATCCGTATCAGAACCTGACATTGCCGCTAAATGAATGGTAAACTTATTGCCCTCTTTATCTTCGCGAATACCATCACCATCTATATCTTTATAGCCCGCTGCATCTAATAACTCTTTCGCTTTTTTAGTATCATAATGATAGCCCTCAAGCGTTCCATCATAGTATGTTTTAAATGCTGGTGGAATTAATGAATTCGCACGCACTCGCAGACCTTGATAAAATCTATCTGTTACGGTTTCGATATCCATTGCATAGGCGATCGCATGCCGTAATTGGAGATCATTCATTTTGGCGTTTTCGTCATAAATATTTTCACTTTTTTCTTGATCGTATTTCCCTAATTTAAAGCCGAGATAGCTGTATGATAATTCAGGACGCCCTAATATCGAAATATTCGATAAACTTTTTATAGTATCATATTGAGTAGCAGGGACTGAAGCGATATCAAATTGCCCTGCTTTCAATGCTTCACCCACAGTTGAAGTCGAAACGACTTGTACAATAAGCTTTTCAATTTTTGGTTTTCCTTTAAAATAGTGTTCATTTGCTACAAACTGCACGGACTCTCCATTCACAATATGATCAAATTTAAATGGCCCAAGCGTAATTGGATTTTTTCTTACAGCATCAGATGAAATCAAATCTTTTACGGCAATGGATGCAAGTTGATGTTTCGGCGCTGCATAGCCCCATAAACCATCACCACCTGAATAAATAGCAGGTGACACTTTCTTTAACGAAATTTCAATCGTTTTATCATTAATCTTTTTAATACCCGAAATCGTAAGAGCTTTGCCATCATGGTATTCTTCTGCGCCTACAATGTTTTTGAAGTTGTCATCATAGCGTACGCCTTCATAATCGGGATGACCGATTATTTCGTATGGATAGATTAAATCCTCTGCCGTTAATGGCGTTCCATCCGACCATTTCACCTCACTTTGAATAGTAATCGTCGCCTTTTTATTTTCAGTATCGACTGCTAATTTGGCTATTCCTTCATCCGTTATTAGAAAGTCTCCATCGACCTCAAATAAACCATTTGAAGCATAGCCTGTAATAGAGCTATCTGTGGTGTCTGCAGAAAGCTCAGCTAAGAAAATGCCTTTGAATGGTGAATCTGAAACAAGCCCTACATGTAATGTGCCTCCTTGAATGGCTTCACCCTCATTTATTACTTCAGTCGGTAGTAAACTTGTATCTACTTTGTTATCTTCTGTTTGTGCTGGCTTATCGTTGCTGCCTTCAGACTCTTTTGCCTGCTCCTTATCGGTGCGATTGCAGGCAGCTAATAGCAATAGGAATGCTAACATTACGGATAGTATTGACCACGCTTTTTTCATCGACATCCCCTCCCTTTTTCTCCCAGTGAATCTCACTTCTCTTTCATTAGATACATAATAGACATTGGTCTTATTTAATTGCTGTGTCTGCTATAAATTCAACATTTTGTAGCTCTGTAACATTTCCGTATTTAATAGTGTAGGTTTTTATGCGTTTATTGACAGGAATAATTTCAGTACGGAAATACATTGGTATAATCGTTGCCTTTTCATGCATATATTCTTGCCATGCACGGAAAGCCTGTGCACGATATTCTGCATCTAGCGCTTCCTCAGAATCAATATTATTCAATAATTTTGTCAGCTCTTCCGAAACATAGCGACTGAAGTTAAATGCTGCGCCTTTACTATATAATCCTGCTGGCGATGGGTTTGTTCCGGTTCCCCAAGCCCCCATATACATATCAATTTCAGGATCATCTGCTTCTACTTTATCGTAGAAGTTGTTGAATTCAAGAAGACGCCCTGTCGTTAATTGCACATCTAAACCAACATCTTTCCAATTTTGACGATAGTACTCAACGATCGCTTCATCCGTATCAGAGCCCGCTATCGCCGCTAAACGAATAGCCAACTTATTGCCATTTTTATCTTCACGAATACCATCACCATCTGTATCTTTATAGCCTGCTGCATCTAGTATTTCTTTTGCTTTTTCAGGATTGTAGTGATACCCCTCTAGCGTTTCATCGTAGTAGGATTTAAAAGCTGGCGGGATGAGGGAATTGGCACGCACACGTAACCCTTGATAAAATTTATCTGTTACAGTTTCAATATCCATTGCATAGGCAATGGCTTTACGCAAATCAATATCATTCATTTTTGCCTTTTCATCATAAATATTTTCGCCTTTTTCTTTGTCATATTTCCCTAACTTAAAGCCGAGATAGCTGTATGATAATTCAGGACGCCCTACTATCGAAATATTCGATAAATTTTTTATACTATCATATTGATTGGCTCTGAATTCTGATGTTATATCAAATTTCCCTGTTTTCAACGCTTCCCCAACGGAAGTTGCTGGTACAACTTGCACAACCACTTTATCAATTTTTGGTTTGCCTTTATAGTAGTGTTCATTTGCTACAAACTGTACAGACTCACCATTGACTATATTGTCAAATTTAAATGGCCCAAGTGTAATTGGATTTTTGCGAACGGCATCAGAAGAGATTAAATCTTTTACGGCAATGGACGCAAGTTGATGTTTCGGCGCTGCATAGCCCCATAAACCATCACCACCTGAATAAATTGCAGGTGATATTTTCTTAAATGTAATTTCAATTGTTTTATCATCTATTTTTTTAATACCAGAAATCGTTTCTGCTTTGCCATCATGGTATTCTTCTGCCCCTACAATATTTTTGAAGTCATCATCGTAGCGTACACCTTCATAATCGGGATGAGCGATTATTTCATAAGGATAGATTAAATCCTCCGCCGTTAATGGCATTCCATCCGACCACTTCACATCCCCTTGAATCGTAATAATTACTTTTTTATTGTCTGCATTGACGTCTAACTTGGCGATGCCTTTATCAGTTATTAAAAAATCTTCGTCTACTACAAATAAATTATTTGTTGCGTAGCCCATAATTTCTGCGTCATAGACATCTGCATAAAGCTCCCAGGAGAAAACTCCTTTGAATGGCGAATCTGTCACAAGCCCTACATGTAATGTGCCCCCTTGAATAGTATCCCCTTCGTTTGTTACTTCAGATGGGAGAGTACTAGTGTCTACTTTGTTATCTTCCGTTTGTGCTGGCTTATCATTGCTGTCTTCAGCTTCGTTAACTTGCTTTTTATCGTTGCGATTGCAGGCAGCTAATAGCAATAAGATTGCCAACGTAACGATAGTCATCAACCACTTTTTCCTCATTGTTATAACCTCCTCTATTATCCTAATCTTTGTTTTGCATCAGCGGCGCGACGAAGTGCTTGTCCTATATAATTAATACCGAGCATCAATAATAAAATTAATAAAGATGCAGGTAACCAAACCCACCATTTGTCTGCTAGGACGAGTGGATTTCTAGCATAGCTTACTAAAGTTCCTAAACTTGGTGTCGAAGGGGGTAGCCCAAATCCTAAAAATGATAGCCCGGTTTCAATCCCAATATTGCCCGCAAGACTTAATGTAAACTCTACTATTAAAATTGAACTTAAATTTGGTAATAGCCCCTTAAACATAATGGCTATATCACTCGTCCCCATTGTTTTAGATGCACTCACATAATCCCGTCGTCCTTCTGATAATGCTTTACTTCGAATCAACCGTGCAATTCCTATCCATTGAAATACACTAATAATAATAACAAGCTCAAGAACGCCATATTCAGGGATGATAGAAACAAGGACAATAAAAATCATAAATGTTGGTAATGTAATAATAAAATCAATTATTCGCATCATTACATTATCTACAATGCCACTGTAATATCCCATAATAATTCCCATAGCTATGCCAATAATATTGGCAATCACCGTCACCCATATAGCAATTAAAAGCGAATTTTTTGCCCCAATAATTAGCTGACCAAGCACATCACGCCCTGCTTCATCCGCTCCAAGTATGTAGCCATTAACACCAGGTTCTGTATAGCGCTCAATCAGATTGATTTTCAGCACTTCTTCTTGATCGAGCAGCCATGCTGCAATAAAAATAGATAACATGATAATCGTGACCCCAATAATGGAAAACATCGCTACTTTATCTTTCTTAAACTCTCGTAAAACGACTTGCATACCTGTCGGTGGAGAGCTTTCCATCAGTACTGTTTCATTGTTTTGTTGTGTCATTTCAATTCACCTCTTCTTCAACATTATGTTTAGTAGTTAGTCTATACGGATACGCGGATCAACAATGCTCATAATAATGTCCGACAGCAGACTACCTAATAATGCTAAGAAACCATAGAGCATGATAAGAGCAGTAATGACACTATAGTCGCGACTCGTTATTGAACTAATAAATAATTCCCCCATACCTGGGTAGCCATAAATAGTTTCTATGAAAATCGAGCCACCTAATAAACCTGTTATTGTAAACCCTAAAAACGCTGCAATAGGAAGTACTGAATTGCGGAAAATATGTCGCGCATATATTCTACGTATTGGAATACCTTTACTTCGAGCTGTTTTTACATAATCTTGTGTTTTAGCATCAATAATTTCCGAGCGTAAATATTGGATAATCCCTGTAGTACCTAATATAGCTGCCGTCATAGCAGGTAATAGCAAGTGATAAAATTTATTCCAAAAATAGGCCATCGTTCCTGATTCCAGTCCAACATCTACGGTTCCACTCGTTGGGAACCACATAAGGCGATAACCAAAAAAGAATAAAAAAACGAGAGATAATACAAAAGTGGGAATTGCGAAGCTAATAAAACTGTATAGGATAATCGATTTGTCTAAAAAGGTATCTTGCTTACGCCCTGCAAGCATTCCCAATGGTATGGCGAGCAAGTAGACAAGAATAACACTAAGTAATGAAAGCCAAAATGTATTGAGTGCACGCTCACCAATAAGAGTGGACACCGCAATTTTATATGTATAGCTTTGTCCAAAATCACCTTGAAAGGCATTTGTAATCCAGCGATAATATTGAACATACCAAGGATCATAGAAGCCTGCTTGTATTCGTAGCTCCTCAATCCTTGAAGGATCTGTCTCTGGTGTAATTAACCCTGTAAAAGGGTCACCTGGCATTTGCTTTGCCAATATAAAAATAATTAAACTCAATATAAACATTTGGGGAATCATTACAATAATGCGTCTAATAACAGTTTTCCACATTTTATAATCCCTCCTGCTCAATTTCAGACATCGCTATATAATGGGTCTCTGAAATGGATTTTAAAGGGTATACTTTACCTTTCTCATCATAATAGTGATGATGATCTTTGCGATATTTCTCTTCGACCTTTTGCCGAGCTGCTTTGCGCTCCATCCTCGTTTCAGGCTCAATATGTGGGATAGCTGACAATAGGCGATTTGTGTAAATATGCTGTGGATTTATGTAAATATCCTGACGGGTACCCGTTTCAACAAAGCGCCCCTTGTACATGATTGCAATATAATCACACATATGTTTTACGACCCCGAGGTCATGAGATATAAATAAGTAACTCAACCCATATTCTTGCTGAATATCTTTCATAAAATTTAGTACTTGTGCTTGAACCGATAAATCAAGTGAGGATACAGGCTCGTCAGCAATAATCAATTTTGGATTACAAGCAACTGCCCGCGCGATACCAAGACGTTGCTTTTGTCCTCCTGAAAATTCATGGGGATACTTTAACAAGACGTCCTCTGACATACCAACAATGGCAAGTAACGCTTTAATACGCTTGCGTTCCTCCTGATCACTGAGCTTCAAAAAATTGCGCATTGGCTCTGCTAAAATATCCAGTACACGCTTTCTTGGATTCATACTCGAGTGTGCGTCTTGGAAAATCATTTGAATATCTCTGTTATACGAAGAATTACGCTTACGTCGTTTATTAGTAACATCCTGCCCTTCATAAATGATTTGACCAGACGTTACCTTTTCGAGGCCAATGATTGCTTTACCTGTTGTTGATTTACCAGAACCCGATTCACCGACTAAACCATATGTTTTTCCTTTTTCAAACGCCATCGTAACGCCATCAACCGCGTACACTTTATCAATTACGGTATTAAAAAAGCCACCTCGTATTGAATAATGGACGTTTAAATCTTTAATTAGCATAAATGTCATACTGTCCACCTCCTAGTTCCCTTTCAAAGCAAAAGTGTTTCCAGCAGGTGCAGCGAACAAAATGACCAGGTGCAATTTCATGTAATTGTGGGTCACTTTCATGTGCTGTTACATCAATCCACGGTATACGTGCAGAGAAACGACAGCCTTCACGTGGCAAATTCATGAGCGAAGGCACCATACCACGTATTACCTCTAACCGCTCGTTTTCCTCATGTGTTTGCGGAATTGAATTAAGTAAGGAACGTGTATATGGATGTTTGGCATTATTAAATAGTTCTTGAACGGGCGCCTCTTCAATAACTTGTCCTGCATACATAACGGCTACACGGTCTGCAATTTCTGCAACAACACCTAAGTCATGGGTAATTAAAATAATACCCGCTTGTGTTTCATCCTGAAGCAACTTTAAAAGGTCTAAAATCTGTGCTTGAATGGTTACATCTAATGCTGTAGTGGGTTCATCTGCAATAATGATGGCAGGTTTGCTTGATAGCGCAATCGCAATCATGACGCGTTGGCGCATACCACCTGATAATTGATGTGGGAATTGTCTCGCAACCCGTTTAGGATGAGCAATCCCTACTTGCTCAAGCAATTCTAAGACACGCTCTTCTCGTTGCTGTTTTGTGAGTGTCGTGTGGTAAATGAGGCCTTCGGCAATTTGTTCATGAATGCGCATTAACGGATTTAATGCTGAGAGAGGATCTTGAAATATAAAGCCAATATCATTGCCTCTTAATTTGTTGAATTGCTCTTCACTTAAATTTGCTAAATTTTGATGATTGTAAATTATTTCTCCAGTCACTTTTGTATTCCGATTATTATGTAAGCCAACAATTGTTGTGGCTAACGTACTCTTCCCACAGCCAGACTCTCCAACTATAGCTAAAATCTCATTTTTTCTTAGTGAAAGCGAGACATCTTCTATTGCTGCATAATATGTGTCTTTAATACGAAAACTCGTTGTTAAATTGTTAATTGTTAATAAGTCATTTGTACACAAACAATCTCCCTCCAACATTCAGTTTTCTGACAAATACATTTATCTTTATTTTAAAATTATAATTACCCTGAATTAACGCCTCCCTATTCTATTATTTTTGTTAAAGACAAGCACATTCAGCTTGTTAATTGCAAGTAACACAACCTGTCTTTATATAGATAGAATTATCTGATAATTAATTATAATGCTATTCTATCTAGTATTTATATGCAAAATCAAGCGTTTTTTTAAAATTATTATCATAAAAACAAATAATATCACCTACTATTTATCTAGATGAATTTCATTTTCCATCTTTCAATTTTTATGATTTGTTATATAAATAAAACAAATGAGTAAACATTCATAAAATTTTCTAGAATAATAAATTAATGTGGCGTGCAACTTTATAAATCAACTTTTTTCAATAATTAATAAAAAAATAAGCTAATAAATAAATTTTATTCGAATGCTTTTATTCAAGTACGTATTGTTTTTAAGCACCTTGTTTTATTAATTCCTTATTACATTAAAAAAATTTTGTTTTTACCATAAATTTATAATTATTTTTTATTTTCCACACAATAATTGATTTTTAATTTAGCAACCTTTTACATAAAAATAGTTAGTTTCTACGCTTCATATCCAGTTTCCATGTACAATTTTGATATTCCTTTCTACATATTGCTGGTAGAGCAGGATTAGGTCCTTGCTTCGAGGGATTCTCTCCTTGCTCCGCGGATTCACTACCTTGCGCGGGATTACTCACTCGCTCCGCGGAATTACACCCTCGCTCCGCGGAATCACTACCTTGCTCCGCGGAATCACTACCTTGCGCGGGATTACTCACTCGCTCCGCGGAATTACTCACTTGCTCCGCGGATTCACTACCTTGCGCGGGATTACACCCTCGCTCCGCGGAATTACTACCTTGCTTCGCGGAATCACACCCTCGCTCCGCGGAATTACACCCTTGCTTCGCGGAATCACACCCTCGTTCCGCGGAATTACACCCTCGCTCCGCGGAATTACTACCTCGTTCCGCGGAATTCTCTCCTCGTTCCGCGGAATCACACCATCGTTCCGCGGAATCACTACCTTGCGCGGGATTACACCCTTGCTTCGCGGAATCACACCCTCGCTCCGCGGAATTACACCCTTGCTCCGCGGAATCACTCCTCGCTCGACATCAATAGCAAATGGCACCTATCAAAGTAAAGTTTACTTTGATAGGTGCCATTTATTTACCAACATTATCTTCTTGATTTTGGATTCATTGCATCTTTTAGTCCTTCACCGATAAAATTAATCGATAAAATTACTAATGTAATTGCTGTTGCTGGTGGAATCCATATCCAAATTTTATCTCTTAACACATCTGAGTTTCTAGCCTCTGCTAGCATATTTCCCCAGCTTGGCGTATCTGCTGGCACACCGAAGTTTAAGAAGCTTAACGCCGACTCTATTACAATTGTTACCGCCATTAATAATGTAGCTTGTACAATGATTGTAGAAGCGACGTTCGGTAATAAATGTTTCATAATGATTTTCGATGATTTACAGCCGATTGACTGTGCAGCTAAAATGTACTCATTTTCTTTTTCTGCAAGAATGCGACTTCGTACAACGCGGGCAACACTACCCCAGCTTAATACGGAAATGACAATGATTAACGTCCATAAGCCCGATACTTTACCAACTAGAATCGTATTTAGCACGATAACAAATACTAATAATGGGAACATTAGTACAAAGTCAGTGAAACGCATTAAAATTTGATCGATCTTGCCACCAAAATATCCTGAAATAGACCCTATAGTTGTCCCAATTAAAACTATGAAAAACATACATCCTATACCAACCGTTAAAGAAGATTTACCAGCATAAAGCATTCGTGTAAATACATCACGGCCATTTGTATCGGTTCCAAGCCAATTCTCACTTGAAGGTGGTTGGCTAATTTTCATAAAGTCTACACGCACTATATCTTTTGTCGTAATATATGGCGCTAAAAACGATAGAATAATAACGATTAGTAAAAAAATAAGGCTTATCATAGCTAATTTATTTTTAACGAACTTTCTTCTCGCTATCACCCATGGAGAGGGGCTTTTATTCAGTGTTTTTGATGCAGACGCTTCTTGTTTTGTTATAATCTCCACATATTTCCCCTCCCTAATCTAGTCTAATTCGCGGATCTACTATACCATACAATAAATCGGCTACTAAATTCCCAAAAAGTGTTAAGAACGAAAGTAACATAGTTATCGACATCATGACCGCATAATCTCTTCTACCAACGGAATCTAAGAACAGTGCGCCTATTCCGGGATAAGTAAAGATGGTTTCTGTTATTACTGCACCACTAATTAATGTAGCGATGTCAAAACCAAGAAAAGTAATAATCGGAATAATCGAATTTCTTAAAATATGCTTGTTGTAAATTTTTGATTCCTTTGTTCCTTTTGCTCTCGCTGTACGGACGAAATCTTTTCTGCTGTTTTCAATAATATCGTTTCGTAAAAATTGCGTATAGGAAGCCGTTCCCATTAATCCTAATACAAGTGAAGGCAATAACACATGATGAACCCTACTTAGGTAGTAAGCAAACGTTCCTTCTTGAAGCCCTACGCCAACTGAGCCATTGAATGGGAACCACCCTAGTTGGAAAGAGAACACATAGATGGCTACAATACCAGCGACAAATGATGGAATCGCTAAAGCCAAATAATTGTACGAAGCTATTAAATTATCGCCTAATGTATATGGTTTTCTCCCTGCATACATGCCCATGAAAAAAGCAAAAATATACGTCAAAATTAAAGAAGTTACTGCTAAAAATAATGTATTCGGAATTCGTTGTGCAATTACTTCTACTGCAGGTTTTTTATAAACCGTTGATTTGCCAAAATCCCCTTGTACAAAATTAGACATCCATCTTCCATATTGCACGATAATTGGATCATTATAGCCTAACTTCTCTCTCATTTCCTCGATGTATTGTGGGTTTGTATTTGATGGATCAATTTCTCCCGCAAATGGATCTCCTGGCATCATTTTTGCTAAGAAGAACACAACTAACGAAATAAGGAGTAACAATGGAATCATGCCGAGTAATCTTCGAAGTGTGTATTGAAGCATGTGACGTCCCCTTATCAATTATAATTTACTACTATCAGGCTCCTATAAGAGCCCGATAATAGTAGGTTTCTCAGCCTTTTTTAGGCATTAACTTACTCGACAATATGCCATTTATAAACGTCTGTTTGGAAACCAACAGCGTTAATATGAACACCTTGTAGTCGGTTGTTAATACCATATAGATCTAGGTTTTCCCATAAAGGAAGTGCTGGTAATTGTTCGTTGAAGTATTTTTGCCAATCAACATAAACTTTTTTACGGTAGTCTTTATCAAATGCAGCTTCGCTTAACGCTTCTTTTAATAATTTGTCGTTTTCTTCATCTACATAACGACCGTAGTTCCATTCTGCATCATTTGCCCATAGGCCAGATGGATCTGGATCAGAACCCATACTCCAAGAACCGAAGAATGCCTCTAATGCAGCGTCATCATTATCTTTCATCTCATTGTACAAGTTAAACTCTACTAAACTACCTGTTGCTAGTTCAGTTTTCACACCAATATCATTCCAAGATTGGATGATTGCTTGTGAACGACCTTCAAATGCCGCTGGTCCTGCATAGTGTCCAAATGAAATTTTAAATGGTTGGCCTTGTGGATCTTCAACAAATCCATCGCCATCTTTATCAACATAGCCTGCTGTTTTTAACAGTTCTTTCGCTTTATCTACATTAAAGTCATATGCATTTAAATCTGAAGCATCTGCAGCAGTCCAGAAAGTAACTGGAATAACTGTATTTGCAACTTCAGCTTTTCCTTCTAAGAAAGCATCGATCATTGCTGGACGGTTAAGAGCATATAATAGTGCCTGACGTAATTCTTTTGAATTGAATTTATCAAAATCTGCTACATTTTTAAGTGTAGCTTTATCACGATGACCAAAACGAAGTCCGATATAAGAATAGCCTACACCAGTCGTTTCTTCGATACGTACATTGCTTAATGCTGAAAGCTCTTTCACAGATTGTGGTCTAATATCCATGATGTCGATTTCTCCGTTTTGGAACGCACCCGCAGCTAATGATGGGTCAATTACTTTTACAATAACACCATCAAGCGCTGGTTTCCCTTTCCAGTAATCATCAAAACGCTCTAATTCAGAATATTCGCCGTCAACAACTTTTTTCACCTTAAACGGTCCATTGCCTACAGGCGTTTCACGCACTTGCTTCGATTCACTTAAATCTTTTACTGCAATGCCTTCATAATGTTTCTTCGGCATTGGGTATTGCCAAATACTTTCTAGATTATTAATTTTTACTTCTTTAAATGTAACTTTAATTGTGTAAGGGTCAACAACTTCAATTCCTGAAATTTTATCTGCTTTACCTGCTTTTTTATCTTCTGCCCCTTTTACACCTTCAACATAATTGAAACGAGGACCATCATAATCAGGATCTGCTAAAGTTTCTAATGCAAATACCCAGTCTTCACCTGTTAATTCCTCACCATTATGCCATTTCACACCTTTTTCAAAGTTGAATGTATACGTTAATTTATCTTCACTAATATCCCATTTTGCAAGATTTGGTATATATTCTAACTCATCATTTACATCATAAACGCCATCCATTAAGAAGTTTTGAATATATGCATCCACAATACTTCCTGCAAAGGCAGGGTCAAATACGCCCTCTGGCGCTTGGTCAGTACCGAATGTTGCAACGCCACCTGCTTTAGCATCAGTCGTTGTAGCTACTGGAGTTTCCTTATCCTTTTCTGCATCTTTGTCCGTTGTCGATGAATCATTATTACATGCTGCTAGGAACAGTGCCATGACGAGCATTAGTAAAAGTGACCATAATGTTTTAGTCTTTTTCATTTTTTTCCCCCCGTTAATTTTTTATTTTGAAAAGCATTTTTTCCTTTTTTTTCTTGCCATTTTTAATATAAGTGGCAAGCAACTTTATGATCTGGCTTCACCTCCTTTAATACTGGTTTAGTTAAGGAACATTCCATCATAGCCTTCGGGCATCTTGGATGGAATGGGCATCCTTGCGGAGGATTAGCAGGGCTCGGTACATCACCCTGTAAAACAATACGATTGCTTTTTTTACGAGGATCTGGCACAGGTATTGCTGAAATGAGTGCTTGTGTATATGGATGCAATGGTTCATCATATATGCTTACCTTGTTTGCAATTTCAACAATATTGCCTAAATACATAACGCCGATGCGATCACTCATATGTTTTACAACGCTTAAGTCATGCGCAATGAATAAAAAGGTTAAATCAAACTCATCCTGTAACTCTTTTAGTAGATTTAAAACTTGAGATTGTACGGAAACATCTAAGGCAGAAACTGGTTCATCGGCAATAATGAGCTTTGGTTTAAGCGCTAGTGCTCTTGCAATACCAATTCGTTGACGTTGACCACCTGAAAATTCATGTGCATATTTGTAATATGCGTCCTTAGGCAACCCTACTTTTCTTAATAATTCAATGACTTCATCTTTTAAAGAATTCAGCGTTTTGTTATGGAAATTCATAATAGGCTCAGCTACGATACTGCCTACCATCTGCATTGGATTTAATGATGCATAAGGATCTTGGAATACCATTTGGATATCTTTTCTTATTTCTCTTAATGATTTGCCTTGTATTTTCGTAATATCCTGTCCATCAAACACGATTTGTCCTTCTGTAGAATCTAACAATCTAATAATTGTACGGCCGGTTGTTGATTTTCCGCATCCTGACTCACCAACTAAGCCCAATGTTTCACCATTTTTGATAGAAAATGAAATATTATCTACAGCTTTCACATGTCCGACTGTTTTTTTAAGAAATCCACCTTTAATAGGGTAATAGGTTTTTAAGTTATTCACTTCGAGCAAAGTTTCTTTATGTTGTTTGATTGTCGTATCAGTCATGTTGTTACCTCACACTTTCTCTAGGATAGAACCTTCATATAGTAAGCACGAAACCTCATGGCCATCGCCGATTTGGACAAGCTGAGGCGTTACCGTAATACACTCTGGTTTCACCGACGGACATCTATCTGCAAATCGACAGCCGACTGTCGGCATATTTTTTAAAGATGGCACAATGCCTTGAATTGTCGTTAGCTCACTAACTTCGATATCAATGCGTGGAATGGATGCCATTAATAGCTTCGTATACGGATGCTTTGGATTATAGAATAGATTGTCCACATTTGTGCGCTCTACAATTTTCCCAGCATACATAATGATGACTTCATCACACATTTCTGCCACTACACCTAAATCATGCGTAATCAATATAATGGACATATCATTTTCCGCTTGAATTTTTCTCAGCAATTCAAGTATTTGTGCTTGTACAGTTACATCTAGTGCAGTAGTAGGTTCATCAGCAATTAAAAGCTTCGGATGACAGGCGATGGCAATAGCAATCATGACCCTTTGTCGCATCCCCCCAGATAGTTGATGTGGGTATTCGTCGACAATTTTATCCGGTCTTGGTATGCCTACACTCTTCAATAATTCAATTGATTGCTGTCTTGCGTCTGTTTTCGAGATTGGTAGATGGTTTAATAAAATCTCTTCAATTTGATTACCAATTGTAAATACTGGGTTTAAAGATGTCATAGGCTCTTGAAAGATCATACTAATATCTTTTCCTCGTATTTTATTCATCTCATCACTTTTGTAACCTTCAATATTTTTTCCTTGGAACTTTATTTCTCCACCAGTAACTTTGCCAATCCCTTGAGGAAGTAGCTGCATGATTGACAGTGACATAACACTTTTCCCACAACCAGACTCCCCTACAATACCTACAATTTGGCCGGGCTTAACGGAAAATGAAACGTTATCCACCGCGTGATATATATCTCCGTCTATATCAAAACCAGTTTTAAGGTTTTTCACTTCAAGCATTAAATTCATTGCAATCATCACACCTTTTTGTATTTTTTCTAAATAGAAATATGTAGTAAAAACTTACGATGACAATCTTTTCTGATTCAATATTCAGAAAAAAGGATATAAAATTGATTAAACTTATTTTAATATCATTTCTACTCAAATATTTATTAGTTTTTATATAGTTCAATTTAAAAACATATTAATAAAATTTTTACAGTAGAAATAAAAAAATCATCTAACTATATACTTATGGAATTATCTGAAAATTATTCATATTGCTATTTTATATAGAAATAACGCATTTAATCAAGAGTTTTTTTACAACTCTCATAATGTTATATACATAAAAAACCATACAACTATTACAAAAAATTATATAATTTTTCTATTCTTTTTAAACAGATATTTGCTTCCCTTCTTATTTTTTCTATTATCCATCAATTATTTATTATTTAAATATACTAATATTCTACACTGTATTTCATGTTCTTCTCTCTTAATTCATTCTTTTATTTGGTAAACTTGAAGATTATAGGAACAATTCGATATTTCTGTTTATTTTAAATATTCAACAATTATATTTATATAATTTTTCGGTTTAAAGTATTAACATCAAAAAGCACTTTTTGCTACAGTAAAAAACTATTTTTTTATAAATTTTTCTAAACGTACATCTTCATAAAAAAAAACGATCATTGGCTAATTTAACCATGATCGTTTTTTATTAATTTTTCTTATTTCTTACCCCTATAGTGCTCCAGCTTTAAGTTTTGCATGCCAGTCTTTTAAGAATGGAATATCTTCTTCTTTAATAGCACCTGATTCGTTTGCAGCTTCAATTAAATAATCAAAGTTTGTTAAAGATACATATTGAATGCCAGCTTCTTCAAATGCTTGCTCAGCACGTGGTAAATTATATGTGTAGACACAAACAACACCTAGTACCTCACACCCCGCTGCACGTAAAGCTTCTACTGCTGTAATCGAAGAACCACCTGTTGACACAATATCTTCTACTACAACGACTTTTTGCCCCGCTGCGTATTTTCCTTCAATTTGATTTCCACGACCATGCTCTTTTGCTTTTGAACGTACGTACACCATTGGTAAGTCTAAAATATCGCTTACCCATGCAGCATGTGGAATACCTGCTGTAGCAGTACCAGCTACAATTTCTGTACCTTCAAAATTTTCTTTAATAATTTTTGCTAAGCCGTTTGCCAATTGCTTACGGATAACTGGATCTGAAATAGTTAAACGTGTATCACAGTAAATCGGTGATTGAATGCCCGATGCCCATGTGAAAAGATCTGTTGGGTTTAATTCGACTGCGCCAACTTTAAGCATAGCGTGTGCGATTTCGTTTTGTAATGTCATTTTGTTGCCTCCCATAATTCACTTACGATTTTATATGCTGCTACTGGATCTTGGGCACCTGTTACGGCACGCCCTACTACGATTAATGAAGACCCATCACGTTTTGCGCCATCTGGCGTAGCGATGCGTTTTTGATCGTGTGCATCACCACCAGCTAAACGAATACCTGGTGTGACACGTAAGAAGTTCTCACCGCACACTTCAGCGATTGCCTGTGCTTCATGAACTGAGCAGACAACACCATTCAAGCCTGCTTGTTTAGTTAAGCTAGCATAATGTAATACAGATTCTTGTAATGTTAATGCGATTTTTTGCTCTGCTTGCATTTGCGCTTCAGTAGTAGATGTTAGTTGTGTCACAGCAATCAATGCTGCACGCTCTCGACCCGCTGGTGTACCCGCTTCTAGGCCTTCAAGTGCAGCTTCCATCATTGGACGCCCGCCTGCTGCATGTACATTGACTAAATCTACTCCTAATTTAGCTAAGCCCTTCATCGCTGAGCCAACAGTATTTGGAATATCATGTAGCTTTAAATCTAGGAAAATATCATGTCCTAAATCCTTCACTTTACGTACAATATCAGGACCTTCCTGCATATAAAGCTCCATACCAATCTTTACGAAAAGAGGCTCTTGAAAATGTGCTAAAAACTTGAAAACTTCCGCTTCACCAGGGAAATCAAGTGCTAATATTGGTTTTGTATTCATTAACGATGGCTCCTTCCGATTATGTCCGTAATATGCTCTACGCCTAATGCGTCAAGCTTTGCTGGCAACTCCTCAATGATGTTCGGACAAACGAAATGGTCTACAAAATTGGCTGTCCCAACTGCGACTGCTGATGCACCTGCTGACATAAAGTCAATGACATCTTGCGCTTCGCTCACTCCGCCCATTCCAATAATCGGAATATTGACCGCTTTATATACCTCATATACCATACGAATGGCAACTGGTTTTACTGCAGGGCCTGACAAGCCCCCTGTACCATTAGCAATTACTGGTTTACCTGTACGTTCATGCAAACGCATGCCAATTAATGTGTTAATCATCGTAATTCCATCTGCTCCACCAGCTTCAACTGCTTGAGCGATTTCTACGATATTCGTAACATTTGGTGATAATTTCACGTAAACAGGGACTTCAGAAACAGCTTTTACTGCTGCAACGAGCTCTCGTGCTGTTGCTGGGTCTGTACCGAATTGAATGCCTCCACATTTTACGTTCGGGCAAGAAATATTCAGTTCTAGCGCTTTTACATTTGGTGCTGCAGAGATGCGACGTGCAACTTCTACGTAATCTGCAGTTTCAGTACCAGCTACATTAGCGATAATTGGCACATCATAGCCTTCTAAAAACTTTAATTCTTCATTCATTACTTTTTCAATACCAGGATTTTGTAAGCCAATGGCATTTAGCATCCCTGCTGCTGTTTCCGCTACACGTGGTGTTGGATTGCCAGGTCTTGTTTCCACTGTTGTTGCTTTAATCATAATAGCGCCAAGCTTCGATAAATCGTACAGCTGAGCATATTCACGGCCAAAGCCAAAGCAACCTGAAGCTGGCATAATTGGATTTTTTAATTCTAAGCCAGGTATTTGGATATTTAAACGACTCATAATGCCACCGTACCTTTCGGAAATACTGGACCGTCAGAGCATACTTTGACATAGTCTTTTTCAATTTGATCGGTTGTCTTGCACACACATGCAAAGCAAGCGCCAATGCCACAACCCATGCGCTCTTCAAACGATAAATAGCCTTCTTTTTCTGGGTAGAAGCCTTCTAACGCTTTTAGCATCGGTAGAGGTCCACAAGAATAGAACACATCAAACTCCGGCGCACACGTTTCTAACACGTTTGTTACAAAGCCCTTCGTTCCTTTCGATCCATCTACAGTTACGTAATGTGTTTCACCAAGTGCACTAAACTCATCCTCATAGAAGCAAACATCTTCTGTTTGGAAGCCTAATACATGGATTGTTTTCACACCACGAGCATTAAGCTGTTTTGATAGTTCATGTAAAGGTGGTACACCGATGCCGCCACCAACTAACAATGCCGTCCCACCCGTCTTTACTGCATCGACTGGGAAGCCATTACCAATTGGGCCAAGGACATTGACTAACTGTCCTTCACGATTTGTCGCTAACACTTGCGTTCCTCGACCTTCCGCACGATAAATCATTGTAAATTCACTATTGTCTTTATCTATGTTTGCAATACTAATAGGTCGACGTAAAAGCGGCTCCAATGAATCTGACACCTTTACATGGACAAACTGGCCAGGAGTCATATCCTGAACCAGTTCACCATGTAGTGTCAATTCGAAAATGTTTGTCGCAATTTGCTTTTGAGAGACGACCGTCATTTTCTCTTGACGAATCATATTAATGTACTACCTCCGCTTTCGGCATTTGTTCTGCTGTAAATGTCATTGATTCAATTACACGAAGCATTGCTTCTGCTGTATCTAATGATGTTAAGCAAGGTACGCCATTTTCTACAGACTCACGACGAATTCGGAATCCATCACGCGCTGGTTGCTTACCTTTTGTTAATGTGTTGACTACTAACTGAGCTTCACCATTTTGAATTAAGTCTAGTAACGTTTGTCCTTTTGCACCGATTTTCCCTACTACATCTGTACGAACGCCAGCTGCTTCAAATGCTTGTGCTGTCCCTTCTGTCGCTACAATGCGGTAGCCAACTGTTGAAAAGCGTTTTGCAAGTGCAATTGCTTCTTCTTTATCCTTATCAGATACAGTGAATAATACTGTGCCTTCTGTACGAATTTCCATACCAGCTGCAACTAAGCCTTTGTATAGGGCTTTTTCTAATGTGGCATCCTTACCCATTACTTCCCCTGTTGATTTCATTTCAGGTCCTAATGTGATGTCCACACGGCGTAATTTTGCGAATGAGAATACGGGTACTTTAACAAACACACCTTTTTGCTCTGCAGCTAAGCCAGTTGGATATCCTTGCTCTACGATTGATTTACCAAGAATCGCTTTCGTTGCAATGTTTGCCATTGGTATGTTCGTAATTTTACTTAAGAACGGTACTGTACGAGATGAGCGGGGGTTAACCTCAATCACATACACTTCACCTTGCGAAATTACATATTGGATATTCATTAAGCCGATGATGCCAAGTCCTTTTGCTAGACGAGTCGTGTAATCGACTAAAGTATCTTTTTGCGTTTGTGTTAATTTTTGTGGTGGGTATACAGAAATCGAGTCACCAGAGTGTACCCCTGCACGTTCGATATGTTCCATAATACCTGGGATTAAAACATTTTCACCGTCACAAATCGCATCTACCTCAATTTCTTGACCCGTTAAGTAACGGTCTACTAAAACTGGGTGATCAGGTGAAGCCTCAACAGCGTTCTCCATGTAATGTTGTAATTCTTCCTCGTTATAAACAATTTCCATCGCTCGTCCACCAAGAACATATGAAGGGCGTACTAGCACTGGGAAGCCTAGACGTTTACCAATCACAAGTGCTTCTTCTGTTGATACCGCAGTTTCACCTGGAGGCTGTGGAATGTCTAATGCATGTAAAGCTTGTTCAAATTTATCACGGTTTTCAGCACGATCGATGTCTTCTAGCGATGTACCTAAAATTTTCACACCATTTACAGCTAATTTATCAGCTAGGTTAATAGCTGTTTGACCACCGAATTGAACAACTACGCCAATTGGTTGTTCTAAATCGATAATGTGCATTACGTCTTCGATCGTTAATGGCTCGAAGTATAACTTATCTGAAATCGAGAAATCTGTTGATACTGTTTCTGGGTTTGAGTTAATAATGATTGCTTCATAGCCTGCTTCTTGGATAGCCCAAACTGAGTGAACTGTAGCGTAATCGAACTCTACCCCTTGACCGATACGGATTGGACCTGAGCCTAATACGATAACAGATGGTTTTTCAGACTTGATTGACTCATTTTCTTCCTCATAAGTGCCGTAGAAATAAGGTGTTTCTGATTCGAACTCTGCCGCACATGTGTCCACCATTTTATAGACAGGGATAATGCCGTTTTCTTTACGGTATGCATAGATTGCTTCTTGCGTTGTATCCCAAAGCTCAGCAATTTTTTTATCCGCAAAGCCTAGACGTTTTGCAGTACGTAATACTTCTTTATCGTTTTTATGGTCAGCAAGTGTTTGCTCCATATCTACAATGTTTTTGAATTTATTTAAGAAGAATAAGTCGATTGCAGACCATTCATGAATTTGTTCAATTGTTACACCGCGACGCAATGCTTCTCCGATGAAGAATAAGCGTTCATCGCCCGCTTTACGGATGCGTTTTTCAATCCAAGAATCAGAGTTATCTTCAGCATGTTTCAGCTCTAGATGAACTTGACCTGTTTCAAGAGAACGTACAGCTTTTAGCATTGCTTCCTCGAACGTACGACCAAGCGCCATTACTTCCCCTGTTGCCTTCATTTGTGTGCCTAGGTTACGTTTTGCAGATTCGAACTTATCGAATGGCCAGCGTGGAATTTTTGCTACGATATAGTCTAGTGCTGGTTCGAAGCAAGCATACGTTGAACCTGTCACTGGATTTTTAATTTCATCTAACGTTAAGCCTACTGCAATTTTTGCTGCCAGCTTCGCGATTGGGTAGCCCGTTGCTTTTGACGCTAATGCAGATGAGCGTGATACACGTGGGTTTACTTCGATTACATAGTAGTTGAAGCTATATGGATCAAGGGCTAACTGTACGTTACAGCCACCTTCAATTTTTAGTGCGCGAATAATATCTAATGAGATATTACGTAACATTTGATTTTCGCGGTCAGAAAGTGTTTGTGTTGGTGCTACTACGATTGAGTCACCTGTATGAATCCCTACTGGGTCAACATTTTCCATGTTACAAACAACGATCGCATTGTCAGCTGCATCACGCATTACTTCATATTCAATCTCTTTCAAACCAGCGATTGATTTTTCAAGTAAACATTGTGTAACTGGCGAATATTTTAAACCTGATGTGACGATTTCTTCTAGGTCTTGGTCGTTATAGCAAATACCGCCGCCTGTACCTCCAAGTGTGAATGCAGGACGAACGATTACTGGATAACCGATTTTTGCGACAAAGTTTTTCGCTTCATCTAAGTTATGAATAATGTCTGATTCCGGTACTGGTGCACCTAGTTCGTACATTAAGTTACGGAATAAATCACGGTCTTCTGCTTTATGGATAGCATCTAGTTTCGTACCAAGAATTTCGATATTTAGTTCATTTAAAATACCTGAGTTGTCTAACTCAATGGCCATATTTAAACCTGTTTGACCACCTAGTGTTGGTAGGATTGCATCTGGACGTTCTTTACGTAAAATGCGTGATACAAATTCTAGTGTGATTGGCTCAATGTAAACTTTGTCTGCAATTTCAGTATCTGTCATAATTGTTGCAGGGTTTGAGTTTATTAAAATAACGCGGTAGCCTTCTTCTTTTAATGAAAGACAAGCTTGTGTTCCTGCATAGTCAAATTCTGCTGCTTGTCCGATGACGATTGGGCCAGACCCGATTACTAAAATAGTTTCTATATCTGTACGTTTAGGCATGTTGTTTCCCCTTCCCTGCTTCTGCTTCCATCATTTCAATGAATTCATCAAATAAGTGGTTTGAATCCTCTGGTCCTGGTGATGCTTCTGGGTGATATTGTACTGTGAAAATCGGATATTTCTTATGACGTACACCTTCACAAGTACCATCATTTAATGCGACATGTGTTAATTCTAAATCTGTATCTTTTAAAGACTCAATATCGATTGCATAGCCATGATTTTGAGATGTTAAGTCTGTACGACCTGTGCGTAAATCTTTAACCGGGTGGTTACCTCCGCGGTGACCGAATGGTAATTTAAATGACTTCGCGCCACTCGCTAATGAGAAGATTTGGTGGCCTAAGCAAATACCGAACATTGGCACTTTTCCGATTAAATTGCGTACCGTTTCGATACCTTCTGCAACGTCTTCAGGATTCCCTGGACCGTTTGACAGCATAATGCCATCAGGATGCCATGCTAAAATTTCTGCTGCTGGTGTATTGTAAGGTACAACTAGTACATCACAATCACGTTTATTTAATTCACGGAGAATACCATGCTTCATACCGTAGTCAATTAATACTACTCGTTTGCCACGGCCTGGTGATGGATAAGCAGCCTTTGGCGTTACTTCGCGAACATGATGCGTAATTGCTGGTGTAGCCTGTAGTTTTGCGACGATTTCTTCTACATTCACTTCTTCGTCAGCCGCTGTTAAAATTGCTTTAACAGATCCTTTGCTACGAATAATGCGTGTTAATTTTCGAGTATCAATCCCTTCAATCCCTGGGATATCCTTTGATGTTAAATATTCATCAACTGTTAAATCACATCTGAAGTTTGACGGTGTTTTTGCTAGTTCGCGGACTACAAATCCACGAATTGCAGGTGTGATTGATTCGAAATCATCACGGTTAATACCGTAGTTACCGATAAGTGGGTATGTTAACGTTACGATTTGTCCGTAGAATGAAGGGTCTGAAATCGTTTCTTGATATCCTGTCATCCCTGTTGTGAATACGACCTCGCCTTGTGAAGCTCGCTCGCTACCGAACGCTGTGCCTGTAAATACTGTGCCATCTTCTAAAATAAGTAAACGTTTTTTCATTACTCTGCCTCCTGGTATACGATATTACCTTCAAAAATTGTTACTACTGGCCAACCTTTTGCAATCCAACCATTGAAAGGTGTATTGCGACCTTTTGATACAAAACCTTCTGCATCAATTGTTTGTTCTTTCTTTACATCAATTAAAACCATGTCAGCTGATGCACCTACTTGTAACGTTCCATATGGTAAGTCGAAAATTTGTGCTGCTTTCACAGTCATCCAATCAATCAATTGCTTTAAAGTCCATTTCCCTGTTTCAACAAACTGTGTATACAACAGTGGGAATGCTGTTTCAAAGCCGACGATGCCGAACGGTGCGCCAACCATACCACAACATTTTTCTTCTATTGTATGTGGCGCATGATCTGTTGCGATGCAGTCGATTGTGCCATCAAGTAGTGCTGCGTGTAGAGAATCTTTATCGTCTGCACCGCGTAATGGTGGGTTCATTTTCCAGTTAGCATCATCGGATGGAATATCCATCTCTTCAAGTAATAAATGGTGTGGACAAACTTCTGCAGTGACCCGAATACCTGCTGCTTTTGCGTCACGTACTGCACGCACCGATTCTTTTGTTGATACGTGGCACACATGGTAGCGTGCGCCCGCAGCTTCTGCGAGAAGAACATCGCGCGCAATTTGAACAGATTCACAAATAGAAGGAATACCCGGTAGTCCTAATTCTTTATTGCGCTTGCCTTCATGCATGACACCATCATAAATTAATGAATTATCTTCACAGTGTGCTACAACAACCATGTTATGCTTTGCCGCATCCTGCATTTGTTCATACATCGTGGAGGCTAATTGAATTCCTACACCATCGTCTGAGAATGCTACAGCACCATGTGCTTTTAACTCCGCGATATCCGTACGAACTTCACCTGAAATGTCTTGCGTTAATGAACCATATGGCAATACACGAATCACTGCGCTTTCTTGAATAAGGCCGTTAATTAGTTGCATGTTTTCTACAGTGTCAGGCACTGGTTTCGTATTCGGCATTGCACAAATCGTTGTAAAACCACCTTTCGCTGCAGATGCAGAGCCTGTGGCAATTGTTTCTTTATGTTCAAAACCTGGCTCTCGTAAATGTGTGTGCACATCTACAAAGCCTGGAGCAACAACTAAACCGTTTCCTTCGATAATTTCCGCACCAGCTACATTGACCTCTTGTCCAATGGCAGTAATTTTGCCATCTACCATGGCGATATTCACTGTATGCAGTTCACCTTGTTCATTTAACATTTGTACATTTTGAAGTACTTTTGTCATGTTATTCTCTCCCTTGTAAAATCGTTTCAATAATTGCCATGCGTGTATACACACCATTGCGAACTTGCTCAAAAATTCGAGAACGTTCGCTTTCGACTAGCTCTGATGCAATTTCTACATCACGGTTAACTGGCGCTGGATGCATAATAATTGCTTTTTCCTTCATTTTCTTCTCACGTTCCACTGTCAATCCGTACTCTTCATGATAGCTTTCTTTTGAGAAGCTTCTATTTACCTTATGACGTTCATGTTGTACACGAAGTAACATAATGACATCGCTTATTTCGATTAAATCTTCCCAAGAATGATGTGCTTTAAAATCCCCTGCCCATTCTTCTGGGCAAAGAAAATGTACATTTGCTCCTAGTCGTTGTAACGCCGAAGCATTTGATTTTGCAACACGACTATGAGATATATCCCCAGCGATTGTGATATTTAACCCTTCAAAAGAACCAAACTCTTTTTTTATCGTGTACAGATCCAGCAATGATTGTGATGGATGTTGACCAGCGCCATCTCCTGCGTTTATAACCGCAACATTAATGCCTTCTAGTAGCTCGTTATAATATTCATCTTCTTGTGCTCGGATAACGACCGCATCTATGCCTATCATCTCTAATGTTTTGACTGTATCGTACATTGTTTCACCCTTTGTCACACTTGAAAAGCTTGCGTCAAACGGGATTACAGTGCAGCCAACTTTCCGCTCTGCCATCTCAAAACTTGTTTTCGTTCGAGTACTCGGTTCAAAAAATAAGTTTGCAACGTTGTAAGCACGAGATAACGATGATGTTTCGCCATTTTCAAAAGCCTGCGCACGATGTAAAATGCTGCTAATTTCTTCGGTTGTTAAATGTTCCATTGATAATAAGTTCTTCATCATGTACCTCCATTAGATTGTGTGTCATGAACGTCTATGTATGACGTTCTTCATTATTTAAGTGTCTAAATAATGTAAAAGCCCCGCTGATGTCATCAGCGAGGCATAAGGAGGCGTAACAAACTATAGTAAGCCGGATGCTTACTTATTGCTTGTCCACAACTTCCCTTTTTTTGCCTCTCTGGACAATTCATTAAAAGGTACTACTATGAATTATTATTTTGATTGTAAGGTACTGGTATATCGGCTTCTTTTTTACCTGGTAAAACCGCATTTAGCACAACTCCGATAATCGCTGCTAACGCCATACCTTCTAAACTTAGTGATTCTGTGACGATAAATTTCGCACCGCCGATACCTATTACTAGAATAACAGAGGCAATCACTAGATTGCGGCTGTTACCAAAGTCGATATGATTATCTACTAGCATACGGAGACCGCTTGAAGCGATGATACCGAACAGTAGAATGGAAACTCCGCCAAGAACAGCTGTTGGAATTGTTGCGATTACTGCCATTGCTTTCCCGAAGAATGACAGGAAAATCGCCACTACTGCCGCTCCTGCTATTACATACACACTGTAAACTCGTGTGATAGCAAGAACACCGATATTTTCACCGTACGTTGTTTTTGGTGGACCACCAATGAATGCACTAACTAATGTCCCAAAGCCATCACCTAGTAATGAACGATGTAAGCCTGGTTCTTTAATATAATCTCGATTCACTACTTTTCCAAGCACGAGCTGGTGACCGATATGCTCTGAAATTGTCACAATGACAATCGGTACCATCGCTAGTAAAATCGTAGATGTAATTGTAAAGTCATAATCTACACCAGGAATGATGAAATGTGGTATTGCAAACATCTTTGCTTCTTTAATCGGTTCGAAGTTGACGATACCGATAAAAATCGAGTAAACATAGCCAACGATTAGGCCGATTAAAATCGGCATCGTACTTAAAATCCCCTTAAAGAAGATTGTAAAAATAATTGCCGTAAATAGTGTGACAAGTGCTGCTGAGAAATGCAGTAAGTTATATTCCCCATCAACATTCATTGCCATGCCTACTGCTGTTCCTGATAAGCCAAGGCCGATGACCATAATAACCGGCCCTACTACGATTGGCGGAAGGATTTTCATAATCCATTTATAGCCGCTCTTCCAAATGATGAGTGACACAATGCCGTAGGTTACACCGACGGCCATTGCCCCTATCATGGCGTTACCTGGGTTGACACTTAAGCCATTGTCATCTAAACCGCCTGCGGCAAGTAAAATCGGTGCGATAAAGGCAAACGATGAACCTAAATATGCTGGTACTTGAAACTTCGTTATTAATAGGAAGAACAATGTTGCAATTCCGCTTGTTAGAAGGGCGATTGCAGGGCTAAGGCCTACAAGCTGTGGTACTAAAATCGTTGACCCAAACATGGCAAACATATGTTGGAAACTTAATGTCACCAATTGGACTGGGGTCGGTTTGTCATTTACATCTAATACTGCCTTTGACATAACATTTCCTCACTTTATAGTTAGTCTTCTTTATAAATAATGACGCAATCTTCACCATCGACTTCAGTTAAATTGACAACGATGCGCTCTGTGCCCGATGTCGGTACATTTTTTCCAACGTAGTCAGCTCGAATTGGTAGCTCTCGGTGCCCTCGATCTATCAACACTGCCAGTTGAATTTGTGCTGGTCTTCCTAAATCCATTATGGCATCTAATGCAGCACGGACTGTACGACCTGTATATAGTACATCATCGACTAGAATAATTTTTTGATTGGCAACAACATAATTGATATCCACTTGCTCGACATGTGCCTGCTCATTTTCATGCTTTGTCGATAAATCATCTCGGTAAAGAGTAATGTCTAGCTCCCCTGTACGAATAGCTTTTCCTTCTATTTTTTCGATACGCTCCGCTAAGCGTCTCGCTAGAAAGGCACCGCGCGTTTTTATACCGACTAAAATACATTCATCAATGCCTTTATTACGTTCAATAATTTCATGTGCAATACGTGTTAATGCTCTTGTCATCGATGGCCCATCTAATAGCTCATTTTTTGACATCTTTTGTCCTCCTCTCTTGAATCTAATTTCAGTGTTGTCCATTATGCGCAACTTTTATTAGAGTATTACTCTGGAAAGCTGTAGCACAATCGAATTTACGTGATGCTTCCTAAGTCGTAAAGCATCATTACAACGGCATAAAAAAACCTCTCGAGGCGAATAGCCTGAGAGGGTTGAGTACGTGTTTAAATAGCATGTCGGAAAAATTTGCAGCGCAAAATTTCACAACACGTTCACATGTACCTTCTCAGCCTCTCTGGACTGCCATTAAAGGTGAATATTAAGTTAAAGTCGTTCATTCACTTTCGTTAGTATAGACCTTCTTTAAATATTCGTCAATCCTTATTTCGTAATTCATCTAATAATTCTACATAATCAACAGGAAGTGGTGCTTCAAACTCCATATATTCGCCTGTTGTAGGATGATTGAATCCTAAAACTCCTGCATGTAATACTTGTCCACCAAAATCAATTGTCTTTCTCGGTCCATATTTTGGATCACCAACAAGAGGGAATCCTATATAATTCATATGCACGCGAATTTGGTGTGTACGTCCCGTTTCAAGACGACACTCTACTAGTGTGTATTCACCGAAGCGTTCAATCACTTGGAAGTGTGTTACCGCATGTTTCCCTTTATCAACAACTGCTTGTTTTTGACGATCCTTTTGGTCACGACCAATCGGTGCGTCAATTGTCCCTTTATCATGTGCGATATGTCCATGAACAAGAGCTGTATATTTACGCGTTACTGTTTTATTAACAAGTTGATCGACTAATGATTCGTGTGCAACATCATTTTTCGCTACCATTAGTAAACCTGATGTATCTTTATCGATACGGTGTACAATACCTGGGCGTAAAATACCATTAATGCCCGATAAATCTTTACAGTGATACATTAAACCATTTACAAGTGTACCTGCCATATGACCAGGTGCTGGATGGACAACCATCCCCTTTGGTTTGTTGACAACGAGCACATCCGCGTCCTCATAAACAATGTCAAGTGCTAGGTTTTCAGCAATTACATCTAATGGCTCTGCTTCTGGCACGATGATTTCTACAACATCGCCTGCTTTCACCTTATATTTCGCTTTAACTGTCTCACCATTTACTTTGACAATTCCTTCTGTAATCCAATTGCTAATTTGTGTACGAGACCACTCAGTCTGTATACTTGAAATCGCTTTGTCAATGCGCTCTCCTTGCTGTTGTTCTTCGATTGTATAAGATACTTGCGTCATTGTTTCACCTGTTTCTTTTCTTTTTTATCTTCGGCGATTAAACCAATCATTAATACGACAACGGCAATTGTTAATGCTGCATCCGCAATATTAAAAATCGGGAAATCGTAATTCATAATAGGGATTAATACGTCGACAAAATCTACTACTTCTCCTCTAAATAAACGGTCAATAAAGTTACCAATGGCACCGCCCAATAAAAGCATTAAACCCACTTGAAAAAGAGGCTTGCCCTTTGCTTCTTTGTGATAAAAGTAAATGATGGCACAAATAACGCCTATTGTTACAATAGAAAATAACCACATTTGCCCCTCAAGCATTCCCCATGCTGCACCTCTATTACGATGAGATAAAATGCCAAACCATGGATCCCATACGGAAATACGCTCACCAAACTCCATATTTTTCACAATTAGCCATTTTGTCCATTGATCTAAAATAATCACAAAAGCGGCCAATCCATAATATTTATACACAGCTATTCCTCCGTTCACTCAACATCTAACCTATTCTACCATAAGAGCTTATATAGCAATAACTAATATAACATGAAAATATGACGGAAACACAAGGCTGCAGTCCAAAAGTAGAAATCGACGCTCTTCGCCATTCTACTGTGAATGCAAAAATGCTGTTCCCTAAAAAGCACCATGTCCGGTATAGCTGAGAATTTAAATTAATGAGTATTACTAAACAAAAACTGCGTTTGATTTTCGCTACGAGTGACGCGTTCCACGGGCTTGGCTTCAATCTCCTCATCACTTCATTCCTGGGGGGCTTTCAGCTCAAGCTCATCCCGTTGGAGTCGCCATTCTCCGCGAAAATCAAACGTTTCTATTAACTCAACTCTAAAGCAGTATTACTCTACTATTGCGAGGCCTTTATATTGAAAAGGGAGACGAAATATTTTATTTGTCGTCTATACTAGTTGATTGACGTGGAAGGAGCGACACTCCTGCTGGAACAGCACGAGCTGAAAATCCATTTTTTCGGCTTTTGCCGCAAAAAATAGTTGAAGCCGTGCCTGCGGAAAGGGAGCGCCTGGAACGGAAATCACCGGTTGCCTATGATTGGCCAAAAATAAAATAGACAGTAGACCAACCCAAATTTCTTTGAGTTGGTTTACCGTCTACGCTTTCTTCACAATAAAAGTAATAGAGTGAAAGTATCGGGACCTATGCAGTTTCAGATTCTTTCGAGTGTACGCGCTTCATAAAATCATTTACATCAGCAGGTACTTTACGATCTAACAATGACACAATAATTACAGAAAGGAAACCTACTGGTACGGTTACAATACCTGGGATTTTAAATTGTAGGAAACTTGGCAGTGTTCCTGGTAAGAAAATCATCCACATGGACACAACAAGGCCTATCACCAATCCAGCAATAGCTCCTTTTTCTGTCATACCTCTCCACCAAATACCTAATATAAAAATCGGTGTAAATGTACTCGCAGCAACCGTAAATGCTAAAGCGACTAAATGACCGATAGATGCATCCTTAACGAGTAAACCTAGTCCGCCATAAAGAATACCTAAAATAACAATGGCTACTTTTCCGGCAACTACTCGCTGTTTTTGCGTAATATCTTTTTTCATAAAGCTAGCATATAAATCATGTGCTAATGCGCCCGAGCTGGTAATGAATAGTCCTGATAAATTAGAGAAGATTGCAGCGAAAGCCCCTGCAATAACAAGACCGAGAAGCCAATCGCCTCCTAAGGCAAGCGCAGTTGTTGGAATAACCATGTTATTGCCACCGAGCACTAAATCTCTCATCACTTCTTCACTTGCACTACCTGAGATGAAAATTGCACGGCCAACAACACCTAAAAATACCGCTAACAAGAAGAACGTACTGGCAATTCCAATGGCCATCAAAGCGGATTTACGGGCAGCCTTAGCACTTGGATTCGTATAAAAACGCAATAAAATATGCGGTAATCCAATAGTACCTAGCGCTAAACCAATTGTCATACTTATTGTTTGCCAAAACGTTGGGAAATAAAAGCCTGTCCCCGTCCATGCCGCACCATCAAAATTAACATCACTACCATCCAAGGCATAAGGTGATGTACCTGTAATAGGACCATTAAAGGAATTGATGGCTGCTAAAATTTTATCGTAATGCAAGCCCCCATACATTGCTGCAATAAGCATTACTATGAACGCTCCTAGACGAATCCAAAGCTCTAATGCTTGGTTGATTGTTGTCCCCTTCATTCCGCCTATTCCTACGTAGAAAATCATCACTACACATGTAAAGATAATACCGAATTCATAGGATGTACCAAAAAACATACTTAATATTTGTGCTGCTCCTAACAGCTGCGGCGCCGCATAGAAGCCTGAAATCGCTAAAACAACAATTACTGCAGCTAAACGAGCTCGTCTACTATGAAAGCGATAGGCTAAAAAGTCTGCCACAGTAAATGCTCCAAAACGTCTCAATGGCCCAGCAACAAAAATGGCTAGTAGTGTCAAGCCAATTGAGAAGCAAAATGCATAATACGCACCATCATAGCCTAGCTGAAATGTTAAACCAGCAATCCCTAAAAATGTAGCTGCACTTAAGTAGTCTCCTCCAATAGCTGATCCATTCGTAAACCATCCAAAACTCCGTCCCCCAACGAAGAAATCAGATGCCGTTGTATTTTTTTTCGTTAAATACGTAATGTACACAATGGTTCCCATTAGTGCGATTGTCAACAACATTTTTGGTTCTAAAATCGTCTCAATCATTCAACCTACCCCCTTTAGTGAACTACTTATTTGACATTTCATATTTTTTCAAGCGCTTTTCATACAACGTCGTATGGACATATGCAATAACAAAGGCCATCACCATCATGACAACTGTCGTGACAAACCACGTTACAGTCATGCCTCCCCATACTTTCTTAAATGCAATTTCAGGAGCAAACCAATTCATTACTGGGATACTAAAAATTAAAATAAAATAAAATACCGTTAAGCTAAAGCCTGTAGTAAACTCATCCTTCATAATTTTATGTGTCGTCGGATCTAACGGTGGCAAATCTCTGACATCCACAGTTCCAGCTTCCACATACTCATAATCATGACTCCCCGCCATATTACTAACCCCCTTTTGTTTAAGTGAATAATTATCTGAAATTTCAAATTATTATTCGCTACAACTATTCTATTCTATTTTTCTAATAATATAGGTACAATATTTTGCTGTATTAGTACAAAATATTGCTATTTTAAGTTAAAATACTTTTATTAATCTTCTTTTTATTTTTTGATTTTAGAAAGGGGCTGTTTAGCATTTTAAGCGTCGTATGGAACGTTGAGAATTCAATTGAAAAACAGCAAATGATAGGATGGCTAGAAGAATTCCTCCCACATACATTTACTGAATGTACACAACCGCGTGCACAAGAGGTGGCAATTTTCGTCTATGAAATTAACCATTTATTTGATTGGGTAAAGGTCAAACGATTAAAGAAAAATTATCCTAATAGTATTATTATCCCTATTGTTGCAGTACACTTAACCTATTCAGTAGGTATTGCCATTGAATTAAATTTACTAGCACTTCTTATAAAACCTTTGCAAAAACAAAAATTTTTACGAATTGTAAAAAAGCTTTATACATCCTATAAAGATCAGCAAGCAAGTACCATTACGATGCTTGAACTATCACAACAAATCCCACACAATTATACATCACCATTTCGCGAAGCTTTTTTGAGACGACTAATACGAGGTGAAATTAACAACGAACAGGAAATTGTACAAGCTTCTTCGTTTTTATCAACTGACTGTATTCCAAATATCGTTTTTTTAATTCAAGGCTATGTAGATGCTCAGCAAAACCGACCGATACTGTACGATGCAAGTAGTGTAATTACCAATGTCTTTCGTCAGCATTTTTCGGACAAAGCACCGCTGTCCTTTTTAAATTTCGAGCGTTACTTATTATTGCTGATGCGGATTCCTCATACGTATACATCATTTAAACATTGGACAGAGGGTGTCACTACTTTACTGACCGTTATCGAGCTTTTAAAAAGAGATTATAATATCCACCTTTTTATAGGAATTGGTGGTGTGTTTTTGCAATCTATGCAAGTTAAAGAATCCTACAGTCAGGCTAGAAAAGCACGTAGAAAGCCACCTGTAGATAATATTCATATACGATTTTACGAGGACTTAACGAAGCATGAACCGCTACAAAAGGCTATTCAATATATTGAGGAGCATTATGATGAGCAACTAATTATTAGTGATGTCGCCAAATCAATTAATTTTAGTCCTACTCACTTTAGTCGCTTATTTAAAAAAGAGACTGGTCGTAATTTTGTTGATTATGTAGCGTATACTCGCATAATTAAAACACTCCCCTATTTACGGAAATTTGACTATACCATTGAAAAAATTTCAGCAAGTTCTGGCTTTAATACACCCAATTATTACAGTCTTACATTTAAAAAATATGTAGGAATTTCTCCAACTGACTACCGCAATACAATCGAAATATTGTTTAAGTAAATATACTGAATGCCCGGTTCTCAAAACAACTTCGTGCAGACACCCTCGCTTACGTCCCATTCAACGTTACTTTCCACTATCGTACTTAACTATAGATCGGTATGTTCACAGCTATCCATTCATATAAAAAATGAGCAGTCGATTTCAGCATCGACTGCTCATTTTTATTTCATGAAATTTTATACGTAATACTTTTCAACAACTTCTGCACAACGAGCACATACTGTTGGTTGCGCTTCATTTGTTCCAACTGTTGCAGAAATTGACCAACAACGCTCACATTTCTCGCCTGTTGCTTTTTCAACAACAATTGATACATGTTCTAATGCTAGCGCTTCAGCAGGAGCTGATTCAATTGGTGCTACCTCAAAAGCAGAAACGATTGAAAGCTGAGCAAAATCAATGTTTGCATCATTCAATAATGCTAATACTTCTGGTTTTGCATAAACTGTTACTTTCGCTTCAAGAGATTTACCGATTGTTTTAGCATTTCGAGCTTCTTCTAAAGCTTTTAAAATATCATCACGTACATCGATAATTGTTTCCCATTTTTCACGTAACTCATCGAAGTTTGCTTGCTCAACTACTGATGGGAAGTCTGTTAATTGAACTGATACCTCTTCCACAACACCTTGAGCGTGTAAATAAGACCATACTTCATCTGTTGTATGGGGAATAATTGGTGTCATGATTTTTACTAAAGTCATTAATGTATCGTAAATAACTGTTTGCATTGCACGACGATCGTGATTATCATGACCTTCAATATAAACAACATCTTTTGCGATGTCTAAGTAGAATGAAGATAGTTCTACAGCAACAAAGTTATTAACCGCATGGTAGACAGCAGCAAAATCATAACGATCATAAGCGCTACGTACTGTTTTCAATACATCTTGTAAACGCATGTAAATGTATTGATCCATCTCACGTAAATCTGCATATGGTACACGGTCTTTCAATGGATTGAAATCAGCTACATTGCCGTGTAAGAAACGGAATGTATTACGGATTTTACGGTAAACTTCAGATACTTGCTTTAACATATCCATTGAAATACGAACATCAGCAGTATAATCTACAGAAGCTACCCATAGGCGTAAAATATCAGCACCGTATTGATCCATTACCTTTTGTGGAATAATTACATTCCCTAGTGATTTACTCATTTTGCGACCATCGCCATCTAGAACGAAGCCATGCGTTAAGAGACCTTTATAGGGTGCATAGCCATTAATCGCCACAGACGTAATTAACGACGAGTTAAACCAGCCACGGTGTTGGTCAGACCCTTCTAAGTAAAGATCCGCTGGATATTTAATACCACGTTCAACTAGCACACCTTGGTGAGATGATCCTGAGTCAAACCATACGTCCATAATATCGTTTTCTTTCGTAAATTCACCATTTGGACTACCTGGATGTGTAAAGCCTTCTGGTAATAATTCTTTAGCCGTCATTTGGAACCAAATATTTGATCCATGCTCACGGAATAGTGTAGAAATACGTGCAATTGTTTCTGGCGTAATAATCGGCTCACCGTTTTCAGCATAGAAAATTGGAATTGGTACACCCCATGCACGTTGACGAGAAATAACCCAGTCTCCACGGTCACGAATCATATTATAAAGACGTGTTTCGCCCCAAGCAGGTGTAAATGCTGTCGATTTAACCGCTTCTAATAATTCATCACGGAAAGCATCAATTGACGCAAACCATTGTGGTGTAGCACGATAAATTACTGGTTTTTTCGTACGCCAGTCATGTGGATAAGAGTGCGTAAAGAAGTTTAGTTTTTCTAATGCGCCAACTTCTTCTAATTTGGCAGTAACCATTTTGTTTGCATCATTGTAAAAGACACCTTCAAAACCTGGTGCTTCGTCAGTATAACAACCACTGTTATCCACTGGACTTAGAATTGGTAAACCGTATAACTTACCAATTTGATAGTCATCTTCACCGTGTCCTGGAGCAGTATGAACACAACCAGTACCAGCCTCAGCAGTAACGTGCTCACCGACCATTACAAGTGATTCACGGTCGTAGAATGGATGTTGTGCTACGATGCGATCTAATGCTTCCCCTTTTACCTCTTGGATAACTTCATAAGTTTCCCAATCAAGCTCTTTTGCAACTGTTTCAAGCAATTCTTTCGCAATAATGAACTTTTTATCCGCTACTGCAACAACAACATAGATGAATTCTGGATTTAGAGAAATCCCTAAGTTCGCTGGTAATGTCCAAGGCGTAGTCGTCCAAATAATAAATTTCGCATCAGCTGGTACAACACCTTTTGCATCTTTAATCGCAAAGCTTACATAAATTGAAGCTGATTTTACATCTTTATATTCAATTTCAGCCTCTGCTAATGCAGATTCTGAAGATGGCGACCAATACACTGGTTTTAAGCCTTTATAAATATAGCCTTTTTCAGCCATTTTACCGAACACTTCAATTTGTCGTGCTTCAAATTCTGGTTTTAACGTAATATATGGGTTTTCCCAATCACCACGAATACCTAAACGACGGAATTGCTCACGCTGATTGTCGATTTGTTCATATGCATATTTTTCGCAAAGCTCGCGGAATTCAGCAATAGACATTTCTTTACGTTTTACACCTTTGTTCGTTAAAGCTTGCTCGATTGGTAAACCATGTGTATCCCATCCAGGAATATAGTTAACATGGAAACCTGTCATTGAGCGATGACGTGTGATCATATCTTTCAGGACTTTATTTAATGCATGACCAATATGGATATCACCATTTGCATATGGAGGGCCATCATGTAGAACATATTCAGGGCGACCTGCTGTACGCTCCATTTGTAGTTTATTGATGTCCATCTCATTCCATTTTTCTTGCATTTTTGGTTCATTCGCAGGTAAATTTCCGCGCATTGGAAAATCTGTTTTTGGCATTAGTAACGTTTCTTTATATTCAACCATTTGTAAATTCCTCCTTTATTTTTTGCAAACAGAGAACATTTGCTAAGCATTTAATTACATTCGACAGATTCTTGTAAGCCCCAAGCAAAGGTAACTAGGACACATCTTGTGCCAATCATTTAAATTAAGCCTTTTTGATATACTTTCCTAGTGACACGCAAAACAATCCATTAACAACAAAAAAGCCCCTCAATCCCTGTAAGGGACGAGAAGCTTGAACTCGCGGTACCACCCTAGTTGTAGTACATAATTGTACTACCGCTTGAAAGCACGTTAACGTTGTGCGCTCCGAAATAACTTACTAAACGTTCAGTTATTTAGCTCAGAAGTGATTTTCTTTGTTATTTGCTTGTCTGGGCTCACACTATCCCCAAATCGCTTTACTACACCTAACAAATACTGTCTTCGTCTCTGCCTATATGCATATCTGTTCTTATTTAATTACTATTACAATAGTATATGGAAATCCATGAATTGCGTCAAGTCATATTCATTACATGACTACGTCACTTTTTCAATGGACGATTTAGATTTCTTCTGATTCTTGCGCTTCCTCAACAGAAGACTGAATTTCTGTTAAATCAATATCATATTGCAGTAAATGATCCCAATCGTCTGCATTAAGTAAATCCAACTGTGCTTCTACAAGCATTTTAAATCGATTGCGGAAAACTTTTGACTGCTTTTTCAGCTCATCTATTTCTATTGTAACTTTACGTGCTTTCGTTAATGCCTCATTAACAATACGATCGGCATTTTTTTCGGCTTCTTTCACAATAAGCTTTGCTTCTTTTTGTGAGTTTCTTCGTACTTCATCTGCTGCCTCTTGAGCGACAACAATTGATTTTTGTAATGTTTCCTCTAAAGAATTAAAATGTCTCGCTTGCTCTAAAGCCATTTCTAGTTGCTTATCGACATCTTTTTTTTCACGGAGTAGTTTTTCATAATCTTTAATAATTTGATCTAAAAATTCATTTACTTCATCTTCAGCATATCCCCTGAAAGATTTTGTAAACTCCTTATTATGTATATCAATAGGTGATAATGGCATACGATCCTTCTCTCCTTTACATGTACATTCGTAATTTCTATTATACAATTGTTCTAACAACTTAGCAGTAAAAATAAATTGAAATTACATGTTTTTTAACCTTTTTGGGTCAAACGACCGATTTGTAAACGAATTTTATCTTTCTTTGTTCGGCCTTCTGTCATTATTATTTTCACGCGACCACTACCTCGTACTGATAAAATATCACCTTCTTGACATTCAAAAGCAACACTATCTCGTTCAGTCCAGTTTACACGCACTTTTTTTCCAGTAATAAGTGCTTGTGCTTTTTGACGAGACACTTTTAATACCGTTGCAATAATGACATCCAAACGCATAGAAGAAACAGTATGAGATTCTTCCTGCCAGTCATCTTCATTTTCAATAAGGGCTTGTGATTCTTTAATTGATTCAACATGCACTTTAACCTTTCCAATCCCCGTTAAATGAAGGCGTACATAATCTGCTACCTCTTCAGCGACAACAAACTGCACTTGCTGCTCATTCACCCTAATATCTCCGAATTTAGCTCTGTCTAAGCCTAATGATAATAGGGCACCGAGCACATCAGGGTGGCGTAATTGGACAAATCTTGCAGGATAGTGAATTGTAAATACTGTAAGCTGATAATCTTCCTCATGCGGTTCGAAATATGTTGGGAAAATAAGCATACGTTGACGTTCTGCCTCATGAAACAAGCCATCGCTTGTCGTTTGAAGCATAGGATTTTGCGCAATGATAGACATCACGATAAAACGCTGCCTTGGATCTAAAAAATCTGTAAGTTTCGGAGCATAACGGTCTTCCACCTCACGTTGCCAACTTACTACCTGCTCAATAAAAGGCTGCTCGTCCTTCCTAAAATGTTGTATTAAATGCTCCATCTTTTGTTCACCCCATCTACCTCATCCATTTGAAACTACTAGTTTATGTATGTCTAGTATTCCCTTTTTACACAAAAAATCCCCACTAATTGTGAGGATTTGGACTAAAACATAAAGAATATTTTTTGAATCACAATAAAAAGCCCATTTTTAATAAAATTCAACATGAATATTGCCACAATCGGAGAAATATCAATCATGCCAATAGGAGGAATGATTTTTCTGAAAAGCCCTAAGTATGGATCACATATTCTTTCAAGAAAACGGCCAATTGCTGAACTTTGAGCAGCTGGTACCCAAGACATTAAAACATATGCTACTAGCATAAATGAGTACACAGTAAACGCTAAATCCAAATAATGCAAAATTATATAAAAAGTCATATAAACTACAATCCTCGCTATTAATTATCGTCTAAAATAAAATTTGAAATTTCGCCAGACACTTCTACATTATCTGGTGTGCATAAGAATATATCTTTGCCTATACGTTGAATATCTCCACCAAGCGCATAGACTGTACCGCTTAAAAAATCGATAATTCGTATACCTTGTTCTCGTTCAATACGTTGCAGATTAACAATTGTTGCTCTTTTGTTTTTTAAGTTTTCTGCGATATCCTGAGCCTCTGCATAAACTCTCGGTTCTACCAATACAACCTTTGCACCTTTTGTATTCATAGCTGCTTGTAAACTAACAATATTATTATTAGCATTTGTACTTTGCGGTACAATTTCATGAATCTGTGCCTTACGTTCTTTGATGACCTTTTTAGATGGTTTAGCTGCATGAATCGGTTGTTGCACGGGTTGTTGCTGTTGAATAGGAGCTTGCGTGATTTCTTCTTCTAGGTCTTCTTCAAGATAAAAGAAGTTTTTAATTTTATTTTTCATGCTCATCCTGTTCCCCTCTTTCATTTCCAACAAGAGCCGTTCCGACTCGAACGAATGTAGCTCCTTCCTCTACCGCTATTTCAAAGTCATTAGACATGCCCATTGATAACTCGGTACAAGGTGCGTGTGCGAATCCTCGTTCGGCTATTTGCTGTTGACATTGTTTTAATTGCTTAAAAACAGAGCGAATAATTGTTTCGTCCTCTGTATTTGGTGCCATTGTCATTAAACCTACAACTTGAATTTTCGTGAAATCTTGTAAAGATTCAATAAAAGTTACTGCGTCTTCTGCTGTTAAACCATGTTTTGATTCTTCACCTGACACATTAACTTGTACAAAACATTTTACCGTTTTTGTTGCTCTTTTTTCAATTTCTTCAGCTAAGCTTAGACGATCCAAGGAATGTAAGTAATCAATTTCGTTAATAACTTGTTTTACTTTTCGAGTTTGTAATGATCCAATATAATGCCAGTGTACATTTGCTTGAATGGCTTCAATTTTTTGTTTTAAGCCTTCAGGACGATTTTCACCTAAATGTATAAGCCCTGCATCAATTGCTTCTTGTGTTCTCTCAACGGAAACCTCTTTCGTAACAGCAATAATTTGAACATTAGTTGCCTCACGATTTGAACGCTGTTGTGCTGCTTGTATTTGATTATTAATTTTGTCTAAATTTGTTAAGATTTTCGTCACTGTTTTTCCCAACTTTACAACTTAGTTTCCTTTATTGTAACAAGCAACTCTTCATTTATCAATGAATAGCCTGACCTATAATAATGCAGATACATTTACGCTGCTCACACGAAATGAGGGGCTACAGTCTTACTGTTCGAAAAATATGAGCGAGCAGCACAAATGCTATGATTCTACGATAATGCCTTTACTAGAATGACATCCTTTCCGACTACAAGAACATCTTTCATATACACTTTTCTTATTGACTCTTCTCCTCTAAAAAACCCTAGATATTTTCGTGGCTCTGCAATCATAAATGCCGTTACATAGCCCGTTTCTTTTGATACTTCTGCATCTACAACAAAGCCTAAAAAACGTCCATTCCCTGCTTCTATTACTTCTTTTTGCTGTAACATTGAGAAACGCATCTGTATCCCTCCTACTAAATCAATTACCATTGTGTTTTATATTGAGCTCAAACAATTACAATGCTTATTGATTAGTTGCTGTATTGCTAATAAAAATCTATGACCGCTATCTTCATGTTCGCACTAACGCAATGAAGATAAAATGCGCACCGAAGTTTCGGGTGCGCATTGTCTACTTACTTATAATCTTTCTGCATTGTTTCAATGGCATTTTTTTCTAGACGTGAAATTTGCGCTTGGGAAATCCCTAATTCTTTTGCAATTTCAGTTTGTGTCTCACCATAATAAAAACGCTTAGCTACAATCATCTGCTGACGTACATCTAACTTTTGTAAGCTTTCCTTCACTGACACGTAGGCAACCCATTGATCTTCTGATACATCATCATCACGTAATTGGTCCATCATATAAACAGCGTCTCCACCGTCTGCATAAATGGGTTCTTGTAATGAAACTGGGTCTTGAATGGCATCTAAAGCAAATAATACATCTTCCTTTTTCATGTCAATCATTTCTGCGATTTCTTCAATCGTTGGTTCTCGCAAATTATCGGTTATCCATTGCTCTTTTGCCTGCATCGCCTTATACGCAATATCTCTAAGAGAACGAGAAACACGTAGTGCATGATGATCACGCAGATGGCGACGAATTTCACCAATGATCATTGGTACAGCATATGTTGAAAATCGTACATTATGCTTCAAATCGAAATGATCAATAGCTTTCATGAGGCCAATACAGCCTACCTGAAATAAATCATCTGCCTGTTCACCCCTGTAGGCAAATCGTCCGACAATACTTAGCACTAACCTTAAATTACACATTACAAGCTCTTCCCGAATCTCTGTTTCTCCTGCTTGTAATCGAATGAAGAGTTCCTTCATTTCTTCGTGCTTTAAAATTGGCAAAGTCGATGTATCTAAGCCGCAAAGATCTACTTTTGTTCGCATATTCGATTCCTCCGGATGTTTTTATCTGACTAAACCGTTACATCAGTTTGTCCGACAGAATCGAGAATATGCAGAAAAGATGTGACCAATTTTAGGTAGGATAAATTTCCCTATCTAAGATATTGGCTGATTCAAATTTTCTCGTAAATCTTGTATAATTTTCTTTTCTAACCTTGAAATATATGATTGCGAAATACCTAAATGATCTGCTACTTCTTTTTGCGTCATTTCGATTTTACCGTTTAATCCGAAACGACATTCCATAATATAACGTTCACGTGCACCTAATAAATTAATGGCATGGAACATATGCTGACGTTCGATTTTCTTTTCAACATTATCTAAAATAATATGTTCCTCTGTCCCTAAAATATCAGACAATAGTAACTCATTTCCATCTGCGTCAGAATTTAGTGGTTCATCTAGTGAAACTTCACCCTTCATGCGACTTGTTTTACGTAAATGCATCAAAATTTCATTTTCAATACAGCGTGATGCATACGTTGCAAGTTTAATATTTTTATCGGTATTGAACGTTTCAATTGCCTTTATTAAGCCAATTGAACCAATACTAATTAAATCTTCAATCGGCGTACCCGTATTATCAAAACGTCTAGCAATATAAACAACAAGACGTAAATTACGTTCAATAAGTGTATCTCTAGCTCGTAAATCTCCGTTCATAAAGGATGCAATGACTGTGACTTCTTCTTCTCGACTTAGTGGCACTGGCAATGAATCATTTCCCCCTATATAGTACGTTTCACGACTCCGAAACTTACCCCATAATTTTTTCAAGCTAGCAAGTAGCCTAAGAAGCAATAGTTCTCCCCCTCTATGAGTTATTTGAAAGCGCTGAAAAATGTAAAATTGCTGCTGTGCTATGCGGAAAATTTTTAGCTTTTTTTGTTAAAACGATATACTCATTTGTTTTCACTTGTGATGACTCGCCTTTAATATGCAATTCATCAAAGCGAAAGCCTAAGACAACAGTTTGTTGTTGCACAGTATTAACATGAATAAATCGAATAAGACGCTGATAATCTACTGAAAACATTGATACATCGTAAGGATCTGTATCTTGCCATTGCGATAATGCATCTCGAATTGCTGCTGGTAAATAAGGTCGTAGTGCTGAATACGAAACGAAATGGACAGGTTTTCCCGACAGTGGCTCAATACATTGATTCCCTGTATCTACAAATGCCGAAAGTGGGATAACTTCATCAAAAACCTTTAAGGTCGTTTGAAATACAAACTGGCCACTTACACGCTCCAGCTTAACAAATCCCCATTGTTTATAAAATATAAGGAGATTACCAAATGCCAGCAATAAGCAAAGTACAATAAAGTGAATGACAGAAAGATTCTTTAAATACGGTTGTAATGCTGTTAACAGTCCGCCAATAACAATCGTTGCAGTCAGTACAATAGGACCCTGCTTTTGAAAGCTTCGAAGTTTAAAGCGAAAAGCTAGACCAATCAGTACAATAAAACTTAGTACAATCGTAAGCAGCATTTGACCACCGATTACAGCTATTAAACTACTAATAATTGAACTCATTAATAATCTCGTATTCTTTACATAAACGCCTGTAACTTTTGCTGTAAACGTCAATATTGCTAGATTATAAAGCGTATTAATGAGCACCAGCCATTCTCCATACATAACAGCCGCCTCCTACTTACAAAGTTAGCACGCCAGCGCCACAAATATTGTCAAACAATCGCATGATTTCCTTAAAATGTTTTGACAAAAAACATCTTTTCCTTACACAAAAAGTGCCAGACACGCAAACAATTCAGAATTGTTTGCGTGTCTGGCACCTAAAAAACTCGTATTTTACATAAGTAAAATACGAGTTTTTATTATCCGCGATTTTTACGGTTACGTAAAAATGCAGGTACTTCTAACATATCATCTTGTCCATAATTTTGCTGACTTTGGCGCTGTGGTTGTTCTTGCTGAACATGTACCTCTTGACGCTGCTCACGAATAGGTGCTTGTTGTTGAGGAGCAGCTTGTCGATTATTATTAATGCTGTTAATGCCTGGACGCGTATTTCCTCGGTGTTGTTGTAGCGACTCTTCTGTGAAACCAGTCGCAATAACAGTTACAATAATCTCATCTTTTAAATTTTCGTTAATAACCGAACCGAAAATCATGTTCACTTCTTCATCCGAAGCTGATGCAACGATATCTGCAGCTTCTTGTACTTCAAATAAACTTAGGTTAGAGCCACCTGTAATGTTCATCAAGACACCTTTAGCGCCATCAATTGATGATTCAAGTAATGGGCTTGAAATTGCCTTTTTAGCAGCTTCTGCTGCACGATTTTCACCTGTCGCAATACCGATACCCATTAACGCAGAACCTTTGTTAGACATAATTGTTTTTACGTCAGCAAAGTCTAGGTTAATCAGACCTGGTGTTGCGATTAAATCCGAAATACCTTGTACACCTTGACGTAAAACATTATCTGCTTCACGGAAAGCTTCTAGCATCGGAGTCGATTTGTCGACAATTTGTAATAGCTTGTCGTTCGGAATGACGATTAATGTATCGACAGCTTCTTTCATGCCACCAATACCACCAATTGCCTGTGTTTGTCGCTTTCGCCCTTCAAAAGTAAAAGGTCGTGTTACAACACCAACTGTTAGTGAGCCTAAATCACGTGCAATTTGGGCAATAACCGGTGCTGCACCAGTACCTGTGCCTCCACCCATTCCAGCTGTTACGAATACCATATCCGCACCGCGTAATACTTCTTCTAATTGTTCACGACTTTCTTCAGCAGCTTTTTTCCCTACTTCTGGATTAGCTCCTGCTCCTAAACCACGTGTAAGTTTTGTACCGATTTGCAGCTTAATTTCTGCTTTCGATAAATTCAAAGCCTGTGAATCTGTGTTCACTGCGATAAAATCAACACCTTGTACACCATGCTCTATCATTCGGTTAACAGCGTTGTTACCGCCACCACCCACACCAATGACTTTTATAACTGCAAGTTGATCAACACTTGTATCAAATTCTAACATTCTTTTTTCCTCCCACGGTAACTCGACTCTGTATCATTCATTACGCATTCAAGTTAATCAAAAAATTTATCAAATAATTTTTTTGCTCTACCGATTACGCTTCCTTTTGATTCTGAAGGTGTAGCATATTCTTGCTTTTTAGATGCTGGTGCTTGACCACCGACAACCGCATACTCAATAGGCTGCGTATTCGTACCTTTTCCATAAAAATCATCTTCTAGATAGGCGTAACGAATCAGTCCAACTGCCGTCGTAAATGAAGGCTCTCTAACGCCAATATAATCTGGAGTATATATTCTAACACGCGTTTGCAGTATCTGGCGTGCTAATTGAGCAATACCATCTAGCTTTGCAACACCACCGGTTAAAACAACACCACCTGGCAAATCGCGAACGCCTAGACGTGCTAACTCATCAATTACTAGTTCAAATAATTCTTCTAATCTAGCACCAATAATTTCTGAAATAAAGCGTTGGCTGTACTGATCCCTTGAATCTGTACCTACAACCGGCACTTCAAAAAGTTCCTCGTCTGAAGCATCATCGTAAAAGGCATGTCCAAATTGGTGTTTAATTTGCTCCGCTTGATCTGTCGGTGTTTTTAAAACAATTGAAATGTCTTTTGTAATATGATCCCCACCTACTGGAATGACACCAGTATGTGTAAGTAGCCCCTCTTCAAATACCGCAATAGTTGTTGAGCCGCCACCTAATTCAATAAAGGCTGTACCTTGGTTTTTTTCATCTTCCGTTAATGCAAAATAACCAGCCGCCAGTGGTTGTAAATAAATCTCTCTAATGCTTAATCCCGCTTTCTCTACGCAACGAAGTACATTGTGTAACAGCGTTTTAGAGGTCGTAATCATTGTCGCATCCATTTCGAGACGAATACCAATCATACCTCGTGGGTCTTTAATTTCGTCTAAATTATCTACTATAAACTGTCTTGGAATGATGTTGACTAATTCACGTTCAGGAGGTATTGACATGACTTGTGCAGATTCTACCACTCTGTCTAAATCATCATCTGTAATTTCTCTATTTTCACTATTTACAGCGACAACACCTTTAACTAGTTGTAACATCGTCTGATTAGCTGGAACGCCTAAAACGACTTCATCGATTTGATAACCTGTCATTCGTTCTGCTTGTTCTACTGCTTTTCGAATAGATTGAACTGTTGCATCAATATCAACAATTGCACCTTTTCGAACCCCATTCGATTTTACATTACCGACCCCAATTACATGTAATTGTCCGTCGCTCATTTCACCTATTAATACTTTGATAGAGGAAGATCCTATATCGAGTGATATATATAATTCTTGATGATTCAAATTCGCTGCACCTCCTTGAAAATGCTCTTAATTTCATTCTATTGTAAATCTTGCCTAATGTCTAAGCAAATCGAGTATTTTGGTCAATTTTTCTCTCATTCTATGGAAGTTTTTTTCTTATTGTGACGTTTTTCATCTAACCGAGTTAGTAAAATACGCCTAATTATTGCTATATTTTGGAATAAACGCACTCCAAAGGCGAAAATGGCAGCTAAATACAAGTCCACCCCTAAATTCACACCTATGAATGCCAATCCCGCCGCAAGAACTATATTAAAAAAGAAACCTGATACAAATACTTTATCGTCATATACTTGTTGTAATTGAGCTCGAATACCTCCGAATAACGTATCTAATGCAGCCAGCACTGCTATTGACAAATAATTTTCATAGATAGAGGGAATTTGGATATTTGTTAACAAGCCAAGCGCTAGTCCAAATACCAAACCTAAAAATGGTAGCCACATATATTAATCTCCTTTTTTGACCTCTGTTAAATAATCATTCGTCAATGGTTGATCGAATGCCGGTATGGTTAACTGTGCAGTAGGCTCCTCTATCACTAATTTAAAATTATCTAAATAAAATGAATCGATAAATGTTGAAGCTTGAATAGAATTATACATTTTTTGTGCTGCCTTATATGTGCTTGTCCCAACATAGATTTCGAAAGGTGGTGATGAAAGTGCTACACTATTCACCGTCGTTTTCCCATTTATATCTCTGATGGCTGATGTATGAACAATGCGATTCCCATCAATGGCAACACTAGCAGCATCATATTTAAATAATTCATTCAGTAATTGGGTAAGTAAGTCCGGAGAAATCTCTTTCATTTCATACCCCATTGCAACTAATTCCGGCGCTGGCTCCACTCGGAGTACTACCCCTGGACCTGTAGTATCCGTTAAGCCTGCCTGTTGTTTTAATTGATTGACTGTGTCATTTAAAACAACTTGTAAATTAGTTTTTTCAGATTGCTCATAGCGACCCATTACCTCATTAAGTGAGCGAATATCTGCTAATAATGTGGAATGCCTTTGCTTTTCTTCTGCTAATTCCTCTCGTATGGCCCAAATATCTCGTGTATCTCGCTCAGCTGGTTTTTGAATGGTATTGTATTGTACCGCTATCATCAAACCGATAATAAATAGCACGATCGTTATTCGGGTGTACATATTTTTTTTCAAAATAGCCCCTCCTAGACGTATCGCAAACCATTACTCCTTGATATCGTTAAATTTAGATGTTGAATTGTAATATGAACAATTTTTATCTAGGATATCCGTGGGAGGCTTTACCTAATTTTTACCCCATGTTTATTTATGAAATAACAGTCGTTAACTTTCAATTTTTACATTTGGCATTGTTAATTTTTGATTTTCTTCTAATGACACAACAATATTGTCATTTAACAACTGATCTACTACGCCACCACTTAAGTTCAATGAAGCACGAAGTGTTGTAGCATCCCCTATGGCCTCAATTACAAAGGGGGCAGGGTGTTGCTTGCCGTCAATTGTAATAACCGGTCCATTACATCTTATATAGGAATTAGCCAAGACCCGTTGCCCATTAATGGCAATTGCTTGTGCTCCAGAAATTTTTAATTCATTCAATAATTTAAACACATGGCTTTCGTGGACGATATAATCATTAGGGTTTACAGATTTAGGATCGTAATCACCATCTTGAAGCGTTATACGTATACCCTTTCCTTCTGAACTTAAATCACCTAATAATAAACGTAAGTCTTCTGCTTCTTGAACTAATTGTTTAGAATCCTTTTCATTCGAAGCGAATTCCTTTTCATAGTTCCGAATCTTTTCTTGTAACTTGTTCGCTTCTTCTGTGAGTTCTTTATTGCGCTCTTGCTGTTCAATTAATTCCTCACGATACGTATCTTCTTGCTCAAATAGCTCAGATTTAATGGAGCTTGTTTGTCGATTGTCCTTTGCTTGGTTGTATGAATAGCCGATGATAAACCCAGTAGTTATACAAACGATGAGGAGCTCAAATTGTTTCCTCGTAAAGAAATTCCCTTTGCTATTCTGTTTCTTGTTGTTCATCTTCATTCACTTCCTGGTTGGCGGCATTTTCATCAGGGTTGTCCGCTTTTTCATCAGGGTTGTCTGTCATATCAATGCTGACTTTATTGTACTCATCATTAAAAGGACGGTAATATGAGCCAACCTCGATGTCGATAACACCCTTTTCTAAATTTGCTATTTGCGCAACAATTGAAGGATAATAATTTAGCTTTTCAGCTAATGTTGGAATAACTGCACGTACTTCATAGCCATCATTCATATAAAGCTTGACCGCATTAGGATTAGCCTCATTACTGTTAGTATTGACTTGGGAGATTAAAGCTAATACTTCTGGTTTTAAACGTGCTAATTGCTCTACAAGCTTGTTAATTGTTTTTTCTCCTGTAATGCCAATAAAAACAGGTGCATCGATGGGGATATTATCGCCCGCTTGTTCAAACTTCTTACCGTTCTCCAACAATGGGTAATAAGTTCCGTCACCAGCTAGATACGCAACTTTTTTCCATTCCTTAATATCAATCGTGACGCCCCGCAGCCATTTGCGCTTGACATGTGCCTCTTGTACCCATTTGTCCTTTAGCAATGCCTGCTCTACATCTTTTACCGTAAAACCCCACATCGACTTTCCTGGTGCAAGCGTACTAGCTTCTAAATAATATTGTTCGTCAGCTAGTTGGGCACCATTAACCGTAATGCTTTTAATATCACTGTAAGGAGATTGAAAATAAAGGAGTACAGCTAGCACTAAAAAGAAAAGTAATATTAGGACAATGAATTTACGATTTGTACGCTTTTTTCGTCGCTGTTTAAGCGTAGGGATGCGATCTTCTATATCAATTACTTTCTCCATAAAAAGTACTCCTCCTTTATATTTATTTCGCTAATTGATAAATAATACCTATTATTAACCACATTGTTACTAAAGATGTTCCACCATAGCTAATAAAAGGTAATGTGACACCGGTTACAGGAACCAAACCGATAACTACAGCTATATTTAAAAACGCCTGTACAGTTAACATTGTCACAAGTCCAATAATCGCATAATAGGATGTTCGTGTTTTAGCCTGTACTGCAAATTTGTAACCAGCGTATATTGTCAGTACAAATAGTGCTAAAATAACGAGCCCACCCACCAAACCTATTTCTTCTAAAATAATCGCGTAAATAAAATCATTTTGCGGCTCAGGTAAATATAGAAATTTTTGTCTACTTTGACCAAAGCCATGTCCAAAAATCCCAGCTGGGCCAATTGCCATTAAAGATTGTACCGCTTGGAATCCACTTACCAATGGGTCTGCCCAAGGGTCGAGAAACGCTTCAATACGTTTAAGTCGATAAGGTGCTGTGGCTATCAAGCCTACTAATCCAGCAACTCCCGCTACCATTATCATCGCATAAAGCTTTAACGGGTACCCTGCCACAAATAACAATAAAAAAACAGATACAACAAGTATAAATACAGACCCAAAATCAGGCTGAAGCATAATTAACACAACGGGTAATATTACGATAACAGCATGTCGCCAATTAACGATTGGCGTACCAGTTTTGTGCTGCGCCAATATATGACTGATGTACACAAGTACTGTAATTTTTGTTAGCTCAGCAGGTTGTATCGTTAATGGTCCTACACCAATCCAGCTTTGTGACCCATTTCGTTCAAGCCCAATACCTGGTATCAGGACAAGGACTAGTAAAACCAACGAAAATATATAAGCCATCTTCCAAAAGGATTGCTCTTTTAATATGTTTAATCGAATGGTAATTAAAAACACTACAATGCCTACCACAAAATACAAACTTTGTTTCATATAAAACGGCATTTTTCCACTATAATGAACGGCACTCCAATAGGTACCTGCAGAATAGACGAAAATAATGCCGATTATTGATAGCATCAAAGTTGTGACGAGCAATAAATAGCTTTCTTTCCCTCTCAGTAATGCCATCCTTCCACATCAAGTATATTCTAAAATAGTTACAGGCTCATTACAGCTTCATTACAGCATCAATAAAAACGTCACCACGAATTTCAAAGCTGTCATATTGATCCCAACTTGCACAAGCTGGTGATAGTAGAATAATATCTCCTTCTGCAGACATCGGCGCGGCATAATGAACAGCATCCTCTACATTTTGAGCAATAACCGTTTGCGATACACCACAAGATTTAGCAAATTCCACAAAACGTAAGCCCGTTTCACCGAACGCCACAACGCCTTTCACATGCCCCATACAAGGTCGTAACTCTTCAAAAGAATGCCCGCGGTCTAAACCACCCGCAAGCAAAATAATAGGTGCCTGGAAAGCATCTAATGCACTTTTTGTTGCTAAGCAATTAGTTGCTTTAGAGTCATTGTAAATTTTTCGACCATTCCACTCACGGACAAATTGTGTACGGTGACGAACGCCTCCAAATTTAGCTAATACCTCTTCCATTTTAGCTTTGTCACAGCCAATCAATATACAAGCGGCTACAGCGGCTAGAATATTTTCTAGATTATGATTACCAGGCAGCGCAATATTCGCTCGGTCCATAAACGGCTCACCTTGCCAATAGATTGTCGTATCATCAGCGCTAATTCCTTGTTCAGTACGCCCTTTAGAAGAAAAAGGCACTTTTTTTGCATTTGATTTTGCAGCATAGCCAACAACAATTGGCTGATCCGCATTGTAAATGAAATAATCATCTTCATCCTGATTGCGTGTTACACCAAACTTTGCCTCAGCATAGTTATCAAACGTACCATGATAATCAAGATGGGCATCATAAAGATTTGTTAAAATAGAAATTTTTGGTTTAAATGTTTTGATACCCATAAGCTGGAACGATGAAAGCTCCGTAACTATGACGTTATCCTCTTGTGCCTCTCTTGCTACACCGCATGCAACAGTGCCGATATTCCCTGCAATTAACGGTTTTTTTGCACCATTTTCCAACATCTCAAAAATTAATGTCGTCGTTGTCGTTTTACCATTAGAGCCTGTAATACCAATAAACGGTGCATCACTAATTAAATAAGCTAGCTCTATTTCTGTCCATACAGGAATATCACGACTAATTGCATCTGCTACAATTTTATTGCTATACGGGATACCAGGATTTTTAACAACTAGCTCAAATCCTTCATCAAGTAAATCCTCTGGATGACGACCACAAATAACTGTTATGCCTTTTTGCAGTAGACCTTGCGCATCTGGGCTTTCATCAAACGGCTTTGAATCATTGACTGTTACAAAGGCGCCAAGCTCATGTAAAATCTCCGCTGCTGCCACACCACTTTTAGCTAGGCCTAAAACAAGGACTTTTTTATGTTGTAAATCTGTATATTCTCTCATAAGAACGCCTCCGATAAGACTGCAATCAATGCTACTGCTAAAGCAGTTGACCAAAATACAAGTACGACTTTCCATTCTGACCAACCTGATAATTCAAAATGATGGTGGATAGGACTCATTTTAAATATTCGTTTTTTACGAATTTTAAAGCTACCCACCTGTAAAATAACAGATAGTGTTTCTATAACAAACACTAATCCAACTAATAAAAGTAAAAATTCTTCTTTAACTAGTACCGATACCATGGCTAGTGCACCACCTAGTGCAAGTGAGCCAGTATCTCCCATAAATACTTTTGCAGGGTTTGCATTGAATAGTAAAAATCCTAATAATGCTCCTGTTACCGCAAATGTAAATAACGCGATATCTGCTTGGCTTTGAAATAGTGCAATAACACCAAATGCCGCAAATGCAATCGATGCTGTACCTGCCACAAGACCGTCAAGACCATCTGTTAGGTTAACAGCATTAGAAAACCCAACTAACCAGAAAATCATAAAGGCTACATAAAACACACCAAAATCAATTGTCCAGTCTGTAAATGGAATGGCTAATGAAGTATCAAAAGAGCTAACGTGCAATAGGAAGTATGCAAGAATCGAAATAACGATTTGCCCTATTAACTTTTGAATCGATGTTAACCCTAAATTACGTTTGAAAATGACCTTTAAGCCATCATCTAAAAAGCCAATTAATCCGAAACCTGCAAGTACAAGTAAAAGGACCACAGTTTGTGTTGTTAATAAATCTAAAAAGCTTCCAATTGCTACCGTTGTAATGATGATGGCTAATAAAAAGATAATGCCTCCCATTGTCGGTGTGCCTGCTTTTTTCATGTGTGATTTCGGTCCTTCTTCACGAATACTTTGCCCAAACTTCAATCGACGAAGAAGCGGAATACTAATTGGTGCCAAGATAACTGTTACTATAAAAGCAATAGCTAAAATGGTAAGCGTTGTTGCGAGTTTCATTGAAAAATCTCCTTTAAATCTTGTTTCACTTTCTTCTTCACGAAAAAAGCACAAACTCTCATATATTTATTACTACCCTTCATAATAATAGTGGTTCTTTCCCTTTTTTTAAAGGTAAAGTTACGTTAGTTCACTAAATATAAATGAATGGTGCCATCTTGTTTGATAACACTATCCACTTCAGGTAATTGACTACCAATTTTAGTACCTTCTCCATGCCATTCAATGCGGAATGGATAATGTTGCTTGGCAATATCATCCTTCGTTTGCCCAATGAAACTTGGTACTTTCACAGTTAGTGGGTCACCCCAACGATAATCTTTTTCAAGCTGTTCCTTTGATTTTTCAATGCCAACAAATGGTGCTACATCTTCAATAATTTGGCCAACAATCGGAGCTGCTACAACACCACCAAATTGTGTTGTCTTCTTTGGATTATCCACTGCTACATACACGACGATTTGTGGATTATCAGCAGGTGCAAATCCTATAAAAGATACGATATATTCGCCATCTTTATACCGTCCATTTTCAACTTTTTGTGCTGTACCTGTTTTGCCTCCAATACGTAGACCATCTCGATATGCTTGTCGCCCTGAACCTTTCGCAACAACCGACTCTAATGCCTCACGCACTTTTGCAGACGTTTCCTCACGAATTACTTGCCTTTTAATAACTGGTTCTGTTTCATTAATGGTTTCGCCAGTATCTGGATTAAAAATCTTTTTCACAACATATGGCGTATAGAGCTTGCCCCCATTGACGGCAGCAGCTACCGCTTGCACTTGTTGGATTGGTGTAACTGCTACACCTTGACCAAATGAGGTTGTCGCTTGCTCTACAGGACCAAATGCTTCTTTAGAAAATAATATCCCTGAAGCTTCACCAGCAATATTGGATCCTGTTTTTTCTCCAAAACCAAAGTCTTTAATATACTGTAATAACTTTTCTCCGCCCAAGCGTTGACCTAATTCAATAAAGCCTGGGTTACAAGAATTTTGTACTACTTCTAAAAATGTTTCATGTCCATGACCTTCACGCTTCCAACAGCGCAATCTAGCACCTGCAACCATCGTAAAACCTTGATCGTAAAAAGTATCATTTTCTAAATCCACCAAGTTCTCTTCTAAAGCTGCACTGAGCGTAATAATTTTGAAAGTTGAACCTGGCTCATATGTCATCCAAACCGGTAAATTTCGGTTATAAATAACAGGCTCGACTAATTGATATTCAGCTGGATGAAAGGTTGGATATGAGGCTAAAGCTAGTATTTCTCCGGTATTTGGATTCATAGCAATTGCCATTGCTTGGTCAGCTTCATAGCGTTCCATTGCCTGCGATAGCTCCCGCTCAACGACTTGCTGTACATCTACATCAATTGTTAGCTCTATCGTTGCGCCATCTTCTCCAGCTTTCCATGCACTAGCGACATTCGGTAAGTTATTACCTTTCGCATCTGTAAAAAGCCGTATGGCAGAAGAATTTGCTTGTAACAGCTTGTCGTATTCATATTCTATCCCCGCTAGCCCTTGCGCATCATACCCTGTAAAACCTAAAAAGCGAGATAGTAGCGTACCATAAGGATATTCCCTTGAGTAATCTACACCACTATATAGTCCTTCAATTTGCATTCCTTGCAACTCAACAGCCTTCTCATAGGAAATATTTTTCGCTTCAGGTGCTAGCTTTACTAAGTACGCTTTTTTTTGCATCTTTTCTAACAGTTTTTGTTCATCTACTTCAAGCACCTGTGCAATTTTCGCAGCCGCTCCTGGAATATCTTTGCTTTGTGATGGCATGAAATATAATGTAGGAGCTAGCTTGTTCGTCACAATACTGTTACCATCTCGGTCCGTAATATGCCCGCGTTCATTTGCAAATGGAATTTCACGATCCCAGTTCTCTTCTGCTTTTTGCGTCAATTCTTTCTGGTCAAACACTTGCAAAACAAATAACCGAATGACAATTGCAACTGCTACACACATAAACAAAACATATAAAATACGTAAACGCTTTTTGGAATGGATAGAAATCCACTTCATTCGACATCACACCTTGTTTTTTACAACGTATGAAATAAAGTGGACTTCTATTCAGTGACTATTCATCATCTACTTGTTCAACTTCTCCTTCAGATGGCGCTTCAACGTCTTGCACAAAGCTTTCAGCAGGTGTTTTCAATTTCACGACAATTGGTGCATTATCTGAAATCACTGTACCTGCAGATACACTTTGGCTCACTGCAAAGCCCTCTCCAACAACTTCAATCTGAAGACCTGACATTGATTTGAAAACTAATAGATTACGCAACGACCAATCAGTAAAGTTTGGCAGAGCGATATCACCTGCTGTTTTTAAAAATACAAAATTGCCTTTTACAAGCGTTTGTCCACCTTTTGGATATTGCTCTATAATTTTTCCACCAGCCCCAACAATTATTGGATTCAAACCATCATTTGCTAGCTCTACCTGTATAGCTTCTGCATTTTGACCAGTATAATCATTTAAATCTACATGATCTACACGCTGAACATCGTCTGGACTAATATTTAAATGTTTTAAACTATTGAGCATGACAGGCTTAAATATTTTTGACACTGGTACCGAGCCCAGTTCACCTTTAAGCTTTGGCTTTTCAACTGAAACATACATAATTAGTTGTGGATCATCATACGGCGCCATTCCTAGGAATGAATACAGGAACTCATTAGCCCCCCATGAATAGGTACCATTTGCCTTTGGAATTTGGGCAGTACCCGTTTTTCCAGCTACTTGGTATTCATCGAGTACAAAGTCCTTCGCTGTCCCGTATTCTGACGTTAATGTAGAAGCAAGTATTTCACGTACTTGTTTCGCTGTATCCGCTGAAATCGGCTGGCCCTTTTCAACAGGCTCATGCTGTTGAATTGTTTTATCAGTTGTTGAATCTACAATCTTATCAATAACATATGGCTGCATCATCTTACCGTCGTTGGCAATCGCAGTCATCGCTTGAATAAGCTGTATCGGTGTCACTGTTGAACCTTGACCATAAGTCGTTGTTACTCGTTGAATTGGATACTTCGATAAAATCGTACCCGTTGCTTCATTCGGCAAATCAATGCCCGTTTTCTTACCAAAACCGAATTTATCTAGGTAATCAACAAATACTTCATCACCAATACTTTTCAATAAATTGGCCATCGCTGTATTGGATGAGCGTTGGAAACCTTGTAAATATGAAATTTTCCCCCATCCTACTTGGTTATGATCTCGAATTGTACGATCATGCACGGTATACTGCCCAGACATATACTCATCATATGGTGCCCATTTATCAGTATCGATAGCAGAAGCAAGCGTGAATGTTTTCATCGTTGACCCTGGTTCCATCGTTTCCTCTGTTACGGCATTGAGCCATTTCATATTCGTACTATCCCGCGTATCGGGGTTAAAAGTCGGACGCTGTGACATTGCTAATATTTTACCAGTTTTCGGTTCAGCTACTACTACTATCATAGATTCAGGATTATACTCCTTCTCTACTTGCGTCATCGCATCCTCTACGAAACTTTGAATTGTTTTATCAATCGTCAAAAAGATATTATCGCCGTCTTTAGCAGGTGTAACCATTTTTTCACTGTTCGGCAATAAATAACTAAAAGCATCCGTTTGATATTTAACTTTACCGTTGACACCCGTTAGCTCTTTGTCATACGTAAGCTCTAATCCCATTTTCCCTTTCGTTGTTACGGTTCCATCCTTATTGTCCTCTTTCAATGCAAAACCAATTAAATGAGAAGCAAATATACCATTTGGATAATAGCGTTTTAAATCGCTGACAAACAAAACTCCAGGTAATTTTAAGTCCTTAATTTTGCTCATTACTTCATGGTTAATGCCTCTGCCCGCAACGCCAAACTCCACCTGGTATGGCAGTGTCCCATCACTGCGCAGCTTGGTTAGCCGCTTATAGATATCTTCTTTTTTCATTGGTATATATTCTGCTAAAACTTCCGCAGTTTTTTCAGGATCTACAACATGATGTGGATTCTTTTCATCTGTAGTAGCCTTATCGCTAACTACAGCAATTAATCGATAACTTAGTGTATCTTCTGCAATGACTTGTCCATTCCTATCTAATATTTTCCCTCGGTTTGCTGTTATTGCACTTTCCTTGTTATATTTAGCTGCTGCCTTTGCAGCGAGCGCTTGTCCTTCTGCTTCACCTGTCGCCTGCAACGTAACCATTCTCGTGAATAATAGAAAAAAGAGCCCTCCATAAAAAACTAGTAATAGAAAGGCTCCCCATTGGAATCGAAATCTCTTTTTTTTCATTCTCCCGGCACTACCTTTACATTTTTCTCATTTTGAGTTAAACCGAGTTCTTTTGCTTTTTTCCATATATTTTCGTATGTAGAAAGTTCACTTACACGAACTGTCAAGTCAACATTCTGTTTCGCAATCTCATCTGCTTCTGCTTGGATTTTTTGAATGTCCATGCTTGTCGTTTGAATTGCTGCTTGGTTGTTCAACACTAATACTGACAATACAGCAATAATGCTTACTAGAGCTAGTAGCATCGCCTTTTCAAACTTCTGGTTCGTTTTTTTACGACGTATGATAGTGGGTTGTGGACTAGGTGGTGTTAACGGTTGTTGCACATGTTGCTGTTGGTGCTGCCTTACACGAACTGCTGCCATTTACTCACGCCCTTTGTCGTTAATTTTCTCCACCACTCTAAGCTTTGCTGAACGTGCTCGATTGTTAACTGCTAATTCTTCCTCAGAAGGTAGAATCGGCTTTCTAGATACAAGCTTTAAAGTCGGCTTCATGTCATCTGGAATTACCGGTAAATTAGGTGGTAATTCAGGTAAAGATGACGCTTCCTTAAAAATCGTCTTGCATAGGCGGTCTTCCAATGAATGGAACGTAATAACACTAATGCGTCCACCTACGTTAATCATATCAATCGCATCGACTAATGAATCCTCTGCTGCGCCTAGCTCATCATTGACAGCAATACGAATTGCTTGGAAGATGCGCTTTGCAGGATGTCCACCTTTACGGCGAGCCGCTGCTGGTATACCCTCTTTAATTAGTTCCACAAGCTGTCCCGTTGTTTCAATCGGTGCCGTTTTACGAGCCTCTTCGATTTTTCGAGCAACTTGCTTAGAAAATTTTTCTTCTCCATAACGGAAGAAAATACGGACTAAATCTTCGTATGCCCAGTCATTAACGACATGATACGCCGTAAGCGCTGCCGTCTGGTCCATACGCATATCAAGTGGAGCATCATGATGATAGCTAAAACCACGTTCTGGTGTATCTAATTGTGGCGATGAAACGCCTAAATCATATAAAATGCCATCTACCTCTTGGATACCAATAGCTAGTAGCTCTTCTTTTAAATAGCGGAAATTCGAATGCACAAATGTTACTCGCTCTAAATAAGGAGCTAAACGAACTTTCGCATTTTCAATAGCCGTTGTGTCTTGATCAAAACAAATTAGACGGCCTTTATCTGATAATTGTTGTACTAAATATTCACTGTGTCCTGCTCCACCAAGCGTACAGTCCACATATACACCATCAGGATCGATGTTCAATCCGTCAACAGTTTCTTTTAATAACACGGTTGTATGATCGAACATACCAATCGCTCCCCTCAGGCCTTTACTTTTTCAACTGACGTTTTTACGTCTACTACAAAAGTTAAAAATCAAAGCCAATCATATTTTCTGCAATTTCATTAAAAGATTGTTCAGACTCTGTGAAATAAGTTTCCCAAGCATCTTTTGCCCATATCTCAATTCGATTCGAGACACCTAGTACAACACATTCTTTTACTAAATGTGCGTGTTGCACTAAAGTCGAAGGAATATTAATACGACCCTGCTTGTCTATTTCTACTTCCGTCGCACCTGAAAAGAAGAACCTTGCAAAAGCACGTGTATCTTTCTTTGTCATCGGTAAACCTTTTAATTTTTCTTCGAGTTTTCGCCATTCATCCATAGGATAGCCAAATAAACAATTATCAAGTCCGCGTGTCACAACAAAGGTTTCACCTAAGGCTTCACGAAATTTTGCGGGCACGATTAATCGTCCTTTCGCGTCAACAGAGTGTTGGTATTCTCCCATGAACATGCTAGTCACCCCACTTTATTAAATAATGTACCACATCGCCCCACTTTCCTCCACTTTTTTTAAAAAAAACTTGACATTTTCACCTTTTATGTGTGTTTAGACCTTTAAGCAAAAAAATATTTTGTGCTAAAGGGCATAAAAAAAGAACTACCCTTAGTAGGATAGCTCTCTATTTTCCTGTTAAAGCGACAAATTTCTTCAAATCTATATTTACACCATACCTTTAATAGTTCTAAAGATATATTTTCAATTCTTATAAATAAAGTAAATAGTGGTGATTTCCAACGCTATATGTTTTCTTGAGCATTTCATCAATTAACGTAGGTCCAAACTCATTGATATATTGATATGGATTATAAGAACGTTCTTGGAACCCATCATTTGGATATAGCTCATTTTGCAGCGTCATAAATTTACGGATAGTAGTCTCATGCTTGCTTAGCACAGTTTGTTCTACCTTTTGTTGCAAATACTCAAACTGCCTCACATGATTTTCCTTATTTTTTTCAAGTATTTTATCTAGCGACATATGTTGTTGTGCAAAATATTGCTCAAGAGTAGCGTATTTTTCCAAAACGAGTTGTTGCATCTCTAGAATTTGACGTTTAGCCTCATCATCTTGAACTTCGGCAATAAATTGCTCCTTCAATGCCATCGCTTTGCCATCCAATACATCCGTTACTGTTAAATGATATTCACGTAATAGTTGTTCTACATGACGTGTAATAATCGTAATATTGAGACGTGGTGCAAAAATCGGCATTTGTAAACCTAACACAGAAAAGGCATCCTTTAATGTTGCCCAATAAGCAAGCTCACCAGGTCCACCAACAAACGCTAATACTGGTATCGTCATTTCTTGCATTAACGGACGTGTTACAACATTATTACTTAAATCCTCAGGGTTTTTTTCTGCAATTGTTAATAGCTCTTCACGTGAAAGTTTAATATTTGCTGCTAAATTGACAAATTGATCGTGTCGTCTTTCTAGTAAAAAGCGCTCTCCATCTTTTACATAGAACAGGTTAGCTGCATCATCGGTTGCTAAAATCGGCTTCCCGTAGCCAGCACTTTCCAACGCTGCTTCCTTTTTCGTTACTAATTTTGCAATTTCCTCACTATGGTTTATAAGCTGCACAAAATTATTACGTTCGTATTGACGGAAGTTCATATCTGCCGCATCTATCATTAGCAGCCCTTCTTCTTTAAACAACTCGTTCATTAGTCGCGCAAAGAAATCTGTAAATGTTTCGCTATTATTCAATGCATCTAAAAGTTGGTTGAACAACCTTTCAGTGTGTGCTGTTTCTCCCAAATCTTTAATGATAGTGTTAACTAATTGAACCATCGCTTCTTTGTTTAGGCTTGTTGTCGAAGCCATTGTTTTTCTTCGCGAACGTTCACCATACGCACGTTTTTTTATATCCATATCATGCATTGTAAATGTATGGTTAATTTCCTCTAAGTCATGATCTTCTCCAGCTATCCAAAAAATAGGTACAACTGGTCGTTGAAGCTTTTTACTTTGTTCTTTCGCTAATGATATTACCGAAATGGCTTTATGAACCGAGTAAAGAGGGCCAGTTAATACACCCGCTTGTTGCCCACCGACAACCGCAACAGCTCCTTGCTCTAGTTGCTGCAAATGCTCATTCGCTTTTTCAGATAAGCCAAGCGGCTCCATAAATTGACGAATTATTGCTGTTAATTCTTTTTGGTCACACGCTCGTTGCTCCAAATATTTTGCTCGCTTTTCAAATGATTTATCATTATATTCATATTCAAAAAACTCATGAATGGCAGTATTTGGCGACCAATAATCTGCTAGCACACGATTTTTCACGGGTACTTGGATTGACTCCAGTTTCATTTAACACAAACTCCTCTACTCACTAAATCATCGTATTCCTTGTAAACATTTTAATGCTATTATTTTAACGCTTCTGTCTCCAACATGAAAAGAAAATGCTTATACAGTGTGTAAATATTCTACAACAGATTGAATCATGCCGACTATACAAATCAAAATATACGCTGCACTAAGTACTAAAAATAAAAAACGCCAAATTTTCCGTAATAGCGGCTTTACTTCAATTTCTCTTTTTGTACGCCAGTCTACATATGTAAAAATGATTGCCAGAATTATTGCTAGCATTACTAAAAAGGCCCCTATATTTACTCCCCACAACACCCCAATTGCCAATGGTACCGAGAAAAACAAGGAGAACGTCGTCACATCAGATGCGGCTCCAAATGCATGCGTACCACGAATATTAACCTTTCGACTAATAGCATAGACAATAACGAATAAAAGAATTGGACAAAAAATAATGACGCTGATGACTATATGTAAAAAATCTTTCAAGATTGCTCACCGCTCTTCTCAATCGCTAGAACTTGGTGATACAAAGTTCGCAAAGTAGGTAATGGATAACCGTTCGCTGAAGCTTTTTGTAAAACTACCCCAACAATCGTTTCAACTTCACTTTTTCTACCTTGCATGCGATCAGCTAGCATAGATGATGTATTCGCGGCTGTTTTTTTACACAAAGCTATTACTGCAGAAAACGGAATGGTACTTTCAATATTTTTAAAAGCCTCTGTTAACTCCTGATATATGGTATGCATTAACAAGTATGCGTGCTTATTCGTTAATAAATCACCATTTTTAATTTGCAAAATTGCCGTTAATGGATTAATCATGCAATTGAATATAGCTTTTTCAAAAAGCATTTGTTCGGCGTTTTCAACCAACTCTATTGGGAATAAAGGATTTTCTAAGTGTAACAACTTGTCAAATACAAAACTGTCTCCACGCGCTATTCCTATTTTGCATAGACCAACACCTCTATGTTGAACAGTTGTAAAATCAATTGTTTGAGCACCAAACGAAACTGAGCAAAAAGCAATCGTACTTTGTGGTAAACGTAAAGCCTCATCAAAATGGGCTAGACCATTTTGCACAAACAACAATGGCACTTCCTTAGGTAAACCTAATAATTGTTTATAAATATTTTGCAATTGACCGTATTTCACAGCAACTACAATTAAATCCGGACGGGGCAACATCTCTAACTCGACGCTAGAAGCAATTTGATGCAATGTCTTTGTACCATCTATATGGACCCTCGTTAAATGCTTCAAATTAAGTTCATCGGCTTGTTCTTGTCTTCTTACAACTAATGTAACATCCATACAAGCCTCCACTAAGAAACTAGCCATTAGCTGACCGACTGCACCTGCTCCAATCACTACTACATTCACAACGTTCGCCACCTCCACTTAATGTAAAGAGGCTATCTAAACAGTAAAAAACAAACCTTTTAAACAGCCTAAACTGAAGTTATAAACGCTTCTCCAGCATTTACTTTTCTCGCACTGCAGTAACATAAACACCACTTTTCCTGACGCCATAGAAGGAGGTGCCTCAGAAATTCATCTGAGACACCTCCTTTGCAGGTGTTTCTATTATACAAGATTAGCTGGTGTTTACGATACAATAATGGTTGTTTTCATCCAGTGTAGGTAAAATGTTTAGTCGACGTTAGCGTTTACATCCTATGGTTTCTTTTGCATCATTTTCTTAAAAGACCTTACTCTTTTTTGAAAAAGAACGTAACAATCTACTTACAATCATTTTCCCTTTGACACGTTAATCTTTCATTAAAGAATAGCCTTGCTGTAACCATTTCACTAGCTTTTCATGTTCATTTTGCAATTCACGGTGTTTAATCTCAAGACTTTGATAGGCTTCTGTCAATTCATCAAAACTCGTTAACGCTAATTTCAAATGACTTCGCATAGATTGTTGAGGTTGATTGCGAACAGCTAAAAGCGATTGACTATATTGCCCACGTAACGTTTTATTCCAACGAAAGCCACACGCTTGTTTTGTACGTCCAAGTTCATCAGCAGCCATTTCAAATGCCTCTAACTGCGTTTTACCATTTTGCACATTATGCAAGACAATTTCTGCTAATCTTTCATCGTCTTCCTTCGTCCATTGATCTTTTCTTTTTTTCAGTTCCATAATCTATCACCCTCACATTTTTTACTACTATATGCGTTATCAGGCAAAATAGAATCACAGGACGAAAAAAGACAGTGATTATGTTTTAATGTAATCACTGCCACTCTACGCTACTTATTATTCTTTTTAGTTAGAAAATTATTAACTGCCTCGTGATGCGCTTCACTTTCCCACAATTTTGCACAAGTACGGACTTCCTCCATTACACGCTCATACATATTACGCTCACGCCATTTTCGAAGTTCAATTTCTTTATATGCCTTGTGCACTGAAGGATGTATTTTACGCATATGTTCAATAAATTCATTTAAAGCAAGTTGCTTTGATCCCTCAAATACACGCATAGCCCAACCAATGTCATATAGTAATTCAGCTGGATATGGCTTTGCATCCACTAGCATCTTCATTGCACGATCATGACGTAAACCTCGTTCAAACAAGTATGTACCGCCACCCCAGCCACTTGTAATTGCTAATGTCCCTTGAATAAAGCCGCATTTAGCATGACTCGCCACTAAGCGGAAATCACAAGCAGTCGCTATCTCACAGCCACCACCGACAGCCGTTCCATTTATTAACGCAATCGTCGGTACCGGTAATGTGGCAAGATCATATAAAATCTCACCCATCTTACTTAACATACCAAATGCTTCATCTTCCGTTTCAAGAGAATGAAATTCCGATAAATCACCACCTGAACAAAAAGATTTTTCTCCAGCTCCTGTGACTACTAAAAAACGCACATCGTCATGATTTTGGATATATGTAATTACTTCTCGAAGGCCATTCATTACCTCATCATTGACAGCGTTACGCTTTTCCTCACGATTTATCGTAAAAGTCATAATCCCATCTTGATTGTCAATTATAAAAGCCACTACAGTTCCCCCTTTGTCCCCATCATCAATTATACCTCAGCGTAATCGGAGCCCGCTTGATAAGCTCCTCTAAAAGCTACAACCTCCACCAAGACTTTTAACTTCAGCCATACTTCGAACCCCGCTGACAGCAAGTTAAATAAATTGTATCACACAATTATTATAGTACTATATAACTTTATAATATTTATTAAAAATTCTGTCACTTCGTATAAACAAAAAGGCTAGTAAAGAGCCATGGTCTCTTTACTAGCCTTTTAAGTGAGCAAACACTGTATTATTTGCTTACTACTTCTTTACCTTTGTATTGTCCGCAAGCTTTGCAAACACGGTGTGATAATTTTGCTTCACCACAGTTTGGGCAAGCTACCATACCAGGTACAGATAGTTTGAAATGCGTACGACGCTTTCTTTTTGCAGTTTTAGAAGTTCTTCTAAATGGTACAGCCATTGATGGCACCTCCTTACAGATCGTCTATTCGTCTGTTTGATCAAAATACTTAGCTAAAGCAGCTAGTCTTGGATCCACTTTTGGTTCGTCAGTTTTTTTGTGAAGCGCCACGTCTTCATCAGTTGCGTAAGACCAGTTTTTACCACCATGCACTTGTCCTTCGGTATTCTCTTTGAATACTTGCATTGGTACCTCAAGAAGCACTAGCTCCTCAATAACTGGCTTCATGTCGATTACATCACCATCTATATAGTGAATATTACCGCCATCTTCCCCTCTTTTTTCTTCGTCAATCCAGCTAAATAATTCAACTGTCTCAACTTTGATAGGAAACTCAACATCTTCCCAAGTGCGAGCACACGGGAGTGTTAACGTTGCTGTCACAGTAAGCTGACAAGTCATTTGCGATGCACCGAATGTACATAGCCCTTTTACATGAACGGGCGAAATTGCTCGAATATCCTGGTTTCGCTCCATCACCTCATCCAATTGGACATAGGTATCGATCGGCATTCCGTCTTGACGGTATTTAGATAATTGATGAATTGACCATTTCATTCGTTTAATCACCTCGAGACAACACTGTTGATTATATAATGTGTAAAAATAGATGTCAAGATAATTTCTTGTCACCACTCGAAAACCCACCTATAATTAAGTACATCAAAATCATTCCACTTAGCCACAATACACAACCTATACTAAAATTTCAATAGTAATGAGCAAAGAATAGGCTAGAGGCACTGTAAAACTATTTGTAGCATCCTGATTGGTCAAGAAACAAGAAGCACAAAAGATAAATAAAGGGGGTTTTACGTAATGAAAGCAGTCGGTATTGTTGTTGAATACAATCCTTTTCACAATGGACATGCTTATCACTTAGAACAGGCAAAAAAAGTAGCGCAAGCAGATATAGCAATTGCTGTTATGAGCGGTACATTTTTGCAGCGCGGTGAACCTGCCATGGTAGATAAATGGACACGCACAAAAATGGCGCTCGCTAGCGGAGTTGATATTGTAATTGAGCTACCGTATGTCTATAGTACCGCACCCGCAACGGATTTCGCAAAGGGGGCGATTTCATTATTATCGGCAATTCGCTGTGATGCATTTGCCTTTGGTAGCGAAGATGGCTCAATACAACCCTTTATCAATACGTACCAGTTAATTACGAAGCACCGCACCGAATATGACGCACTTATTAAAGAAAGCGTTAAAACGGGTGTTAGCTATCCTAAAAGCTTGCATTATGCCTATGAACAGCTTTCTCAAAAGTTTCCTGCTACATACATTGATTTAGCACAACCAAACAATATACTAGGATTTCATTATATTGAAGCGGCAATGTCGCTAGGAAGTGCAATTAAACCTTTAACTATTCCACGTATAGCTGCAGGTTATCACGATGCTATGCAGGAGGGGGCATCGATTGCAAGTGCCACCGGTATTCGTAAAGCACTCGCCACAACAGGAACATTACAAAGTGTTCATGATGTACTCCCCCAAGCTTCCTTTCATTATTTACAGGATTGGTATGTCCAATATAAAAATTTTGCTAGCTGGGAGGCTTTTTGGCCGTTTTTACAGTTTACCCTTATTCGGCACACAGCAAGCGAGTTGACGCGCTATGCGGAAGTAACAGAGGGCATAGAGCACGCACTACTAAAAGCAGCGAAAACAAGTAGCTCCTTTAGTAGCTTTATGGAGAAAATAAAATCAAAACGCTATACTTGGACGCGTCTACAACGCATGCTGACACATATCTATACGGGTTTTACAAAGGAGCAACTTAAGAGCTTCCAATCCCCTTCTACAATCCGCTTACTCGGAATGAGTAAGCAAGGGCAAGCTTACTTAGGCATGCATAAAAAGGACTTTACATTGCCATTAATAAGCCGCGTTGCCTCGACAAATGATGCTATGCTCGCTGTAGATATACACGCTGCAGAAGTATATAACTTTAGTATAGAACAAGGGGCGCAGCAGTTCGCATTACCAAAAGATTATCAAACGCCGCCGATTCGATTTTAGCGGATGAATACTGCCGTTGATTGCCGTTGCGAGCGGACGCTTTAAGCTACATTCTTAAGTGGCTGGGACATAGCTTTAAAATTACGCCAGAAGCAACACGTTAGTAGCTTACTGCACAGAGCGGAAAGCAACCGCCGTCGCAGACATCCTGCATAGCAAAAAGTGTTAGATTGATGGTCATCAATCTAACACTTTTTCTCTTTTACCGACCACAAATAGGCATTTTTATTTAGGGTCTAGTTGTTTTAAATAAGCAATTGCATCATCGACCGTTTTCACAGGTACAATTTTCATTTTTGTACCGATCTCTTTAGCCGTTTTGACTGCCGTCGCATAATTCGATTCTAATTCAGGGTACTTTGCCTTCATTTCAGTTGAGATTTCATCATCAGGTGCAAAAAATATTTCCATGCCATCTCGATCGGCTGCAATGATTTTGTAATCAATACCACCAATTCGTCCAACTGATCCATCTATGAGCATTTCACCAGTTCCAGCTACTGCATAGCCTTTTGTTATATCCTCTTCCAATAATTGATTTAAAATTTCAAGTGTAAACATAAGCCCCGCTGAAGGACCACCAATATCTTCTGTGTGCATTGTAACACTTGGATTAGTTTCAATCGACTTACTTTCTGCGTAGGTAATTCCTAACCCAGCTCGCTTTTCTTCAGCTTGAGGAATTTCCTTCAAAGTAATCGTTTCTTCTTGTTCCTTTTGATTACGTAATAATTGAATGGTCACTTTATCACCAATTTGTTTTGTTGACAACAGATCAACAAGCATTTGTTGGTTCGTAATTGCTGTACCATCCACTTTCGTAATTTCATCACCCGCTTTTAAGAAACCATCTGAGGCGCCACCATCTAAGACATTTAATACAAATACACCATTAAAGTGTATTTTCGTCTCTAACCCCGCTCTTTGAAAGGCCACATATTTTGCATTGAATTGAGAGTCTGACATTAACTTTAACTGTCGGATATTATATTCCTCGTCATCCTCTAATGGATTTCTCACTTGTTGAATATCCATTATTTTTTCGTATTTTTGCGTTTTCGCCCATAAATACGAAAACGGTGTGGCTTGTTGCATAGCAACCGTCATTAAACTCATCGATCCCGCTTCATCCGTATGATTATTAGCGACACTAACAAATTTACTAACATCGTATGCACTTCCAGGCTTCATAATATACGCGTCTAGTCGGTATAACATTAAAAAACAAAGCGCGACTAAAAACACTGCATATAAACCAAATTTTTTCTTCATGAATGGATACCTCCTAAGACGCATGTAAAAACCAGTAGTTCATGTTTTTGCCTTTTTCACATATATTAATTTTAGCATTTGCCTATGTGAATGACAAAAAGTTGAAACGAGATGATAACATGTTTGCGACAATTCAAATAGCGCTCTGCATACTTCTTATCCTATTACTCTTGTTATTCCCACAAACCGCTCATACTGGTACCGATTTAGGATTGAATCTATTTATGGAGGCGTTATTTCCTTATTTACTACCTTATCTTATTTTAACGCAATGGTTACTTCGTTTAACCGCTCCAATGCGCGCAAAAACAAAAAGAGTTTCTTTATACGTACAAGCCTACTTGATAAGCGCACTCGGTGGTTATCCAACTGGAGCTACAACAATTGTGTATCTAAAAAACAGTGGACAATTACATCCTAAGGAGGCAAATTTTTTACTAGCGGTTTGTCATGCACCAAGCCCTCTTTTTGTATTAGGTTTTGTTAGCCTTGATTTATTACACAGTAATACGTTTGGTTGGCTGTTTTTATGTTTACTACATAGTTTTAATATTTGTTGCTTAATAGTTGGTTATTTTTTATTTCGTAAAACCGACACACCTACTATTTCTATTCACAATACCACCTTATATTCATCCCCATTTTCAGAGAGCATAAAAGAAACAGCACCAACCATTTTGTTAGTTGGAACGACCATCATTTTTTTCACAACGATTCAAACAATATTACAACAAAGTTTAGATAAATTGTTGCCTAATCTTCCTCAACCAGTCGAGCATGCTATCGCCGCTGTATTAGAAGTAACAAATGGATTAAAAATGACTGTCACAGAATTCGGCAGTTACCCATACTTATCATTGCTAGTAGTCATTATGCTGACGATGCAAAGCATTAGTATCCATTTACAAATTTTTGTCATTGCAAAATCTGCCAAGCTTTCGGTCAGACCTTACATCAAATTTCGCCTTCTTAGCATAATCATTGTCCCAACTATTTATGCTCTTTTTTTCTTAAAATAAAAAAACGCATTTCTAAGTGCCTTTCTAAGTGTCAGGCACTCACACAATTACCAACAGGCAAATTATTTATTTGAAATAAAAAAGGACTATAGACAACACTCGAAAATTTTTTCAAGTTTGTCTATAGTCATCTAAGAGGATGTCTTAATTAATACATCCTTTATTTTTTATTTAGCAAAACCGTATTTTTCTTTTAAAGCTCGTTCCACGCAATCCGGAACAAGTTCATGAACATTGCCTCCATACTTCGCTACTTCTTTAACAATGCTAGAGCTTAAGAACGAATATTGATTTTTTGTCATGATGAAAAATGTTTCAATCGTTTCATCAAGAAAGCGGTTCATCGAAGTAATTTGCATTTCGTATTCAAAATCCGAAACCGCTCTTAGACCACGAACAATCGCTTTTGCGTTCTTTTCTTTAGCATAATCAATAAGGAGACCTGAAGAACTCTCAATTCGTACATTCGGCAAGTCCTTTGTAACTTCTGCCATCAATGCCATACGTTCTTCTACAGAAAATAACGGGTGCTTTGATGAATTGTTTAAAACCGCAACATAGACAATATCAAAAACATCAGCTGCACGCTTAATTATATCTAGGTGACCAAATGTAACAGGATCAAAACTTCCAGGAACAACAGCAATTTTCTCCAACTTACTCTCCCTCTTCCCCAGCACAACGATAGACCGAAATAATCGTTCCGCCATATGTTTCTTGTCTCTGTAATAGAAAAGCACCAAAACTAGTTGGTAATTCTACTTCTTTTGCATGTTCACATAAAATAATACCATTGTGTTGTACTTTATCATGGTCCACAAGCACCTGTACTAAATCATAGTATTCTTTATGGTGATAGGGCGGATCTAAAAATACAAGATTAAACGTAATATCACGCTTTAATAGCGCTTTCACAGCACGCTTTGCATCGATGCGAAAAAGCTCTGAACAATTTTCATATCGACACTTCTTTATATTTTCCTGTAATACCTGATATGCTTTAGCGTCTTTTTCAATAAAGATAGCATGTTCTGCACCTCTGCTGAGCGACTCAATTCCTAATCCACCGCTTCCTGCAAACAAATCAAGTGCAGTTCCGCCATCAAAAAATGGACCTATCATATTAAATATGGATTCTTTTACTTTGTCTGTTGTAGGTCTAGTTGTACTCCCTACAACTGCCTTTAGAGGCATTCCTTTACGTTCTCCTGCTACTACTCTCATAGATGTATTTCACCGTACTTTCTGTTACAAATAGAAAGCATTTTTGCAGCGAAAGAACTCCTCCGCTGCAAAAAATTATTCTTGTTCTTGTGTTAAAACTTGAATTCGACCATCACTTTTTTGTAGTTCTACTAAAAATAGTCGTTGTAGCCAAGCTTCTTCTACATAATAATGATCAACAATTTTAATAATTGGATCAGAAATTGTGGAATATCTACGTTGATTGAACACGTAGAATCCAGATTCTTTTGGGAAGCGGAATGTTCGATTGTCACTATTTACATAATAACCGTTCTTCCCTTCTCCCGCTGTATAGCCTAGATAAGGTAGTAATGTATCGGCACTGTATAATACTTGACCTTCATATAAAATAACATGAACATCTTTTTTATGAATGCCATCTACATAAATACTACGCTCATCCTCCAATAATAATGGATACGTACCATTTTCTTGTGTTGCATTTAATTGGAAATAAGAAGTTTTCCCATTCAACACTGTTGAAAGTAGCTTATCCATTGTCACCGGAGAGATTGGTTCTTGTCCAAGGTTATCCATAGCTTCCTGCCATGCTCCCTGTTGGCTTGCTGTCATGTAGTCTTTTAATGTCTGCACAATTTCTTTTGTCTTCTCTGAGCCTATCGTACCCTTCACTAAATAGGATGCCACAACTTCAGCCAACCATGCCGGTGAATTTTCAAAAGTATATTGTGAATGAATTTGCGAAAGAATCACTTCCTGCTCAACCGCTTGTGCTGTTAGCGTTGGTAAAAATAATAATCGTTCGTCATGTTGGGCAACAGGATTTTTCTCCTGAACAATCGCTATATGCTCATCATTTAAGAACTTTAAATTTTCGAGTGATTTTAAGAAATCTTTTGAAATTGCCTGCTGTGCATAAATTGTTAAGACAGGTGTTTGCTCTTGCGCCTTTAAATCACCAGCCTGCCAATATAAATCACTTGCTGTGCCATTGCCGCTAAACATCGTATAGTTAACAAGTGATAATTGTTGCTGACCAACTAAAGGTAGACCTGTTATCCATTGTCCGACAGTTTTACTATCTGTTGAAATATGTATGACAGAATACGATACCTCTCCATTCGTTAAAGTGGCAAAGACATTTTGAAGCAGTTTTTTATCTTTTAAGCCACCCTCGATTGGGATTATGTATGAAACGGATTGCGATTTAGTTTCGCCTTTTTCAAAATAGGAAACTTCCTCTGATAAACGATTACAACTATTTTCGTTATCGATAAAACATGTTGGGTTTGTTGCATCCTCTGGCCATTTTATTTTCACCTTTTGATTTGGCAAGTTTTTAAAATGATGACGAATATCTAAACTATTTTCACGATAGACAATCTCAATTTCTTGTGAATAATGGAATGCACCATTTCCTGTCTCTAAATCAGAAGAATAGGCCTGATATTGGAAAAACAACACACCAGATACGACTAATACTAAAATTGAAAAAAAACTGACTGCAAATTTCATGTGCTTGACCTCCCGCAGCATGATACTATGTGTATTGGAAAGGATGTGCAATATTAAATGCCACAACAATTTATAGAATTAGGAGAAGGCTATGGCGATGTTTATGAACTACTTGAAATTATTAAAACGAATCAAGGTCGCTTTCACCAAGCCTTTATACTAACATCTACAAAAGAAGATAAAAAGGTAGCTTCTTTAGCTATCGCTTTAAAACCAGTCGGAGAAAGTAAATTCATGCCGATTTATATTTGTCGCGAAGGCATTCCATTCCATGAAGAAAAGCCTTCCAAGCGTCAAATTATGTTCGAAGAAAGTATTGAACAACTAGGTCGAAAAGCGGTTGTTGTAGAAATAAAGCACTCTTCTATATTTTCGGAGCCAAAACTATTTTATCAATACTTAATTGGAATAATGAGACTTCATCACTATATTCCAGCATTAAACTAATGTTATAGCCCCGCCTTATAGTCATATTCCTTCGCTTTATCTGGCTTTGCATTTTCGAACTCAGTTTTAACGAAGGGACGATAAGATTCTACAACGTCTTTCACAAATGGAAGGCGTTGTAATTTTATTGTCATCATTTCAATGTCCTCTCGATTGCAATATAATACTACGTACTTTTGCTTACGAGAAATGTAATGAACATGACCATATTTTCGAAGTGATTTCGCATGTTTTAATTGATGGACGTAAACGATTAGCCCTTGTCGTTCGTTCATATAGTTTCCCCTCATTTCTTACATAAAAGCATACCATAGACCGGAAAATGATAGCAACAGAGTTTAGCTGACAGAACGCTCATTTTTCCGTTATAATGGTAAAGCATAGCGCGTTTATCGACAGATTTACTTTCTCTCATGCTAGATAAAAGTGCTTTAGCTTGAACATTGCAAGTGAATTCGCCAGCACCTTTTAAATTAATTTGATTGTTAAGGAGGACGAATATGGGTAAGAAAACGAAGATAGCTATTGCAATAGCAGCAGCCAGTGCAGCTGCTTGGGCAGGTAGTAAAGCTATTTCCAAACCTCAACAGCGTGAAGGGAAACAAGCATTACAATTTGATCGCCCGATCATTCTCGCACATCGTGGCGGAGCACATTTAGAACCTGAGCATACAATGCTTGCTTTTGAAAAATCTGCACAATTAGGTGTAGATGGCTTTGAAATAGACATTCGCTTAACGAAAGACGAAGAAATTATCGTTTACCATGATGCGACCGTAGAACGTACAACGGATGGTTATGGGTCAGTATCAGAAATGACATTAGCAGAAATAAACGCATTGAATCATGGCTATCAATTTGAAGATTTAGCAGGTGAATTTCCTTATCGGAATAAAAAAGTTGACGTTGTTACACTACGTGAATTACTAGAAAGCTATCCAAATATGTTAATCAATATTGATATTAAAGATGCACCAGATACGTATGAAGGTAGTTTAATGCCTTCTAAACTATGGCGATTAATAGAAGAACTCGAGGCAGAGAATCATGTCGTTGTCACTAGCTTTTATGGTGAACAAATTGACCGTTTTAATTTATATGCACAAAATCAAGTTGCGCTTGGAGCAGGTGAATCAGATGTACGCAAAGCATTTGCTTCATTCTCAAGTCAATTCGGACATTTATATCATCCAAAAGTAGACGTATTTCAAATTCCTCCAAAATCAGGTGTCGTATCGCTCGATTCACCGAAATTTATTCAGTTTTTAAATAATCTGAATATCCCTGTTCATTATTGGACAATCAACGATTCTGTTACGATGAAAAAATTAATTAATAATGGCGCAAAAGGTATTATTACCGATCGACCTGATATTGCAGTGGAATTACTACAAGAACATGATTGAAGACATAAAGGTAAGAGCAACTATTGTAAATGCTCTTACCTTTATCTTTTATAAAATGCCATTAAGATAATTGAGCTAAAATTGCATCCGTTACCTCTCGTAATGTTGCAGTTCCCCCTAAATCTCCGGTTTTTATACCTTGCGCCAATGTAGCCTCCATTGCGTTTAGCACCATTGAACCTAGCTCTTGATGGCCTAAAAAATCAAGCATCATTTTACCTGTCCATATTTGCCCGAGCGGATTAGCAATTCCTTTTCCAGCAATGTCTGGCGCGGAGCCATGAACTGGTTCAAACATAGAAGGATATTCGCGTTCAATATTTAAGTTAGCTGCTGGAGCAATACCGATACTTCCCATAATAGCTCCACCTAAATCTGTTAAAATATCTCCAAATAAATTGGATGCAACGATTACATCAAAGTTTTCTGGTTTCATCACTAGGAAAGCTGCTAACGCATCAATATGATTAGTTGCTTTTCCAATTGCTTCATAATCTTTACCAACTTCTTCAAATACCTCATCCCAAAAAGGCATGCTGTAAGTTAAACCATTCGATTTTGTTGCACTTGTAACATGCTGACGACGAGTTTTAGCCATATCAAAGGCATATCGCATTGCACGTTCGGTCCCTTTTCTAGTAAAGATCGCATTTTGAATGGCAATCTCATCCTGTCCGCTATGAATACGACCACCACTCTCTGAATACTCCCCTTCTGAGTTTTCACGTACAACAACAAAATCAAAATCATTCGGATTACGTAATGGTGATGCTAAGCCTTGTAGTAGCTTCGCTGGACGTACATTAATAGACTGCTTCATTTCACGACGAATTTTAATTAATAACCCCCACAAGGAAATGTGATCGGGTACTAGTTCAGGCATTCCTACTGCACCTAAAAAGATTTGATCATAGCCCTTTAATAGTTCAATACCATTATCAGGCATCATTTTACCTGTTTCCAAATAATAGTCACAGCCCCATGGAAATGTTGTCCATTCAAATGTAAAGCTTCCATCTAATTGTGCAACCTTGTCTAAAACTTCTATCGCTGCTGGCACTACTTCTTTTCCGATACCATCCCCTGGAATAACAGCAATTCGGTATGTATTCATTTCATTGCCCCCTTTTCCCAACTTTACTTACATATTTACTATATAATTTTTATTACAAAAAAAATAGAAGCAATGTCCTTATGACATGCTTCTACCTGTCGTATAGAAATTTGACACGTTGATTTCCGTTCCATGCGCTCCCTTTCCGCAGGCACGGCTTCAACTAATTTTTGCAGCAATGCCGCTTTTCAGCTCGCTCGTGTTGTTCCTGCAGGAGTGTCACGCCTTTCACTCCAATCAACTAGTAGCATCTACATATAATAAGTGCTTCTTCCATACTTTAAAATATGGTTATAAATCTTCACAAAAAAAGACACAACACCTCGAGAGGTTTGTGTCTTTATGAAGCAGTGTCGCATTGACACTACTTCTATTATGCTGAACAGGAGCAAGAGCCACCTGAGCCACAACCGCTTCCACAAGAAGAATTGGATGCGAAAAATGGATTACTTACTGGTACTTTTACTGCTTCCGATACCGTTTTACCAATAAGCAAGCTTATCTCATCTAGTAAATCTTGAAAATCATTTTCAGCTAACTTTAATGCTGAAATTTTTTCATTTAAATCGAGTGAGCGCTTTTGCTGACGAATCGATTTCATAATTGTATGATAATCCGGATGATATTTTCCGAAACGTTGTACATCTTCGTATTGCTCCTTCATGCGACCAAATGCATAAATAGCTTCAACTAGCTCACTATCGCTATAAACAGCATTATACGCTAACCTTAGCGTATTCGCAGGCTCGGAGGAAAGAATCATTTCGCAAAGCGCATCGGCCTCATCTAAAATGATTGCCCATTCAGAGGTTATCATCATTTTAATTCCCCCAATCTAATACCCATCATAACAGATTTTGTGGTAATTTTACATTATTGATATTTGTAAAAGAAGGAGTTTTATAATTGGTAACATCATCTAAAGGACAAATTGAAGAATTACTCGCTACTATTTTACAACATAGTACAGCGGAGGATGAAGAAGTATTACTACACTTACTAAATGGTATTCACGATAAACAACAAGGCATACATCGCCGATATATCAATGCCGCATTACATATGGTGGGCAACTTCGAGCCAGACAGTAGTGAGGTACGGATACCTATTACGCCCGTTATTCACAATACTATTAAAGTACCGCATGGAGGGATCATTGCAACAATTGCTGATGCCGCAATGGGTGGACTCGCATCGCGTTCAGTTCCAGCAGGCTTTAATGTTGTAACAACAAATATTAACGTCTCCTATATAGCAACAACGACCAATAAAGAATTAATTGCACGAGGACGTTTTGTTCATAAGGGACGTCAAACACTTGTAATGGAATGTGACATTGAGGATGAAACTGGTCGTAAACTGGCAATTGCCACCGCTTCGTTCTTCGTTATTCAGCGTCGTCAGTCATAACATAGGAAAAATAATCTTTAATACATTGTTGATCGGAAAAAGGGAATTTTTGATTTTTTATTTGCTGTGTTTGTTCATGCCCTTTTCCGGCAACAAGCACAATATCTCCTTTTCGCGCTTTTGCCAATGCCTGATGAATCGCAACTTTACGGTCTAAAAATATTTCATAATATTGCTGCTCTGAGAAACCTGCAATAATACTTTCATTAATTAATATAGGATCCTCATCACGAGGGTTATCAGTCGTTAAGAAAATAACATCTGCATACTTGCTTGCCACAGCCCCCATTGCAAAACGTTTTGCCTTATCCCTATTGCCACCGCAGCTAAACACTAGGTAGATGGTCTTCTTACTATCAAAAGTTTGTAACACTGCCTGCAATGCCTCAGCCGTATGTGCATAATCTACATACACATCAATACCAAGTGGGTTTTCTATTCGCTCCAGTCTACCTTCTGGTAATTTTAGTCCCCACATATGCTCAGCTAGTTCATCAATAGAGAAGCCTAAACGCCACACAGCCATTAATGCACCTACTGCATTTTGCACATGATACTTACCAACGAAAGGAATAGCAATAATGTGCTCACTCGTTGTCGTTTGCAAACATAGTACTGTTTTTCCAATAGTTTCACTCACAATCTGGATATGTAAATCATTGTGATTGTCAAAGCCGAATGAGCATGATTTTTTCTTGTCGTAAATACCAACGGAGCGGCAAAAATTATCGTCTCCATTTAACACAATTTTTTTTGATAAATCCGCTAACCTCTTTTTAGCACGTTTATACGCTTCTAGTCCCCCATGGTCTTCCAAATGATCCTCTGATAAATTTAAAAATACCCCACAATCAATATCGCAATGATCAAGTCTATGCTGTTGCAATCCCATTGAGGAAGCTTCTAAAACAACATGTGTAACACCTTGACGAACACATTGTTTTAAAATAGGATGCAGCTCTTTTGCTTGTAATGTTGTTAATTGCTCATATTCTGTTTGTTGTTTTTGCCCATTAACGAAGAAGCCTACTGTTCCAATAACTGCTACATTTTTATGTAAAGCTTTTAGTAATTGGCTTACAAAATGACTTACCGTTGTTTTTCCATTCGTTCCCGTTATGGCAATAACCGATAATGCTTCAGCCGGAAAAGCAGCTAGTTTTGCACTTGCATAAGATAAAAACAAAGCGGTATTCGGTACCCAAACGAAAGGAATATTCTGATCGCTGAATGGTATTGCAATACTTTCCTCGGATACTACGGCGACGGCTCCTCTTGCCAGTGCTTCTTTTACAAAGCGACTGCCAGATGTCTTTTTTCCTTTTCGGACAATGAAAATATCTCCAGGTTTCACCGATTGTGCATAATCCTCTACACCAGTAATTATTGTACGAATGGATCCACCAGTTACACTACATGGCCAATCTTTCAATAGCTCAGCTAATTGCAATGTCTCATTCCTCCTTTCAGTTCTCTATCATATGACGGCTTTTGTAACGGTGTGACGAAAAATGTAGAAGCCTCCAAATGCCATTTAAGTAGGCTATTGTGAACATGGAATGATGCAAGCCATTAACCAATATAAAAAAATATTAGCCATTTGATTTTGCCGGTTTTAAGTACAAAAAAAGATTGTCTTGAATTAATCAAGACAATCTTTTGAGAATGATTATACCTATATAGGCTCCTAAATCTTAAAAATCCATTTCGCTTTCCGCGCGCAGCACTCTAACTATTGGTAGCGCTATGAAAATTCAGAATTGTTTGAGTGCCTGACACCTTTCTTACTTATTGAATTGCTTCTACTGTATCTTCAACGGATTCCTCACTATCATCCTTTTGCTTCGATGGCTCCACGAAAATTTGTGTATAGTAATTTAAAAAGACACCTGATCCTACAGCAGAAAATTTATCATTTAAAATTACTTTGCGATGTTCAGGTGAATTTAGCCAGCCATGCATTGCCTCAACCGCATCAAAGTATGCTGTCGCGAGGTTTTCATTCGCATCATTATAAGCAATTTCATGTGTGTCTAAACGTTTCTTTAAATCGCCATTTGTTGGTGATTCATGACCAGAAAAATTTTGAACTTTCATATCTTCACTGTGAAGCTTTGCTACTTCTTCTAGTTTTTCATCAAGTTCCAATGGGGCTAAATCATGATGGACGCGCGTGACATTAATTAAATCATCAAGCTGTGCAGTACTTGCTTCATTAATATCCTGTTGTAAAAACGAGGACGGCGGTGTCGGACTAACAAGCTCACCTTGATAAATCATTTCATAAGGCTGATGTAGTACGAGTGTCTCGCTATCAGTAAAGCGGACACCTTGTAGCGCACTCGTTTCTCTATCAATATAAAGCTGTGCAAATAGTCCATCAAATTTTATTAGTAGCCTAGTCTGCATATCTTCCTCACTCATAGAGAAAATGAAAATATTTTCCCCTACATTGGCAGCTACTTCATAATCTATAATCGTCATTCGGTAAATATCGTCCCGCTTCTGACCTATTTTAAAAGGTGTAGCATCTAGCTTATCACCCGCTATGTATACTTGTGTCACAACATCGTTTTGCACGCCTAGCATAAAAAATGTTGATACATTTGTTTTATAAACCCACCATTCATAACCAAATGATGAAGGCTCTTTCCTTGCTGGTTCACCATATTGTTCTAAGACAACTTGTATTCCTTGGCCAATTAATGTCGACATGCCACTTTGCGGACGTGTCATCGCTCCAACTTCTGGTTGCTCCAACTCTGTTTTCGGAATAATATTTGAATTGGCATTTGGTCCTTCAAGTGGCTCATTTTCCTTAGGCGTATTAAAGAACATAAAGCCGATAAACGCAATCGTTGCACAGGCAATTAAAATGCGAAATAAAGCCTTCATACACGACCCCTTTCTTCCCCATTATTGTAAGTTATTATATCAATTGTAAACGTGTTGACACAATGTTGTCATTGCAACAATGTCGAATATGCTCTATTATAAAAATGAGCGTATACTTTGTACGAAAAGCTAAAGGAGGATTATTAGATGTATTTTGAGAATACTAACCTTGAGAATTTAACAGCTGACCAAGAACTAATTGAAAACATTATGAAAAATAATGGTTTAGAATGTGACGGTGCTTGGGATTACGAACGCATGACTTTTGACCGTCGTTTCGATACTCGTGAAGGCCGTTACTACCTACGCGTATTCGCATATGCGCAATCTGGTGATGTTGGAGCACATGATGCTGTCTTAACATTAATGAAACCCGCTCTTGGTAAATACTACTATCCACATGGTGTTGAGTATGGTGACGATGAAGTTTTCCCAGCTCATCTTGTAAAAAAATGTGATGAAATCTTAAAAAAAGTAAGATTAGACTTAGAAGCATTCGTAGTTGAGTCTCCTTCTAACAAAAAAGCGTTGGAAACTGTTAACGCGTAATTAGCACATTAGCAACAACGTATAGCCAATGTCTTTGCATATTAATGACCAAAAACGATGGTATTAATGCAACAACAAGTTCATTTTACTTGTAGTTCCAAAATGCAAGCATGTCATAAGAATTTATATGTATGATTATCAAGAAAAGACTGGTGGTCCAGTCTTTTTTATTTTGAGTAAAAAAATTTTTTCTCCTCATACTAACTATATCTTTCAAATGATGTAGGTGAGATACTTGATACAATTTTTTAAAAGACCCTTTTTTCGTCATCCTATAATTGTCATCGCCATAGGATTAATTATACTATGGTTTTTATCCTTATCTTTCCCTATACTTCTTGCCTATGTAACCGCACTATTATTAGAGCCTCTCATTATTCGAATGAGCAAACGCTTTCGAAAAAAGCGTAAAATCATTGTCTCCATTTTTTTAGTTTTCTTTTTTTGCATAACATTACTACTATGTATTCTCTTAGGCTATATAAGCTGGAAACAGTTTTCGTCATTTATTATTCATATTCCAGATTATCTCAACCAATTATCAGCACTATGGATTCAAATTCAATCCAAGCTAGCTAATTATACGTATCATTTGCCATTAAATCTTGTGACACAAATTCAATTAATGATTGAACGTGGGTTATCTTCCATTGAAAAATTTACACTTTCTTTAACAAATATTAATGATTGGTCGTCGTTACTTTCCCACTTACCATCACTTTTGTTTGATATTTTCGTTTATTGGATTGTGTTGTATATGCTACTTTTAGATTTACCATCGATTAACCAAAGACTATTGGCACCTATCCCTTTTCATTACCATCAAAAAATACTTTTTATCGGAGAGCGTGTTAAAGTTGCATTATTCGGCTTTATTAAAGCTCAATTACTTGTTGGAGTTTGTATATTTGCTGTAGCCTTAATATCGTTCTTTTTATTAAAAACGCCATTTCCGTTTATATTAGCACTTTTAATTGTTATATTAGATGTTATTCCCTTTTTAGACTCATTTATTTTACTGTTACCGTGGGCAATTTACAAAGCATTTACTGGTGATTATGTCTTTGCTATAGCCTTAGTTGTGCTAACAGTGGTACTTTTCTTAATACGTCGTATGATTGAGCCTAAAATTATTGGTGATAAAATTGGTCTTTCTTCGCTCTCCACTTTTATTGCTATGTTTATCGGCTTTAAAATATTTGGTTTTCTTGGTATTTTAATTGGCCCTTTACTCGTTGTCGTAGCTCTTTCTTTATTTAATCAGTCTTCTATAAAAAATCTCCCACCTTCTCAAGAGTAAGGAGGGAGATTTTTGTGTTAAAATCCTAAAATCGCTTTAATAACAGATGTTGTTTCACCTGGCTCAAATAGTATATACAATAACATGTACACCATAACACCTGTTACTGCTACAAAGAACCAGATAATACTAGTAATTGGTCCAATTCGCTTATGAAGCTTAATGTTTGTTTTTAAACCTGAAATAATACTAACTAGTCCAAACACAGCTCCAACTGTTGCTAATGTAATGTGGAATATTAAAAAGAATGTATAGTAAGGTTTTAAATCCTCACCACCACCAAAAGCTGTATTACCAATAAAGACCGTACGTGAAGCGTAGATGATAAAGAAGCAAAGTGCAGCAACACCAGCAGCTAACATAACCTTTTTATGTGCTTCTACTTTTCCCTTTATAATTAAGCCCCAACCAATTGCTACAAGTACAGCACTTATTACAATAAATGATGTACTAATAGTAGGCAAAATTTGCAATTCCATTCACAAAACTCCTTATACAAAATAAATTTCAATTATTACAGCTGATGTTGATGTTCTCTTTCCCATTTCTGTTGGTGTGCTTTTAATGCATCGGCAGTAATTTTATCAGGGTCCTTTTGCTCAGAACGATACCATTTTGTAAAGATAGCGCCGATTAAAACACCAAAAATAATCTCTTGTAATATTTTCATAAGAACACCACCAAGTTGCTGATCCGCAACAGGCTTCATATCTGTAAATAACTCTGGTCCAGATAAAGACAAGCCCGATAAAGTTGAGGCTGGTACACATAGCTCCATTGCTTTGAGCCAAGCTTCGCCACTCGTATATGTTTCATACATAGCATTAGGCGCAAAAATGATTAAAGCACATGCAGGAGTAATTAAAACCGCATTGGCAATAATATACGCTAATTTATGCAAAGGTTTCATTTCAGCACTATCAGGTATTTTTTGAATTAGAGGCCAGTACATTAAAACAGCAGAAACAAATAATACAAATGTATACGTACCGTGTAATGTTTCGTTTAATTTAATGTAGTCTAATACTGATGGTAAATGGTAGATAGAAAATAAACCTATAAAAACAAATATCGCAACCACTGGTAATGTTAACACTTTAAATAAAGGTTTGACAACAGGCGCTTCAATTGCAACCTTCCACACCCACCATGGAATACCCTTAATTAAGAAAATTGGCACAAGCAATAAAAGAATAGCCATTTGCACCATATGCATTGTAAACATAATATGGGCCATTAAATCAATTGGAGATCCTTTAATAATATAAATCGTAATCATTGCCAATACAAAATAAATTGCTTCACTTTTTTTCAATGGCTCACTTACTTTAAAATCTTTACGCCATTTCGTTGTCACTAAAAAGTAAATCGCTGTTATAAAAACGAGAACCCCTATTAAATACGGGCTCCATAAAGCTTGGAAACCAAATATACTAAGTGGCATACAATACGCGCTCCTTTAACTTTTTCCAGCATACATTCCTAACGCCTTAAGCGAGTGATGCACACCAAAATGTTTTACTTATCTTGGAAACAAACTTTTACAAAATAAAGTTACGCCTCTAGCGAATATCGTGTTTTTTTAAAGCGGTCGCACTATAAAAAACGGGCACAATTATACAGAGACAATAAAACTCAGTACCCCTATTATAAAACGCTTACAGCTATACTGCAATGAACGAACGGTGAACAATTTACCAGTACTACATTCTATTAGCAAAACAAAAAAAGCACGTCTCTGCGAGAAGCAGAGAACATGCTTTTTTGGTGATTACCACCAAATAATTGTTAAAAATGCTAAGAAGAATGTAAATGCGATTAAAACGCCCATCCACATAAAGAATGCAATAACACCACCGAAGTGTGTTTTTTTATCTTCTAAGTGCATGAAAGCATAAAGTTGAAGAACAACTTGAACGCCAGCAAGCAATAGAACAAATGGTGCTATTAAGTATTTAGAAAAACCAGCTGCAACTACAGCGAACGCGATAAACGTAAAGAAAATCATGATCGCAAAGTTGATTACTTGTTTACGCATATGAACGGCATTATGATGACGATCATATTCGAATTGCGCTTGAGACTTAGCAACTACAGGTGTATCATGTGATGACATATTATCCGATCACTCCCATCAAGTATACTACTGTAAAGATAAATACCCAAACAACGTCGATAAAGTGCCAGTATAATGCAGCCACAAAGAATTTAGGCGCATTGTACAAGTTAAGTCCACGTTTAGCGTTACGGATAAGTAATGTTGTAATCCATACTAAACCTAAAGTTACGTGGAAACCGTGTGTACCTACTAGCGTATAGAACGAAGTTGCGAATGCAGATTGGTTAAAAGTGAAACCAAGGTGCACATAGTGTTGGAACTCATAAATTTCTAGGGCAAGGAAGCCAAGACCTAAAAGTAACGTGATTGCTAACCAAGTTTGCATACCTTTGTAATTAAAGTTACGCATATGGTAAATTGCATAAACTGAAGTCAGTGAAGACGTTAATAGTAACATCGTCATTGCAAATGCTAACGGTAATTCAAATAAACCTTGTGTTGTGAACTCCATGCCAGCTGGCCCTTTGTTCTTAAGTGCTAAGTAAGTTGCAAATAAACTTGCGAAAAGTACAACTTCACAGGCAAGGAAAATCCAGAAACCAACGACTTTATTTTTACCTTCCATCGTTGCTTGTTCAGGATGATCTGGCCAAGTATGAGGAGTAAATTTAGTATTGATATCCATTATTTATTTCCTCCTTTACCGTAAAGTTGTTCTTCAATTTCAATAATGTCTTCTTTGTGTAAGTGGAAGCCGTGATCGTCCTTAACAGAACGGAAAATCATAGCACCAAATGTAATAGCAAGACCAATAATTAATACATAAATTGACCATGGTTTATCTGCATCTGGATTATAAAGGGCACCGAATGCTGCGATAAACATACCTAAAGAAATAACGAATGGGATTGCAGAGTTGTTTGGCATATGAATATCACCTAATGGCTCAGCAAATGTAACATCTTTATTACCTTCTTGCTTTTCAATCCACCATGGATCTAGACCACGAACAAGTGGTGTTTGACGGAAGTTATAGAATGGAATTGGTTGTGGAATTGACCATTCTAAAGTACGACCATCGCCCCATGGATCGCGACCAGCCGGTTTACCTTTGATAGACATTAAGCAGTTAATTACCATTAAGATAACCCCTACACCCATCATCAATGCACCGATTGTAGAAATATAGTTGAACTGATCCCAACCTTGACCTTCCATGTAAGTGAATACGCGACGTGGCATACCCATTAAACCTAAGAAGTGTTGCACGAAGAATGTTAAATGGAATCCGATAAAGAATACCCAGAAAGTCAATTTACCAAGCGCTTCGTTTAACATACGGTTGAAGAAAATTGGCCAGTAGAAGTGCGCTGAACCGAATAAAGCAGTTACGATACCACCTACGATTACGTAGTGGAAGTGAGCAACGATAAAGTAAGAATCGTGTAATTGGTAGTCAAGTGGAGCAGATGCTTGCATTACCCCAGTAACACCACCCGCAACGAATGACGGGATAAAACCAAGTGCATAAAGCATTGGTGTAGTAACTTTAATCGATCCGCCCCAAATAGTTAAGATCCAGTTGAATACTTTCATACCTGTTGGAACGGCAATTGCCATTGTTGCAACAGCGAAAATTGCGTTTGCAGTTGGCCCAAGACCAGTTGTGAACATGTGGTGAGCCCAAACCATGAAGCCTAGGAAACCAATTAAAATTGTTGCGAATACCATTGAAGAGTATCCGAATAGACGCTTACGAGAGAATGCTGGGATAATCTCCGAGAATAAACCGAAAGCAGGTAATACTAGAATATAAACTTCTGGGTGTCCAAAGATCCAGAATAAGTGTTCCCAAATTACTGTGTTTCCACCCATTGTATGGTCAAAGAAGTTACCACCGAACATACGGTCAAATAACATCATTAATAAACCAATCGTTAATGGAGGGAATGCGAATAAGATTAATGCACTTGATACTAAAGCTGTCCAAGTGAATAATGGCATACGCATAAATGTCATACCAGGAGCACGCATAGTAATAATCGTTACGATAAAGTTAAGACCTGAAATTAACGTACCCGCCCCTGAAATTTGTAAACCAAGTACATAGAAGTCAATACCATGTCCTGGAGAATATAAAGATAATGATGCATAAGATGTCCAGCCCGCATCAGGTGCGCCACCCATAAAGAATGATAGGTGAAGGAATACAGCACCTAGGAAGAACAACCAGAACCCTAAAGAGTTAAGGAACGGGAATGCAACGTCACGTGCACCAATTTGTAATGGTACAAGCATGTTCATAAATGCGAATAGTAATGGCGTCGCGGCAAGGAATAACATTGTCGTTCCGTGCATCGTTAATAATTCATTGAAAAAACCAGCTGAAACGAAATCATTATTTGGTTTCATTAACTGAATACGCATTAATAACGCTTCAAAACCAGCGATAGCGAAGAACAATGTACCGGCTAATAAATACATTACTGCTAACTTTTTATGGTCAACAGTTGTAATGTAATCCCAGACAGCTGCTCCAAAGCCCTTTTTCTGTGTATATGAGCTCACAACTTTTACCTCCCTCAAAGTTTGTTACATAAACGAAAAATTATTTCTCTACTGATAAGCCCATGATGTAAGTTGCAAGAGCTTGAATTTCTTCTTCAGATAAATCGCCATAGATTGGTGCAGTACCATCTGGATTCATCATTAAGTTACCTGGTTTAAAGTCACCTGGGTTTTTAATCCATGCTTGTACGTTTTCTTCAGTATGTTCTAAGAAACCTGCAACACGGTTACGGTCACCGAATGTAGTTAAGTTAGGACCTACTCCACCAGTACCACCTACGCCAGATACAGCGTGACAAGCTAAACAGCTGTTAGCAAATGTTGCTTCACCAAGATCAGTTGAATCTTTTGAAGCAGTTTGTCCTTCAGTTGCTTTCATGCTAGCTACCCAAGCATCGAATGCATCTGGGCTAACTGTTTTTACCTTAAAGTCCATTAGTGCGTGTGAAGGGCCACATAGCTCAGCACATTTACCATAGAATACGCCATCTTTAAGATCTGCTGATTCTTTATCGAATACTAAATAGAATTTGTTTAAGTTCTCTACGTTAGTATCCATTTTACCGCCAATCGCGGGAATCCAGAATGAGTGCTTAACATCAGCAGCTTTTAAGTTAAAGTAAACTTTTTGACCTGTTGGTACAACTAATTCTTGTGCTGTTACAATCCCTTGGTTTGGATATTCGAACTCCCACCAGTATAACTTTGCAGTTACATTTACTGTTAGGGCAGTTTTGTTACCTTCAGCATCTACTTCGTCCATTGCAGCAACATCTGCAAATTTATAAGTAGCAGTAACAACCGGTACAGCTAAGATTAATAATAAAATAATTGGAATAACTGTCCAAATTACTTCAAGTGTGTGACTGCCTTCCACTTGCTTAGGAATAACGTTTTCGCCTACTTTTGATCGGCGGAATTTTAAGAATGCAAGTAAATAGATTACAGATACTATTACTACAACTAACGTCATAATTCCAGTAGCCAACATTAATAGGTTGAATTGTTCTTTACCTACTTGACCAGATGGTTTCAGTGCAGAAATATATTCTTCACCACAACCAGAAAGGAAAACCATCATCACTGCTAGAAGTGAAAAAAGACGCCACTTTTTAAGCCCTTTCATCATAGCTTAATTAAACCCCTCTTTCTTTGTTGTATTTTCATGTGTACCTAGGACATTGGTTCTATCTATATGAATTCTTGTGAAAGAAAGAATTCCAAATTAGCTGAATACCGCAAATATTATGATAGCCACAAATAATATGGTCATATGATTCAATGAATAAATAAACATTTTATTTGCCCACTTCATATCGTCTTTTGTGGTAAAGCCCTTTAAAGCTAGTAATAACCAGCCTACGTTCAAAGTAGTCGCAAGCACTAAGAATCCAACTCCAAGCTCAGGTAAAAGGAACGGTAACGGTAATAATAAAAGAATCCAGAAAAACATTGAGTACTTCGTTCGTTTAAAACCTTTTACAACTGGTAGCATTGGGATATTAGCTGCACGATATTCTTCAGTACGTTTCATAGCAAGCGCATAAAAATGCGGTGGCTGCCATACAAACATCATAAGAAATAGGGCTAGTGCTCCTGGGCCAAGTGCAGGTTCAACTGCTGCAAAACCAATTACTGGTGGAATCGCCCCTGAAATACTTCCAACAATCGTGTTACTAACATGCTTCCTCTTTGACCACATTGAATATAGAACAACATAAGCGAATATTCCAACTAGTCCCCACATGCCGGCCGCAAATGATGCCGTAAATAACAAAATTTCACCTACAATTAAAAATGAGAGGGCAATGGTCAATACAAAGTTCAGCTTAAATCTACCTGTCACTGTCGGTCTTGACTTTGTGCGTTTCATAATAGGGTCAATATCTCGATCAATGAAATTATTCATTGCACCAGAACCGCCAATAATTAATGCAGCACCAAGCATGATACAAACTATAACATCAAGCTTCTGCAAGAAATGTCTACCAGTAAATTGAAATGCTAGCCACATCCCTGTAAACGTTGTGACAAGATTCGAGTTAACGATTCCAATTTTTATCAGTGCTAAGAAATCTTTTACAACGGATGAAGTTCCTGGATCAGTATTTCTAGTAGCTGAAAACGTACGACCGTTTGACATGTTACCTCTCCTTTCATTTTTGTAAGCATATTCCGCTAACAATAACTATAGCGAAATTTGCGATTGATTTCTAGACGTTTAGTGAAATTTAGATGAAGTTGTAAAAATTAGCTTTGTCTAGAAATATAATTAAAAACAACATATCTATAGTAAATCATTTTCTAAAATGAATTGTGAAGGTTAAAGCACGAAATTATGAACAATTTGTGAAATGGAATCAACATCTAAAACTACCTACTCCTTACAAGTTGTTTTTTAAACGTATTTTAGATATCATCTAGTAGCAGAAACATTACTTTCATGTAATATTGATAGATAAAGTAGGTGACTCATTTTATGCAACACAACAGGTATATGAAGTGGTTTGCTGTTGCCGCTACAGTGGGAATGCTCCTTATTTTACTTGGCGGGGCACTCGTTACTAAAACAGATAGTGGCTTAGGCTGCGGTAGAAACTGGCCGGATTGTAATGGATCTCTTATCCCAAAAGAAATTACAACAGAAGTATTAATCGAATTCTCACATCGTCTTGTAACAGGAGTCGTATCAATTTCAATTCTTGTCTTAACAATTTGGACATGGCGGAAACTTGGGCATATTCGTGAAGTAAAATTTTTAGGTTTTTTATCGATGTTCTTCTTAATCGCACAGGCACTAATTGGAGCAGCTCAAGTATTATGGGGACAAGGAGACTTCATTCTAGCACTTCACTTTGGAATCTCACTTATTTCTTTTGCTGCCGTTCTTATTCTTTCTATGATTGTATTTGAAGTTGATCGTAAGTTTGATGCAGATAACGTATTTATTGGGAAAAAACTACGTTGGCATACAATTGCTGTCACAATTTATTCTTATTTGGTCGTTTATACAGGGGCACTCGTTCGACATACTGATTCTAGTTTAGTATGCCCAGACTGGCCATTTTGCTACAACGAAACACCGTTTGCCTCACCAAACAATATGTACGAATGGGTACAAATGGGACATCGACTTGCAGCTATCATTATTTTCATTTGGATTACATACATAACTTGGCACGCTATAAAAGAATACAAACAACAACGTGTTATTTATTATGGCTGGATTATCGCTTTCATCATAGTTATATTACAAGTTTTAGCTGGTATGTCAGTAGTCCTTACTAGATTGAATTTAACAGTAGCTTTATTGCATTCATTGTTCATTTCACTTTTATTTGGTCTCCTTTGTTACATGATTATGCTTGTAGCACGTAGCAATTATAATGAAAAAAATAAATAACTATAGAAAAGGATTCGGCTCTGTCGAGTCTTTTTTTCATTTACCCCACTTACTCCTCATCTAAAAGTAAAAAACACATATGCATGAACCTTACTAAGAAGCAGCTAATTTATATTACTTTTTTGACACAAAGTAAAAGGCTATTTGTGTACTTCGATTATATAATATTTGACAAGAAAATGGACTTCATACAACAACAGCATCAGCAAACAATAAACTGCTTATACCTTAGTCAAAAAAAGTGGATTTCTACTATATAATAGTGAAATGTTTTTTACTATTAAAACTATTTTTATAGGGTTTTGTACTATATTATTTTCTTGAGCACTTCCTACTATTCTTTTTTATAAGAAAAAAGGTTATTAGTATGCAATAGCAGCAAACTAATAACCTTCTTCTATAATGAATTATTCAATTTCAATTAATAAGTCACCTGTTGAAATAGCATCACCCGCACTTGCATATACCTCTTTCACTATACCGTCTTTCGGTGCTTGTACAGTTGTTTCCATTTTCATGGCTTCGGTAATTAACAAGTGGTCACCACGTTTAACAGGACTGCCCTTAGATACTACGACCTTCAAAACAGTACCTGGCATTGTCGCCCCAATTTGATTAGGATTGCTTGGGTCAGCCTTTAGTGCTATGCTGCCATCCACTTCTACTGTCATATCTTGAATGACAAGCTCTCGTGATTGACCATTTAACTCGAAGTACATAACACGTGTACCATCATGCTGTGGCTCACCAATCGATACAAGTTTAATAATTAACGTTTTACCTTTTTCAATTTCCACTTCAATTTCTTCGCCTAGCTTTAATCCGTATAAGAACGTAGGTGTGTCTAACACTGAAATATTACCAAATGACTCTACAGTTTTAGCATACTCTTCAAATACTTTCGGGTACAGTGCATAGGCAAGTATGTCTTTCATCGTAACAGGACGATTTAATTTGTCAGCCAATACTTCCTCTAGCTGTTCAAAGTTAACTGGTTGTAACAGTTCACCTGGACGAACAGTAATTGGTTCACGCTCTTTCAACACTACTTTTTGAAGCTCCTCAGGGAAGCCGCCGTGTGGTTGCCCTATATACCCTTGGAATAATTCGATAACTGAATCTGGGAAATCAATTGTTTGCCCTCTTGAAATAACCGTTTCTTCATTCAAATCATTTTGCACCATGAATAAAGCCATATCACCAACCACCTTCGATGATGGCGTTACTTTCACGATGTCTCCAAATAATAAGTTTACACGTGAGTACATACGTTTTACTTCATCCCAACGATCGCCAAGTCCAACAGCCTTAGCTTGTTGCTGTAAGTTACTGTACTGTCCACCTGGCATTTCATGGACATAAATTTCAGAATGCGGACTGATCATGCCGCTTTCGAAATCTTTATAGTATTTACGAACATCCTCCCAGTAATATGAAAGCTTTTCAAGCGATTCAATATCGGCACGAATTTCACGTTGGCTACCCTTCATGGCATAGTACAGTGAGTTCGCACTTGGCTGTGACGTTAAGCCGGCCATTGCGCCGAGTGCTGTATCTAAAATATCTACCCCTGCTTCAATCGCTTTTGCATATAAATAAATACCATTGCCACTTGTATCATGCGTGTGCAAATGAATAGGTAGGCTTGTCGCTTCTTTTAACTCCGAAATTAAGCGATATGCAGCTTCCGGCTTTAATAACCCAGCCATATCCTTAATCGCTAAAATATGGGCTCCTGACGCCTCTAAAGACTTCGCCATATCTTTGTAATACTGCACAGAGTATTTCGCACGTCCATCATCTAAAATATCTCCTGTGTAGCAAATCGCAGCTTCAGCAATTTTCCCTGCATCTCTTGCCGCATCAATCGCTACTTCCATACCTTTAATCCAGTTTAAGCTATCGAAAATTCGGAATACATCAATACCAGATGCAGCAGACTCAGCAATAAACTCACGAATTAAATTATCTGGATAGTTCGTATATCCTACAGCGTTTGCTCCACGTAGCAACATTTGGAATAGTACATTTGGTATTTGCGCACGTAGCTTCGCTAAACGCTCCCATGGATCTTCTTTTAAAAAACGGTATGCTACATCAAACGTTGCGCCTCCCCACATTTCTAGTGAGAAGAAGTTATGCATCATACGTGCTGTTTCATCTGCAATTTGGTACATATCTTGAGAACGTACACGTGTTGCCAGTAAGGATTGATGTGCATCACGGAACGTTGTATCCGTTAATAACACATCTTGCTGTTCTAAAATCCATTTTGTCAGCCCATCTGCACCATGTTCATCTAAAATTTGTTTTGTACCAGACAGTGGCTGTCCATTCAAGTCTACTAGTGGTTTAATTGGCTGAGCAAAAATTGGCTTCGCCTTATTTTCCACCCCTGGGAAACCATTTAACGTCACATTACCGATATAGCTTAGTAGTTTTGTTCCGCGGTCTTGGCGCACAGGGAAGTTAAATAATTCAGGCGTTGTATCAATAAAGCTTGTATCAAACGTGCCTTCTATAAAATTTTTATGGGTTACTACATTATTTAAAAACGGAATATTCGTTTTCACCCCACGAATACGGAATTCTTTTAAATTTCGATCCATTTTCGCTGCGGCTTCCTTAAACGTCATGCCTGAAGTTGAAATTTTTACGAGCAACGAATCATAGTACGGTGTTACAACAGCTCCTTGGAAGCCATTACCGGCATCTAAGCGAACACCAAAGCCACCACTCGAACGATATACCATTAGCTTACCTGTATCTGGCATAAAGCCATTAGCTGGGTCTTCTGTAGTGACACGCGCTTGGATTGCATAACCAATCATCGGAATTTCTGCTTGTTGTGGTATATGAATTTCATCGCTATGCAAGCTGTAGCCTGCCGCTACTTTAATTTGAGCATGTACAATATCGATACCTGTAATCATTTCTGTAATCGTATGCTCTACTTGAATTCGAGGGTTAACCTCGATGAAATAAAATTCATCACCTGCAACTAAAAACTCAACTGTCCCTGCATTTATGTACGAGACATTTTGCATTAATTGAACCGCTGCATCGCAAATTCTATTTCTTAAATTTTCCGAAATCGAATGGGATGGTGCGATCTCTACCACCTTTTGATGGCGGCGTTGGATTGAGCAATCACGCTCATATAAATGCACAATATTGCCCATTTTATCGCCTATAATTTGTACTTCAATATGCTTTGGTTGGAGAATGCACTTTTCTACATATACTTCATCCGAACCAAAAGCTGCTTTTGCCTCTGATTTGGCACGTTCATAAGCAGACGCAACATCATCCTTTGTTTGTACCACACGCATTCCGCGTCCGCCGCCACCTAAGGAAGCCTTAATCATGAGCGGATATCCATATTGTTCACCAAAAGCTTGTACTTCTTCTACAGAAGCAACTGGACCATCTGTACCTGGAATGACCGGAATATTTGCGTTAATAGCTTGTTCCCGTGCTTTTACCTTATCACCAAACATATCTAAATGCTGTGAAGTTGGGCCAATGAATAAAATTCCCTCTTCCTCACAACGACGTGCAAAATCCACGTTTTCTGATAAAAAACCATACCCTGGATGAATCGCATCAACGCCTGCATCCTTAGCGATTGCAATGATGCCCTCAATATCTAAATACGCATCGATGGGCTTCTTGCCTGCCCCTACTAAATAAGCCTCATCTGCTTTAAAGCGATGGAATGCCCCACTGTCTTCACGTGAATATATAGCGACAGTGTTAATGTTGAGCTCCGTACACGCACGGAAAATTCGAATTGCAATTTCTCCCCGATTGGCTACAAGGATTTTGTTGATTGATTCCATAGGTATCCCCCTTATGTTTGTGATTTCTTTCTTTCTACCCTTTCAAACATGGAAACATTGACCAATATTCCCATAGCTAAAGATAGCAAAATTATAGATGTCCCGCCATAACTAATGAAAGGCAGCGTGACACCGGTTAACGGGATTAACCCGGTTACACCCCCAAGATTAATAAACGATTGCCAAGCTATCCAGCTAGCAATACCTGCCGCTATCATACGTGCTAGCGGATCTTTTGTTCGTAATGCGATAGAAAAACCTTTATATACAATAAATCCTAAACCACCTAAGACGATTAGCACGCCCCATACACCAAGTTCCTCCATAACTATTGCCATAATAAAATCGGTTTGTGGTTCAGGTAAATATCCTAACTTTTGAATAGATTGACCGAGCCCTCGACCTTCTAAACCACCACCGCCAATTGCATAATAACTATTGACAACTTGGTGACCTACCCCGTTTTCATAATCAAACGGATTAAAATAAGACTCGATACGTCCTTTACGGTTCCCTTTTAATAGTTCGCCCTTAAAGAGCCAAAGCATACCAAGAATGGCTGCACCAAATGCACCTAATACGCCAAAAAACTTCCAAAATGTTTTAAAAGGAATACCACTTGCCGCTACAACGGATACTGCAATGCCACATAAAATAATGACAGCTCCCAAATCTGTTTCAAATGCCACACCCGCAACTACAAGTATCCATAGAAAAATCGGATAAAAAATTTCTGTTGGTTGTAGCTTTTCAAATGTATATTTTTGAGATTTCCGATAAAATGCTGCAGCAAAATATAAAATAATAAATAGTTTCGCATATTCAGAAGGCTGGAAATTCCCGAATCCCGGTACATGTATCCAACTTTGAGAACCTACTTCCTCTGCACCATTACCCGCTACTTTTACCCATGTAAAGAGAACGATTAATACAATCGTAAGTAACAACATAATATTCTTGTTTGCATAATGCTTATAAGGGAAAAATGCTGCTACCAAAAAACCTAAAGACGCGACAGCTAAATTAATTAGTTGTTTTTGATAAAAATAGTCAGGTGCTTGTTCCTTTTGTACAATTGCAACCATCATACTCGAACTATAAATCATCACTAACCCAAATAAACTTAACAACAAGACAGTAAAAAATAATGGATAATCAAAATTTTGAGCATATCGTTTTAAGTATTGTTTCATTGGAAAACCTCGTTCTAGTAAAAAAACTCAAATCGCAAGCAGCGTTTGAGTTTTTTCTTTTTATTTGTCTGTATACGCGTCATGTAGTACAGAAAGTTCTTTCTCGAGTGAATCGAGAATTGCTTTGCCTTTATCGCGTTCAATAAGTCCAAGCTTCACAGCAAAGTCAATTTCACGTGAAAGGCCGAACATTTGTGTATCTAATACTTCTTCATATAAAGGGCATTGTGGCATCGTTAAATGATCCATCTGTACTCGAATGAGGCGAGCAATTTTATCTGCATCAGCTACTAAAAGCTCCAAAGCCTTCTCTTGAAAGGAAGTTTGTGATTTCGTATCCATGAGGACGCCCCCATTATCTGATATTTCTTCGATTCTATCTTAATAAAGTTTATCTTTTAGTCGATAAAAATGCAAGTGTCTTCGTAGGAAAATAAAGAATCCAAATTATATTTCTTTATTATCTCCTTACATTAGCGTTATACTAATTCATGGATATACAAGATTTGAGGAGGATTTCTATTATGGAAACAATTATTCCTATCAAGGGTGCAGTTTCGTATCAGCTTACATTAGATCCAACTGTTTGGATTTTTGACGATCGTAAACTAGACTTAAATACGTACTTCCAAGCAAGAGAAGTAGAGGAAGATGCGGATACAAAATATATGCGTGAAGTCGGTGCTCACTGGTCACGCGAAATTATGGAAGGTGCTACTTTCCCACCAACTTTAAAATCAGAACGAAAATTCGATCGTAAAGGGATGGAAACAGGTACTTTCGGTATCGAATTAAGTCATTTTTTAAAAAATGCTGAACTTAAACCAGAGGCGACAAAAATCGTCATTGAATGCAAAGACGCCGAAGAACATGCATTTACAATTGCAGAAGCACAGACATTAATTTTTAAATACAGCCAGGATGGCAAACCTTTAACTGAAGATGGACCTGTCCACATATTATTTGGAGACGGCTCAAATGTAGACAACCCTATCAAAAATGTATTAGCCGTTCGTGCGGAATAGGGAGGGAACGCGATGCGCGTAAAATGTGTCATTTGCGATACTATTAACCAGTTAGATGATGATTTACCGTTAGCAAAAAAACTACGTAATCGCCCAATTCATACGTATATGTGCGACACATGCCACGATCGTATTAAAGAAAATACGGTGACGAGAATTGAAACGGGTAACTTCCGTTTTTATCGTACCTCACCACAAATGGATAAAGAATTTTAATAAGTGCTATTTAAAGTGCCAGGCACTCAAACAATTCTGAATTATGCTAGTACGATATTTTTTAGAACTAAATAAAAATCCACCTAGACTCCTGTGGGAACGCACAATACGTAAGACGCAACAATCCGCGCGCTAGCGAGGGTTGCGGCTTACGCTGTGCCCGCGGAAAGCGCACGCCTGTAGCGGAAATCAACAGTACAAAACGCAAAACCTCACTAACAGGTTTTGCGTTTTTAGTGTCAGCAAAGGGCATAAAAATTTCCCACTTTCGATACATTTTATCATTTTTCCATTTTGAAGGTCGGAAAATAAATTTTCTCTGTCAGTATGCTCAGTTGATTGGAGCGGAAGGCGGGCGACTCCTGCGGGAACGCACAATACGTAAGACGCAACAATCCGCGCGCTAGCGAGGGTTGCGGCTTACGCTGTGCCCGCGGAAAGCGCACGCCTGTAGCGGAAATCA
>NZ_JBIWBS010000001.1:0-229756 GCF_044761135.1 Lysinibacillus sp. NPDC097868 | reverse complement strand
TCAACAGTACAAAACGCAAAACCTCACTAACAGGTTTTGCGTTTTTTAATTATCCATTATTTTTAATAATCACTTTTTCGATTAATTCGACAACTTGATACATTATTGTCGCGAAGAAAGCGATAATGAGCAGTGACATAAGGACAAGATTAAAGTTAAATACTTGGAAGCCATAAATGATTAAATAGCCAAGTCCCTTTGAAGCAACTAAAAACTCACCGACAATAACCCCTACCCACGATAATCCAACATTCACTTTTAAAGTCGAAATAATTGTTGGAAAAGATGCGGGCAAAATAACCTCTTTGAAAGTTTGCCAACGAGTAGCTCCAAAAGTTTGCAATACTTTACTATAATTTGGATCAACACCTTTAAAGGCGGTGTAAACTACAATTGTTGTAATAATGATTGAAATTAGTGCACCCATTGCTATAATCGAAAAATATCCTGGGCCAAGTGCTACAATTAAAATCGGTCCTAACGCTACTTTCGGCATTGCGTTTAAAATAACTAAATATGGATCAAGTATTTTTGATAACATCGGAGACCACCATAGAACGGTTGCAATCAAAGTCCCCAATAATGTACCTGCAATAAAGCCGATAATTGTTTCCATTAACGTCACACCAACATGTAATGTTAGCGAGCCATCACTTACTTTTTCTATAAACGTATGCCATACATTTGTGGGCGAGCTAAAGATTAAACGATCAATCCATTCAAGCCTTGATAGTAACTCCCACCCTCCAAAAAAGACGATTAAAATAATAATTTGATATAAACGAACATAGCGTTTTTCCTTTTTTAGCAATTGTTGATACTGTTTAAACAATGTGTTATCCAAGGCTCTCCAGCTCCTTCCAAATCGTTTGGAATACTTCTGAATACGCTGGATGCTGCCTTACATCGAACGGGGATAGCTGTTGTAACGCAGAAGGTATTTCAAACACTTTGTGTAACGTACCAGGATTGGCTGAGAAGAGAAAAACTCGTTCACTCATCGCAATTGCCTCACCAATATCATGTGTGACAAGAATCGCGGTTTTTTGATAGGCCTTTAATGTTTCGACAACTAAGTCCTCAAGCTTTAATTTAGATTGATAATCAAGTGCTGAGAACGGCTCATCTAGCAGTAAAATTTTCGGATTAACTGCCAATGTCCTTGCTAGTGCAACGCGTTGACGCATTCCTCCTGACAATTCTCTCGGATAATAACTTCCGACATGAGGTAAACCAACTTCTTGTAAGAGCGCATTTGCAGTTACTTTATGCGTCTTATTATCCCGCTGCATTATTTTTAAACCAATTGTGACATTATCCTCAATCGTTTTCCACGGAAATAAATAATCCTGTTGAAGCATATAGCCAATAAGCGATTGATTGTGTGGTGCGATGATTTCCCCATCAATAAATACATTGCCCTCTGTTGCAGGAAACAACCCAGCAATAATAGACAATAAAGTCGTTTTCCCACAGCCACTTGGCCCTATAAAGGAAACAAATTCACCTTCGCGAATATCTAGGTTAATGTCACGTAAAACTTCCTTCGCCTGCGTACTGGAGTAATAACTATGGTGAATATGTTCTAGTTTTAAAAAATCCATTTACTCCGCAGCCTTTTTTGCAAATTTCGTATTCACAAGGTCTTCATATTTTACTCGTTGAGGAAGTTCACCTGCTTCCTCCATTATTGTTTGTAAATTATCCCACTCTTCTTCATCCAAAATCGGATCTGTTGCGTAGGAGCCTTGTGATTTATAACGCTCTACTACTGTTTCAATTAAAGAAACATCTACATTTTCAAAGTAAGGTTGAATTATTTTTGCCACTTCTGCTGAACTTTTTTCCTGTACAAAATCTTGTGCTTTTTTCAGCGCATTTGTAAAACCTTGCACTGTTTTAGCATCATCCTTTAAATAACTACTTTTTGCCATGAAGGATGTATATGGTAAATGTCCTGATTCTGTACCAAATGACGCAACAATATAGCCCTTACCTTCTTTTTCAAATACACTTGCTGTCGGTTCAAACAGCTGTACATAATCCCCAGTTCCAGAAGCAAAAGCTGTAGCAATATTCGCAAAATCAATATTTTGAATAAGTGTCAAATCTTTCGTAGGATCAATACTATGCTTTTTTAGAACAAATTCGCCTGCCATTTGTGGCATTCCGCCTTTACGTTGCCCTAAAAATGTTGATCCTTTTAAATCATCCCATGAAAAATTCTCCATCTTTTCACGCGCTACTAAAAATGTGCCATCTGTCTGTGTTAATTGCGCAAAATTTTGAATCGGATCATTGGCGCCTTGAGCAGTGACATAAATCGAAGTCTCAGATCCAACCAAAGCAATATCAATACCATCAGATAGTAACGCTGTCATCGTTTTATCACCACCAGCAATCGTTTGTAGCTCTACGGAAAGTCCTTCTTCTTCAAAGTACCCTTTTTCAAGTGCTACATATTGTGGCGCATAGAAAATCGAGCGCGTCACTTCTCCGACTTTTACTTTTTCTAGCTCAGCTTTATTACACGCTGCCAACGAAAGGAGCAACAAAGCAATACCACTAAATAACAAACCTTTTTTAAGCCAACGCATTCCATTTCCTCCTTGATTTGATAAATAGCCTATCGAGACTAACTTATTCACATACAAAGATTTCGGTGCCTACCATATTCAATAAAAATATCATGGAAAATAAACCCTTTTCGAATGCAATATAATGAAGAATCCATTCAAGCATGCATATTTGTCCAAATCGTTTTCCATCCTTTATTTGAATCTAGCAAACGACAAACGAACTATTTTATTAAAGATAGAAAAAGAAAACAGCCTTAGCAAATGAATGCTAAGACTGTTTACGGTAAAGGAGCCAAGCTACTGTCATTGATTGGCAGCTTGTTGCTCTTCTCTTTTTTCTCGCCACATACGTGTTTTGTATACAATTAAAATTAACGCCGCTACGATGAGGCCTTCAATCATAGGTAGGAATAACGCGAAAAATGTCAACATAATACATCCCAGAAATAGGAACACATAAATGACAATATTTTGAGATAGCTTTAACTTTTTTGCAAAGCCTAATTTATAGACAATTGCAGAAAGTGCAAACACTAGAAGGAACACAACATAGCCTGCAACTTCATAGCTCGGTAAATTTTCATATAAAAATCTTGTTATACCAGCCATTCTCTCATAAACTTTTGTTGTTTCCTCTGCATTTACAGGTGTAGCAACTTGAATAACATTTAGTTCACCCAATAAAGCGGACTTTATATCCAAGACTCCTCTTCCTTTCATTTCAGCGGAAAATTATTGTTCAGCGTTTTTTAATTTTTTCGCTGCTTTCTCACGTTCGTTTTTATCTAGAATTTTTTTACGAAGGCGAATAGATTCTGGTGTGATTTCTAAGTACTCATCATCACCTAAGTATTCAAGAGCTTCTTCTAGAGATAAAATACGTGGTTTTTTAATAACATTCGTTTGGTCTTTATTTGCTGAACGGATGTTTGTTTTTTGTTTCATTTTTGTAATATTTACAGTGATATCAGCGTCACGAGTATTTTCTCCAACAATCATACCTTCGTAAATATCTGTACCTGGCTCTAAGAACAGTGTACCACGGTCTTCAATTTGCATCATACCATAAGTTGTTGATTTACCAGTTTCCATTGAAACTAGTACGCCTTGGTGACGACCACCAATTTTCCCTGGTAATAATGGTTGGTAGCAATCAAACGTATGGTTGATAATACCAAAACCTTTTGTCATTGACATAAACTCAGTTGTATAACCGATTAATCCACGAGCTGGTACTAAGAACGTTAAACGAACTTGACCACTGCCGTTGTTCACCATATCAAGCATTTCACCTTTACGTGTACCAATAGATTCAATAATAGAACCAACATTTTCTTCAGGTACATCGATTTGAACGCGTTCAAATGGTTCACATTTTACACCATCGATTTCGCGCACGATTACTTGTGGTTTTGATACTTGTAATTCGAAACCTTCACGACGCATGTTTTCAATTAGGATAGATAAGTGAAGCTCACCACGACCTGAAACTGTCCAAGCATCAGGAGAATCAGTATCTTCAACGCGTAAAGATACGTCTGTTTGTAATTGAGCACGTAAACGCTCTTCTACTTTACGAGAAGTAACCCATTTCCCTTCACGACCTGCGAATGGAGAATTGTTTACTAAGAAAGTCATTTGTAAAGTTGGCTCATCGATACGTAAAGGTGTAAGCGCTTCTTGATGTTCAACAGGGCAAACTGTTTCACCTACGTTGATATCTTCCATACCAGAAACGGCGATTAAATCACCAGCTTTTGCTGTCTCAACTTCTTCACGTTTTAAGCCGAAGAAACCAAAGATTTTTGTTACACGGAAGTTTTTCACTGTACCGTCTAATTTCATCAGAGCAACTTGTTGACCTACAGAAATTGTTCCACGGAATACACGACCAATTCCGATACGTCCAACGAAGTCATTATAGTCAAGTAAAGCTACTTGGAATTGTAATGGGTCTTCTGAGTTATCAACTGGTGCTGGGATAGCCTCAATAATTTTTTCAAATAGACATTTCATATTTTCTTCTTGTTTAGATGGGTCAGCGTCTAACGAAGCTGTACCATTTACACCTGAAGCATAAACAACTGGGAAGTCTAATTGATCGTCATCTGCACCTAGCTCAATAAATAATTCAAGTACTTCATCTACTACTTCTAGTGGGCGAGCTGAATCTTTGTCCACTTTGTTAACTACAACGATTGGTGTTAAACGTTGTTCCAATGCTTTTTTTAGTACGAAACGTGTTTGTGGCATACAACCCTCATACGCATCGACAACTAGTAAAACGCCGTCTACCATTTTTAAAATACGTTCTACCTCACCACCGAAGTCAGCGTGTCCAGGCGTATCAAGGATGTTGATACGAGTTCCTTCATAGTTTACTGCTGTATTTTTAGCTAAAATCGTAATACCGCGTTCACGTTCAATATCATTAGAGTCCATTGCACGTTCTTCAACACGTTCGTTTGAACGGAATGTACCTGATTGTTTTAATAATTGGTCGACTAAAGTAGTTTTACCATGGTCAACGTGGGCGATAATTGCGATATTGCGAAGATCTTGACGTAAGTTTGTCATTATTCCACTCCATATTCTTTTTTCGAATGTTTAACTGTGATATTATAGCACAAGAAGGATGTAAATGTCCTTATTAGAATTTTTATCATTCTAAAAAAATATTTTCAATCACAAATTTATTATAAATTAGGGGGCTCGGTTATGAATCGTGGAAAAATCGTAATGGCCATTTATGCACTAGCAGCTGTACTAGCAATGTGTTCTATCGGGTATTCAGTAGCAGCAAATAATACATTTGGTGTAATAGCAGGCATTGTAGCTACTTGTGTCATTTTCATGACAGCTTTTAAAATGAAGCGTAAACTGCGAGAACAAGGCTTACTTTAATGTTAGTATTTGCTTTCTAACAACATTTATGTGTCCAAAATGACACAATATCACAGTAGGAGCTGTCCATTATTGGACAACTCCTTCCATACTGTAGAAAACAAGAGTCATTGTCCATCGTGGACAATGACTCTTGTTTGTTTATAATTCATATTGCTCAACAATTTTGTTTAACGCTTTGCTACTCCTCAGCCTTCGATTAAACAAGTGATACTTTTCTTTAATGGTCTTTTGCTAGGTAATCTAAAGTTGCTTGGCCTAAAACATTTGCTGCAATGCGCAATGAGCGTTCATCAATATCGAATTTCGGATGATGGTGGGGATATACTTCCTCCCACTCTGGATTTTTTGCTCCCGTAAAGAAAAATGCCCCTGGAATTTCCTCTAAATAGTATGCAAAATCCTCACCACCCATAGTTGGGTCTACAAATTCAACCGCTGCCACATCTGTTACCTTTCTTGCAGATGCCATGACATGTTCTGTTTCTGTAGCATGATTAACAACTGGTGGGTAACCACGACGATACTCATATTCATAGTCCGCCTTTGTTAAATAACATGTTGCCTTTAATAGTTCTTCAATTTCACGCTCTAGTAAATCGCGCTCCTCCTCATGGAAAGTACGTACAGTTCCTTTCATGTAGACTTGATCTGCAATTACGTTAAAAGGATTTAATGCCTCAATATGACCAACCGATACTACCGCAGGACGCAATGGATTTATACGACGAGACACAAGCTGCTGTAAGTTTGTAATAAATTGCGCTGCAAGCAAGATTGAATCCTTCGTATCGCTCGGGTTTGAACCATGACCACCCTTTCCTTTAATCTTAATGTAGATGCCATCAGCCGCAGCCATAAATGGTCCGATTGCTGACTGCACCTTTCCAAGTTCTGTTGGTGCCCATAAATGTGTACCAAAAATAACATCCACACCTTCTAAACAGCCATCAGCAATCATTGATTTCGCTCCACCTGGTGCAAGCTCCTCTGCATGTTGATGTATAAACACAATTGTTCCAGCTAAGTTGTCTTTCATTTGATTAAATGCCTTCGCTAAAATTAATAATGAAGCTGTATGTCCATCATGTCCACAAGCATGCATACGCCCTTTAATTTTTGATTGGAAAGGCAAACCTGTTTCTTCTGTAATAGCTAAAGCGTCGAAGTCTGCACGTAATGCTACTGTTTTTCCCGGCTTACCGCCTACTAACTTCGCCACAACACCATTGCCACCAACACCTTCGCGTACCTCATGTCCTAATGCGCGATGAAATGCCGCAATGGTTTTCGGTGTTTCAACTTCCTCAAAGGAAAGTTCAGGATTTTCATGGAAATGACGACGAAGCTGAATCATTTCCTCTTCATTTTGTTTTAATAAATCAACTAACTGCTCTTGCTGTAAAACTGTCATAGATTAACACTCCTTATTTTAAATATATATAATCTCCAGGTCCAAGTGGTAAACCAAGTAAGAACCAAATGGCAAACAGTAAAATCCAACCGATTGCAAAAAACACAGAAAACGGTAGTAAAGCTGAAATGAGTGTGCCAATACCGATATTTTTATCGTAACGCTTGGCAAACGAGAGCAAAATGGCGAAATACGGAAGCATTGGTGTAATTGGATTTGTAATTGAGTCTCCTACACGATATGCCATTTGCGTTACAGCCGGGGAATAGCCTAAGTATAGGAACATTGGTACGAAAATTGGCGCAAGTAGTGCCCATTTCGCAGATGCACTAGCAATTAATAAGTTAACGAACGCACAAATTAAAACAAATCCTATCATCATCGGTAAACCTGTAAAGTTTAATGCTTGTAAAAGTTCTGCACCTTTAATGGCTAATATGGCACCGATATTACTCCAGTTAAAAAAGGCAATCATTTGCGAAGCAGCAAATGCTAAGACAATAAATGGAGCCATATCAGCAATTGATTTAAAGATTTTCTCAGCAACTTCCTTATCATTTTTCACTTCTTTTGCCGCAATACCATAGGCAAGACCAGGTAAAAGGAAGAAAAATAACATAATCGGCACAATACCTGACATAAACGGGGAATTTAAAAAGCCACCTGTTTCAGGATCACGTAAAAGACCGTTCGACGGAATGACCGTAAATGCAATTACTACAATATAAACGACGGTCACAATACCTGCCCATAATAAACCACGTTTTTCTAAAGTTGTTAGTGGCTCTAGCTTTTCAACCTTACCTTCAAATAGGCCAAAGCGAGGTTCTGTAAACTTTTTCGCAACCCATGTACCAATGACGATTAGTAAAAACGTCGAAGCAATTAAGAAGTAATAGTTCATTGTTGCTCGTCCATTATATTCTGGGTCTGCAATATGCGCTGCGGATTCAGTAATTCCTAGTAATAAAACATCTAGTGAACTAATTAAAATATTGGCACTAAAGCCCCCAGCTACTGCTGCATATGTAATAATTAAACCTGCAAGTGGATTTCGGCCAATGCTCATAAAAATCATTGCTGCAATTGGCGGTAAAATGATGAATGCTGCATCTGCTGCTAGATTACCAACTAAACCTGTGAAAATAATAAATGGCACAATTAATTTTGTAGGAGCTGACATTACGAGCTTTTTCATAACAGCGGAAATAAGTCCTGTTTGCTCCGCTAAACCAATACCAATCATTGTCACGATTACTAATCCCAAAGGAGCAAAACCTGTAAAAGTCGATACCATTTGCGTTAATATTAATATAAGTCCTTCTTGACTCAGCAGATTTTTTACTTGTATGACATTTTCAGTGCCTGGTTGAACCGCTGAAATACCAAATATTGATAATATCCATGATAAAACAAGTACAATACCTGCTAAAATAATAAATAGCGTGATTGGATCAGGCAATTTATTACCTGCCCTTTCAATGTTATCTAGCAGTTTATCAATCCAAGATTTCTTTAGTGTGTCTGATTTTTTTTGCATAAATCCCTCTCCTTCTATTTTTAAAATTCGACTTATGCTATTCAATCTAACACTATTTTAAGACATTGATAGCATGTGTCCTTAATACAAAGAAACCATATTTTTAGAATATTTTCAATATTTAATTTTAAATTAAGGAGATAACACTATGTATAAAATTAATGTTTTCACTGCTAAATTGTCCCTCTCATGGGTGCAGCAACTCGAAAAAATTAAGCCATCTTTTTGTGAATTTCATTACCATTCCTACACTGATTTTGAACATTTATATACACTGTTAGAGCAACATTTAACAGCAGGAGACGGTGCACTTTTTAGCGGGCAAATTCCATATTTTTTTACACAAACAAATTTTCCAAACATGGCTATACCTATGCTTTATTTTGATATTTCAGAACGTGATTTTTACCGTGTCTTAACTGAGTTATTTTACGAGAATAAAATTGCTATGAATCGAATTGCCATTGATTTTTGTTATGAGGAAAACGACTACCTCGGCATTCATGAATGGTCAATAGGAAGACAGCCTTATCTTTTTAGTCAAACTATGAATGAGTACGCAAGCAATGATATTGTTGATAAAGTTGCGAACTGGCATATTCAGTTACATCGCGACAATAAAGTAGATTTAAGTTTTACTCGTATTGCAGAGATGCGGGAGCGATTGGCACACCAAAATATTCCGTTTATCGCTTTTCATCCATCACTCCATGCCATGCAATTAACATTGGATCAGTTGGTGAATCAGCTACACCTTCGACAACTTGAGCAAAATAAAGTAGTCGTTGTACATATTTTAATTCCGATAGATAAATCTAATATAGATGAATTAGAGTATCGACAAATTGCTTTATACAAAGCCATTTTAGATTTTAAGCAACTTTATGCCAGCACCTTTATAGTGCATCGAGAAGCTTCCTATATCGCAATTATCACAACATATAAGCAATTTTTAATGACAACCAATGATTATACACATTGTCAACTCGTAGATTTTTTAGATGATAAATTACTATTTCCTGTAAAAATAGGATGGGGCATTGGCAACTCTCTAACCGAAAGTCAGAAATTTGCAAAAAAGGCTGCAACACTCTGTTCTTCAAAGGAAACACAGGGCTTTATTATTGAAAATGCAAAAGAAATTGGTCCGTTACTTTACGGAGCCTTATTGCAGTTTGATAACGAAAAACAGCAGCGCTTAAAAAAATTAAGCGCTGACCATGATATCCCTTTATTACAATTGCAAAAAATTGAGGCTGTTATGGAAAGATTAGCAACAACTATCGTCAATGGGGAACTATTAAGCACACATTTAGGCATTACTGTGCGCTCTGTAAACCGCATTTTAAAACAACTCCATGAAAAGAATTTAGCGGTCGAATTGCCAAGTCTTACTTCAACCACACGTGGACGTCCAAAAAAATACTATCAACTCAATTTATATTAGCGTCAAAAAAAAAACTGTTTAGGAAAAAGCTATTCCTAAACAGTTTTTTATGTAAAAGCTAAACATCATAAGGCACAATATATTTTCCTAATAATTCCTGGTGAATGGCAGGATTAGCAATAATAAATGTATCCTGATGCAGGAAATCAAAGCCTTCCCCATGTAAATTCGTTGCGATAGCTCCAACTTCCTGAGCAATGATTATTCCTCCAGCGATGTCCCAAGGAGATAGTCGCATCGACACATAAGCATCTAGTTTCCCACTGACAACAAAGGCAATTTCCATTGCAGCGGAGCCATAAGAACGCGTACCTCGCACTTTTCGAACTAATTCTATTACTTTTTCATGATGTATATGTCGATTTGGTGCAACCCAATGTGCATTAATGCCAATAACAGATTCTTCAATTTTTACAGGCTGTAACTTGCGCAACGGCGAGGCATTATACCAAGCTCCTTCTCCTGCAATTGCATTGAATAAGTCTTCACGCATTACGTCATATATGTAACCAAGTTTCCCTACACCATCAATAAATATTCCAATAGAAATCATGAAGTGACGATGTTGCTTTACAAAATTCATTGTTCCATCAATCGGATCAATAATCCATACAACACCATCTAATGATTCGACTTTTTCTCCCATTCCCTCTTCGCCTAAAATTTTATAGGTAGGGTCAAAAGATTTAATTTTTTCAATGAAAAATAATTCTGTTTCTCGGTCTATATTTGTAACAAGGTCATTCGCATTCGATTTTGTCTCGATCACTAAATTATACGAAAATGCATTACGAATACGTTTAGCTGCTTCAACAATGATACTTTTCGCGTATTGATCGATTTGCTTTAAATCCATAAAAACCCACCCCTCGAATATAGAAAACATTCATGCTCGTTCACACACGCATTTTGCTAGTCCTTGGCATTCGAGCGACATAGCTACTGTACGCTACGCAATCCATACATTACCCCGTTTCTAGTCATCAAAATGGTATACCCATTAACAGAAAGCGTGAGTTATGTATTATATTACACCTTTCAGACCATTTAATGTGCAATGACACTCACTAAAAATTGAAAACAATTAATTCTATTATGATATATTTTCTATTTTAACCTTTATAACAACAAAAATCACCTGCTGTCAGAATATTCAGCAAGTGATTTTATATGGGGGTTAATTTTTTTTTACGCATAGGCGTGCAAACTTTCCAGCTCCATCTGTATTTCTGCTAGTCGCTTTTTACTTTTTGCTATTTCACCCTCATCTTTTTCATTCATCGCTGAAAATAGTGAGGCTAATTCATAATCAATTTCTAATTGTAGGATGCGTTCATATTGCTTTTCAATGTCAACTTTACGTATAATTTTTACGACTTGTTTCATAAAAGTCACTTCCCTTTTTTATTTTTTTACAAAACCTTATACTATTCGATAAAGTTCTTGTTATAAGATTTTTTCCCATTTTTTTAATAAAATAAACCTTATAATCGAAAGGAGTTACTAAAAATGTCTACCTTAAAATGGACTAATAAAGATTTCAATGTTTTTCAAATAAACGGTTTAGAACAACGGATGGATGCTTTAGATTCCTGTGTACGTCCAAAATTCAATAAACTAGGAGAAAACTTCTCCGCCTTCTTTTCCAGCCACCTTGGGGAAGAATTTTATCCCCATGTAGCAAAACACGCCCGCAGAACGGTTAATCCACCAAATGACAGTTGGGTTGCATTCGCTCCTTATAAAAGAGGTTATAAAGCGTTGCCTCACTTTCAGATTGGTCTTTGGAGCACACATTTATTCATCGTCTTGGCTATTATTTATGAAGCACCGCAAAAAAATTTAATGGCAGAGCGTTTACTAGCCAACAAAACCTTGCTACAACAGCTTCCGGATGAATTTATTGTTTCTGGGGATCATATGTCGCCTGCTGCAATTTCCTTACAAGAGGCTAAAGAAGAACAACTAGAAGAATTGCTTATACGTCTACGTGATGTTAAAAAAGGGGAATTTTTAGTTGGACGTCATATTCCAAAAGAAGAAGCGATAAAAATGTCTGTTAAACAATTCCAACAACTGACAGAAGAAACATTCCAAACATTACTTCCTATTTATAAAATTATTCAAGGAAAATAATTTGTCGAGTCTCATCATAAAAAATTTGGGATAAAAACCTTACTTGAACAATAATAATTCTTTGAAATGAAAGATCGTGAAACCCGAATTTTATAAGGTTTTACACATTTGGACGAGGTCTTATTGTAGGTCTTTTGAGGAAATGCTCAGCACATCTTGAAGATGTATTGACGATGCATATGGAGGGTATGATAATTTTATATCATTCTTCATTTTTTCATCGCATCGGGAGTGTGGACAAGGTGTTGAACCATCGTCCGTGAACATTTTGTTACAGAAATCGATATTGCTGTAGTTTATGCAAATTAACATTAATTAACACAATATTTCACTTAATGATTTAATTAAATTTTAAATACAAAATATATGAAATCCGCTTCGCTTTCCGTAGGCACAGCCTAAGCAGACCGTTGTTTTGCACTGTTAGTTGTATTATCGTTAATAACGGTTCCTACAGAAAGCATTGCGGTTTTTTTCCCTAACTAAAAAGGCATGCTAGGAAATATCCTAGCACACCTTTTTCACTTTTGACCGCGACGATTTTAACGTCGTTGCTTTGGAACTACTTTAATTAACGTACCATCAGCTGTTTCTTTTGCTTGTTTCACAACTGGATAGCTTACATAGCCACTAGCCTCTTCAAATTCTCGAAAAATTGTTTTTTCCTCAGCTTGTGAAGGAACAATTTCTTTAAAGCGACGATATTTTGCCATCATCACTTCTCGTTTAATGCCCTTCTCATAAGCAAGCTCGATGCCTTCAAAAAATTTAACAACATCAACAATCTCTTCAGTCGACCAATCAATTGAAAACGGATAAGAATATTCCATTTGGACTTTACCACCTTTACATTACTGTCCCCATTTTACCCGGATACTTTCCGCTTCTGCAACCATTCGTGTAATGAGCTCGTCCACTGTTGGAATATCTTGAATCATTCCTGTAACTTGTCCTGCCCAACCAATGCCTGCATCCTTTTCTCCATCATAAATAAAACGCTTATTAGCACTCCCACTAATATAATCTTTCAATGCTTCATAAGTAGGTGTCTCACGCTCTATTTCTAAAATTTTCTCTGTGAAATTACTGCGTAACGCTCTTGCTGGTGCCCCAATGGAACGCTTAATAACAGTTGTATCTGCCTCTGAACTAGTGAGTAATGCCTCTTTATATGCTTGTGATGCATCTACACACTCCTTTGTAGCAATAAAGCGTGTACCCATTTCAATGCCCTCTGCACCAAGTGCATGTGCTGCCATCCAGCCTCGACCGTCACCAATACCACCAGACGCAATGACAGGAATTTTCACACTATCTACAACTTGAGGTACAAGAACCATAGTCCCTACATCGTCACGGCCAAGATGTCCACCACCTTCTTGTCCAACTACCATTACTGCATCCGCACCAAGCTCTTCCGCTTTCTGCGCTTGTCTACGAGCTGCAACAAGTACAAGTTTTTTTATATTTGTTCCTGCAAGTAAATCAAATATCGGTGCTGGATTTCCACCTGTCATTGTGACAACGGGAACATTTTCTTCAACAGCTACTCGCACCATATCCTCATAGCCTGTGCCATGCATACCGATAGCAAAATTCACTCCAAATGGATGATCAGTTAATGTTCTTACTTTATGGATTTCTGCACGCAATGAGTCTGGATCTCGTAAGCTCATTGCAGTTATTTGCCCTAGACCGCCAGCATTCGACACCGCGGCTGCTAAATCTGCATAGGCTAAATAGGCTAATCCCCCTTGAATAATTGGATATTTTATTTTTAAAAGTTCGGTGATACGTGTCTCCCAATTCATCGAATCTCTCCTTTCGTACCATACTAACTTCTCGTAATCATGAAAAAATCCCTTTATTTTTTTAATTAAAGTCTATTTTTTCATGTCGTTAGGTGCTATAATTCATTTGTTTTCTTAGATATTATAAAAGTGAGGTGGTACCTGCGTTGTCACAATTAGAGACTCCATTGTTCGACGTATTACTAAAACATCGGAACAGACATCCAATTCAGTTCCATATTCCAGGCCATAAGAAAGGGCACGGTATGGATCCTGCTTTCCGAGAATTCGTCGGCGACAACGTTTTATCAATCGATTTAATTAACATTGCTCCACTAGACGACTTACATTCACCAAAAGGTGCAATCAAGGATGCACAAGCACTTGCTGCAGAAGCCTTTGGTGCTGATTATACATTCTTTTCCGTACAAGGTACTAGTGGCGCCATTATGACGATGATCCTGACCGTCGTCGGTCCAGGTGATAAAATTCTAGTACCACGGAATGTTCATAAATCCATTATGTCAGCAATTGTTTTTGCTGGTGCCATTCCTATTTTTATTCATCCTGAAGTAGATAGTGAATATGGCATTTCTCATGGTATTTCAGCGGAAGCGGTTGAGAAGGCATTAAATGCTTATCCAGATGCGAAGGCTGTTCTTGTCATTAATCCAACATATTACGGCTTCTCAGCGGATTTAAAACGCATTGTCGAAATTGTCCATCGTCGTAATATACCAGTCGTTGTCGATGAAGCTCATGGGGTTCATATTAAATTCCATGACGAGCTGCCCTACTCTGCAATGGAGGCTGGAGCAGATATGGCTGCAACAAGCGTACATAAGCTTGGGGGCTCTATGACGCAAACTTCAATTTTAAATGTACGTGAGGGACTAGTTTCTGCAAAACGTGTACAAGCTGTCTTCTCGATGCTCACAACAACGTCAACATCTTACCCATTACTTGCATCGCTTGACACAGCACGTCGTCAGCTAGCAATTCATGGCTATGATTTAATTGGTGATGCACTGCGTTTAGCAAAAGATGCACGTAAACGCATTAACCAAATTCCACATCTAAAATGTGCAGGTAAGGAAAAGCTTCACTCATCAGCAACATATGATATGGACCCATTGAAGCTGTTAATCAGTGTAAAAGACCTAGGTATTTCAGGCCATCAAGCTGAGGAATGGCTTCGTCACAACGCTAATATCGAAGTGGAATTATCAGACTTATATAACATTTTATGTTTAGTAACATTAGCAGATACAAAAAAAGAAATTAATCTTCTTATTAATGCATTAAGTCGTATGTCAAAAGCTTTCGATTCGGAAGCTGCCATTACCGAAGCAGTAGTCAATGTACCTGAAATCCCAGCACTAGCAATGTCACCTCGTGATGCATTTTATGCAGATACAGAGGTAGTACCTCTTGCAGATGCGGATAATTGTATTTGCGCTGAATTCATAATGGTTTATCCACCTGGAATTCCAATTTTTATTCCCGGGGAAATAATTACGCAAGAAAATATTCATTATATTCAAATGAATATTGAAGCTGGTTTACCAGTTCAAGGACCAGAAGATACAACATTAAAAACGATTCGTGTTATTAAAGAACGCAGAGCGATTATTTAAAACTTCAAAGCTACCTCTTCTAAATACAGTCTTAAGTGCTGTTGATTTCAGTTACGTGCTACGGCTTTCCGCTCAGCACACTGTAAGCTGCAACTCTTGCTAGCGCGCGGTTTATGCGTACTGAGTAGGAGACGCCGCCCCCACTCCAATCAACAAGATAAAAGGTATCAAGTTAAAATTCTTGATACCTTTTGTCGACACGCTGACCCCTTGTAACTACGGAAGAGGAAGCTTTTTAATCTTTTATAGTATCCAGTTCCCATTCCTTCATAACCCCAAATAAACCTGTTCAATAGTAATGATTAGAGGTTATTTAATTTTTTTCTCAATTTAGTCAGTACTGTATTACTTAAGTGTTGAATATGTTCCTTATTTTTCACCAATATTCGATAAGAATCGATTATTGATAATGTACGAATTAACATATAAACACCAACTGCAATGAAAGCAATTAACAATGGATAATAAGGCATTAAAACATATGATGCTACAATTTCTTTTTTTACTAATAAAAAGGAAATACCGCCTGCTACAATCAAGCAAACCCCTACTACCATTATCACCGTATTTTTTTTCTTAACATCTTCATACCTTATGCTCAATTCTTTTAGATAATTTTGGTCAAATATTAATGCTTCTCTTTTTAGAATTGAATAACGATCTTCCTCTATAAAGCCAGCTGTAATCGATCCAATACCAAGAACAACAATAATCGTAATGAGAATGGTATAAATTAATGGATCTTGTTTGAAAAGGAAATAAGGTATAGTAGATAGGATAAGTAGACTAAAACCTATAGCAAAATATTTGGAAATTTTACGTTGAGATAATACATAACCTTCCGCCATTTCTTTACTTACATAATAACCATTGCTATCTTCATGACTCTGTTCAACAGTATCTTTTAGCAAGTAATCTATTGACACTTCGAAAACATTACCAAGCATTAAAAGTTTCTCTGTTTCAGGAAAACCTTGACCATTTTCCCACTTACTAATAGCCTGCCTAGTAGTATTTAATTTTTCAGCTAGTGCCTCTTGTGATAAACCTTTCTCTTTTCTTAATTTAAAAAGTTTTTCACTAAATGTCATATATGGACTCCCCTTTCTGTTATTAATTAAATTTTATAAAAACAATTCCTCTAATTCCATATTTCAGGGAGTGCACTTTGTCAACTTCAGGTTGCAACTGTGTTATTTGGCGCAATTTTTATATTACGAAGCGAAAAATTAGATTAAGTATTAGACATTACTTACAATATTTAAAAAGGGAGTGAAATGAATGAATACATGGGATGAACGTTTTAAAACGGCGGAATATGTTTATGGTGAACAACCAAATGCCTTTATAGAAAACTATGTGGATTATTTAAAGGGGTATGGAACTGTAGAAGCATATGCTGAAGGCGAAGGTAGAAATGCGACTTTTTTAGCATCTAAAGGCCATGCCGTAACTGCCTTCGATTATGCTAAAAACGGTCTTGAGAAAACAGCACAACTAGCGAAAAAGCAAAGTGTTACTGTTAACACTCAACTTATTGATCTACTGCAGGATGAATTACCAGTAGAAAAATTTGATGCTGCGATCATGGTTTTTGGTCATTTTCCTGTAGAACAGCAGCATGACGTTTTTAAACGTATAGTCCATTCTGTTAAACCTGGCGGCCGTATAATGATGGAATTATACTCCACATATCAACTACCATATGCCACAGGAGGCCCACAGAATATAAATTTATTATATAATCCTATTTCTGTTCTTACTTGGTGTCAGCCCTTTAAAATTATACATTTTTTCACAGGTGAACAAATACGAAATGAAGGTAGCTTACACACTGGTCTAGCACATACCATTCAATTTATAATTGAAAAAGATTAGACAAGCTACATTTCGAAAAGACCACATCCCTTTACAAGCACATTATAGCTTGTAAAGGGCCTTTTATTACATAAATAGATAAACAAAGAGTGGACATAGAAACGCCCCTATAATCGCTGTTAACCCCATAGAAAGCGAGCCGACGGATAATTCTTGTTCACCATACTCTCTAAGTTTAACAAGCCCTACACCATGCGAGGCACTTCCTATCGCTACGCCTCTACTAACAGGTGAGTCAATTTTTCCATATTTAATAACTAACGGTCCTATAATAGCTCCAACAAATCCTGCAATCATAACAAAAACTGCTGTTAATGGAGGAATTCCGCCAATCGTTTCACTTACCTGCATACCTACAGGTGTTGTTAAAGATTTTGGCAAGGCTGTTAGCATCCAACTATCCTTTACACCGATCCATTTTAACATTATAAAAATTGTAAGTAATCCGGTAACCATTGCTAGCATTATTCCTGAAAGAATTGAGTACTTATATTTCATAATAATGGCTCTTTGATTATAGAGTGGGTATGCAAGTGCAACAACAGCTGGACCTAGCATTTTTTGTAGCCATTCCCCACCTACCATATAGGTCGAATACGGAATATTAAAGACAACTAAAATCACGGCACTGACAATAGTTGTTGTCACTAAAGGGATCATGATAGGATGTGGGAACCGTTGATAAAGCTTCGTAAATAAAACGAACAGCCCTATCGTACCAAGTACAACTATAAGTTCAATCAACAGATAATTCTCCCTTCCCCTCTTCAACATTTACTTCTTTTTCTTTCTTCGCTAATTCTCTTTTTTCAATCAGTTGGGTCAGCACTCCTGTTAAATAAATAGAAATTAAAGTACTGGCAATTACAGCTAAAATAATGAACAGACCCGTAGTGGACATTAATTCTGGATAATCAATAATACCAACGGTTGCTGGAATAAAAAACAATGTTAAAACGCCAATTAAAAAACCAGCACCATCTTGAATGTATTCTACTTTAATTATTTTAAAATTGAGTAAAAGTGCTAATAACAGTAATCCAATTACACTTCCAGGAAGCGGAATGTGCAAGTACGAAACAATGCCCACACCAATGTAATAAAAAATATTGAGAACTCCAATTTGAACAATAATACGGACAGCACGCATTAATATCATAGTAAATTTTTCGTTCAACATTTCGCCTCTTTTCACCTCCTATTACGCTTATTCTACAACTGCAGGAATTTTCTGTCTATTATAATTTTAGAAAAACAATAGAAAAAAAGAGTCAACCTAAAACTTAATAGGTTGCTCCTTTTCGTTCAATTTCGTCTTAATAGCGCAGTCTTTTTCTTCGTTTTTTGTTACATAATGGGATGAAAAACGTAAATATTTTAGTGCATTTTGCTTATCGGTATTTGTCGTTAAACTATAAGGCGTGTCCTGAACCACCGTCTATATTAACAGCAGTACCTGTCACATAACTCGCTGCATCTGATACTAAAAAAGTAATGACATTGGCTGCTTCTTGTGTTTCCCCTACGCGGCCAAGTGGTATCGTTTGACCGACTTTTTGCGAGTAGTCTTCCCAAGTTAATTCTGGTACTTCTTTTTTCCATAGCTTCTCAATTTGATCACTTCGAATTAAGCCAATACACACTGAATTCACACGGATATTATCTTTCCCTAAGTCCTTGCTCATCGCTTTCGTTAAAGCTAGTCCAGCTGCACGGCTAACTGTTGTAGGAAGTGAACTGGCAGGAGGCGTTTTAGCCATCACTGCCGTTACATTAACAATTGCTCCCCCGCCAACCTTTCGCATATGTGGTACTGCATATTTGGAACAATTAATAGCACCAAATACTTTTAAATCAATATCAGCTTGCCACACTTCACTGCTAACCGTTTCAAATGGATTGGCTGACGCTGTACCGGCATTATTAATAACTATATCAATACGCCCAAAATGCTCTACTGTACGCTCTATAAGTCTCTTACAATCTTTTTCCTTCGTGATATCCGTCGGAACAAATAACACTTCTTCACCCGTTTCGTTTTTAATGCACCCAGCGGCTACTTGTAGCTGTTTTTCGCCACGTGCACTAATAACTACATTCGCTCCTTCTTTCACAAGCTGCATCGCCGTATAATAGCCTATACCTTTACTTGACCCAGTAATAATCGCCACTTTTCCTTTTAAGCCTAATTCCATTTCGTCCCACCCCTATTTTTTCGAATAGTCATTCAATAGTTTTACTGTATCAAAGTTAGTAGAATTATACAAAAAAACGACTATAAAGCATGGATGCTTTATAGTCGTTTATATGTGATCAATTATTTTTTAGCTACAATATGGATTGGGTTGCCTAGTAATACTTCAGCAGCTTCCATCGTAATTTCACCTAATGTTGGGTGAGCATGAATTGTTAACGCGATATCTTCAGCAGTCATGCCGCCTTCGATTGCTAAGCCCATTTCAGCGATCATATCAGATGCACCTGCACCTACGATTTGAGCACCGATTAATAAGCCATCTTCTTTACGCGCAACTAGTTTCACAAAACCTTCTGTTTGGTTCAATGCAAGCGCACGACCATTTGCTGCGAATGGGAATTTTGCTGCAGTATATTCAATACCTTCAGCTTTAGCTTGATCTTCGTTATAGCCCACTGTCGCCATTTCTGGATCAGTGAAGCATACAGCAGGAACAGCTAAATAATCTACGATTGATTTCTCGCCAGCGATTGCTTCAGCAGCAACTTTACCTTCATAAGAAGCTTTGTGTGCAAGCTGTGGACCCGCTACGATGTCACCAATTGCATAGATGTTTGGAATATTTGTACGGCATTGTTTGTCAACATTAATTAGACCACGTTCGCCAAATTCAATTCCAACACCTTCAAGACCCATTTCATCTGTATTTGGACGACGACCAACTGTTACTAATACATAATCAGCTTCGACTTTTTTCTCTTCTCCGCCAACTTCATATGTTACAACTACGCCGTTTTCTGTTTCTTCAACGCCTTTTGCAGATGCGTTTACTTCAATTTCAACGCCTTTCTTTTTAAGGCCTTTTTTCACGATTTGTGTCATTTGTTTTTCGAAACCAGCTAAAATGTCTTTGCCGCCTTCGATAATTGTTACTTGTGAACCTAGGTTTGCATAAGCTGAGCCTAGTTCTGTTCCGATGTAGCCTCCGCCGATCACAACTAATTTACCAGGTACTTCTTGTAAAGAAAGTGCGCCAGTAGAGTTTAGGACACGGTCAGAGAATTTAAAAGTTGGAATTTCAACTGGACGAGAACCTGTTGCGATAATCACATTGTTAAATGTGTAAGTTTGAGCAGATTCACCATTGATGATACGCACTGAATGAGCGTCAACGAAATATGCTTCACCTTGTACAATTTCAACTTTATTACCTTTAAGTAAGCCTTCAACACCGCCAGTTAATTTTTTAACAACGCTGTCTTTAAAAGCTTGTGCTTTTGAAAAGTCTAGTTTCACATCAGAAGCGATGATACCCATGTCATCTGAATGTTTAGCATGCTCAAAGCGGTGACCAACTGAAATTAATGCTTTTGATGGGATACAACCTACGTTTAAGCACACACCACCAAGTACATTTTTTTCAACGATTGTTACTTTTTGGCCAGTTTGAGCTGCACGAATTGCTGCTACATATCCTCCAGGACCTGAACCAATGACAAGAGTATCTGTTTCGATTGGGAAATCTCCTACTACCATTTTGTTACGCCTCCATTAATAATAATTCTGGCTCACTTAACAAACGCTTTAAGTGATTTAAAGCATTTTGCGCAGTGGCTCCATCGATCATGCGATGATCAAAGCTCAATGATAATGCTAACACAGGTGCAGCTACAATTTCACCATTTTTTATTACAGGTTTTTCTGCAATTCGACCAATACCTAAAATCGCTACTTCAGGGTGGTTAATTACTGGAGTAAACCATTGACCACCTGCAGAACCGATATTCGTAATAGACATTGATGCACCTTTCATTTCATGTGGTGCAAGTTTACCATCACGTGCTTTTGTTGCTAAGTCATTAATTTCATTTGAAACTGCGAATACAGATTTGCGATCTGCATGCTTAATAACTGGAACTAGCAAGCCTTTTTCAGTATCTGCCGCAATACCAATATTGTAGTAATGCTTTTGAACGATTTCTTGTGTTGCATCATCTAATGAGCGGTTAAATTCTGGGAATTCACGTAAAGTTGAAATAAGTGCTTTCACTACGTATGGTAAGTACGTCAATTTCACACCTTTTTCAGCAGCGATATCTTTGAATTTTTTACGATGTGCTACAAGAGCTGTTACATCAACTTCGTCCATTAGTGTAACGTGTGGCGCAGTTTGTTTTGAATGCACCATTGCTTTAGCGATTGCTTTACGAATGCCAGACATTTTTTCACGTGTTTCTGGGAAGTCGCCTTCAAGAACAACAGGTGCAGCAGGTGCAGTTTCTTGTTGAGCAACCGCTTCTTCATTTGCAACTGGAGCTTCTTCAGGCTGTACTGCTCCACCGCCATTTAGGAAATTCTCAATATCTTCTTTTAAAATACGACCATTTTTGCCAGTACCCGTTACTTCATGAATATTCACATCGTTGTCTCGAGCAAATTTGCGAACTGAAGGCATAGCAATGACGCGTTTCGAACTATCAGTTGTTTCTTGCTTTACTGCTACCTCCGCTGTTGCTGAAGCTTTTGGAGCTTCTTCCTTAGCAGCAGGCGCTTTTGCTACATCTTGACCAGCTTCAGCAGTTGACTGTACTTGTGCCTCTGTCTTCGCTTCCGCATGATCGTCACCTTTTAGCTTCAAATCTTCATAACCAGGAGCATCTAAACGAATTAATACATCGCCAACAACAGCAACTGTACCTTCTGCTACTAATATTTCCTCTACTTTGCCTTCAACAGGTGAAGGAATTTCTACGACTGCTTTATCATTTTGGACTTCACAAAGGATATCGTCTTCTTTTACTGTATCCCCAGCTTTAACGAACCATTTTACAATTTCGCCTTCGTGAATACCCTCGCCAATATCCGGTAATCTGAATTCAAATGCCATGTGTACCCATCCTTTCTCTTTGCTCTTCTTCAAATATGCAAGTTACATTAGAATGTTAAAACTTTTTTCGCTGTTTCCATTACATCTTTATAATTCGGTAACCAAACACCTTCAGCTTGTGGGAATGGGTACACTGTATCCGGTGCTGCTACACGAAGAACAGGAGCCTCTAAGCTCAAAATTGCACGTTCTGTAATTTCAGCGACAACATTCGCAGCAATACCTGCTTGTTTTTGTGCCTCTTGAACAACGATTGCTCGGCCTGTTTTTTCAACTGACGCAATGATTGTTTCAACATCAATTGGTTGAATTGTACGTAAATCAATAACTTCTACAGAATGTCCTTCTTTTTCTAGTTCTTCTGCAGCCTTTAAGCTTTCGTGTACCATTAAGCCATATGCAACAATTGTTAAATCTTTACCTTCACGTTTTACATCAGCCTTACCTAGCGGAATTTCGTATGCTTCCTCAGGTACTTCTTCCCGGAATGAGCGATATAATTTTAAATGCTCTAAGAAAATAACTGGATTATCATTTCGAATAGAAGAAATAAGTAAACCTTTAGCATCGTAAGGTGTTGATGGTACAACTACTGTTAAACCTGGTTGAGCTGTCATTAAACTCTCTAAGCTGTCAGAGTGCATTTCTGGTGTATGCACACCGCCGCCGAATGGAGAACGAATTGTTACAGGTGCATTATACACACCACCGCTACGGTAGCTTAAACGTGCTAATTGCCCACTGATAGAATCCATTACTTCATATACGAAGCCGAAAAATTGAATTTCTGGAACTGGACGGAAACCTTGAAGAGAAAGACCGATCGCTAACCCGCCGATACCTGACTCTGCTAATGGTGTATCAAATACACGGTCAACACCAAATTCTTTTTGTAGGCCTTCAGTTGCACGGAAAACCCCACCGTTGACGCCTATATCTTCTCCGAATAAAAGAACATTTTCATCATTCTTTAATTCTGTGCGAAGAGCATCTGTAATTGCTTGAATCATCGTCATTTGTGCCATAGGTTATTTCGACTCCTTCTCTTTGTAGATTTCATACTGTTCTTTTAAATTAGATGGCATTTCGCCTTTATACATATTTTCCATTAATTCTGTAACTTTTTGCTTAGGTGCAGCATCAGCTTTTTTGATTGCGTCTTTAATTTCTTCTTTCGCGCGCTCGATAACAGCCTCTTCTTTTTTCTCATCCCATAAACCTTTACCCTCTAGGTATTTACGGAAACGAACTAGAGGATCTTTTTGAGCCCATTCGTTATCTGTATCTGATGTACGGTAACGTGTTGGGTCATCCCCAGCCATAGTATGTGGGCCATAACGGTAACACATTGTTTCAATGAAAGTTGGACCTTCACCATTAATTGCGCGTTCACGTGCATCACGAGTTGCAACATAAACTGCAAGCGCATCCATACCATCAACTAAAATACTTGGAATACCTGCTGCAATACCTTTTTGTGCAATTGTTTTTGCAGCTGTTTGTAATTCACGTGGTGTTGAAATCGCGAATTGGTTATTTTGTACGATGAAAATTGCAGGCGCTTTAAATGCACCAGCAAAGTTTAAACCTTCATAGAAATCACCTTGTGATGAACCACCATCACCTGTATAAGTAATTGCTACTGCTTTTTTACCTCGTTTTTTAATACCAAGTGCCACCCCAGCAGCTTGGATATATTGAGCACCAATAATGATTTGTGGAGCTAGTACGTTTACGCCTTCAGGAACTTGATTCCCCAAGAAGTGACCACGTGAGAATAAAAATGCTTTATCTAACGGTAAACCATGCCACACAATTTGTGGTACATCACGGTAACCTGGTAAAATCCAATCTTCTTTTTCTAATGCAAAATGAGAAGCAAGTTGTGATGCTTCCTGACCTGCTGTTGGTGCATAGAAGCCTAAGCGACCTTGACGGTTAAGAGAAATGGAACGTTGATCTAAAATACGTGTATATACCATACGCGTCATTAACTCAACTAACTCTTCATCTGATAATTTCGGATCTGCCTCTTCATTTATAATTTCGCCTTCTTCGTTCAAAATTTGAAACATTTCAAACTTTTCTTCGATTTCAGTTAGCGTTTGTTTTGGATCAAAAATATTATTGTTTTTCTTGCTCATTTGTCACATCTCCCTTTCAACTGTATTAAAATAAATCACTTTTAAACTAGTACAACTTATTCTTAGCACTCAGTATACTGAATAAAATACTGTCGGTCAATCATATATTACGCCTAATACCAAAGAATTTTTCTACAAAAACGATTATTACAGACTGTTCCATACTGTATTACTAACTACATAAATCTGTATTACAACAACATTCATCAAGCGCACAAACATTACGTTTCAATACATAATTACCAATAGTAGAATACCCCAGTTCTCTATAATCTAATAGCAACATAAAATATTTTTAAGTTTATTCAAATAAAGTCTTTTTTCATGTGCATGTTTTGACGGGTGATGTATACTTATAAGTAAGGTAATACAAAGATTGAAAGGAAGATTTACTCATGATTTTAATGGATGATATTATTCGAGAAGGCCATCCGACTCTACGCACAAAAACAGAGGAAGTTCTATTCCCTTTAACTGATGAAATAAAACAGCTTGCTGCAGATATGCTTCAATTTTTAATTAACAGCCAAGATCCGGAAATAGCTGATAAGTATGATTTGCGTAGTGGCATCGGTTTAGCTGCTAATCAAGTAAACAGCTTACATCGAATGTTCGCTCTTCATTTGAAAGACGAAAACGGCGAACAACTTAGCTTTGTTGCTATCAATCCTAAAATTGTTAGCCACTCTGTTGAAAATACCTACCTTCCAACTGGCGAAGGTTGCTTATCTGTTGATCGTAATGTACCTGGTTACGTGCCTCGTCATGCACGCATTACAGTGAAATTTAAAACAATCGACGGTGAAGAGAAAAAAATGCGTCTATCGGGCTTACCAGCTATTGCATTCCAGCATGAATTAGACCATTTAAATGGCGTCATGTTTTATGATCGTATCAATGAAAAAAATCCATTTGCAGAAATTCCAAACGCTATTCCTTATGAACGTGACTAAGATAAGCTTCTTCGAAACGCTGACTCATCAAAGGCAAAGTGTTCGTCAATTAAATATTATTAAGAAGAACTTAGCTAGTCCCTCTCTTTTGCAATAGATAATATTTTGCAGAGGGCATTAGTTGATGGTAGCGAAGGCGGTGACTCCTGTGGGAACGCACGCAGCGTAAGCAGCAACAGTCGGCACGATAGCGACGGTTGCGGCTTCCGTGTGTGCCCGCGGAAAGCAACCGCCGTAGCGGACACCAATAGCAAAAAGTGTTAGATTGACTGCAGTCAATCTAACACTTTTTTTCTTTTATATTTTTGCTAGAAGCTAATTTTAAACTAATCGTTCATTAATCTTTTCTATTAGTGCAGGTAGCTCTTCCATTGTTTGGACAGTATAATGCGCGCCCACTTCTTCAAAAATAGCTTTGGTTCTTTCGATTACAGCGACTTGCTCTTCATCAGATAAGCCCATAAATTCCTGTTCCGTTAAACCCATTTCTGAACTACCGATGATGACACCGACAGCCCAAACGCCAGCATTGAGAGCCTCTTGAATATCTGAAGTAGTGTCCCCAACTTTAACAATTTGCTTTGTTGCTTTCACACCAAGCTCCTCGATATTTCTAAAAATCATATAAGGATACGGACGCCCTATATCTCCTACGTCAGTTGGCGTGACTAAAAAATCAGGCTTATACCCTTTTTCCTGAGCGTGATGTGTCACTACTTCCATCATAGATTTAGTATAGCCTGTTGTAGAGCCTATGCTTATTCCTGCCTGTTTTAAATGATTAACCGTTTCTATTACATATGGGATTGGATCAGTGTACATTGCTAGTGATTCCATTAACTTCGTTTCAAACTGCGAATATAACGCTTGTACATCATGTTCTGTATAGGCACGTCCATATACTTGTTCCCAAGCCTCACTTATTCTAGCCATTTCAAGCATTGTTCGAATATGATCAATTTTTAACATCCCCATAGGTTTACGCGCTTCTTCCAGCGTCACCGTTACACCTGCATCTTCAAAAATTGTAAGAAAAACATTTACTGGAGCAAAACATCCGAAGTCAACCGCCGTACCTGCCCAATCTAAAATTACCGCTTCAATTTTCATTATTTTTCACCGCCATATAGTTTTCAATAACATTGCATAATGCATTAATATCTTCCTCGTGAACATCCCCTATATTCCCAATTCGGAATGTATCGAATTCAGTTAATTTCCCTGGATAAATAACAAAGCCAGCTTGTTTGATCTCATGATAGAAATGATCAAAAGAAAATGCTTCATAAGGATATAAAAACGTTGTAATAATAGGTGATTGAACTTCCTCAGAAATGTAAGCCTTAAATCCACATTCCGACAATCTTTCACGCAGCATTAGATTGTTTTTAGCATAGCGTTTGTAGCGCGCCTCAACTCCACCTTCTTCAGCTAGTTCCTCAAGTGCCTTGGCAAAAGCCGCTACAACATGTGTCGGGGATGTAAAACGCCATTTACCATCTACTTTCATCACTTGCCATTGACTATATAAATCTAATGCAACACTTTTAGCTATCCCTTTACATTGTTCTAACGCTTCAATTTTCGCAATGACAAATCCAAAACCCGGAACGCCTTGAATACATTTGTTAGCACTACTTATTAAAAAGTCAATTTGACCGTTTGACAAATCCATCGGCACACCACCAAAGCTACTCATCGCATCTACAATAAATATTTTATTGAACGATTGAACAACTTTTCCTATTTCATCAATGGGATTTAATATCCCCGTTGTTGTCTCACAATGTACAACAGCGACATGTGTAATAGTAGGATCATTTTCTAGTATATTTCGCACTTCTAAAGGGGATGGTTGCTCATTATACGGTACACAATAAACAACATGCTGTAATTGAAGGGCTTTCGCCATTTCTACTATTCGTTCCCCATATGCACCATTTGTTAAAATAAGGACTTTATCAAGGTCACAAATAGTAGTCGTTAGTACAGACTCAACAACGAAGCTTCCACTTCCTTGCATTAGCACGGCTGAATAATTTGTTTCATCTACTTGCGCTAGTTCTACTAACTTTTTACGTATTGTTTGTGTAACTTGCTTATAGTCGTCATCCCATGTACAGCGATCCATTAACATCTCCTTTTTTACTGCTTCTGTTGTTGTTAATGGACCTGGTGTTAATAATTTGTAGTTATTCATGTCTTTATGCTCCTTTATTGTTGTGCCTCTTTAAAGAATGCTTGATGTTTTTCTAATAAATCGACAGTTAAAGTCGTATCCCACTTTTTCAAATACTGTGGAACGTATTCATCATCTACTTGCTCACCTTCATAAAGCGCTACCGGATATTGTTTCAACAAATCTGCTCGTGCCTCTGTCGCAATTACCTTTGCCATTTCAATTGCCAACGCTTCATCGCCCTCTTTATCTACAACAGCAACAGATTCTGTTAACGTAAAGTTGCCCTCAGTTGGGTCAATATAGTCAATTGGTAAGCCCTCATTTTTCGCATCAATTGCTTGAATACGTAAACCAAACCCAGCTGCCACTTCACCTGTTTTCACCTTTTTAATAGGACCAGAGCCAGAGCTTTCAATATGAGGACCAGCATTTTTAATTAAATCCGCTAATACTTGCTTCCCTTCTTTTTCTCCGTATTCATTCATAATCGCTTGTACTAATAACCAACCTGTAGATGAGTCTAGAATATTAGGAAATGAAACTAAATCTTTATAATCAGGGTTCGTTAAATCCTTTATTGTTTTCGGCACAGGTAGCCCTTTTTGTGCCAATAAATCTGTATTGATAAAAATAGATCCTACATTCCCTAAAATCGGTAATGCATAGGTTGATCCACCATCTATTGGCTTTAAGTCAGAGGAAAGGTCAACAAACATTGATTTAGATGTTTGAGCACTTTCTATAAAATACGAAGCCATCGTTACAACATCCGCTTCAATATCAGTACCTTCCGCCATCATTTTCCCACCTAATTCAGATGTCCCAAATGATTGGATAATATACTTGTCTTCATAGCCTTTCTTATCTAATGTCGCTTGCATTACCTCAATTGCTTCATCATCTGCATTCGAATAAATGATTACTTGTTTATTTGCATCAGCCTCCGCACTGCCACATGCAGCTAATACAATTGCAGAACTAACAGTACCTAACATCATAATTGTTGATTTTTTCATCATTCCATCTCCTTAACCTTTTCTTTAGTTGTTGTTATATAGTCACAACCTAATTTCACAATGAGGTTTGTGCATAAAATAAAAATGGAGAGTACAAAAATATCTGTATACTTTGCAAAATGCTGAAGTTCTTTTATGCGCGTGGAGACAAGCATTGTTTTCGTACTGACAAGGAAAATTACCCCACTAACAGTCACCATGGCATTTAAAAAATAGTAGCTAAACATTTGAAAAATAGTAGGGCGAATATTCGGTAAAATAACGCGCACCACTGTTTGAATCCAGGAGTCTTTTAACAATTCCCCAGTTACTTCCCATGTAGGGTCCATTTTTTGCAAGGAGTTTTTCGCCATCAAATACGGTGTTGTGAAAAAATGAACGACAGTATAGGCAATAATAATGAAGAAGGTCCCCTTTAGCGAACTTCCATTAAAGAAAAACAAATAAGAAAGGCCAAGAACCATCCCTGGCACAGTGTTCGTAACCATTGACATAATATCTATCGTTTTTCTTCCTTTCAGTGGCGTTCTGACATTTAGAAGAGCTGAAATAAATGCTATACAAACACCTAAAACGGCTGTAAAGAAGGCAACGATAAGTGAATTCAAATAAACTCTAGTTAGATTTTTTTCTGCTAAAACATTTTGTATATGTTCCAATGTGAAGCTAAAGTCATATGGATACCCTTTTGTAAATGGAACAATGAACATTGTCGAGAAGATGATAAAAATCGTACTCACACATAGTAATGAAAGAACTGTAAATGTACTATCGCGCAGACGATGTACTACTAGCTCACTTTGACTAGCGTGCTTGTATTGAAAATTAAATCGATCTAGCAAACTTAGCATCACGATACCAAGTACAGCAGGCACAAGCATCAATACAGAAATTACTGACCCTTGCTCAAATCGCACAATAGAGCCAAGCATTGCTTGATAAAGCTCTGTAGCGATCACTTTATAACTTCCACCTACCGAAGCCGGTATACCAAAGTCTGTAAAGCTTAAAATAAACGTTAATATAAAAGCTCCACCAATTGTTCCTAGCATTGGACGAAGTACGGTATGGTAAAATCGACGTGACGGTCTATCATGCATCAGCATGGAAACGAGCATAAACCGTTTATCGATGTACTGCATGGAATTTTGCATCAAAATAAAAGCAACAGGTAATGTATAGAGCACATATCCAATTAACAATCCATTAAATCCATAAATAGTCACTATAGGCTGACCTACTAATTTTGTAAGAATGCCTTGATTGCCAAATGTATAAATCAATACAAAACCATAGGTGATTGTCGGCAACAACATCGGCAATGTTATGCCTACATGCACAAGTTTTTTAACAAGCTGATTCATCGTCGTAAAATGTAATGCATAAGCCAATGCAAACGCTAAACAGGTTGTGATAACAGCAGCTACTAATGACACTTGAAAACTATTGAGAAAAGCTTCACGTATTTCTGCACTCTGTAATGCTTCTCCATAGTTTTGTAACGTTATGCTATTGCCTTTTTTCAAGGACTGCCAAAACATATAAAGTAAAGGCACAATTAAAAAGAAGAGAAAAAAGAATGCAATGGGCATAAACAAAATTTTCACCATTTTATTAGTTTTAAGCATAGGATTCTCCAAACAGTTGGTAGATGTTATGACGTTTAATGTGAAGTTGCCTTAAGATAAAATCTTCGATAAATTGATTTTTTGGTGTTTTTAATATTTCATGAGGTGTACCATATTGTGAAACAGTGCCCTCATTAATAATTAGTACTTTATCTGATAACGTAAGCGCCTCTTCAGGATCATGGGTCACGATAATTGTCGTTAGATTAAATTGCCTTGCAATCGACTTAATGCGCTCTTTAATCGATTCCTTGATTACCCCATCAAGAGCACTTAATGGTTCATCTAGTAATAATATTTTCGGTTGCATCACGAGTGTTCTAGCAATTGATACACGCTGTTTCTGCCCGCCTGATAATTCGTGAATCTTCTTATGTAAATGTGGAGCTAATTCTAAAAAATCAACATACTCTTGTATCTCACCTTTTGTCATTTGCTGTTTTTTATTTTTTAAGCCATACACGATATTGTCGTAAGCATTTAAATGTGGGAACAACGCGAAATCTTGGAAAACGATATTAAATCCTCGTTCCTGCATGGATTGTTTCGATATATCTTGTCCATTGTAAAAAAGTTGCCCATTCGTTTGTTCTGTAAGACCTAGAACAATGTTGAGTAATGTTGTTTTGCCACAACCACTCGGCCCCAATAAAGAAACTATTTCTCCTGAGCCAATCGTTAAATTTATATCTTTTAAAACTTTTTTATTTTTATAGCTTTTTGAAATATTTCTTAGTTCCAACAAATCGCTCACTCCTTTTGAGTTGTTACTCACAGTATAGTGGCAATTTGTAAAGGGAAATAACATATTTGTGTAAATTTTGAGTAAATCCTGACCAACTATTGACAAAGTTATTACCACTTTGAGTAAATAACTAATAGAGGTGATTAAATGTATACATTAGAAAGGCAGCAACATATTTTGCAATACGTACGCAATAATAAGGTAGTGAAATTAGTTACCTTGACAAAAGAATTCAATGTATCAATGGAAACTATACGAAGAGATATTCAAATACTTGTGCAAGAGAAGAAAATTGAGAAGTTTTATGGGGGCGTAAAATATATTGAACCTGTCGAAGGGCTAATGGACAATCGATTAACGCAGCAACTAACAGAAAAAATCGCTATCGCAAAAACTTGCGCATCTTTAGTAGAGGATGGTGATTGTATATTTATTGATAGTGGCACAACAACCTATCAGATGACGCCATTTCTTTTAGGAAAGGAAAAACTAACAGTTGTTACGAATTCTCTACCTGTGGCATTTGATTTAATCGGTTCCAATATTGAAGTAATGATTATTGGTGGGAAGATACGTCATTCAGAAAAGTCGGTCACTTCTAATGATTTTCTTTTCCGTTTCGAGCATCTGAATATTAATAAGGCGTTTATATGCGCAAGTGGAGTAACGCTTGAAAAAGGAATATCCGATTTCAGTATAGAAGAGGCGATGACGAGGAAACAGCTCATTAATATATCGCAAACAGTTTATGTTGCAACGGATTCTTCTAAATTTAATAAAGATGTCGCGATTCAAGTGTGCCCGTTAGATCAGGTCGACATGATTATTACCGATAACAAACTCTCTAAAGATACGCTAAAGCAGTATACTGAGGCAGGAATTAAACTGGAGGTTGTTGAGGTCGGGTCCTAAAGTGTAAAAAATTCAGAATTGTTCGGGTGCCTGACACTCTAGCGGGCACGACGTAAGCCGCAACCCTCGCTAACGCGAAGACTGTTGTGACTTACGTTACGTGCGTTCCCGCAGGAGTCTTATTGGATTTATAAATATATTTTAGGGGTAAAATTCAGAATTGTTTAGGTGCCTGGCACTTATATAATCTTTAGATAACGCATTGCTTTCGCAAGACCGTCCGCATCTACATGATCTGTAATATGTGAGGCAACTGCCTTTACTCTTTCATGTCCATTTCCCATCGCTATGCTCATGCCAACAGCCTCTAACATTTCAATATCATTAATACCATCCCCAAAAGCAATTGCATCATCTAACGTTAGGCCCATTTTTGTGAGCACTTTTTCGATTCCTGCAGCCTTCGAGCCTCCTTTAGGCAAAATATCACAAGAATATTGATGCCAACGTACAAACTGGACATTTGGAAAAGCTTCGCAATACAAATGTTCATCTTTCTCTTCCATAAAGATCAGTGTTTGATAAACATCGTTCTGCATATAATAAGATGAGTCTAGTTCTGGATATGGGTATTTTAAAGTATCGAGACTTTCGGATACCATGTTATGCCCTCCAACTGACGCGATCATTCGCTTGTCGTCTAAAAAAACAACTGGTTCGTTTCGCGCTTCACCAAAGGCAATAATTTTCGCTAACTCATCTTTTTCAACACCATTTGTATAGACAACCTCGCCACGATAAACAACGTACTGTCCATTGAAGGTCACATACGTATTAATATCAAGCTCTTCTAACAATGATTGAATCATAAACGGTGCACGTCCAGTGGCAATTGCAATCTCATAGCCTCTACGACGCGCTTCTAATAACGCTTCCTTTGCTGAAGCTGGCAATATTTTTTCACTGTTATAAAGTGTTCCATCTACATCAAAAAATAAAATTTTATTCATTCCATAATTCCTTTCTTTATGTATTATGTTGCAAAGGCAAAATACTTTACACAGGTATCGTTTTTAATTATAATGATCCTAAGGAGTGATGTGCCATGCTGAAGAAACTAAAGCAAAAATTGTTGAAGCAACTTCGCGGCGTACTCGGAAAAAAATCAATTGCCTAACATTTGCCCTTCATTATTTGAAGGGCTTTTCTTTATTTTAAAGTAGCCGCGTGATAATATAAAGGAAATGCATTTATTTGTCTATGCGCAACCACTGTCTCATTGCCTTTATGAAAAGTGCAAGATTAAAGTATTGAGATACAAGAAATTCAAACGCTCATTTCTTTATTAGTTTGAAGTATACTAGAAATTCGCGGTTTTTTCTTGTAGTACGTGTGTGGTAATAGCCAAATCTGCAATAATAATGTACGCAATTAAAGGAGAGCAAACTATGATTTACAAAGTTTATTATCAAGAAAAAGCAAATGAGATTCCAGTTCGCGAAAACACTAAAAGTCTATACCTTGAAGCTGCTTCAGAACGTGAAGTACGTCAAAAGTTACAAGACCGTCATTACAACATTGAGTTCATTCAATTGCTTGAAGGTAACTATTTAGACTACGAACAAGCAAGTCCGAACTTCATCTTGGAGGAAATTTAACAAACATGAAGTTTGTTAAAAATGACCAAGCAGCTGTTTTCGCGCTCGGCGGACTGGGCGAAATCGGCAAAAACACTTACGGCGTCCAATTTCAAGATGAAATCATCTTAATTGACGCCGGAATAAAATTTCCAGAAGACGATTTACTCGGAATTGACTATGTTATTCCTGATTACACGTATTTAGTACGAAACGTCGATAAAATTAAAGGGTTATTTATAACACACGGACACGAAGACCATATTGGTGGTATCCCTTATTTACTACGTCAAGTGAATGTTCCTGTTTATGGTGGTAAGCTTGCACTTGGCTTATTGCGCAACAAACTTGAAGAGCATGGTTTACTACGTACAACTAAACTAATCGAAATTAAAGAAGATGATGTTATTAAATTTAGAAAAACATCTGTAAGCTTCTTTAGAACAACGCATAGTATTCCAGATGCTTATGGTATCGTCGTAAAAACACCTCCTGGCAATATCGTGCATACAGGTGACTTTAAATTCGACTTTACTCCAGTAGGCGAGCCAGCAAACTTAACAAAAATGGCTGAAATAGGTCGTGACGGTGTGCTGTGCTTACTATCTGATAGTACCAATGCTGAAAAACCAAATTTCACGATGTCTGAACGTACAGTTGGGAAAAGTATTGACGAAATCTTCCGCAAGGTTGATAGTCGTATTATTTTCGCAACGTTCGCATCAAATATTCACCGCTTACAGCAAGCAACAGATGCTGCCATTAAGTACGGACGAAAAATCGCTGTATTCGGTCGATCTATGGATAATGCCATTACCATCGGCCGTGAACTTGGCTACATCAACGCACCAAAAGATACATTCATTGATGCCCAAAGCATTAACCGTTTACCTGCCAACGAAGTGATGATTTTATGTACAGGCTCGCAAGGTGAACCAATGGCAGCACTCTCTCGTATTGCCAATGGTACACACCGTCAAATTCAAATCCAGCCTGGGGACACTGTTATCTTCTCTTCTTCACCTGTACCAGGTAATACGGTTAGCGTAAATAAAATCATTAATTTACTTTTCCGTGCTGGCGCTGAAGTAATTCACGGTGCATTAAATAATATCCATACATCTGGTCATGGATCGCAAGAAGAACAAAAGCTAATGCTACGATTAATGAAGCCAAAATTCTTTATGCCTATCCACGGTGAATTCCGTATGTTAAAAATGCATACGCATTTAGCAGAAGATTGTGATGTTCCACTTGAAAATACTTTCGTTATGGAAAATGGTGATGTACTGGCATTAAGTGCAAATGAAGCACATGTTGCAGGTCGCATCCCTTCTGGTGATGTCTATATTGATGGTAACGGTATTGGAGATATTGGCAATATTGTACTACGCGACCGTCGTATACTATCTGAAGAAGGCTTAGTAATAGTTGTTGTGAGCGTAGATATGGAAAACCAAAAAATTGTTTCAGGTCCTGACATTATTTCACGTGGCTTTGTTTATATGCGTGAATCAGGCACAATGATCAATGAAGCACAAAAAATGCTGAACCGTCATCTTAACGAAACAATTCAAGGCAAAACGCCACAATGGACTGAGCTTAAAAATGAAATTACTGATGTTTTAGGACCTTACTTATTTGAGAAAACTAAACGTCGTCCGATGATTTTACCGATTATTATGGAAGTATAATCTTTCAAATTAAGAAGCTACGCATTATTTGCGTAGCTTCTTTTATGTATATATATTCTATTTTATTTGCATGAAATTATTAGAGTTCGTAATATGCTAAGCTCCCCCGCTTTAATTTTGTCAGATGTAGTTTGACCTCCTTAAATTTAGGATACGTAAATTCACCAGCATTTTTTTCATGATGTGGCTTTTTTAACTCTGCAAGCTAGAGTTAGCTTTTTTGTTTCAGTTGAAATTTAATTTAATAAATTTCTAAAATTTTGAAACCTCCTTTAACAATTTACGTATATAGTAATAACAACACGATTCCTCTCCCCCTTTTCGAAATGAAACATCCTGTTCAATACAATTTCAAAAAATAGAATCGCCCACTATAACTTACGTGTGAACAATTCTATTTCAATGTTTAAAATTGGAAATATTTCTCTAGTACATATGCGATCCATTGACATCCTGACTGTAGGCGGATGTTTTCAATTAGTCCTTTGATAATCGGTTTACTGTATGTTTGTTGCTCTACTTGATTTTTTAACAGCTCCAATGATTCACGTTCAATAGATGGCTCTATGTTCTGGATGTTTTGTTCGATTAACTGCAATAGCGATTGTTGCGTAACTTTCTCTGCACAGGGTCTTGCTACAATTTGAGCAAGTTCCTCAGTAATAAAAGGAATTGTGGTATGACGTGCAATAATATCTGTCTTTTCTGCTAATGATTTTGCCAATTGATCTAGATCAAGCGGCAAATTTGAGAACATAAACAGCTCGGCATAGCCTTTCACAAATCCTTTTACACAATACATCACATCATATTTTGTCTCTTGCAGCTCTTCTCGATAAAGTTGTTCAAGCATTTGGACGATAAACTTCGACATATCCGCTTCATAGGCACTCACTTTATGAAACAGCTCTTTTTTTGTAAGAAATACCTTTTCATTAAAGAACACACGCGAAGAAGCTGCATGTTTTTTAAACGTTTGAAAAATACCTTTATAAAAATCTACCAACACTACATCTTTTTTGTTCGTGCTTCTGACTACTTGGTCAATATCCGCTATAAATTGCTGTAGGTAGTAGTCAACCATTGAAAAAAGAAGTTCATCTTTTGTTTTAAAAGACAAATAAAATGCCCCTTTAGAAATCCCGCAGCGCTCTGTAATTTGCTGTACAGATGTTGCTTCAAAGCCTTGTTCAGAAAACAGTTCTAATGCTTTCTCCATAATCAGTTGCTTTTTTGACATATTTTCAAATCTCTCCTAATGCATTTCATTGACAAATGACCGATTAGTCATTATTATAAATAATTGAATCTAGTAAGTCAATAAAGGGTAGGTGTGAAGGTGAAAGGTTTAGTTAATTTTGTATTGAAGAACAAATTGGCAGTGTGGTTATTAACAATTATCATCACTGTCTCAGGTATTTATTCAGGTACAAGAATGAAAATGGAATCAATCCCTGATATATCGATTCCATACTTAATTGTAATGGGCGTTTATCCAGGTGCAACGCCTGAACAAGTCATGAATGAACTTTCCATTCCATTTGAAAAATCAATCGAAAGTTTAGAGGATGTTAAGGCAGTTTATTCTACTTCTTCATCCAACATTGCACAAGTTCAAGTTGAATATGACTACGGCATTGATATGGATGAGAAAAAACGCCAGTTAGAATCAGCTTTAGATAATGTGAAACTTCCTGAGGGTGCACAAGAACCTACAATTATGGCAATTAGTATGAACATGATGCCTGTTGTCGCATTATCAGTAAGTAGTTCTAAGGAAGATATAGTTGAACTGACATCAACAGTAGAAGATTTATTACTTCCTAAAATCGAAAAAATCGACGGTGTTGCTTCTGCAACTATTACTGGTCAGCATATTGAACAAGTTTCGTTTAAATATGACGAAGAAAAAATGGCTGCTCTCGGCTTAACAGAGGATAGCGTCAAGCAAATGATCCAAGCAAGTGATATGTCATTATCGCTTGGTTTATATCAATTTACAGTTGGTGAACAGGCGGTTTCCGTTGATGGTAAAGTTAAAACTATCGACGAATTAAAAGATTTATTAATACCAGTCACACCTTCAGCTACACAACCTTCTCCTTTCGTTCGCTTAGGTGATATTGCAACGATTGAAGTTGAAGGTAAAGTACAATCCGTTTCACGCACAAATGGTAAAGATGCAATTGCGATTCAAATCGTGAAAGGTCAAGATGCAAATACTGTAACTGTTGTAAATGCAGTAAAAGACCTTATTAAAGATGAAGAAAAAAGAATTGACGGCTTAAAAGTGGATATCTCACTTGACCAAGGTGCGCCAATTGAAGATTCAGTCTTCACAATGATTGAAAAAGCAGTATTCGGTGGCGCAATCGCTGTATTAATTATTTTACTATTCTTACGCGATTTCAAATCAACAATTATTTCAATTATCTCTATTCCAGTTTCTGTTTTCATGGCTTTACTATTATTAAACTGGATGGATATTACGTTAAATATTATGACACTTGGTGCAATCACCGTTGCCATTGGGCGCGTTATTGATGACTCCATAGTCGTAGTAGAAAATATTTATCGACGTATCCATTTGAAACAAGAAAAATTAACGGGTCGCGCACTTATTCGTGAAGCGACAATTGAAATGTTTAAACCAATCTTGTCTTCTACATTAGTTACGGTAGCGGTATTTGCCCCACTTATGTTTGTAGGCGGTATGGTTGGTGAATTATTCATGCCATTTGCATTAACAATGACATTTGCATTAGGCGCATCATTATTAGTAGCGATTACAATTGTACCAGCTTTATCTCATTTCTTATTCCGTAAAAAAATATATGGAGAGAAAAAAGAAAGCCAACATCAAGAAGTTGGTAAACTAGCTACTTGGTACAGAGGTGTACTAGAAAAAGCGTTAAATCATAAAATTATTACTTCTACGATTGCGATTTTAATGCTTGTTGGCTCACTTGCCTTAACACCATTAATCGGCTTTAGTTTCATGGGATCTCAAGAAGAAAAGGTGATGTATTTAACATATACACCTGGAACTGGTGAGTTAAATGATGAAACAGAAGCAAATGTTGCAACAGTCGAAAAAGAATTAATGAAACGTAAAGATGTTGATATTTTACAAGTTTCCATTACAGATGCTACAAATGCTGATCCATCAGCAATGATGATGGGTGGCGGAGCTGGTGGTGCATTAATGTACCTCATCTTTGACCCAGATATGAAGGACTTCCCTGCAGCACGTGAAGAAGTGGAAGACTATGTATTTAATCTAGAGCAATCAGGTGAATGGAAAAGCCAAAACTTCTCATCAATGTCTATGTCCTCAAATGAAGTTAGCTACACATTATACAGTGAAAACTTAGATAATCTACGTAGCGCAGTAAAAGACGTTGAAGGAACATTAAATGATGTTAAGGGCTTAGAGGATGTTAAATCTGATTATGAAGACCCTTATGTAGAGCATGTTTTAAAAGTAGAGCAAAAAAATGTTTTACAATATGGTTTAACAACAGCTCAAATCGTCATGGCGTTAAATTCTACAGCATCACAAGAAGTGTTAACAACCGTAGAACGTGACGGTAAAGATATTAACGTCATTGTCCAACGCGATGCAAAGACAGCAGCTTTATCAATCGATGATATTTTAAAAACAGAAATTAAAACAGCTTTAGGTACAACGATGACAATCGGTGAATTAGTAGATGTTGAAGAAGGAACAACGCTTAATTCATTATCACGCTCAAAAGGTGAATACTTTGCAACAGTATCTGCCACAATTATTGGCGATGATATTTCAAAAGCAACTTCTGCAGCTGATAAAAAAATCGATAAGTTAGATTTACCTAAAGGTGTGACAACAGGCGTATCAGGTGTGGCAGCAGATATGCAAGAAACATTCACACAACTTGGAGTTGCTATGTTAGCAGCAATTGCCATTGTTTACTTTATTCTTGTCGTAACGTTTGGTGAAGGTTTAGCGCCATTTGCTATCCTCTTCTCATTACCGTTTGCAGTAATCGGTGCATTTGTTGGCTTATATGTAACGAATCAAACGATTTCTGTTTCAGTTATGATGGGTCTATTGATGTTAATAGGTATCGTTGTCACAAATGCCATTGTACTTGTCGACCGCATTATCCATATGGAACGTGATGGAATGGGTATGCGTGAAGCAATTTTAGAGGCAGGTGCAACGCGTCTACGTCCAATTTTAATGACTGCCATTGCAACGATTGGCGCGATGATTCCAATGGCACTAGGTAATGGTGGTAGCGGATTAATCTCTAAAGACCTTGCAATTACAGTAATCGGTGGTTTATTATCTTCAACATTATTAACATTAGTAGTCGTACCAATTGTGTATGAAATGCTATCTAAAATGTTAAAGAAAAATCGTAAAGATATAGAAGAAAATTAATTAATAGTCGCAATGCTAAAAGGGCACCCCATAATGGAGTGCCCTTTTTTATCGTCTTCGTAACCATTGTTTTCCGTTCTCGAACCTCCCCTTTCACGTCGGAAATCCAAGGTCCATTTGAAATAATGGAAACTTCTATTGAGGCGAAGGGTATTAATTGAATACCTGCCCTCATCGATTGCTAATAACGAATAGCTTGATTTAGCCTCGTAAAATTTATGCAAAGGGTTTTTGATTTTTTTAAACATGCGCTTTACATTACTAAACTTAAATTTGGGGAATTTGCTACTCATTTTTAAAAAGCGATTTGCCCTTAAAGTACCGTATTACGAATCCATCCAGCTATTCATCGGCTACCCCTATTCTTTTTCTATCGTTTTCAATAACTGAAAGACAGCTTGCTCATGACCAAACCTTTTTAAAACCTTTACTTTTTGCATACCTAACTTTTCTAGTACACGGCAGGAAGCAATATTTGCAGTTTGCGTTTCCGCTACTATTTTTGATAAATTTAGGCTGAAAAATCCATAATGTATGATGGCTAATAATACTTCAAACGCATAACCCTTACCCCAATATTGAGGTAGAAATTGATAGCTCAGCTCATATGTCGTTTTTTCATGATATTCATCAATCGACACTAAACCAATAAACTCATTATTGTTTTTTAATGAAATATAAAAATATGAATTAGGAAAAGGTGCTTGTAGCATGCTGTCAAAGGAAGAATAGATGTAGCTTTTTTCCGGTACCCCTCCTAGAAAGGATCTAACTTCCTCATTACAATACAATGAATAAATATCTTCAACATGGTTTGGCTTTAAAGACTGAATAATACAATTTTCGGTAATTAACATAACATGCCTCGCTATTTGAATTTTCTTTATTATGACAAAGCTATAATAGGAAATCAAACACAATTTTACATTAATTTGTTTTAGCCTTCTCGAAGAAAATAAAAGGCCTGCGTCCGATACAATATCGAATACAGGCTAAAACTTTTTTTAATATTATGTTTATCTTTCATTTCATAATGACTAGCATGTTATTTAGTTGTTGAAAGCTCCTTTAAGCATTCTTTTCTAGCTTCCCACTCTTCTCTTAACATGCCCATACGTATGGAATCATAATAGACACCCTCATACAAACGTACTTTGCGAATTTTCGCTTCCAATTGCATCCCTAATTTTTCTCCGACACGAATCATCCGTTTATTTCCTGACCATGTCGTAAACCCAACGCGAACAAGTGGCATCGTTGAAAATAAGTGATCAATCCATAGTGTCATTGCTCTAGTGCCAAGTCCTTTGCTCCAATTATGCGACTCATGAAAAACAATGCCCAATTCTAACCACTTAGAAGGCTCATGCTCCCAATAATATGAAATCACGCCACAAATAACGCCATCAACCTCAATTGCCCAAAAGTTTTTTTGATTGATAAATTGCTGTGACATTAACATAAAATCATGCAATGGTTTAGCTTGGTGCGGGAAATAGGGAGCATCCCATTTTTTCCATTCTGGTTGCTCGTCTTTATAAATAAGCTCCCAAATGCGCTCTAAATCAGACTCAATGATAGGACGAATGTTTAATTCTTGATCTGTGTACATAAGCAGCCTCTTTTCAATTTTCATTTAATATTTTTAAATTGCTTGAAAAGTGGCATAACCTCTATATGCTACTTCTCAATCACATTCCATATCTGTTTCATATTCATCATTCCTTTCATCGCAGTTAGGAAAATTATAGCATATTTCCATTTATAGTATGCCTCACTTACAATTTGAAAGTCGCTTATTTTCTTTTTCGACCGATTAATAGCGTTACTTGTGCCATTGTAAATGGTAATGAAGATTTTTTGCGATACGCCACATATTTAGGTTCCCAAAAATCAGCATATTTTAATTTAAAATTTCTTAATCCTTTGAAATGATAGAAGAAATGTCCATGTAAAAAAATTTGTGCTGCAATTTTTTCACTTAAAAAGGAATATCTCGATTGCCCAACATTTGAGAGTGGCGACATGCCCATATTGAACACTCGGAAACCTTGTTCTTTCGCCCATTCAAACAGCGATAAAAAAATGTAATCCATCGTTCCAGACGGTGCACCTGGCTTGAAACGCATGAGATCGACTGAAATCCTTTCGCCATTGTCATACATTGGCATAATGCTAGCAAAGCCTATCACACCTTCTGCTCCTCTTAACACAGCAATGTTTGACTTGCTCAAATAGTTTTCATCGAAAAAGCCAAGAGAAAATCCCTTTTCAGCTCTTCCCTGCAGCCATTTAGTTGATACCTCTTCCAATTCAATCATTACTTCCTGTGAATATGGCGGGCTTAATAATGTAACCGTGTAGTTCTCTCGTTCAAATTTATTTTTTACCGCCCTACTACTCTTCATTTCTTTACCAGTAAACGTGAATTTATCTAAATCAACAAATGCTTCCTCACCAAGTTTAAAAAAGCTATAGCCATGCTCATGTAAAGAAGGGAAAATATTGTTGTTTATCTCATAAAAAACAGGTGTATACCCATGTTTATCTGCCAATTCCAAAAACTCTTGAATAGCAGATAAAAAATCACTTTCTTGCCCTACTGGATCTCCTAACACAATGATTTTATCTGCAAATATTTGATACGCAAATAACACTGTATTCTTTTCATTCCAATACACGAATTTGTCATGTAAAAATATTAAATGAGAAAACTCAGTCCCTTTATATTCCAATAAGTGATTTTTAATTTTATCTTCGTGCTCTCTTGATAGAAGTTTCTCCATTTTTTTCGTTCCGCGTGTAAAATAACCAAAGTAAAAAATGACACACGCTATGAGGATACCAATAATTGCACTATAAAATAAATCCCGATAGTCGGTAAGGATATAGTATTGTAACGCTGTCGGAATATGAATTTTTGCAGTAGGTAAGTTGACATATCCAATTAATAAATACATTGTAGTAATAAAAAGAACGGCAGCAAGGTCAAATAGGATGACACCCCATGTGAGGACATAGCTTTCACGGTAAAATTGTTTTTTCGATGCCATGAGCAACACTGCGACAATTAGTAAAAAGATCGCTTCTTCATAATCAAAGCCTTTAATAATCGAGAATATAGCTGAACTACTAAGCACGACGATTGCAAGCTGATAAGCTTTTTTCACTTTATATTTAATTCCCCTACACAATCCTAAAAGGATAAAGGCTGCTGCAACAGTCAATTGATGGGAGATATTCATAATTGGTGATGATAAAAACTCCTGAGCTATTTTTAGCCGACTTAAAACGCCAGGCACCGATGCCGATAGCAATAATACAATGCCTGAGATAAATACTAAAATCGTTAACAACATATGACTAATTTTTTGAGAAATAACATTTGGCAAGTCATCCCAAGATCGATTCCAGCGTTCCCAATAATCTTTAATAAATAATAGTACAGATACTAAAAATGGTAATACAAAGTAGCCAACACGGTACAAAATTAATAAGAAAAGTACTTTTTCTTCACCGATTCCAACACTTTGCGTCCCCCATAGAAAAACGAGGTCGAATGAGCCAACCCCTCCAGGTATCATACTAATTATGCCAGCACATGAGGCAATTAAAAATATTGGTATAAGTGTCGATAACTCAATAGGTATATGCAAGATTAACGTTAACAGCCAAATAACGAAAAAAACTGCAAGCCATTCTGCTACTGAAGTAATTATTAACTGAAGAGATACTTTTATTGTTAAGGAACTACCTTTTTTATAACGAATAAGGTGCATCCCAATAAAGGCCGGAACATATAAGCTGACAAGAATTACGGCAATTGAAAGCCACCGAAATTCTTTTAGCAATGGAAAGTCCCAAAAGAATACATACATGAGCCATGCTAACAAGGAGATACCTGTTAAATAAAAAAGAGTAACGGAGGCAATGCTCTTCAACAAGCCTTCTCGATCCTCTTTATATTTTGAATAAAAATAATTTCGTAAAAAAACGCCTACTAAACCACCAAAGCCAATAAGGTTGGAAAATGTATTGACGATAAATGAATTATTAAGCAACGTGCGCTTGTTCATTTTGATTCCCAGTAGTTTAGCTAAAATGACATCATAAAAAATCATCGGAGTAATCGCACAAAACGCGATGAAAAAAATCAATAACAGTTCCCATATTTGCAATTGACTAACTTCATTCCGAAGTAAATTAACATCTACTCCTCTTAACGATTGCTGAATTTCATAAATAGCTATCGCTAACAGTATGACTGGAAATAAAATTTTCAGAAACCGCATTAATGGTTCTTTCCTTATTTTGAACATGTGCTAAACCTACTCCCCAAGCTTTCTTAAAAATTTTAAATTTGAACAAAACTTCTTATTCCCCTTTAGGGATAGTGCATAAAAAAGTGGCGTATTGCATGAAAAAACTACAGTCTTCTTTAAATATAACTGCCGTTAGTTTCCGATGCGGGCGGATGCTTTCGCACAGCACAATGTAAAATTGTTTGAGTGCCTGGCACCCATTCCACTTTCCACTTCCTTTTATTCTTTCATCGCTTTTTTCACAAAACGATTTATATCCACATCCGCACCTATAAGAAGCATAATATCCCCAAGTAAAATTTTGTCACTCGCTTGTGGGGAAACAATTATATCTGATCCTCGCTTTATACCTACAATGTTAATGCCATATTTCGCTCGAATATCTAAATCCATAATAGAGTAGCCTGCAATGGCATCATTTGCTTTTAGCTCCATGATTGAGTGTTCATCTGAAAGCTCTAAATAATCGAGTACCGTATTAGACAGCATATTATTGGCAATACGAATGCCCATATCACGCTCAGGATGCACAACAAAATCTGCCCCAATTTTTCTTAGCACTTTTTCATGATAGTCATTTTGAGCTTTTACTGTAATTTGCTGCACACCTATTTCTTTTAAAATAATTGTCGTTAAAATACTAGCCTGAATATCTTCGCCTATCGCGACAATAACATGTTCAAAATTACGAATGCCTAATGAATTTAATACCGATTCATCTGTTGAATCTGCAATAACGGCCTGAGTAGCAATCGCAGCAAATTCATCCACCCGTTCAGATGAATGATCTATCGCCATAACTTGCGCTCCTTGACTCATTAGTTCACGAACAATGCTTCCCCCAAAACGTCCAAGTCCAATGACAGCAAATTCTTTTTTCATCATTAAAAATCCCTCCGAAAACTACAATTACTTTATTTTAACTTATATTTACTCATATGTATCGTCAAAACAGGATACGATTCCCCATTTTATAAATTCTATCTATATCTTTCGACATTCTATCATACAACTACTAATTATTTACGCCTCAGCTTAACTGCGTACAATTTATTCAAACTTTCTCGAAAAGTCCCTTTTAAAATTTGTGACATCCGCCAGTTCCTACATTCTTGTAGGACTGTTGAAGCAAGATAAAAAAAGACGAGGATTTGAATATCCTCGTCTTTCAAATATTAAAATTACGCGTTACGCATTTCATCAAGAACTCGATTCACACGCTTTTCGAGCATCTTCATACCGCTTCCACCAGCTTGCATATGACGAAGCTGACCATCTTTATCGAAAACAAAGTACGCTGGAACGTATTGATTCTCAAATGCATCCGTTAGCTTCATTTCACTATCAACAAAAATTGGTTGCGTAATATCATGCTCTGCCGCAACAGCTTTAATTGTCTCTAAATCAGTATCTGCTTCAGAACGAGGCATATGCACAGCGATAACATTTAGTTCATCTTTATATTGATCACGGAAATTATTCACATCTGGCATTGCTTCTTTACATAAATGACAGCTAACTGACCAGAAATGGATTAATGTTGGTTTTTCACCAACTAGCTCTGCTTTTGTTACTTCACCATTTAACCACGTTGTTGCGCCTACAAGTTCAGGCATTTGTTCACGAAGTTTCATAAAAAATCCTCCCTAGAAAAAAATATCCCCACAAACGTATCGTGGGGACCCATTATTTATTTTATGCATCAATCACGTCATGGCGTAATTGCGTCAAGATTTTTTTCGAGCACGCTCGAAAATCACCTCATAAAATCTGTGACATCCGCTTATGTCAGCTGGGATGAACCCCCACTGAATTAGCTAACATTCGTCCCGTACTTATATAGGTAGTGGACTTTTGCTTAAACAAATTAAAGTGTTGCTTGACCTGGGCGCCAGTTTGCTGGGCAAAGACCACCAGTTTGTAATGCTTGTAGTACACGTAAAGTTTCATCTACATCACGGCCAATGTTATTATCGAATACTGTTTGATATTTTAATTCGCCTTCTGGATTAATAATAAATAAGCCACGTAGTGCGATACCTTCTTCTTCAATTAAAACGCCATATTCTTTCGAAATAGCATGGTTAGTATCTGCTGCTAATGGATATTTTAAATCGCCAAGCCCATTTTGAGTGCGATCTGTGTTAATCCAAGCTAAGTGTGTGTGGATTGTATCAGTTGATACACCGATTACTTCTGCATCTAAGTCTTCAAACTCGTCATAACGATCGCTCATTGCAGTAATTTCTGTTGGACATACAAAAGTGAAGTCCATTGGGTAGAAGAATAATACAGTCCATTTGTCTTGTGCTTTAATTTCTTCTAAAGATACTTTACCAAAAGATTTGTCTGCAAGTACTGCTTCCATTGTGAAATCTGGGGCTTGTTTACCTACCATGCGTTCTGCCATTATAAATCCCTCCGAATAATATGTAGTTTTATATTCTATTCGCACATGCGAACCGTCTTCTACGATAGCAAAGAAAGCACAGTTTTTCAACGAAGTTCACTTCTCCATGCTAAACGTCGCATAAGCATTGACAAATATTTGTCAAATACCCAAAAATAATCATGTCTACACATTAGTTATTTGCTACTTTTCGCAAATTTATTCTGGAAAAACTCAAAAATTTGCACGAAAATTATATGCATTTTTTCTATAAATTTCTTGTGCTTTTTTTCATCTAAAACGATTGCAAATTTTTTATTATTATGTATAATAGTAATGTTTTTAGTAAACTAAAAGTTTCGTTAAAGTAAACTTCATTTTCTAAAAGTTTATGATTGCTAAACTTCTTCTAGGAGGGAAAGGATGCAAATTGGAGGAAAAATTAAAGCACTTCGTTTGAAAAAAGGTCTTACCCAAGAAGAGCTTGGAGAACGTACTGATTTAAGTAAAGGCTATATTTCACAACTGGAGCGAGATTTGAATTCGCCTTCTATTGAAACGCTTTTTTCATTATTAGAAGTTTTAGGATCGACGCCAAAGGAATTTTTTGATGATGATGCACCAGAACAAAAAGTTGTCTACACTGAGGAAGATCAATCGACCTATACAGATGAAGAAAAAAAATATGAAATTCAATGGCTCATTCCTACTTCAAATGAAAAAGAAATGGAGCCCATCTTTTTGACACTTGCTGCTGATGGAGAATTTAAACAATTCGAACCATCTCTATCAGAAACTTTTATTTATATTGTCAAAGGGCGTATTCGTCTCGTTTTAGGGAATGAACAATATATAGCTAGTGAAGGTAATGCGCTCTATTTTGACGCAGCCGATCATCATCAAATTTTTAATGCACATGACGATGAGACAAAAATTTTACTCGTCGCAACTGATTCTTATTTATAGCTTAAGGAGGCGCTTCAATGACAACAAATTCAATTATCCGATTTGAAAATGTTTCAAAATCATATAGTGACGGTACAGTCGTCCTACAAAATATTAACTTAGAGCTTGAAAAAGGAAAGTTTTATACGTTACTCGGTCCTTCTGGTTGCGGTAAAACAACTATATTACGTATTATTGCTGGTTTCACAGAACCTACTACAGGTGATGTATTCTTCCACGATAAAAAAATTAATACTGTTCCAGCAAATGAACGCCAAGTTAACACGGTATTTCAGGATTATGCGTTATTTCCACATTTAAACGTTTTTGAAAACGTGGCATTTGGACTACGCATTAAAAAGCTTCCTGAAAGCAATATTAAAGAACGTGTGTCAGAAGCGCTTAAATTTGTCAATTTAGCAGGTTATGGCAATCGTGAAATTTCTGAAATGTCAGGTGGTCAACGTCAACGAGTGGCTATCGCTCGTGCCATTGTGAATGATCCAGAGGTAATTTTACTTGATGAGCCTCTTTCTGCACTAGACTTAAAACTTCGTACAGAAATGCAGTATGAACTACGTGAATTACAACAAAGACTTGGTAAAACTTTTGTATTTGTTACACATGACCAAGAGGAAGCTCTAGCCATGAGTGATGAAATATTTGTACTGAGTGAAGGTCAAATTCAACAATCAGGTACACCTGTAGATATCTATGATGAACCAATTAACCGTTTTGTTGCCGACTTTATCGGAGAATCAAACATTGTTAACGGTGTTATGATAGAAGATTTTACAGTTGAATTTGCGGGTAAAGTGTTTGAGTGTGTTGACCAAGGGATGAAACCAAATGAGAAAATAGATATTGTCATTCGTCCAGAGGATTTAGAAATTACAACAGTCGACAAAGGAAAATTAATTGTTAAAGTAGATACTCAATTATTCCGCGGGGTACATTATGAGCTTTCCACATATGACAAGGCTGGCAATGAATGGCTTGTACATTCATTGAAAAAAGCTGAAGTAGGGACAGAAATCGGATTAGACTTTGATCCAGAAGCCATTCATGTAATGCGCTTAAATGAAACTGAGGAAGAGTTCGATAAACGTCTAGAATCCTATGGAGATGACGAAGATGCAAACTAAAACTTCGAAATCCGCGTTATTTCCATACGTTTTATGGATTGCACTTTTTGTTATTGCGCCGATTGCTCTCGTTGTTTACTACTCCCTACTAGATTTACATGGCAATTTTACGCTTAATAACTACAAAGCTTTTTTCTCTTCTGTCTATTTAAAAATGACACTTAGTTCGTTTTGGTATGCGTTTTTAATAACATTCTTTACACTACTTATTTCATACCCAACAGCTTATTTTTTAACAAAGACAAAACACAAGCAGTTATGGCTGTTGCTCATTATTATTCCGTCTTGGATTAATTTATTGTTAAAAACATACGCGTTTATAGGAATTTTTGGTTTATATGGTCCGATTAACGCAGCGATTGAAGTATTCGGCTTTGATCCGCAGCAAATGCTATTCACAGATATTAGCTTTGTCTTTGTATCTGTTTATATTTTTATACCATTTATGATTTTACCAATTTTCAACTCATTGGATCGTCTAAATCCAACGCTTATATACGCAGCTCGCGACCTAGGCGCATCTGCTTTTACAACATTCCGTCGCGTCGTATTACCATTGACGATGGATGGTGTTAAATCTGGGATTCAAGTTGTATTTATTCCAGCTTTATCACTATTCATGATTACTCGCTTAATTGCAGGGAATCGTGTAATTACACTTGGTACAGCAATTGAACAGCAATTCCTTGTGACGCAAAACTGGGGTATGGGTTCAACGATTGCCGTATTTTTAATTTTATTCATGGTGATTATTATGCTTATTACAGGACAAAAGGATAAAGGAGGTCGCGTACGATGAGCAAACTTTCAACTTCTGCAAAAGTGTATTTAGCGATTGTTTTTCTCGTCCTGTATGCACCTATATTTTACTTAGTCTTTTACTCATTCAATAGTGGGGATTCCATGACTAACTTTCAATCCTTTACATTGGACCATTACAAGGCAGTATTCGAGGATTCAAGACTACTTGTTATTTTAATTAATACTGTAATTGTTGCACTGCTTTCTGCCCTTATCTCGACGATTATTGGCACATTAGGAGCAATCGGTATTGTTACAGTAAAAGATTCGAAAATGCGCAATACCCTACTCTCTCTAAATAATGTGTTAATCGTTAGTCCAGATGTTATTATCGGTGCAAGCTTTTTAATATTATTTACAATGGTTGGTATTAAACTAGGCTTTGCTTCGGTATTATTAGCCCATGTTGCGTTTAGTGTTCCTATTGTAGTACTTATGGTTTTACCGAAATTGCTAGAGATGAATAAGTCTTTAATTGATGCAGCTTTAGATCTTGGCGCTACGAAAAAAGATGTCATGATGCGCGTTATTTTACCGTATATTCAGCCTGGTATTTTTGCAGGTTTCTTTCTCGCTTTAACTTATTCATTGGATGACTTTGCCGTAACATTTTTTGTAACAGGAAATGGCTTTAGTACATTATCTGTTGAAATTTACTCGATGGCACGTGCAGGTATTTCTTTAACTGTTAACGCAATTTCTGGTTTAGTATTCTTCGTAACTATATTAGTTGTAGTCGGCTATTATTTCTTTACAAGCCGTACAAGTAAAAGAACGGGGGGACAACAATGAAATCTTTAATTCAAGCTACTATCGCCATTCTTGTCGTGTCCGCCCTTTTAATGTACGCTGCTGACGCAATGAGTGCGAACGGTGGTAAAAGTGGTAAAGATACATTAACTATTTTTAACTGGGGAGAATATATCGACCCTGATTTGCTAAAGCAATTTGAAAAAGAAACGGGTATCCATGTTATTTACGAAACATTTGACTCAAATGAGGCAATGATGACGAAAATTAAACAAGGGGGTACTGCTTACGATATTGCAGTGCCATCTGAATATATGATTGAAAAAATGAAGGAAGAAAACTTACTACTTCCGTTAGATAAAACGAAAATACCTAATTTTAAAAATATCGACCCGTATTTTCTCGATTTGCCATTTGATGATAACAATGAATACTCTGTTCCTTATTTCTGGGGCACAGTAGGTATTGTCTATAATCCAGATTTGGTCGGTGACTTAGATTTCTCTTCTTGGGAAGATTTATGGGACCCATCGTTAAAACGTAAAGTCTTTTTAGTAGATGGTGCACGTGAAGTTATTGGCATGGGCTTAAATAGTCTTGGTCTTTCCCTTAACTCGTTAGATGACCATGAGTTACGTCAGGCTACAAATAAACTAATTACACTTGCCCCAAACGTTAAAGCAATCATCGGAGATGAAATTACACCTTTAATGATTAATAACGAAGCAGCTGTTGCTTTGACATGGTCTGGTCAAGCAGCAGATATGTTATTCGAAAATGAAGACTTAGACTTTGCTGTTCCAGAAGAAGGCTCAAACTTGTGGTTTGACAATATGGTTATCCCAAAAACTTCGAAAAATGTTGATGGTGCACATGCTTTTATTAACTTTATGTTGAAAGCGGAATCTGGTGCTCAAAATGCTGATTATGTAGGTTATTCTACTCCTAATATTGCAGCGATGAACTTAATGGATAAAGAAGTTGTAACTGATGAGCGCTTCTACCCTTCCGAGGATCAACGTAAAACATTAGAAGTATATAAAAACCTAGGGCCAGATTATTTAGGCAAATACAATGAATTGTTTTTAGAATTTAAAATGAGTATTCGATAAATACTAAAGTGGAAAAACAATATTTTTCTCTCCCTGAGTGTCGACAAAAGGCATCAAGAATTTAAATACTTGGTGTCTTTTGTCATTTTTTCTTTCGATATTTATAATATCGAATTACTCTTCCGATGTGTTCAGTTGATTGAAGCGGAAGGCGGCGACTCCTGCGGGAACGCACAACACGTAAGACGCAACAGACCGCGCGCCAGCGAGGGTTGCGGCTTACGGTGTGCCCGCGGAATGCGACGCCCGTAGCGGAAATCAATTGTAGTTTTCATTTCTATTTAAAAAGAAGATAGCCATGAGGCATCGGTATTATTTTGGTACATTCTATTTTTTCCCTTTTGGTGGTCACAAAATTGAATTTCTTTAACCCACTTGTTCAGTTGATTGGAGCGGAGGGCGGCGACTCCTGCGGGAACGCACAACACGTAAGACGCAACAGACCGCGCGCCAGCGAGGGTTGCGGCTTACGGTGTGCCCGCGGAATGCGACGCCCGTAGCGGAAATCAATTGTATTATTCAGAGGAAAAACAATGTCTTCGTTCCGATGACCAGGTCATTCATCTACGACTATAATCCAATAGCCAAGCAATATTTCTTTATGATAGACTGTAATAATGTTTCAATAGAAAAAAGGGGGGGATTCAATGACCCAGCAGAAGTCAAACAAGGCGGCTTTGTATATTTTAATGTTTAATATGTTTATCGCTATGGGGAGCATCGGAATTATTATTCCTGTTATGCCAAAGTATTTACATATATTTGGTGCAGCAGGACAAGTTCTTGGCATGTTAATTGCAACGTTCGCCTTTGCACAATTCATTTTTTCTCCAATTGCTGGGAATCTTTCGGATCGATATGGTCGAAAAAACTTGATTGTTTTTGGTCTGATTGTAACTGGTATTGGGCAAATTTCGTTCGGGCTATCTACAGACGTATGGATGCTTTTTGTTGCTCGTTTCTTAGGAGGTTTAGGTTCTGCCTTTGTAGCACCTCCAATTATGGCGTTTGTAGCAGATATCACAACGTATGAAGAACGAGGTAAAGGAATGGGCATGTTAGGTGCCGCTATGTCTCTTGGTTTTATGATTGGACCAGGTATTGGTGGATTCTTATCTAAAGTTAGTTTGCATTTCCCATTCTTTATGGCTGGAGGAGCTGCTATTATTGCCTCTATCCTTTCATTGTTGTTATTACCTTCTACAAAACCAAGTGCAGCTCAAAAAGCACAAAAGCAAGATAATCTTGTGAGGCAGATGGCACGTTCAGTCCAAATGCCATACTTTGTCATGTTGATTATTATGCTTGTGTTCTCGTTCGGCATCGCCAATTTCCAAACAACATTATCATTATTTGTGACAGACAAATTTAACTACACACCTACCGATATTGCGATAATTTTAACTGTAGGTGGTGCATTTGGTGTTGTTGTGCAGATGTTCATCATCACACCACTCTTTAAGCGCTTTGGGGAAATGAAAGTTGTATTAGTCAATTTATTTATTGCTGCTGTAGCTATTTTCCTAATATTATTTGTTTCTGGCTTTGCACTTATTTTAGTTGTCGCAACGATTTTCTCCACGGCAACAACACTTATTCGCCCAGCCGTCAACACACTGATTTCTAAACTTGCTGGCAATGAACAAGGTTTAGCCGCTGGACTTACCAATGCCTATATGAGTCTTGGAAATATGATTGGTCCTGCACTTGCGGGTCTTTTATTCGATTGGAATATGAACAGTCCGTATATATTTGGAGCAATTATTTTAATGACATGTTTCTTAGTAGCGCTCATTTGGACATTGAAAAAGGCGCCGCATCTTATGCAGCCTGATACAAATTAGTCCATTGACAATTATTTGTAATATGGTACATTTATTATCGAAAAATTAAATCGTTTAACACCACTAGGGGAGTCTTTACAAGGCTGAGACGTATATGCTCATATACGGACCCTTTGAACCTGATCTAGTTCACACTAGCGGAGGGAAGTGGCGACGCTTGCTTTCATGTAATTTAAAAATGCAAGGCCGCTTCCTTTCGTGACAAGGAAGCGGCTTTTTTGTATTCATTTGACAGTGCTATCGGAAATTTCGGGACCTATCGGCGATTTCTAGCATTTTACCGGCGGTTCACTTTGTTCTATCGGCGATTCATCGCACAAAACTAAAAGGAGTAACTATCATGTCTATTCGAAAACTAACTACTATGGCTTTATTAGTAGCTATTGCAGTAGCAGGCTCTACTTTTGTCTCCATTCCAACTGGCATTGCTCGTGCTTATCCTGTACAACATGCGATCAATGTCATCTGTGCCATTCTATTAGGTCCTATGCCTTCTATCATCGTTGCTATAGTTACAGCATTGATTCGTATATTAACAGGCACAGGCTCTCTTTTAGCGATTCCTGGAAGCGTCATCGGTGCGGCATGTGCAGCCTTTGCTTATAAATACAGTCGCAACAACTGGCTAGCTGGTGTTGGTGAAGTATTTGGCACAGGTATTATGGCCTCATTAGTCGCTGTACCATATGCGCAATTATTAATGGGAACATCCGTAGGTGCATTATTTTTTATGCCTGCATTTTTGACATCTAGTTTAATTGGAGCATTTCTTGGTATTATGATTGCTAGCAGTCTACGGAAAACCACATCGCATATGCTTATTACGAAGTAACTTTGTTTATACAAAAACGATGGCACATGCTTTTAGCAATGTGCCATCGTTTTTTTGATTAAGAGCGTTTTTTCATTCCTTTTAATAGCTGTGCAACGTTCGTGTCCTCCGCCTGTACGGTTGCTTCTTCTACAGACTTTTCTTTTTGCTTATGCCTTGTTATAAAGCTCCATCCAAAGCGTCGAATCGTAATATCTACGAAGAATAATAGCATCCCCGTTAATAGTAACCATGTTGCAATATTTTGGCGCTCTGCTCCTTTGTTAGTGAACTTACGGAACACGTCTTGTGGTTCTTTCAAGACAGAGCCACCAGTTCGCTTCGTTAGTTGCTCGACAAGTGTCTCATTCACAGGACGTAATTCATATTCTGCACTGTACGGTACGCTTAGACCAGCCTGATAAATGGCCTGCTCTTCGTCAGCAATACGGAAAAAAATCAACCCTGGTTTAGCTTTGACAACTGCACGTACTTGCGAGGCAGAAATCGTTTCAAGCTGCAAATCAAGCTCCTCGCCAGATTCATCGACAGCGACAATATCTAAAAATGCAGCTTCATTTGTCGGGTCCGTGATGATAAATGAGCCATCTGTATCAAGACGTACATCATAGGCTACATCATTATAACTTGGTAGCATTTGCGAAATGATTGTTTGCCAAAATGATCCCCATTCTTGCCACCTTGCCCAGTCACCAGCCCATTTCCCTGTCGAATCTGATGTGAAAGCAAAAGTTTTACCAAGTCCATATTGCCATTGTGCCAATACAGGGTCTTCCTTCTCGCTTTCAGCTATCACAGCAGCTCCCTGCTTCGCTGTCGTGCCAATATATGCATTCATTTGTGGCACACCATTTGCAAAGAGTGCATTCCATCCAGCTGCATTATAAATTGTAGGGTAAAATGGATTGTCTTCTATATAAGTACGTGAAATCATTGCTGTCTCACGCGATAAAATTGAAGGAATTGTTTGTTCATCAATGACATCATAGAAACGACCACTACCCATTTCACTTAATGACTGTAGTAAGTTGCCATCTGCATCTTGTCCAATCGCCACTGTAGAAAGTGTAATCCCTTGTTCCTTACCATTTTCAATTAAATCCTCATAATTGCCTGATTGCGACTGTCCATCAGTTAATAAAATAATATGCTTCCTCTGCAATTTTAAATCTGCCAAACTATCATACGCCGCTGCAAGTGAGCTATATATTTCCGTACCACCACCTGGAGTCACCGATAAAATCGTATCGACTGCTTCCTCTTTATTACCAAGCGGTCCAGTTTCAATGATTTCCCAAGGTCGATCATCAAAGGCAATAAACCCAAGCGTATCCTCATCGCGTAACATTTCAACTGATCGCGCGGCAGCTTCTTTCGCTAGCTCTAATTTTGAGCCATACATACTTCCTGAACGGTCAAGTACGATGACAAGTCCTAACGACGGCAATTGCTCTTTACCCTTTATCTCCATCTCAACAGGTAATAATGTTTCAATCGGAGTTTTAAAATAGCCACCCAAGCCGAAGCTATTTTCACCACCGACCATTGTAAAACCAACACCAAAGTTTTTGACTGCCTGCTCAATCACACTCATCTTCGCTTCACCGACTAAGTGTCCAGGTACATTATCGAAGATAATAGCGTTATATTGCAAATAGCTAGAAAGTTCATTTGGCAAGCTTGCTGCATCTATCACATCATAGGAGATTGAATTCGCCCCTAGAGCTGCAGCAATTGGTGATGCCGTATCGTAGCCATTAACAATGAGTAAATGTGGCTCACTTTGCACCATTGTAATACTTGTTAATTTATTATTTTCAAAAATCGCATCCTGTCCAACTTGCACGTGCGCCTCATATTTTACAAGCCCCTCTGCAGTTGCCGTATGTTTATATGTGAAAACATTTGAACCTTGTGCAAGTTCCACAGACTCGCGATGAATGAGTTCGTCATTTTCGTACAGTAATAGTTCCCCTTGTCCTGGAGCTGTAGCATTTACTTCCGTAACAAGCTGCTGCTGTTCACCTACGTAAGCTACTTGTGGTGTGACAAAGCTTTTTAGCGACACATCATTCGTCACGCTTTGATGAAATGGAACGACATCTACACTAATATTGGAGCCCTTTAGCTTCGTTGCAAAATCTAGCGCACTCCCTTGTGTCTCATTGGCATCTGTTAGTAAAACAAGTCTTGTTGCCTTTTTAGGATCGACAATACCTGTAGCAAGTTGAAGACTTTGCTCAATATTCGTTTGATCTGTTCCTTTGACTTCAGTAAATTTGGGAACTTCCTTTAATGATTTCGATAAAATCGCTTCTGTTTGGAGAGTTGATGAAAAAGAGTAAATCCCTGCAAGTTGTTCATCCTTTTTCGATTTCAAACTTTCCTCTATAAAACTAGTCATTTCCGCTTCTGTATTATTCATCGAAGCAGAACGGTCAACTAAATATAATACTTGCTCGTCCTTTACTGGTAATAAAATATAGGGCGCTGCGAGTGCAAAGACCAAACAACCGATTGCTATTACACGAATGCTCATTACAACAAGATGACTTTTTTTCAGGCGCATACGCTCTTGCCAATAAGTCCACCCAAAGTACATAAACAATGGTACTAATAACAATAAGGCTAATGGCGTATCAATTCGTAAATCCACGACGTCGTTGCACCTCCCACTCTGCTACAAGCAAACCTAAAATAATAAGTATTAACCAAGGGACAAATGAAGCCTTTGATACTTCTTCTTTGCCATTTTGTTGAAGCTCTCCAAGCGTATAGCTTGTCCCTTCTTCTATCACACGTTCAGGTGCCTGTAGTTGCACGATAAGACGTTTTTCTTCATTACTTGAGCGAGCCATGTAAATACCTGGCTGCATCGGTGCAGTTAATAAACCGTTAGTGATTGTCGATAAAAATTCATCGTCCTCAGAATAGACACTCCATTCTCCCTGTGCTAACGCAACTGAACGTTGCTCATTTGGTGCGAAAATGCCAAGAGATCCTACTGTTTCCGATAATTGTTGTTCCGCACTCCATAAAAATAAAGGGAACGAAGGATATAATGGCCAATCCGTATCTGCAATATCAGCTAGAACGATAATATCCCCTTGTGGTGATCGTTGAATAAACGGTTTATCACCTACTGTGGCAATTGTTTTATAGCCATCAAAAGAAGGATACAGAGCACTTACATAAATATCATTTAACTCACTAAATGCAAATAAAGCATCGCTCGTTGTTTTTACCTCACCATTGATTTCCTTTTTTTCAACATCATCACGTCCAATTAACACTAACGGTCTCTGTATTTTTTGAAGTAATGATGTTTGATTTGTTACGATGGTAGCATTTTGGTTATCCGCTAGTTGTAATGACGGCACAATCTTTACATTATCGTTAATAGATTGAAAGCCCTTTTGAATAAGTTGATGCATGTTTTGATCGACAACGATATTCGATGTAGCAGTTTGAAGTACAACCGATTGTGTATTATCCACTGCATAATCATCTTTCACATCAATCTTCGCTGTTATAGTATCCATTAAAGGTAAATCTTTAAATGTTTTAGTCGTAGCCTCATTCGCTGTTAAAGATATTTGCTCGTCTATTATCACTTCACCTTGATTATTTTGAAGTGTAATTGTCAGTTCATGCTCCTGGTCGGTATCGTTTTGTAGTTGCACTAACGCCATGGTAGATTTTCCATCTGTCGTTGCAGCAAAGCGTGTAATTGCAACATTTGCTAATCCCTTTTCTGAACCATAAACGAGCCATTTCACTGAATCTTTCTCCATTGGTAATTGTTTTTTATCGAGTGAATCTGTAAAGACATAAATCGATGTTTGCGAATCACCAACAAATGCTTGTGCAACGTCAAGTGCCTTATTCATTTGCGCAGTTTCATACGTTACATGTAAATCTTGTATCGCTTTTTCAATATTTTTCACATTCGTTTCCTGCTGTAGTACTGCTTGTGGCGTATTGCCAGATGTTATTAATGTGACAGGTCGTCCGTCAAGTTGGTCCACTAATGATTGCATTTCTTTTTTATGTGCATCAAATGTGGATTGCTCTTTACCGGCTAGCATTGTAGCAGATGTATCAACGATAAAAATCGTCTGCGCACCCGCAATAGTACTTTTTTTCACATACGGATTCATCAGTGCTAGCACTAATAGGAGCAATGCTAGCAATTGCAAATAGAGCAACGCATTTTTTTGTAAATGCTTTAAATATGGAGAAACCCGAGTTTCTTGCATAATTTCAGACCAAAATAGTGTTGAGGACACCGTTTGATCGGTATATTTTTTTCGAAAGAAATAATAAAGCAGGACAATGACCGGGATGATGGCCGTCCAGCTAAAAATAATTTGACTAAAGCCCAAAACGACTCACCTCACCTAATCCAATGTGCTTTTAATAATTGCTGAAAGATTGCATATTGCAAACCGTCCTCCACCTTGAGTTGCAGTTTACGCACGCCAAAGCGACGACAAATGGCTTCAAACTCCTCTTCGTGAAGGCGTCGTCTTGCCTCATACGTATTTAGTACTTTTGATGATATCGTGACATTTACATCACGCCCTGTTTCACGGTCGAGTAAACGCACATCTCCCGAATAATGGGGTGATAGCTCCTCCTCAGTAACGATTTGTAAAATGCGAACATCTCCTGCAAAACGGGGTAATCTTTTCAATAACTGTTCCCATTCCTCAATAGGTTCAAGCCCATCAGTCACGATGAATAGCACTGTGCTATCCTTTGGTAAAGCCTTTAATGCTCCCTGTGCAAAGCCTGCTGTATAAGTTGCTTTTTCAATATCTGTTACAACTTGCAAAAATGCACGACGATACATAGCACCTTTACGACGAAACGGTGGCTTCACGTCATCCTGCACATAAGCAAACGATAAACGGTCATCACGCCCAAGAACCATTAATCCAAGTGAAGCGACGATTTGCCGCGCAAACGTCCATTTTGCTTGATCGCCCATTGATTTTGTTGCATCTAATAAAATATGCACTCTCATTTCTTGCTCATCTAAAAAACGTTTAATAAAATATTTATCGGTTCTTGCATAGACGTTCCAATCTACTTGTCGCACATCATCACCTAAATGATATTCGCGGAAATCAGAGAAATCGAGGGATGCTCCGAAGCGCTGCGAACGGTGCGAGCCTTTATGCTGGCCACGCAATTTGGAGGCAGTCGCCACTTGGAAACGACTTATTTTCGCTAACCAATCTTCGGGCAATATGTTTTTTGTCATCGACTTACGCCTTGCTGTACTTTTTCTAAAATAACGTCTATCACATCATCTGCTGTTTTACCTGAAGCCTCCCCTTCATAATTCAGCAGCATTCGGTGACGTAATACGGGCTTCGCCACTGACTTAATATCTCCAACCGATACATGAAAGCGTCCACTCATTAAAGCTCTAGCTTTCGCTAACTTAATTAAGCTTTGCAAGCCACGAGGACCACTGCCATACAGTACATAGTGCCTTACTTCATCGATAGTATCTACGCTTTCAGGATGTGTTGCCACTACAAGATCTGCTGCAAACTCAAGCATCTCATCAGCAATCATCACTTCCTTAACCATTTGCTGTGCCCTAATCAGTCCATCTGTATCCAAAACTTTTTGTAAGCTTACTTCCTGCGCACCTGTTGTCCGCTTCATAATTTCCATAAGCTCACTTTTCTCTGGATAGGGAACGAGAATTTTACAAAGGAAACGGTCCATTTGCGCCTCAGGCAACGGATATGTACCTTCCATTTCAATTGGGTTTTGTGTAGCTAGGACGAAAAATGGTTTTGCCATTTTCTTCGTATCACCTAAAATCGTAACCGTTTTTTCTCCCATTGCTTCAAGCAAGGCACTTTGCGTTTTTGGTGTTGCACGGTTAATTTCATCTGCCAATACCATTTGACTAAAAATTGGTCCTGGCTGGAATGTAAACTGCTGTCTGCCATCTGCTGTGCGCTCAATCATGCTTGTTCCTGTAATATCAGCAGGCATTAAGTCCGGCGTGAATTGAATACGTGAAAAAGATAAATCGAGCACTTCAGAGATTGTTCGAATGAGCATCGTTTTCCCCAATCCAGGAAGCCCCTCTAACAGCGCATGACCGTCTGCAAGGACTGCATATAATGTGTAATCAATTGCTTCTTCTTGTCCAACAATAAAACGATGAATTTCATCTTTTACTTGTTGTAATTTCATACCCATTTCGACATACTGTTGTTCTGTAAATGCCATGTTTTCTCCTCCTACTGCTGCTCAATAGTCGTGAAATATGATTGCACGACTTGTTGTAAATCCTTCGGTAATTGTAAACGCTCAGAGCTTTCTAAATAGCTATCTTTATATGAGCCAATTACTTCTTCATACGGTTTGATAGTACCCTTCGTAATCGGACCATTTCCTTGTTGCTCAGATACATGCGAACCGTCGCCTAATTGCCCACCATCGACAGTCGTTTCGTTAGATCCACCAATTCTAGGTGTAGTTAATAAATTACGGCTGCCTTGACCGCGCCCCGCACCATTTCCTTGTCCTTGTCCTTGTCCTTGTCCTTGTCCTTGTCCTTGTCCTTGACCTTGGCCTTGACCTTGACCTTGACCCTGTCCTTGACCTTGGCCCTGTCCTTGACCTTGGCCCTGTCCTTGACCTTGCTGATTGCCTTGTGATTGCCCATTGCCTGTTGCTTGCTGGGAACCATTTTGGGAATTATTTTGTCCTTGCTGTCCCGATTGCCCTTTTTGACTGCTCGGCTGTGCGTTTCCTGAAGAATGTTGATTCGAGTTTGAATTGCTCTGCTGGTTATTATTTGTACTATTAGCACTGGCAATAGCATTTTGTAATGTATTGCTTGCTGGTTTCCCTAAATTGCTCATCGCAGTTTGCGTTGTATTTGCACTTTGTGTAAGCTGCTGCTGCGTCTGAGCAAGCTCTTTCAACTGTGCGATTTCCTCTTTTGATAAAGCATCATTGTTATTGTCTGCAGCGCCTTCTTTACTCACAGTTTGCTTATCTTTTAATTGCTGTTCTTTAAGAGCTAATTCCTTCTGTTTTTTCACAACTTCACGTAATGCTTCTTCTGCTGTTTGTGTTTCTTTTAATGTATTTTGTAACTCTTTTAACTGCTCTTTCACTTCTTTTGTCTCTGCTTTTTTCTCTAACTTGGCAACTTCTTTTTTAATGTCCTCAATAACAGCCTTTTCTTTTTCAACTTCAATCGCTTCAATTTGCGTTGCAGCTGGGAACATGTAAAGTACTGCTATTACGACAGCTGTCACAAAAAGGCCGACGAAAGCTTTAGTTCGAAACAAATTTTTCTTTCTAGCTTTAAATTCAGCAAATGCTTTTTCCGATTTCTGGACAGCTTTTGTAAGTAAAGATTGTACGAGTGGATCTTTGTCTTCTTTAAATGACAATGCTGTTACTAATTCATTATGAGGGAAGAAATGATCCAACGCATGCAATGCTTCCTTCTCTTTAACACGTCGCCACCATATTAAAACGACTGTAACAAGTATGCCAATAATAAATGTAGCAAAAGCAATCTGACGATAATATGGCCAAACAAACAATCTTGATACAAGGACGAGCAAAGCACTCGAAAGCAATGCTAAAAACAACCCGTACTGTGCAATTGGTAGACTTCTCTCAAATGTTAAACTGTTTTTTGCACGCTGAATAAATTTTCGTAATTGCTGTCGACGTTCCATGCTGTTTCCTCCTCATCGATTACTCTTCATATTGGCGCGTAATTTTTTAATCGCAATCGATAAACTTAACACGATAATTAAAATATAAATTACTAAATAGGTAATCCATAGTGGGAACTCAACTCCGCTAAGCTCTGTTAACGCGTCTCCCATAGATGGTGAAATAAGTGTAAGCATTAAAGCGCCCGGATTAATAGATGCCCAAAAGTATGTCATAAATGAAGCACTTGTTGCAATCGTATTCCCCATTTGATGGAATGCCATCGATAGGAAGAAGAAAAACGCCGTAATTCCACCTAAAAAAATGATTGAGCCGTACGTAGCTATCATTGCCACAATTGTTTTCTTTGTAATAGTTGAGAACATAACCCCAATGCTGCCAATTGCAACAACTGTTAATAAGTAAAATAAAAAGATTGAAATAAGTTGAGAAGGTGATACGCCACCAAATAAAAATACTAAACTATACAACGGTAGCCCGGCGATTAACATTAATACTAAAAACGCCACTGATGACAATAATTTACCAATGATAATTTGTGTTGAACTTTGTGTAGTTGTTAGTAAAATATTTAACGTTTGCTTTTCTCGTTCACTACTAATTGCCCCTGCAGTTAAACTCGGTGTAATGAAAAGAACGAGTGCCATTTGTAAAATTGTCAGTACAGCAAACATCATAAAGCTCGTATCCGGCCTAAAGAAACCTTTTCCAGTAAATCCAGTCGTTAGCAGTAAAAAGCCCGCGATAAAAATACAAATCACCGCTAGATAAAACATTAAACCTGAAAAGCTTTTAAAAGAACGGAAGCGTAACTTCAATTCTTTTACAAGTACAGGGTTATAAAACCTTTCCATCATTGATTGTCCGCTCCCTTCGTAATCGCCATAAAGACATCCTCTAAATCTTTTTCTTCTTCACTCAATGCATAAATTGGTAGATCCGCAAGCATCGCTTTTTTCAGCAACATAATTTGTTCACGGTCCGTTCCACGGTAATTAAAGGCTATTTCCAAACGATTGTCGATCACATCTATTGAAGAAACAAGTGGATCTTCCTCCAAAAATGCACGTACTTCGTTTAAATTATCCGAAACCTTTATAACAATGCGCTTTTCCCCTTGTAACTGAGCTTGTATAGTAGCAACATTGCCATGGGCAATCAGTTTACCATTATCAATAACGCCTATTTCATCGCACATTTCAGCTAGCTCTGGCAAAATATGCGATGAAATTAAAATGGTTTTCCCCATGGATTTTAAATTTCGTAAAATATCACGCATTTCTACTCGTGCACGTGGATCTAATCCTGAAGCAGGTTCATCCAAGATTAATACCTTTGGATCATGGATAAGGGCTCTTGCTAAACATAGACGCTGCTTCATTCCTCGTGATAGTAAATCGACATATTCAAAACGTTTATTTGTTAAATTAACAAGCTCTAATAACTGCGGTATCAGTACTTTACGGTCCTGCATTCCAATGCCATAGCTCGCACCATAAAAATCTAAATATTCATCTACCTTTAGTTGGTCGTATACACCGAAGAAATCTGGCATATAGCCAATTTGTTTACGAACTTCTTTTGGTTCCTTAATGACACTTTTTCCGTTGATCAATGCATCGCCTGAAGTTGGGGAAAGCAATGTTGCTAAAATCGAAAATGTTGTCGATTTCCCAGCACCATTGGCACCTACAAAACCAAATACTACCCCTTCCTCCAATGATAGATTTAAATGATCTAGTGCTATGAAGGAGCCATACTTTTTTGTTAAATCACGAATCTCAATCATTACTTCGCCACTCCTTTCAGCTCTATTTCAGGTAATTTTGTCTGCTCTCCAGTTTGATCTGGTCCAAATTTAATTTCCAAAAGCAGTTCACCCTTTTCATTGAAATACTGGGTAATATCATTGGTAAATACCTGCTTTGTATCAACTAATGGCTCATAGGCTTTCGTTGTATTATTCCAAATCGATAGCTGCATCCGCTTAACATCTTTATTAGAAATTGTGACCTCACTTAAAGATTGAACGAAGCTCATAAAATTGTCTGGCATCTCTATCGATAATTCGTATAAGCCGTCTGACAAGTACCAAGTATTTAACTGTTCATCTATCTTATCAAAGAAGGCATTTGATGATTGTGGGCTCAAATTATATGAAAAATTGTTGCGTTTCATCGTAAATGGACCTGACATTTCAACTTTTCCATCGAATGGCTGTACAAAATAAGAAATAGGTGACATCTTGACGCTTGTTTCAAGTTCTACGCCAACAATCGCTTGCTCTGCCCAAGCTGTAATGACTGGTTGTTTTTCATTTTCTACTAATAGAAGTGCTTGAGATTTCATACGCTCAATACGTAGTGGGTCAACCTCTTCCTTCGTCTTTGGAGTATCATAATTATAATTATTAAAGTTTGAAGGCTTTTGAAGAATCGTTGTTTTCATTTCTTTATCCACCGTTAGTGTGGCATTTGGTTCAATATCACCAAGCTTCACTTCTTTCGTGCCTGATATTACAGTGACATCCTTTAGAGCAAACGGGAAGTTATTTTTAACTGTTCCTGAAAGCTTTTCGTCTTTTAATGTAATATCAACATCCATTTTGCCAATATTTTGAGCTGCCGTTTTTCCTCCAAAAGATTGTACAGACCAATAGCTTAAATCACGTAATGTTAATGTCGAACCATTTGCGTGCTCCTTAATATACGATGATTCATGTAATGAACCCGTTGCACCGGAGAGATTATAGTTATTACGGAATGCTAGTGCAGTCGTAGTCTTATCTGCATTCACAACAAAATTACCACTTCGATTTGTTAAAATCGATTCAACATAATAGCCATTTACGCTACTATCTTCATTTACTTTAAAAAATGCCGATTGTTGTACTTGTGGCTGTACAATACGATCTTTTGCACCAAAAATAAATAGCGCAATCGATAGGACCACAGAAATAGCAGGAACCACCCACCAAGCATGCTCTCGTTTATCCATTTTCTTTAGAACGAAGTAAAGGAGTGGACCAATTACTAAAATATAAAGAATAATGACGATGAGCATATAACTAACAGACACTTCAAATGATGGGAATAACTCATTAATATTACCTAGCTCATAAGAAAGCTGATCCATCGTAGATTGACCTTGCATCGTTGTTTGTTGAGACATTGTTTGAATATCTAGCATTTTCGCCGTTAATGCCGCATAGCCATCCATAGATGCTAAAGGCTGATCTCCTAATGAAAACGTTGTTTGCACAATCTCTCCACTACCAACCTGTTTCTTTGCTGCTAGAATAATATTATTGTCCTTTAATACTGGGATACTTCCTTCGTTTTCTGTAGCTGTATATACAGGTATTGCTTGTGTGAAAATACCGCCTCCAGATAATTTTGTTAAGCTATCTGCTGAGACACTTATCATTTGTTGGGATAATGAAAGTGGTAAATAGTCTTTAAAAACGCCCGCTGTTGCATTGATTTGCTCAGCGCCTCCAAGTAATAATGTACCGCCATCTTGTACCCATTTTAATAATGCTTCCTGTTGTTTTGGTGATAAATCAGCAATGGCTACCTCATCTACTGCAATGATATTTGCCATCTCAAAGCCTTGCGCAACCTCAGGTAATGTAAAATCCTTAAGTTGATTTAAATTAAAAATTTCAACACTATTTGATGGTACAAATTGTGATAATCGTAAATATGCTGATAAACGGTCACTTTTATCTGTTAGCGTATAAATAAATGTTGAATTTGCTTCTAAAAAATTAGCCTGTAAACGTTTTGTTCCTTTATACGCAACCTTTTTCCCTTTTTCAATATCGCCCTCATAAAAGGCAAATAAATCGGCATCGGAATATCCGTAGTCAGCTACGCTGTCTAAATATAATGTAAATGTTTTTTCTTCACCAGCTGCAATATCTATTGGAACGACTAGTGCTGATGCAGCCTGATAAGAATTAAAGGCATTGATGGCCATATCTCCGGAAAAGTCAGCACCATTGTTTTTGACCGTTACTTGCAATGGTGTAACTGATTGATATTTAGCCTTTCCTGAAATCCCTGCTTTAGCTTGTACCTCTAAAGTAGGTGCCGCGCTCGCCTCGGAGACAGGCAGAGCATAACCTACAACAAGCATTAAGAGTAGTATTAGTACTGTAATATTTATTTTTTTCAAAAGCTCAACCCCTTTTTCTTACTTTTAGATGATTACATAATTATACGTTTTATCGGGCATTTTGTTCCATTTCTTATGATATCTTCATGAAAATTCATAAACTCTTAAGATTTAGGGAGAGATTTAAATAGAGGCTGGGTCTATTTTTTGCTACCCGTTGATGTCCGCTACGGCGGTTGCTTTCCGCGGGCACACCGTAAGCCGCAACTTTTATCTATGCCAAAAGAAAGAATATGAATGTTCTCCTTCATAGTAAGCACAGCAAAAAAAGTGTTAGATTGACTGCAATCAATCTAACACTTTTTGTCCTAGACCCTTTAAGCATTGGGTTCTTTACTTTGTATAGTCAAACAGACATCGCGCATGATCTTGCACGACTTCTACAAATGCCTCAACTTGTCGTAATTCGAAAGAAGACTCATAGCCAATTAACCATGTATCTCGCGTTAAACCGAATTCTTTTTCATCGTTTGTTAGTGCGATTTTATTGATATTATCATGCTCATTTAATGTGATTGACGGCAAAATAGCATAACCTATGCCATTTAACGCCATCTGCTTACAAATTTCAATTTGATCCACTAAAATTTGTCTTCTTGGATTTGAAGCAAAATGCTGTTGCCACCATTGCTGTATTTCCTGATAATAATTCGAATCACTTTTGAATTGTATAAATGGGCGATCAGTCGTTAACACATCTTCAATCGTTTTTAATTCTTGGTCGACTAAGTACAGTGTATCTCGGAAAAGATGAATCTTTTCTCCTTTCCAATCGACCTGACCACGCACAATTCCGACATGGGCCTCTCCTTCATATAAAGCTTTTACAATTTCTGAACTCCAGCCAGTCATAAGTGATATTTTAGCTTCTGGATATTTTGTCACAAAGTCCTTTAATATGTGGGGCAACCAGTTTTGCCCTACAATAGAAGCACAAGCAATTTTTAGTGTCCCATTAACTTTTGTCGTTAAGGATTGAATCATTTCAAAGATTTCTTCTTTTTTAGCGAGCATGTCTGTTGCATAGGCAATGACGTGCTCCCCAGCAGGTGTTGCTGTTAGTCCTTTTTGTGAGCGAATAAAAAGCTGTGCACCCCAATCTTTTTCAATCGATTGCAACCGTTGTGAAAGTGCAGGCTGCGATAAAAACAACCGCTCCGCTGCCTTACGCATATTGCGTTCCTCAGCTAAAACTTTCAAAATTTCCGCTTCTGTTGCCATCAATTACCTAAACCTCCAATACAAGTAAAGGGGGACCTCATGATTTTCATCTGAGCTCCCTCTTACACTACTTTTCTTTTTGATAGATATATTTTTTCAACTGCTTTAAAATAACGCGTCTTGTTAAAATCCCTGTAAATGTACCATCTTCATCTATAACACATAAAAATGCATGGTTAATAACCAAATCTAAAGCGCGTTGGAATGTATCCGTCATCTTTAATACGGCTATATTTTGCTCCATTATTGTATCAACTTTAATATCTGGTAATTTTTCATATTCAATATGTTCGAGACCTAGAATGGATTCGGTAATCATTTTCATGCTCAGTAAACCTTGAAGTCGATATTTCATATCTAATACAGGTATTGATGAGTACCCCGTACGTGTTAGAACAAGGAGTGCATGCTCTGCACTATTACCAATTTGTACATGCGCGACCTTTTCGGATGAAATAATAAAATCACTAATTGGCATTGCTAATAAGTCTTTGCTGTTAGTTGAAATCATGAAATTCTTCTCCTTTTCTGTCCTTGCTTTGCAGAACAGGATCCTTCTCTTTTATCATATCACAATGTTTCCGAATATGACCACGACAAGGTCAAGAAGAGTTTTTTATAAACAACGCATATTATGGGCATTTCCCATTAACACCTTCTTCTGTTCTAAGCATATTAGGAGGAATATTTTTATATTCTCCTCAATTAAATAGATAATGCATCTTCAATGTAATATCTATTTATGTATGTAATGCTAAAATATCTTTATGTAGTATGTAGTTTTTATATTAAAGTTCCTATTTACTCATCATTAAGTTTTTTTCTAAGTATAGAAAGGAGCACAAATCGTCCCTTGATTGGTTTTAGTACTCTTTCCATATACAAATTTCATCATCAGCTTTATACAATGTATTCGCATATGGAAAGGACATTTTAAACCCGTTATTTTAAATTATCAGAATTGTTTATGTGCCTGGCACTAAAAATAATAAAAAATATGATACCTGTTAGTATTTCAAGGGCACCACTTATGATTGGGACAAATCTGATACCTAAGCCCTCTATAATGATTCCTGTAAATAACGCACCAATTTGTATTGCAGCCAATGTAACGGTATTCCACAAGCCAAAGACTCTCCCCTGTAAATCTTCAGGAACCTGTGTCTGCATAATATATCTTTCAAATGGTGCTAATATAGCTGCGCCGATTGAAAATATAATTAGCGCAAGTATGCCTTGATATATACCATTAGTAAAACCGAATAGTATCCACCCTAATCCAATCAATCCATAAATAAAGCTATATTTAATTTTATTGCTGAGCATAAATTTTTTCTGAGCTATTTTATACCCAACAATAATTGCAATTAAACCTTCAGCGCAATACAAAATACTAATTCCATAATTTTGCATTTCATATATATTCGTTACATATTGCTGAAGCATTAAATTGAAGGTCCCAATAATTATTCCCATTGTTAACGCAGAAATTAATACAATCCCCACTAATTTATTTTGCTGAACAACTTTTAAACCCGTTATAAATTCTTCTTTAAAATTCTTTTCTGATTTTATTTTCTCACTATGCTTCCAGTTACATAAATAAATATTAACTGCTGATATTAAATATAGTAATGAGGCGATAATCCATGCTATCTCTAGAGGAAAAAACGAAATCACTAGTCCCCCGATTGAGGCACCTGTAAGTCTTATAACACTTGTAATGGTATAGCTTAAAGAGTTAGCAACAACTAAATCTTCTCCATTGACGATATTTTTCACTACTTTTTGAGAGGCAATAGAAGAGAATGAATTTGATATTCCGATTATGAATCGAATAACAAAAAATAAAATCCAAGATATTTTCATATCGAATTGTGGAATAAATATATAAACTAAAAATAACATTGCATTTAAAAAATCAGCAAATACTATTAACTTCCTAATATTCACCCTATCTACAAAAACCCCAGTAAATAAGCTAAATAAAATCGGTGCAAGTCCACTTATTGACCATAACAATCCTAACTGTATCCCATTTTGTGTTATTTTATCTAATAGCACAAGCATCCCTATAAACGAAATCCATGATCCTAATCCAGTAAAAATTGAGGACATTTGTAATCTTTTAAAATCCGGATACTTTCTCCATATATAAGAAATAGTATTCATTTTAATGTTAATCACCTATCTATACTAGTAGAGTTATAATAAATTTGATAAGGATTAAGTCGTATTAAATGTTCGAATTGTGTTTGTGGTTCTTTTTTCATAAAGTTATTAACAATGTAGTATCCCATCGAATAACCTAACCACAATGGGTATTCCAACGTATTACCGTACATAAATTTTTGAATCTCTTCCGCTTTTGTTAAAGAAAGCTTATGCTTAAAACGTTCTATATACTGATTTATTTCATTGTTACTTAAAGATGTTGCCCATTCCCCAACAAAGTCTTTACCAAGAGCATATTCTACAAATAATTCAGAACAGCCTTCATCTATCATGACATCTAGTAAAGTTTTAGGATCTTTCTTTTTGACGATTGTATTGCGAACAACATGCTGGTATTCATGGAAGGAAATACTTTGAATAAATTTTGAATCCACCCTTTTATCAACATTTAAATAGATAAAAATATTTGATGTCCCATCTGTATGTGCTAAAATTCCGTTCATTTTTTCTAAATAAAATACATCCGTCGTAATTAAAGGCAGAAGAAACACATTCGTAGGCACTTCCATTAATTTAATACTAGCTGATTTTATATAAGTCGCCACTTCATGTTCGATATCATGGTATAGGTTTTCCTTTTTTTCATGCATCATTTGACTAAAACCAGTTTGTATTAATTGATCGATATCTAAAGCTGAGCTAAATATAACAAGTTTTTCTTTTACCTGATTAATAGGTTTATCAATTAAATTAATTACATTAACTATAACTAATCACCTCATCTTGCTTTTATAATGTTGGTCCAATAAATGAATATAATCGTCCCCATCTACATTAAAATTACTGACAAGTATGTTTTTTAATTCAACTGTATTTGTATAGTCATATTGGACATCTTTAATTTTTTCGCCTTTATAAAACTCTTTATAGCTATTGTTAACTAGAAATAAAAAAGTATCTTTATCTTTCCATTTATTAATATATAAATTTTGAAGAAAGGTATTATTTTCATTCATAGAATTTTCCCATTCACGCCAAAAATCAGTAACACTTAGAAAACTTCCGCTCCACCTTTTTGCGGGTTCTCCGCCACACAGAAGGGTGCCGCTTTCATTTTCAGGCATATACCTCCATTCAACAGAATGCACATGATTTGTTACTATCCAATTTTCTCTTAATGGGAAAGGCTTAAATAATGGCGCCCAAAAACCAACATCAACGTAAAACTCTTCCGCATCGTAGCTGACCACTAAAGCAAAATGTAGTTCCTCTAATTTAATTATTTTCACTTCATAATTAAGTGAATGTAACAGATTATAAAGACCCCATGTGAGATGAAAGCAGGTCCCTCCATAACCATTTTGAGAAACAGATTGGATATATTGATTAACATCTGCATAATTCTCTTTTAAATTTTTTTTAGCGTTATAATCTTGAAATTTTCTAACTGTATCGAATGGTATGGCTAACTGATGATTTAAGATAATTCGTGAAAGTAAGTCAAAACGTGATAATTGTGAGAGCATAGATTCATCAATGCTTAATAATCTTAAATATTCTCTATATGCTATCATGTAAACTCCCCCTTTTGACCAATACAATATAAATATAGTGGTACTTCATCTAATGGTAGATTAAGTGCACTATGTAATTTGTCATCATAAAAGCCACCAATAGCACAACAACCTAAATCTGGATTATCCATAATAGCCCTAGAAATATTTTGACCTATGTGACCTGCTTCTAGAAGGGCGTATCTATACCCTCTTGCTCCGTATTTATTAATTATTTCTTCCATTCTTGCCGTCATTACTATGACGAATGGAGCGCTATAAACAAAGCTATTATTAATTGGTAGAAATGAATCAAACTCTATTGCATCTCGTATATAATTAAGTTTTGCTTCTGATCTCAGATAATGATATGTTCCTTTTAAATAATGGCTAGTAGATGTTAGCACATACATTTCAATTGGATACAATCCACCTGCTGAAGGGGTTAAAGATTTAATTTCTTCTCCCTTTTTCTCTAAAAAATAACTCTTTTTTAATATTTGTAAAAGTACATCCATTTTTAAATCCACTTTTTCATAACTTCGAAAGGAACTTGTTATCGTGCCGTTAACATTCGACACATCACAATAATTTTTATTACTAAGAGGATATTGTTTGCCGTCACTATCTATGTTAAAACTTTTCCCCGGAGCATTTAAAATTTGCGAAAGATAGTTTTTTGAATTATTATGATAAAACTCGTATACATATGAATCTTTCAAATAAAGCCCTCCTTATGGAAATGGGTGTGGTTCTGGATTTATTTTTCTCCCTAATTTAGAAGCCGTTTCTTGTAATCTTGGGCAATTGAGTAGTGGATCATTAATTGAAAGAAAACACAAAGTGGGTATTATCACTCTTACAACAGATAATCCCATTTGTTTAACATCTTCAGTTGTAATGTCACTATAATATATTTTATGACCTAGACGATTCATCCTTTCAACTGCGTCATTGAATTGCACACGACGGTCTTCTACAGCAATTTTAGGTAGAGAACTTGGAAGTAGCTGTAATAGAATTTCATCATTATTACCAGCTAAATAATATAGTGGATGATCATCTAAAGTAGATGTATGATCAAGCTTTTTAGGAATAGGCTCTTTATAGTGATTTATCAACTCATAATAAATCGAAAATCCTCCTAACCCTTCTTCAATTGACTTTCTAATAGCATGCAAGTATTCGAGTGAACTAGCACATCCTAAGTAAAACCCTGCACTGCCTTTAACTTTTACAACAGTTAAAATAGTAGGAACTTCTAAATCAGTGCTAATATCATACACCCTCAATTGTAGATTACTATTTTCTGCCAGCTCCAATAGTCTTTTTACATATTCGCTGTGAACCGTATTTATATCAATTTCTCCTCGCACGCAACCAAGTAACCAAAATTTCACAAATGCATCTCTTTCAATACATTCATTAAAACCACTTAAAATTGCTTTCTCTAAATTTTGGCCGCATGCTAATCCAGTAGAAATTAAATCTCGTAATGGCAAATTATTAGGAGGTGTAGTTAAAAAAATCAGTTCAAATGGGACTAATATTTTTTTATTATCTACTATATCCTTAGCCTCCACCCATGCTCTCGGTTCATTAACGTCGACTTCTTTGTACATTGTATTATCCTGATATTGGTCTTCTGTATATCGAGTAATGAGTGTAGGATTAAGTGCCTGATGACTAATATCTGCATATTTTCCGATATAAATATCTTCCATATTAAACTGATTAGCACAATACCTCTCAACACTCTCTCCAATTGCAGCAGACTTAGCATGCTCCCTACTTATTGAAAAGCCAGAGCCACTACTTAAATGATGATTATCACCATTAATTACTGCTAAATAGCGAAATAACCTAGGTGACCCTGGCAAAGGGTAAATTTCGTTTAATGTTGAAATAAAGCTTGCTCTTAAAGTATCCTCTATTATTATTTGATTACTCATAAACTAACCTCACCCCTACAAAACTCACAGTCAGGCATTTGGTATACAGGATATTTTTTAATTTCAAGTTCCTCAGCGTCAAAAACGATTTCAGTATTAAAGCATTGTGTTGGCGTTTTAGCTCTACAATACTTTAATAATTCCTTTTCAATAAAAGGCGCTAAAAAAGCATCTAAATTGCCTAAACTTTTATTTTTTATAGGCTCTTCCTCGGCTCTACTAAGACGCTTTTGGAAGCAATTGTAACAAGGGCCTCCATCAGGAAAGAAAATCGGTCCCATAAAAAGTTTAGAATAGCTAAAGGAATATTTTAACCATGGGACTTCAATAGCTCTTAAACGTTTATGTACCTGTGAAAAAAAACTACTACCATCATTATCAAGTGCTATTACAATGTCTGTGTTTTCTAATGAGATATTTTCTAAATTAGTAAAAGTTATAATTTGATTTAAAGTAGGAATGTCAAAAATTCGTTGTAACTTATCACTATTTAAACTTCCAGAAACTATGCTCACTTTCAACAATGGAGCATCATTAATCGAAACAATTCCAACTTTCTCTAAATCACTTATATTATTTAATAATTCATGTTCTTCCATATGGATTAATTCGCTTATTTTTGTCAAAGGAATTGTACCTGTTAAATAAGGAAATAGCTGATTAAAATTTGTTACACCTTCTCCATCTATCTCATAACCTACTCGATCATTAATAAATATTAGCTTTTCAGATAAACGTTGTAGTTCCCCGTTTGATTGAATATACATATTTATCACCTCAAAGTTACAAAAAAGTAGCAAATTAAAAATTCGCTACTTTTTTCAAATTTTTATATCTAGATGGTACAAAAAAATTGGCTCTTATTTTTTTAATGGACGAGCTTCACTTCCACCTCCACAACAGCAACCAGCTTGTAGTAATTGTTGTGAATCTTTTTTAGTTTTTGTGTTTAATGATTGAACATCTACACTTTTAATTGTTAATTTCATATTTAACACCTCCTTGTAAATAATTATACTAATTTTTAATATTTTTACAATAAGTTTATTTATTAAATTATAAAATTATTTATTTTAAATAAAGTTTTATAAATAAACTTATTAAAACGGTGTTATAATTAAATAAAAACAACTGGAGGCACCCTATGTGGACACAATATATGATTGAAACCCCTCGAGGAAACTTTGAGTATTTTAAAACGGGAAATGGTGAACCAATTTGTATAACGCATCAATATACAGAGTTTAATAGTAAGGGCAATATATTCGCAGCTCCATTTACTAAACACTATACTGTCTATTTAATTAATTTAAGGGGCTGTGGAAACTCTAGCGATACAACATCTACTGACGACTATAGTTTTATGAATAGTGTTAAAGATTTGGAGGCAATTAGAATTTCACTAGGCTTGTCACAGTGGAGCTTTGCTGGTCATTCTGCTGGAGGCATGTTGGGTTTAATTTACGCGATAGCAAATCCTAATTCTTTACAAAAAATTATAGTAGGTGGTTTGTCCGCATCTTCAAAATATATGTCTCATCCAGATAGCATCTATTGTAAAAATAATCCTAATAATTCAAGGTTATTAGAAATTTTAAACCTTCTTAAAGATCCTTCTAAAACTTTAGAAGAAAGAAGAGCGTTAAATAAAGAATGGAATCAAATGTCTATTTATAAAAAAGAAGATTACGATAACATAATGTCTCGACCTAATAGTGGAAAGGCAGTAAACAAAAGATTAGATTATTTTATATCTACTGAACTAAAAAACTATGATATTACTGATAGCTTAAAAGAAATAGAAATACCTTCTTTTATCTATTGCGGAAGGTTTGATACACAATGTCCTTTAGTTTTTTCTGAAGAAATCGCTATGGCAATTAACAATTCTAGCTTAACGATATTTGACAAAAGTAGTCATAATCCTTTTGTCGAAGAAGAAGAGGTATTTAATAATTTTGTTAAGTCGACTAAATAAAGAAAGAAGCTATTCCCCACATAGGAGGAATAGCTTCTTTTTCATCATAGGATTAGTGTTGACTTGGTAAATCAGGTATATCCAGAACTTCTATAATATTGACTACTTCAATATTTTTAGGACTGTCCACCATTGTTGTTGGTTTTGTTGTGGGTCCACTAATAAAAGTTACGAAAAGAGTAGATACTACTAAAAATTGCGTTATTATTTTCTTCATATATTACCCTCCTTTTGAAATATTATACATAAATATTTTGATTTTTTCAATAAGTATTTTTATAAAAATATTTACTTTATTAAAAAATTCCCGACAGCGGCCATGCAATCAGGAATCCCTTATTGTTATCGTTTTTCAGTAAAATAATCCAATTTTACTTTATCTATTACATCAAGGAATTCATAATTTCCCTCAATTTCGAAAATATGTTGCGCTTTCTCAAAATATTGTTCTGATTCCTTTACCCTATCTAAAATAACTAAATTCCTACCTATTTGGAAATAAAGCTCTCCCAATAAATACAGTGACTCTTCTGTAACGCATATTTTAATTGCCTTCTTACATTCTAAAATAGCTTCTTCTTCTCTTTTTAACGCAACTAAAGTTTTAGATAGACCATATAAAATTCTAATCTTCAGAACACCCTCTTTTAAATTACTTAAATCGTATTCTGATTTACATTTTTGGAAGACCTCTAAAGAATTTTCAAACTGCTGTACTTCAAAATAAATAATCGCAATACTATTATTAATACTAATAGTCTGCTCTGTATAATTTTCTTTACCGATTAATTTTAAAGCCGTATTTAATATATTTATAGCGTTAACACTATCTTTATTTAAATAAAAATCACATATGCCCTCATGCCATAGTAAAAACTGTTTATCTTCATTACTGCTAAAATTCGCCTTTTCTTTTTCCGTTTTTACTATATAATTAATAGCTTGATAATCTCGATTTCTAATTAGTTTTCTTATTAATTTTTTTGTTTCCTCATTATCATCATGATGTGTTTTCAATGAATTTTGTCCGAAGAAGTAGTTAATATCTAACTTTAATTTTTGAGCAATTTTAAATAACACTACACTAGATGGTACACTTTCACCTTTTTCAAAATTACTTATCATCGCTTGCGTACAAATTCCATCTGCTAACTCCGCTTGTGTAATTCCTTTATCCTTACGTGCTTCTTTTAATTTACTTGAAATAAGTTCTAACATAATTCTCCTTTTCTTCTACAGTATATAGTTCTTTTTTCTATGAGAGCCCACATGGTGCATATTTTTAAAGAAGTTTTATTGTTTATTACTATAAACTCCTTATCATTATAACTATTCTAATAATAAAAAAGTAATATGTCCATAACTCAATTAATGCTACTAAAATTATTAGGAGCAGAATCAAGGAGCGTTATTTAAAGTAAATGTAGATCCTTTCCAAATTTACTGTTGAAAAGAAAAAAGTGCTGTCACTCAAAAGGTTTGAGCTAAGCACCAATTAGAAGCTAAACTTCATAAATTAAAGTTAATAAAAAAACACCTTATAAATTCGTAATTTTACGGAAAAATAATATTTAACGCCTTAGCTTTAGACGAAATTTTTTAAAAAAAGAAGTATCACATTGACCAATGCAATTGTGATACTTCGTTTAAACCCGTTTAATATCCTATTTTACTCCAGTAGTAAAAAATCATAATCCCTAAAAAAAGTAAAAAAACAATATACACCCAAACGATTGGATTCAGCATTGTTGCAAATTCTTCGACTGTCCCAGAAATCGGCGTATCTTTTTCCGATTTCCGCTCTGAAGTCATCTTGGCAATTCGCATTGTCGACACAAAGGATATAACCGCAATGATTGTAATCGCAATAAGAGCTGGTATTAACCACATACCCATAGACAAAACTCCTTTCTTTGCCCTTAGTATGCATCAATACAGCTCATCATTATGCAATAATTTTTTCCGAGACTGCTCAAAAGCCTCACTGAAAAGCTGTGACATTGACAAGTTTATTTAACTGGATTCAACCGCATTCATTCTTTTACTGAAGCAAGTTAAAAAGGGGATTGATTGAGCCACTGTCCTCCATCCAATGTGACACATTCACCATTCATATAACTCGCTTTATCAGACATCATAAATGTTGCAAGATCAGCTATTTCCTCTGGTGTACCAATTCGTCCAAGTGGTACAGAATCAATTGTCATAGCAGCAGCTGCCTCTGATTCCCATAGTTTAGCCGCACCACCAGTACGTTCAATTGGGCCTGGTGCAATAGCATTTACACGAATTCCATAACGTTTCCCCCACTCGACCGCTAAAGTTCTTGTCATTGATAATACGCCTGCTTTTGCAGCAGATGAATGTATTACACCAGCGCCTGCATTCCAAGCATAGGTCGCCACCATATTGATAATCGACCCATTTATGTTGTTTTTAATCCAGTATTTCCCTACAGCCGACGAGCAATAGAACGTACCATTTAAGACAATATCAACAACTGACTTCCAACCATTTGGCGTCAAATCCTCTGCACGAACGATAAAATTACCAGCTGCATTATTCACTAGTCCATCAACTTGGCCAAATTTTTCAACAGCAAACGTAACCATTGCCTCTGCCTGCTCTGGTATCCGAACATCCATTTGGAATGTTTCAATTGTTTTTCCTGCTTCTAATATAAACTTTTTAGCATCTGCTAATCGCTCTTCATTACGGCCAACTATAACAACATTCGCGCCTTCTGAAACGAATTGCTTTGCCATATAAAGCCCCATACCACTTGAACCACCTGTAATAATAATTGTTTTCCCCTGCAACATTCTGCTTCCCCCTTCGTTTTCCGAAAATGAATACTCATTCATTTTATTTTACTATATTTTCTGGAAAATGTCATACAAATTCTACAAAATACTCTTTTTATAGAAGTGTATTCACTATCTTTTCATACTGTCGACCAAAGGCCTCAAGAAGTTTCCTCTTGAAGCCTTTGGTCATTACAGTTTATTCTTTTTTATGAATTTAAAATTAAAAATACTGAAGTCAAACTTGATTTTTTCTATGTTTGTTTGAGTGATTATTTAAGTACAATTATTATTTCTATTATTTTACAAAAGAAACCACTACTTTCAATATAATATGATTTTGAAAGTAATGGTTCCTTTTTAATTATTTATTCAGTGTAAGCCCATGAATTAGTTACTTCTTTAGTATTTGCTGTAAATCCTGTACGTACTACTCCTATACGAGCAATTCCCCATGAACCAACACCTAAGTCATAACTGAAAGTAACTTGTCCAGTAAATTGTGTATCTGTAACACTCTTAGTAGGTGTTCCAATTTTCTTAGTTATTACTTGGGGTAACCATTTACGAATTACAACTCCATCCATGCGATCAGCGCTTATAAATCTAGTTTTTGTGCTATTTACTGTAAATTCACCTGTTAATTCATATTTTATGAGATCTATCCCTAAAGCTGTTACTCTAAAATTTCTTCATAATCAACAATTCCATTCGTTTCTATTGGTTTATCTGATGAATTCCCTATAAATACAATAATTGCTACAAATATAGAAAAAATGTTTATACTTATTAAAACAATTACTGCTATCCATAATTTCCTGCTACTCTTTTGTTTAATAGGTTGCCTATTTTCAGCAGAAGGTGCACTATACAAGTGTTGAAACTCAGCTATAATTTCTTTCGCTAATTCATTTGCAGGGAGAAAATTTTCTAATACTTGATCTTCGGATTTACCATCCATTACTGATTGTAATAAATGATCTTTTACTTCCATTATATGATTATTTATATCTTTTTTTTGGTAATGCTTCCAACTCCATTTCTAGTTGACGTATATATTCATTTATCTTCTGATTATCCACGTCTAACCCAACCCCTTAATTTCTTCCAAATATTTTACTATTGATTCTAACTCCTTTAGTCTATTTTCCACTAATGCATTTCCTAAATCTGTAATATGGTAATACTTTCGAATTCTTCCCTCGTATTCTTCTGAAAATACATCAACATAATCATTCGCCGTCAAACGTTTTAGTATTGGATAAATGGAACCATCCGAAATAGAAAAACACTTGCTCTCCTTCAATTCTTTCGTCAATTCATAGCCGTACATCGTTTTTTTCTGTAGCAATATTAAAATGGCAATTTCAAATAAACCTTTAAGATATTGCGTATTATTATTGTTGTTGTCCATAAGATAATTTTATTTTACAAATTATATATGTGTCAATCACACATATTCTCGATTAATATATATAATTTTAGCTGATATTTAATTTTATGAAATATCAACTCATTTTTTTATCAACAACAATTTTTCAAATGAAAAGTGCCTTCCTCTATGGCTTAAAGGAAGGCACGTTGAGTCAATCTATTTAAAACTCATAATGATAAGCAACCTTGTACAGCTCCATTAACTCGTCCTGTGTTGGCACTTTCGGGTTATTTCCTGGGCTACCACTTGCAATTGCATCGGTTGCCATTTTTGGAATCGCCGCATAAAATGCATCCTCTTCAATACCCCATTGCTGTAAATTGCCGATATTCATCTTTTTACACAGTTCTTTAATTGAGTCAATTGCTAAATTAGCTCGCTCTTCTTGTGTTACATATTTCCCATCTTTATTAAAAAATTGTCCTATGTCTGCTAATCGTTCCACACATGCATCCTTTGTAAATTCTAATACCGCTGGTAGCAGCATCGCATTTGAAATACCATGAGGCACATGGAAAAGTGCACCTATAGGACGTGACATACCATGCACTAAAGCAACTGACGCATTGGAAAACGACAGTCCTGCTTGCATGGACCCTAGAGACATCGCCTCTCGCGCATCGATATCATCACCCTGCTCATAAACTTTTAACATATTATTAATAATTAAATCCATCGCCGATAACGCTAATACATTTGAATATGGATGTGCTAAACGTGATAAATAGCTTTCAATAGCGTGGCTTAACGCATCAATGCCAGTCGCCGCTGTGATGGCTGGTGGAGAAGTTATCGTTAACATTGGGTCAACAATTGCAACTGGTGGCATAAAAGCTGGTTGTTTTATCATCATTTTTACATCATTAGTCGTGTTGGTAATAACGGTAGCATCTGTTGCTTCTGAGCCTGTGCCTGCTGTAGTTGGGACTGCTATATGTGGAATGGGCGCTTGCTCAGCGATTTTCGCCATTTTCATGTAGTCACCAATGTATCCACCGTTTGTTGCTACAACAGCAATAGCTTTAGCTGTATCAATGCAACTTCCGCCACCTATAGAAATGATGACATCACATTGCTCTGACAGCAAAATTTCAAGACCTTCTGCTACATACGTATCCACTGGCTCCGTTGTTACCCCTAAATACGAAACCGCTGCCAAACCATTGACTGTCAATAATGACTTACACTGATTGACAAACCCTAAGCCCTCCATTATTGGATCGCTAACGATGAGAGCCTTCGTACCTAGTTTTTTAGCATATAGACCAACCTCTTCGAAAGCATCTCTTCCATATATAATCGTTCCTGGAGAATTTACAGTGAAGGTTGTTTTTGTTTGAATCATAACGCATCTCTCCTCCATTATTGAGCAGTATAACCGCCATCTAATACAATCGCCTGACCTGTTAAGCCTTTTGCTACATCACTAGCTAAATAGAGTGCAAGTCCTGTAATCTCCGAAACGTCTAGCAAGCGCTTTTGAGGGACAAGAGGATATAACACTTGCTCTAGTACTTCTTCTACTTGGATACCTCGTGTCTTCGCTAAATCTGTAAACTGATTACGGACTAATTCTGTATCCACATATCCTGGACAAATGGCATTTACAGTAATACCATCATTGGCCATTTCAAGTGCCGCGACTTTTGTTAACCCTATTAGCCCATGTTTCGCCGCATTGTATCCTGCTTTACCGGCAAAACCAATAACGCCGTTTATCGATGCCATATTAATAATGCGTCCAAATTTATTTTTCTTCATATGTGGTATTGCATATTTCATTGTGACAAATGGTGCAACAAGCATTACTTTTTGCATTTGTTCAAATATTTCAGTTGGAAAATCCTCGATGTAAGAAACATGTTGGAATCCTGCATTATTTATTAAAATATCAATTGTGTTAAATTTCTCAACTGTAAAAGCAATCGCTTCGCTAATTGCTTGTTCATCCGTAACATCACATGTATAAGCCGTTAATAGTGGATTTTGTTCTACCGCTTCAGCTAAACGTTGCTCATTCATATCCGAAATAACAACATTCGCCCCTTGCTCAGCAAAAGCTTGAGCAATTGACAGACCAATCCCACGCGCAGCTCCAGTAATAAATACTGTTTTGCCATCTATCACTTCGTTTCCCTCCTACATTCCAATTGAGAATAATATAATCGCAATAATTGTACCGATAATTGGGATAATTACTGTCAATGCACCGAAAGGCAAATAGGCATCCTTATGTTTCTCATTACATACAGAATTTATCGTCGTCACAACATAGCCGCCATGTGGCAATGAATCAAGTGAACCAGATGCAATCGCGATTGTTCGGTGTAATGCTTCCGTATTTACTCCCATGTCAATATAGTGAGGAGCTAGTAATGGCATCGCAATCGTTTGCCCGCCTGATGCTGACCCTGTTAAACCTGCAATAACAGCGATAGCAAGAGCACCGCCAATCAATGGATTTCCAGGAATATTGGTCATTAAATCTACAGTTGCAACGAATGATGGTGTAGCTTTTACAACACCCCCAAAGCCTACTACTGCAGCCGTATTTGCAATAGCGACAACAGCACCCATAGCCCCTGCTGCAAGTGTCGCACTAACAGATTTTGAATACTTATAACTTACTAAATATGCCATAATACAACCGCTCGTTAACGCAACGATTAAAGCCGATGTGCCGAGTGAGTCATGGAAAATAAACGAAATCAGTAAAACTACTAATAATGGCACCAAGCTTAAAATAGGGCTAGGAAGCTTACGCGTCTCGTCAACTACTGGATCCGTTGAACGTTCAATAAACACTTCACCCTTTTTCAATGCACGTTTAATCATCCAATTCAACCATAGCGCTCCACCCAGCGCCATAAATACTGCGACAACAATACTAACTTCCCATCCTGCATATGGTGTCGTATGTAAGTATTCAATCGGAATCCAGTTCTGAATCTCTGGTGACCCTGCTGATGTCATTGTAAAGGTCACAGATCCCAAACCAAGTGCCGCAGGAATAAAACGACGCGGGAAATTTGCTTGCTTAAATAAACTAATAGCCATTGGATAAACAGAGAAAGCAACAATAAATACCGAGACACCACCGTACGTTAAAACTGCTGCTGCAGCAACCACAGCGAACGTGGCATATTTCACGCCAATTTTTTCAACAATCCATTTGGAAACACTATCAGCTGCACCTGTATCTTCCATTACCTTTCCAAAGATTGCACCTGCCATGAACATTAAATACCAAGAACCAACGAAGCCAGTAAATCCATTCATATAACTCGTTAAGAAATTAGCTTGATTGTCATTTGCAGTTTGTGGGAAAAAAGCTAGACCATTCGTTACTGCCGCTATTAAAGCAGTTAATGGTGCTGAAATAAGTAAATTGACACCTCTCATTGTTAAATAGACTAAAAGTGCTAAACTCCCAAAAAGTCCAATATACGCTAACATCCACATCCCACCTATCTTTTTATAGAAAGTGCTATGTTACATCACATATTAATCGTACTTTTACGTTACAGATGAAGCTTTCCGCGGGCAAGCACTGAACCGATTCCCTCTCTATGCCTTTGTCTTGAGTTTTTCGTTGGCTTGTTCTTCCCGCTGGAGGCGCCACCTTCTGTTTATTGAAATGTTCGTTATTTTCTCTAAAAAAATATTTCTGAAATTAACCCAAGTGATACGACTCTTTCTAATCCATTAATCGTTATTACTTGGGAATGCAAATGTAGATGCCGATGAAGCATTACTTGTTATCCAGCGCTCAGAAATTGTTTTAGTCTTTGTAAAGAAACGTGCTTGATCCGGTCCAAACATATGCCCCTCACCAAAACGTGAGCCTTTAAATCCAGCAAAGTTATGGTAACCAACAGGAATTGGAATTGGTACATTCACACCTACCATTCCTACATCAATCTCTGTTGTAAATTTCCGAGCTGCAAGCCCATCATTTGTAAAGATCGTGACTCCATTTCCAAGCTCATGCTCGTTAATAAGCTCGATTGCCTCTTCTAACGAATCCACACGTACGACATTGCGTGCAGGTCCAAATACTTCTTGCTCATAAATTTCCATACCTGGTTTTACATGATCTAATAATGTAGGACCTACAAAGAATCCTTTTGATTCGTTTACAATAGCTAGCTCACGACCATCACAAACAATAGTTGCCCCTTCTGATTCTCCTTTATCAATTGCAGCAAGAATTGCTTCTTTTGATTGCTGTGAAATAACGGGACCAAAGTCTGTATCCTTATCTGTATAAGCGCCTACTTTTAATGCCATAATTTTTTCTTTTAATATCGCTACTAAACGATCTGCTGTTTCTTTACCAACAGGCATTATTGTAGAAATTGCCATACAACGCTGTGATGCTGCTCCATATGCTGCACCGATAAATGCATTTGCAACTTGCTCAAGGTCTGCATCCGGCATTACGACCATATTATTTTTACCTCCACCTAAAGCAGTGACACGTTTACCATATTTTGAACCCGTTTCATAAATGTATTTAGCAACCGGTGTTGAACCTACAAATGAAATCGCTTGCACAATTGGGTTTTCTAAAAGTTCATTTACTGCATCTTTATCGCCATTCACTACTGTCCAAACACCATCTGGCAACCCAGCCTTTTTCCATAGCTCACTCACATATAACGCTGTCATTGGTACTCTCTCCGATGCTTTTAATACAACGGCGTTCCCTACAGCAATAGCCATACTTGTTTGCGCTAACGGCACCATAATTGGAAAATTAAATGGAGAGATTGCCGCTACAACCCCTAAAGGATACTTTGCCGAATAGGCATTAATTTGTCCGCCAACATTTACAGAGTACTCTCCTTTTACTAGATGGGGAGCACCAATTGCTAAATCAACGGACTCTAGCCCTCGTGTAATTTCACCTCTTGCATCTTCAATCGTTTTACCACTTTCCGTACAAATAATTTGTAATAATTCTTCCATATTATCTGTCACTAAATTACGGAATTTTAATACGACTTCCGCACGTTTGGATACTGATGTATCACGCCATTTAGGAAATGCTGCCTGTGCTTTATTAATTGCCTCACGTGTCTCTTCTACTGTTGCTAGTGGAACTTTTGCGATAATTTCACCTGTTGTAGGATTATAAACCGAACCGTACCGACCACTTTGTCCCCTAATCATTTCTCCACCGATAAAATGCGTTAATGTTTTCACTTCTTGTGCTGTTGTCATAACTGTTTTCCTCCTTTAATGTTGTTTAATAATACATTTTTCCTTCAGACTTAAATAAGCTGCCGACATATCGTTTTCACCATAGCCCTCTGCTGAAATATCATTGTAAAGATTCACTAGCTGTTCGCCTATCCGAAGAGGGACACCTGCTTCATCAGCCATATTTTTAGCTAGCCTTAAATCTTTTAGTAATAGATTCGTAGAAAAACCAGGCTCATAATTTTCATTTTTCATATATTCTAAGTAATTACGTTCGTAAATACGACTTTGACCATAGCTATTACTTAATACTTCGTAAAGTGTATTAGCTGATATCCCCATATTTTCTCCAAGGACAATCGTTTCAGCTACCGCCTGCGTATAAAAACCAATCATTAAATTGTTGAGTAATTTAATACGTGTACCGATACTAGGTGATGTACCAAGATGATAGATATTTTTTCCAACTATTCCGAAAATTCCAGCTCCACTTTGATAATCTTTTTCTTCTCCACCTACCATAATTGTTAGAGTCGCATTTATTGCACCAATAACTCCACCACTTACCGGAGCCCCTAAATAACGTAAACCCAATGATTGCGCCTTCTTATGTAGCACATCATTTAGTTCAGGATTTACTGTACTAAAATCTATTAGCAGGCTTCCTTGCTTAGCATTTTGTAAAATCCCCTCTTCTGATGTAAAGATATGTTCAACTATTTGCGGGGTTGGTAAGCTTGTCATAATGACATCACTTTGCTTTACAAGTTCTAGTGCCGTTTTTACACCAATACCACCTTCTGCAATAAATTGCTCCATTGCTTTTGTATTCGTGTCAAAACCGAACACTTCATAACCTGCGCGAAGTAAGTTAATTGACATTGGTAAACCCATATTGCCTAGGCCAATAAAACCTAATTTCTCTTTCATTTGAGTCCCCCCATTTCCTGTGAATTGCGTTAATAAGCGCTGATACACTAGCAAACTTTACGTTTTTATCGTAACATTAATAACGAGATACTCTTAATGACCGCAGTCACTGACTTCGGTCACTTAAATCATAAACAAACTTAATATAGCGCGTCAATCAAAAAATTTTATATTTTCTGAATAAATTTCTTGGTTATTATTATAGGATATTTTAATTACGGAGGCAGAAGGGCATGAATTCGTTAACTACTCGCCAAAAAAAGGCATTAGAAACTCGAGAAAAACTACTCAAAACATCATTAGAATTATTTAATAAACATGGATATGAGCATGTGTCTGTTGAACAAATTACGAAAGCATGTAACGTATCAAAAGGGACATTCTATACACATTTCCCATCTAAATATGATGTTATTTTGGAAAAATTCGAGGAGCTTGATAGTTTTTATAGTACAGTCGAAAAAAATATAGATCAAACATTAGCGGCAAGTGACAAAATTCTTGCCCTTTATAAGGAGCAAATGTTGTATTTAACTAATGTTGTTGGAAAAGATTTATTGCGAACAGTATATTCTGCCGCAATGACCAATCAAGTTGAACAAAATCACTACTTAATCAGCCCTCAACGCAAAATCTTCCAAATTATCAATACTTATATTGACGAGGGAGTTCAGCAAGGAGAGTTTGTTAACGATTTACAACCAATACAAATGCAACAAATTATCCAGCGTTGCATGCGAGCGAATGTTTATGATTGGTTAATTCATAACGAAGAATTTGATTTAGTTTCAGAAATGGCACACTTCACAGCAGTTGTTCTAAATGGCATGAAGGCACATCCTACAAAATAACAAAAATTATAAAAAGAGCACCTCGATATTCTCGAGGTGCTCAGTGTATTGACAGAAGGCATCTAGTTCATGCTCACTATTTTTTAATTAGTTGATTGGAGCGGAGAGTGGGCGACTCCTGCGGGAACAGCACAAAACGTAAGACGCAACAAAACGCGCGTTAGCGAGGGTTGCGGCTTACGTTGTGCCCGCGGAAAGCACCCGCCCGTAGCGGAAATCAACGGCAATATGATATCAATTATCCGACAAAATATTGTGCAACAATCGTTTCTACAGGCAAAGGTTTATTGTATAAATAGCCCTGCCCTTTTTGGCAACGATGACGTTTCAAAAATGCTACTTGTGATGGCTCTTCAATGCCTTCAGCAATTACTTCGAGTCCTAAATTATGGGACATCGAAATAATTGCTTTAATAATCGCCTCATTTTTATCATCTTTTTCAATATCGGCGATAAATGATTGGTCAATTTTTATAATATCGATTGGATAGCGTTTCAAATAGCTAAGTGATGAATACCCAGTGCCAAAATCATCTACCGAAACATAAACCCCTAGCTGCTTCAGTTCTGTTAAAATTGAATATGTTTCATGGACATTGGTCATTGAGCTTTCAGTAATTTCTACTTCAATTAATTGCGGGGCGACATTATATTTTTTCAATGTTGCTTTAATCTTCCGCGCGAAGTTTTCTTTTCTAAATTGTTTTGGAGATATATTGATAGCGATTCTGACGGGTCGATAGCCCTTCAAATTCCATTCCTTTTGATAGCGACAAACCTCATTAATAATCCAATCACCAATTTCAACAATTAAGCCTGTCGCCTCGGCAATAGGTATAAATTGCGCTGGGGATACAAAACCAAATTTACGATTATTCCATCGCAATAACGCTTCAAAGCTATTAATGCTATTATCATTTAAATTCATTTGTGGCTGTAGATGTATACTTAGCTCATTAAACTCAATGGCACGCCGTAAATGGGCCTCCATCAATGCCTCATTTGGAAAGACATTAGTCATATCATCGCGATAATAGCGGTAATGTGAACGTCCGTGCTCCTTAGCTGAAAATAGAGCTTGATCGGCCTTTCTCACAAGTGTTTCTATATCCTTACCGTCAGCGGGACTTAAGGAAATACCAATTGAAACACTGATAAAATACTCCTGCTCATCAATCATAAAGGGCTGTTTCAACGAGTCTAATATTGAATTAGCTAATTGCTCTATTTTATCGATTGTTGCATCCTTTAAAAGAAAAATAAATTCGTCGCTATTATAACGATAAATTGAGCATGTTGAGTAACAAAGTTCACGAAGTCTATGACTAAACATCCGCATTAGTTCATCCCCCTTGCTCTCACCAAGGGACTCATTAAATTTTTTAAAGCGATCTATGTCTACTAAAATAATTGTTGCCTGCTGATTTTCACTTTGTTTATCGCTCAAATGCTGTTGCCAATGCTCTTTAAACGCTCTACGATTCCAAATACCTGTCAATTCATCTTTTAAGGCTAAATAATAAAAGGCACTGTGATCACTCTTAAACGATTTCGGGTCTTTTACAAAAAAATGTACCCCTATTATTTCTCCATTAAAATAAGTTGGATGTATACGCAAATAAAATGGCTCGCTACTTAGTAAATTGCGCTTAAATAAACATTTAGGAATATCCAATGTAGCGCCTTCAATCGTTTTAGCAAATAATAATTGTACCTCGTTTACATAGTTGCACTCCAATAATGAAAAAATATCAAGCCCTATTAGACTGTGATGTTCCCTCGACAATACAGACGTAGCAGCAACGTTTTGATGAATAATACGACCTTGTAAATCAGTCGTTAGCACAGGACACACATGTTGTTCAACGAATTGCAAATAAGGCTTCGTATCATTCTGTTCCTCACGCAAAATAACAGCTATAAGTGATGCTTCCAATTGCTGTACACTTACAGCAAACGATTTTTGCATTTGCTCAGTCTCTGAATAAAGCTCGATCTTACGTGCAATGTTAAATTCTTGTTGTACAATTTTCAATAATTGCTGCCAACATTGCTTGGTAAAGAATCGGTCTGCTTTAGTTGCTTTCACATCTTGCAACACTATAGATAATGGGAGTTTATCGTTATAGTAAACAATTTCAAATTCCCCATTATCGGCTTTTTTCAAGCATATAACTGCATCAAACGGATTAAGCAGTGCCATCTGTCGATAGTTTGCGAATTGCGCTACATTTTCTCTATATTTTTTCATTATATCCCTCTCTAGGTAGCGTGTTTACTCTAAGTCGTCTAGTACGCTCGTTATTTATTCTTCATCTAGCGTAGGCTTTAGAGCATCCTTTAAGAAAATTTCCTGACTATTAATAGGGTCTTCGCTTCGATCAAATTCTTTATAATGATATTTTCCATTGGAATCTTGAATACGAGCCTTTGCTGTATCCTCAAGTTGTTTGTTCATAATATCCATAATACGGGCTTTTGCTTCAATTGAATAGACAGGGAAAAGAATTTCAACTCGTTTTATCATATTTCTTGTCATCATATCGGCGGAGGATAAGTAAACTTTGTTTTCACCATTATGATGGAACCAATAAATACGTGAATGTTCAAGGAATCGACCAACGATACTTGTGACGGTGATATTGTCACTAATACCCGGTATACCTGGACGTATGCAGCAAATTCCGCGAATAATAAGCTCTACTTTTACACCAGCAATAGAGGCTTCGTAAAGTTTCATCATTAAGTCCTTATCCGTTAATGAATTCATTTTAGCTCGAATAAACCCATTACCGTATTTCTTATGACAGCTAATTTCTTCATCCATTAAGCGGATAAATTCGTCACGAATATCAAATGGTGCAACGACCAAATGATTAAAAGTAGGTTTTTCCGTATAGCCACTTAAATAATTAAAGAAGTTTGTTGCATCAATACCAAATTCCTTATCAGATGTTATGATGCCCATGTCCGTATAAATTTTGGCAGTTGCATCATTATAATTTCCTGTTCCGAGATGTACAAAACGTTCAATTTTCCCATTTCGGCGACTCACGACTAACGTTATTTTAGAGTGTGTTTTTAAATTATTCATACCGTATATAACAAGACAACCTGCTTGTTCCAGTTGCTTCGCCCAATGTACATTATTTTCTTCATCAAAACGGGCTTTTAGCTCTACTAAAACAGTCACTTGCTTGCCATTTTCAGCCGCTAGTTTTAATGCTTGTATGATTGGGGAATTGCCACTAACTCGATACAATGTTTGCTTTATTGCTAATACATTTGGATTTACAGCAGCCTCTGAAATAAAGTCTACAATCGGTGCAAATGACTCATAAGGATGATGGAAAAAAATGTCTTGTAGTAACGCTTTTTCAAAAATATTTTCATCCGATTGTAAATCTAAAGGTGGCTGTGGGATAAAGCTTTCATACTCTAAATGTTCTCGTCCTACAGAAATACCTTTCACAAACGAGAACATAAATGTTAAATCTAATGGGCCATCAATATGAAAAACATCGGTCTCCTCGATTTCAAATTCTTCTAGTAAATAAGCAAGGACTTCTTCATTCATTTCTCCGACACGTACTTCTAGACGACTACCGACTCCCCATTTGCGTTTTTTTAGTTCTTTTTCAATTTCAACGAGTAAATCGCGTGCGCCTTCTTCGTGAATCGTTAAATCCGCATTACGTGTTAGACGGAATGCCTGTGCAGATTTAACACTGTACCCATAGAAAAGCTTTTCAATATGAGCAACAATAACATCCTCCAGTAGTACGATTACAGTTTCACCTTCAGCACAAGGTACTTTAATATAGCGATCCAAAACAGATGGCACTTGTACTATCGCAACCCTTTCACGGCTTTCAAAATCTGTTTCATCTTGTTCTAATAGTACAAGTAAATTTAAAGTTTTCCCTAGCAATGTTGGAAATGGTCGATAAGCATCTACTGCTACAGGTGTTAGTACAGGGAAGATTGTCTCAGCAAACATTTCATTTATAAATGCTTTTTGCTTACTATTTAAATCCTTCATGTCCGCAATATGTACATTATGCTGTGGCAATAAATCATAAATTAAATGTCTATATACTTCCGTTTGTCGACGTACTAAAGCTTGCGTACGCTCTGCAATTTTTGCTAATTGCTCTTTCGGTGTTAAGCCTGATTTATTTTCAGCTTTATGAAAACCAGCACGTACTTGATCCTGAAGTCCTGCTACGCGCACCATAAAAAATTCATCTAAATTGGAGCTAAATATCGCTAAAAACTTCAAACGTTCTAGCAGAGGATTATTGACATCCTCTGCTTCTTCTAAAACACGCTCATTAAATGCCAACCAGCTTAATTCGCGATTATTATAATATTGAGGCTTTGCAATTTCTTCGAGTAAACGGCTATGTGCTTCTGAAAAATCTTCTTCATGTAAGCGATTATTCGTTACTTCCGTTGTCATCTTGGTTCCACCCTTCTTCAATAAAATTTACTTTAATTGGTGTTTTTAGAGCACGTTCTAGATGCTTTTTATGCCGATTAGCTTGATATTTTTCGGCAGCCGCATTTTTTTTAACGTAGATGTTTAGCTGGACAAAATTGTCCTTAGGTTGCATTTCAATAGCATGTACAATATTTCTTTTCGATACATTTAACGCATAGACGAATTTTAATAATGCACCAAAATCACGCATTTTACGATGTTCTTCACGACTCATCCATTCTATAAAAGGAGCAGCAAATCGGTGAAAATAGTCTTTATTTTTATATGATGCTAAAAGTGCAAGTTTTAGTCTTTCCTTATGGTTTAAGCCATCAATTGATTGATTGGCAACTAAATAAAAGGTATGTTGGCTAGCGGAGCTTAACTCAATATATTCCCCGATATTAAATATCTTTGCTGCCTTCCTCAATAATTGCAAATCGATCTCGTCAAATTGTAAAAATTTCAAATGGCAACACTCACGGTATAATTGATCTGCTAGATGCATTAAATAATCAACTTCTGCCTCTGAGCGTCCGTACTGCCTAGCTAACCTTCTAGCGTTTCCCTCAAAAACATTATATTTATCAAAGGCATTTGCATCTTTTTGCAAAATACGATGGATAATAAGCCCTTCTCGTAAGCCTTTTTTCGTTAGCTGGAACACTTCACTACCGACAATGTCCATAAGCACTCGAAACACCTCTAAAGCAGGTACAATAATATCAGCACGGTCTGTCGATAAACCATCTAAGTGTTTTAATTCTTGGAAGCTTAAATTACCTAAAAATAAGCTGAGCTGATCCAAATCCCCTTTAGATATTTCGTAGCCATGCACACTGGCAATAGGATATTGATGCCGTTGCTGATGAACTTGCGCAATATTTCTTGCACTGCCTCCAATCGCAATAATCGGTAATCCCACTTGTTGAATCCAAGGAAGTGATTTAAACTGCTCTTTCACAAATGCAATCAATTCTTTCTTCTCACTACTATTCATAATGTCACCTTTTACGAAACGTTGCTTTAACGACACCGTTCCAAAAGGAAAGCTATAGGATTCAATCAGTTCTTTATTTTTAAATAATGTTATTTCCGTACTTCCTCCACCTATATCGATGGTCACGGCAGAAAGTGTACCAATCGAATGTGCTACAGCGACATAACCGAAATACGCCTCTTCCTCCTCAGACAAAAGCTCTATCTGTATGCCCGTTCTCTCTTTCATTAAAGCTATAATTTGTTCTCGATTCGTTGCTTGACGAATTGCAGCTGTTGCAGCAGCTTTCACATCTACAATTTCAAAATCATCAAGCATTGCTTTAAATGTTAATAATGTTTCTGTTAGTACCTGAATACCTTCTTCTGACATGTCACCTGAGGGTTGCAAATATGTACGTAAACGTGCAACCGTTTTAATATTACCTAGCTCTCTAAGCCCCTCTTCATTATCATACTGATACAGCACTAAACGAATCGTATTCGAGCCAATATCAATGATAGCTGTTTTCAATTCATCCAAATAATCACTTCCTTTATAGAACAATCGGTAGTCTAATTATTTTGTGTTAATAGCACCGTCATTTATACAAAAAAAGTCGGAACCTAAAAGGTATCCGACTTTCATTTTTTATTAACATTTCAGGATACCAATTATTAGTATTGTGAAGTTCCTTTTCGCTAGCTTTATAAAATAAGTTGATCGACGCGTAAAATAAGCTCTGCAATTTCGGGTTTACTAATTTGGTCCTCTGCCCCTACTTGATCGCCTTTATGGCGAAGATCATCTGTAATTAAACTAGAGAAAATAATGACCGGTAGCTTTTGTAAATCAGGATGCTCCTTAATTTTGCGTGTAAGATGGTGACCATCCATTTGTGGCATCTCAATATCAGTAACTACTAATTGAATATGCTCTGTTACATTACTTCCACTTTTCGCCAATGTTTCTAAGTATTCATAAGCATCACGGCCATTTTCAAAGAACTCAACATTCTCATAACCGGCTTCCTTCATCGTATCAAATAATAACTTACGTAATAATGGTGAATCCTCAGCAATTAAAATGCGTTTTTCAGAGCGTTCACGTTTACCAAGTTTTTTTACTGACTCTACACTAATACCCGAATCAGGGTTAATATCAACCATAATTTTCTCAAAGTCTAGTAATAAAATCATTTGTTCATTTTGCTTAATAACACCGATAACTTGCGAAGTCCCCCCCTGATACATATCTGAAGGTTTTTCGATTTGATTCCATGAAATACGGTGGATTTGTGTTACGTTATCTACATGAAAAACAACTCGTTGTTTATTAAACTCAGCAACAATATATTTTTGTTGTGGATTACGTTCTGCACTTTGTATCCCTAGTACTCGTAGCATATCTACTACTGGTAGTACCTCGCCTCTTAATTGAATAATTCCCTCAACATGCGGGTGCGCGTGTGGAATAAACGTTACTGGAATCGGTTGAATAATTTCTTTTACTTTAATAACATTAATACCGAATTTATTGTTAGCTACTTCAAATTCAACGATTTCTAGCTCATTTGTGCCACTTTCTAATAATATGCCTTTATGTTCCAAAGCAACCCCGCTCCTTTCTATTTCAACATCAAATAATAATTCAATTGTATCATAGGCGATACAATTCTCCTATCTGGTATTTCCATTTTTATCATTAACTTTTAGATGAACCAATAGACCAATAACCGTCATCAAAATTAATGTTGATAATGCTACGCGACTTGCTAATGTACCGTAATCTTTCATCCATAATGTAACCGTTCCATATACAGCTGGTCCGATTATCGATGAGACCTTACCAGAAAAAGCAAATAGTCCGAAAAACTGCCCTCGCTTATCATCTGGTGATAGCTCAATAATATATGTTCTTGATGTAACCCACATAGAGCCTAGTGAAATACCAAACATACTGCCAGCAATCCAAAACATCCATTGTTCTGTCGCAAAAACAGCAAAGGTTAATGCGATAATCATTAACAGCGCTACAATGGTAATAGCCCGCTTAGCACCAATTGCTTTCGTAATATAGCCAAATGCGAGTGAGCCAATAATTGTCGATACGGTGGAAACTAAATATAGAATGATAAATTGACCTGAAGAAAATCCTACAATAGTAGTTGCGTAAACAGCCATCATTGCAATTGTTGTGGCAATTGCATCATTTAAAAAGAAATACGCAATCATAAAAGTAAAGATCGCTTTATATTGCTTCATATCCTTAAATGTACTAATAATTTCCTTGTAACCTTCAAAAAACTTAGTCGTTTTCCGCTGTTCTTTTGGTATTGGAGTATCTTTATTAATAAAAAATAATGGCAATGAAAATAATAAATACAAAATCGCTGTTGGTATAAATGCACGATGGAAATCACTGTTTCCTACATATAAATAAACAAGAAGCCCAAAAATAGTACCTAAGTAACCAATCGCTACACCATAACCTGAAATAAGGGGCATTTCTTCTTTTGTCCCAAGGTCACTCATCATCGAATCATAGAATACGAGACTCGAATTAAAGAAAAATTTCGCAATAACAAAGCTTGCAACGACTAAAAATAAACTGAGCGGTACACCTGAATAATTTGTTGTTGTCTCTAAATTTGCAAAAACACCCATCATAAAGGTAAATATAATAGAAATCGATGCAAACCAGACAATGAATCGTTTTTTATAGCCTGTTTGATCTATCCATACCCCAAAAAGCGGTGAAAAAACTACTAGAAAAAAGCTTGCTAATGCATTGGCATACGAAATAAATGTACTAGCTACTTGTTGCATTACTTCATTCGTACCTAAAACTTCGTCCATATAAAATGGGAAAAAAACTGTATTAATATTTGAAGAAAATATCGTATTAGCAAAATCGTAAAACGCCCAAGATAGTATTGGCAATGATAAATAGAGTGCTAGCTGACTGCGATGCTGTGTTTCCCCTGCTTGCCTCTGATTCATTAAATCCCTCCTTTTCCTTCTTATAATATTAAATTAATTCCTATCTGTATTAAAAAATACCTTTTGTTTAATAAAAATTAATATTATTTACAATATAACAAACCCAACTGCTAAATGGCCATAAATTGGTTAATCTATATCCAACCATTTTCTAAAGAAATAAAAAAGATATTCAAGCCCCTCGCTTGAATATCTTTTTATTATTCTTCAGTAATAGTTACCCATTTATTAGACCATTGTTCAATTGCTTTTAGCACGGGTGTGATTGCATATCCTTTTTCTGTAAGCTCATATTCAATAACGACTGGTGTAGAAGGAATCACGGTACGTAAAACGATTTCTTCGGTCTCTAACTCCTTTAATCGCTCTGTTAACACACGACTACTAATATTCAACTGATTTTTAATGGTTGAAAATCGTTGTGGGCCGTCAAGTAGCTGGTATATAAGCAAAGTATTCCAACGATGATTCAATAGCATAAGTGCCTTTTCAAATCGTGGACAAATATTTTTTTGATTCAATTTACTCCCTCCTTTATTACTAGTTCTTAATAAAGATTATATCACTTTTTTAAAATCAGTTCTTAAAATCCACTTAGTTACTTGACAAAATCTGTTTTTAAAAATAAACTAAGTTACGAAATGTAAGTTAAAGAAAAGGAGTAATTACATTATGCAAAATATTGGTTCAACTATTTTACGTGTCGTTCTCGGCATTATTTTTGCGGTGCACGGTTTCCAAAAATTCCAAGGCGGAATCAGCTACACGGCTGACTTCTTTGATAGTCTAGGTATACCAGGCTTTATGGCGTATATCGTTGCAGTTATTGAATTAGTTGGCGGAGTTGCTCTTATTTTAGGCTTAGCAACAAGAATTTTTGGTGCTTTACTGACAATTACAATGATTGTTGCTATCTTTACAGCAAAGCTTAGCATTGGTTTTATCGGAGCAGATGGATTGGCTGGTTATGAGCTTGATTTAGCATTAGGTGCTATAGCACTCTACTTTGCTCTTGCAGGGGCATCTAGCTTCTCCTTAGATTCTCAACTTTTTAGTAAAGAGTAGCGAATCATCTGCGATGGAGGATGCTTTTCAAACGTTTACGGGCGATTCTCGGATCTTTTGTGGCGATTTCTCCTGCCTTGCGGGCGATTCTCGGATCTTTTGTGGCGATTTCTCCTGCCTTGCGGGCGATTCTCGGACCTTTACTGGCGATTTCACTAGGTTTATCGTCGGAGGGTAGTGCCAGGCACTCAACGGCATGCAAAAAAGTGTTAGATTGATGGCAGTCAATCTAACACTTTTCTCCATTTGCTTCTATGAATTCAATGTTGCTGTCTATTGATAGTACTTTAGAAGAGCCTGTGTACCATTGTCACCGTAGCCTTCTGCGATTAGCTTTTCATACATTTCATAAGCTAATGCTAGCCCTGGTAAAGTAATACCCATTTTCTTTGATTCATCTAATGCAATTTTCATATCCTTTACAAAATGTTTAATATAAAAACCTGGGGCAAAATCTTCCTTCATCATTCGCGGAGCTAAATTACTTAAAGACCACGAACCAGCAGCACCTGAAGAAATAGATTTTAAAACAGTAGCTAAATCTAGCCCCGCCTTTAAGCCATATGCAAGCGACTCACATACACCAATCATCCCAGATGCAATAACGATTTGATTACACATTTTTGCATGCTGTCCTGCACCTGCTTCACCTTGGTAAACTATATTTGCTCCAAATTGTTGTAATACTGGTACAACTTGATTAAAGGCATGTTCGTTTCCACCAACCATAATCGACAATGTGCCATTCTGAGCACCAACATCTCCACCAGAAACAGGGGCATCCAATGCTTCTACACCTAGTGTTTGAGCATGTGTATAAATCTTCTTCGCTAAAGTAGGCTCAGATGTAGTCATATCGATCACAATATTGCCAGCCTGGGCAGTTTTAAATAGACCCTGTTCACCAAAATAAACTTCCTCAACATCAGCTGGATAACCAACCATCGTTAACGCTATATCCATATCTTTAAAAGCTTCAGCTGGCGAACTAGCCCAACTAGCCCCTAATGCCATTAACGGCTCTGCTTTTTCTTGTGTGCGAGTATAAACTGTCACCTCATGGCCATTTTGCAATAAGTGTTTGATAATGCTAGCACCCATAACACCTGTACCGATAAATGCAATACGCTCTTTTCCCATATGTAATAACTCCTTTACTTGAATTAATTTTATTCCCATCATTACGCTATAGACCGACGCTTTTCAGTCAAGTAGCGAGCCGCTTCCTTCGCTAAGCTTTTCTTCCCTAGAGTAGCCGCCTTTCGCACAATTGAATGAAATTAACTCTCTTAGTAAAACTAATCAATTATTCCTTTCACTCATTTTAGATTAGTTGAGGTTTAAGGAATTTTTGCTTAGCTTAATGTGTTTTTAGTGTAGTTGAATCAGTTCAATAATTCAAATTCTTCTTAAAACTTGTACTAACTTTATTATGTATGGCATATATACCGAATAAGCAAAAAAAAGAGAGCAGGTGATGGGAATCACTGCTCTAAAGGGGGAAATGAGAATGTTGCTGTGTTCATATTAACTATTCCCCAGTAAATGCATTTTTAAACATCTAATCTAAAAAGTTTTACTCTGAATACTGAAACAAATCATCCTGATCTTCTTCTTCTAATGTTGTCTGTCTATAATAAGTATTCATTAACTGATCTAATCTGCGACTCAGTTGAATGGTTTTTGCATTCTGTAACCCGTTTTCAACACCAGAGCGAATCATCATCTCACGAGTTTGTTCCATTTGTTTCAAGAGTAGATTGACCATTCATACAACCCTCCAACATACAAATAATCATACCATTATTATACATTTATATTTCATTTCTTACAGCATTAAGTTACGACAATGTTCGACAAAATTAACTTCTAGGAATTTCCAAATAAGTGTATATTATAATCCCATTTTGCTTTGCTTCACCTCTAAAATGTTTAAATAAGGGGTGTTTCACTAATACTTCACGAAACTCATAAAATTGGTCTTTAGTAATTTCGATACTTTGTATTTCTCCTTCCTGTAATTGTTTAAGCATATTTTCATATTGTTCCATTTTTTCTATTCCCTTCTCTTTCCTTATTTTGTGTATTAAATTATGAATTATTCAAAAAAAGCTTTACGTTTTCCTTTTTTTCATGCAAACTGTATATTATTAGTCGATGAAGGAGCTGACTGTCTGTGAAAATAGCTGAAGTTGGAAATATTATCGAGTTTAAAAATGGTTTGCAAGGTATTGTTGAAAAAGTAAATGAAAATTCGGTGATCGTTGATCTAACATATATGGAGAATTTTGATTCCCTTGAAATTGAAGAGAAAACGGTCGTCAACCATAAACGTTACAAAATCCTATATGCAAGTGAAGCTTAATATTCTGAATAGTCCCTTTTTGTCTTAATAGATGATAAGGGACTATTTTTTTGGTAAAATTAAAGTATGGAGGTCGAATTATGCAAACAAATTCGAAACAAACAATAATACTTCTCCTTTCTTTATTATTCGTTTATGGCATGCTTGCTTTCACATTTGCTAATCCAGCTGTATTTTGGTACCTTTATGCATTTACGCTGCTCGTATGTATAGCTATTGCTATTCTTTCAGGTACGATTGAAGATCAATTACCTACTTGGAAATTTCTAATTTTCGGCATAGGATACGGTACAATCACATATGGCATTATACGTTTTGGTTATTGGCTTGCTCCATATATAAATGATCGGCTAGTAGTAACAGTGAAAAAGTTTTTAACTGTTTACGGTCCACAAAATATTTGGCACTATATTTTACTTGTGTTCATTGTCGCCATTGGCGAAGAGTTATTTTGGCGTGGCTACGTACAACAGCAATTGAAGCGTTTTATGCGCCCTGTTTTAGCAGTTGTTGTAACAGCAATTTTATGTGCCATCTCGATTGCATTTAGTGGTTTTAAGCTAGGTATAATCGCCGCTCTTGTAACAAGCCTAATTTGGGGCTTTATTTATGAATGGCGCAAGAGTATGCCTTTAGTTATTGTGGCCCATGTTGTTTTTGTTCTACTATTGTTTTTAGTGTTACCATTAACATCATAACAAAAAAAATTGGAAACATTTTATCTTTTATTAGCGTTTAATATAGAAAAGGAGGGCTTTTCATGCAAAAAAAATTATTTTCAATGCTTGCATTATTACTAACAGCTGTTGTTATCGTGGGGTGTAATACCTCTGATAAGACAGAACAATCAGATGCTGAACAAAATGAACCAGCGAACTCACAACAACCATCTGAAAATGAAACTGCAGGCGATGACAAGCAAGAAACGCCTACATCAAATGATGCAAATACAGACACACAGGCTAAACCAGAACAAGAAGTGAAATACGTTCAAAAAGGCGTCGACAAAAAGGAAACAGCAACTGAATCTGATAGTGTTGATCAGGGCTATAAATTCCAACAACTACCTGGATTCACTCTTTCTCAAGAAGAACCAGGAAAAGACATGTTAGTATCAAATGCTGATGATGAAGTATTTATGCGTATTGAAACAACAAATGCTTCTGAAACAAGCTATGATGCAGTAAAAACATCTATGCAAGACTACATGAATGCAGTCGGAGGACCAGTAGCATTATCTGCTGAAGAACTTTCTGCATTTAAGGATATTAAAAATATTGAGGGCTATGTTGTAGACTTTGATACCGAAAAAGTAGTTGGCGTAGTATTTGAAAAAGATGGACTCATTACAAAATTAACAATTCATGATAATGATGAACAAGATTTAACTGCTGCAATGCTTGCAATGGCAGCTACTATTTCTAAAAAATAATAACTATTTTGAAAGGCCTTAGAATTCATTCTAAGGCCTTTCTTTTATTCATCAACAAAAAACATAGGGTAGCATTGTTAATCCCTTAAACGGACTTCCAAACAGGCAAAAATAGCTATTACATTCGATTCCTTACAAAAAACAACGTTAAGTTCCTTTTTAAAATACTATATTTGGGCATAGAAAAAAGAATCGCCTCAAAATCCATTTGAGACAACTCTTTTTAATAAGACAAATCTTTAATTGATAGCCCTAATTTTTTTAATAAGCCTATCGTTTGATCTTTTTCCTCGACTGATAATGCACTCATCAATTCATGTAAATGTTGCTCATGCTTTGGAAATAATTCGCCCATAAACGCTTCACCTTCCGCGGTAATTTCTGCATAGGTAACGCGACGGTCTGATGGACAGGAAACCCGTAAAAGATAGCCTCTTTTTTCAAGCTTATCAATTACATACGTAATAGACCCACTGGCAAGTAATATTTTATTGCCGATTTGCTGTAATGGTTGTCTCCCTTTATGATACAGGAGTTCTAAAACTGCAAATTCAGTAGGATTGACACCATTTTCTTGAAAAAAATGGCTTGTCATCTCATTTATTGCTTTATGGGCACGGGATAATACTATATATAATTTTAAAGTTTGTTTTAAATCTTCTTCTGACGTCATAGCCTAGTCCTCTCAATTCGCTCTTTATACATGTCATTATAGCGACTTTTGAAAAGCATTGTCAAAAGCATTCAATGATAGCGCACTATTGAAATAATTTTTACTGTATTTAGGTTACTAAATAAGCAGAATCCTTCGCCGAAACATCTAACGGGTCCAATTGATTGAATGTGTAAACTGGGAACTGCATATGGAAGCATGTCCCCTTCTGCACTTCACTTTGAACACCAATTACACCTTCATGCTCTTCGATTACCTTTTTCACGAAAGCAAGGCCTAGTCCTGTCCCTGTTGATTTCGTCGTGTAAAAAGGTTGGAATAGGTTTTGGATTGTTTTACTATCCATTCCACTTCCTTCATCTTTAATCATTAACTCTACAATCGTACAGTCAATAACATTCATCTCAACCGTAATTGTGCCACCATTATGCATAGCTTCCATCGCATTTTTAATAAGGTTCATAAATACTTGCTTTAGACGATTTTCATTGCCACCAATATACACTTCAGTAGCTGAAGGTATATATTGAATCATAATTTTTTTCATCAAAGCGTCAGGTAACATAAATTCAATCACTTGTTTTACAATATGATCTAATTCGATTAATTCTACCTTCATACTTGTTGGCTTGGACAATACTAATAATTCGGACAAAATTTGCTCCATCCGTTGTAACTCACTATCGATAACAGATAAATACATGCGTGATTCCTCATCCGCATTCAGCTTTAATAATTCTGTAAAGCCTTTTAAAGAAGTTAATGGATTACGAATCTCGTGTGCAATACTTGCCGCCATTTGACCAACTACATTCAACGCTTCCTGATGCTCCACTTTATGCTGCAACTGCTTTTTCTCAGTTTCATCATTAATAACAGTGACGATAATATTGTTATACTCATCGAAAACACTTGAAATTTCGTAGTAGCACGTTCTACTTACTTGTGTTTCATCAACGACATGAATAATGGCATGTTTTTCGCCCATCAATTTGGATAAATATGTTGTAATTTGTCCATTCTTCATTGTAAATGAATCAAATATATGTTGATGCGCTTTATGAAGAAGCTGCGATTTTTCTATTTTCAAATACATTTCTGCATATTTATTTAAACCAAGAATAATCCCACTCGCATCACTCACAATAACAGCATAGGGTAAATGATCATATGCACTGAAGGATTGTGATCGTTCTTGTTCCTTACTCACATACAATTCAATTGCTCTGTCATTATTGATAGTGGATAGCTGTGCGACTATTTCTTCTGTGTTTGGATCATAGAAACATTTAAAGGACATCATTTCTAGATCATTGTTATTTTTACGAATATTAAATATTTCTTCTGATCTTAACTCACATTGTAGTTCCTTAACGAACTTAGCCCACTTAATATTGGATGGCTCGTCCATTGTTATATAACCTTTAAATGATGAATTAAGATTAAAAAGTTTAATAGCTGCCTCATTACAATTCAAAATTTTCCCTGATTTATTAAGAATAAGTGTTGGTGACGAAGTACTTTTCATAAGATTTCCAAAACATTGATTTATATCATTTTGCTTCAACTTTCTCACCGAACCTTTCAAAAGAGTAAAAAACCTCTCATTCGAATTTTGAGCCTTTACTATACTTTATGACTGTACGATTCTATTATTACAAAATTTAGTAAATTTAAGTATTTAAAATTATTTCACGAACCGTTCACAAAATAAATAGGTCTAAAGGATTATATTGTTTGTCAGCTACTTGACTGTTACAATTAGAAGTTGAAAGGAAGATTAATGCATGAATACTATTTTAACTACTTTAAACGCAAAGTATATCCACACAAATTTAGCACTGCGTTATTTAAAATGTGCTGCTTTACCTGAATACAATCCAGTAATTGCAGAATACACAATTAAAGACCCTGCATTTAATATTGTATCAGATTTATTTCAAAAAAACCCCGATATCGTAGGATTCAGTTGCTATATTTGGAATATTGAAGAAACAATACACGTTATTAAAATGTTAAAAACGGTTTGTCCAAATGTTAAAATTTTGCTGGGGGGACCTGAAGTATCATACGATGTCCATCATTGGTTACGTCGAATTGAAGAAGTTGATTTCATTGTCATGGGCGAAGGGGAAACTTCATTTAAGCAGTTACTACGCCATTTGCATGGAGAAATACCTTTAGAAGATGTTCCAGGCATTTGTTACTTAGAGGACGGTAAAGTTCGAATTCACGCGCAAGCACCTAAAATTGACTTACGTGAATTACCGAGTCCATTCCGTTTTGAAGAAGACCTTCCACATCTAAGCAAACGAATTCAATATATTGAGACGAGCCGAGGTTGTCCTTTTAGCTGTCAATTTTGCTTATCTTCTATTGAAGTAGGCGTACGCTATTTCAATAGAGAAAGTATAAAAGAAGATATTCGTTATCTAATGAATAATGGTGCGCGCACTATTAAATTTGTCGATCGTACATTTAATATTAGCCGTAGCTATGCGATGGAAATGTTCCAATTTTTAATAGACGAGCATAAGCCAGGCGTAGTATTCCAGTTTGAAATTACTGCTGATATAATGCGCCCCGAAGTCATTCAATTTTTAAATGATAATGCCCCAAAAGGACTTTTCCGTTTTGAAATTGGTGTTCAATCTACAAACGATCTAACAAACACGCTTGTACAACGTCGTCAAAACTTTGAAAAATTAACGCGTACAGTAACAATGGTCAAAAATGGTGGAAAAATAGATCAACATTTAGATTTAATTGCTGGACTGCCAGAAGAGGATTATAGTAGCTTCCGACAAACATTTAATGATGTTTTTGCTATGCGTCCTGAGGAATTACAGCTAGGCTTTTTAAAGCTATTGCGTGGTACAGGTCTTCGTATGGAGGCTAAAAAGTTTGGCTATACCTATGTGGATTTATCTCCTTATGAAATCTTTTCGAATAATGTATTAACCTTCGATGATATTGTCCGTATTAAACATGCAGAAGATGTACTTGAAAAATATTGGAATGCTCACCGTATGGACCATACAATCGAATATTTAGTAACAGAAGTATTTGATACACCATTTGATTTCTTCCAAAACTTTGGAACTTACTGGGAGACAAAGGGCTGGTCACGTATTGGTCATCAGCTAGAAGATTTGTTCCGCCGTTTACTTGAGTTTTTAGAAACTGTGGAAAGTGCTAATTTACAAATTATCCAAAGCTTAATGCAGCTTGATTATTTAAAGGCACAGCAATTCCAACCACGTAAATTATGGTGGAACGATCGCCCAACTGAAGTTCAACAAAAAGCACTTTACACAGCTCTACGTGAAAATCCTAACATTGCAGGTGAAGAATTTGCCAACTTGAATTTGACTGAAAAAGAATTGTTCAAGCATACACTTATCATCCCACATAACTTGGATTATCAAAATTTCTCAAATGGCAAAATTGTACAAAAAAACGGCTATCTTTTAACCTACTTCCGACACGGCCAAGAACCGTATTTTGCAACAATCCATTCAGTTTAATAAAAAAACGCTATTCACTTGAAATTATTCGAGGAATAGCGTTTTTTTATTTTTGAAACTAAATTAATTCGATTTTTTAACTAATCCCCTATCCTTCGCATTACGAATCAATTACAAATTCCACCGACTGCCACTAACTTTTGATGCTAGTAATGGATTCACAATCACATTAAAATCATTAGTACAAATTACTTAAAATATAGTTATTGACAACAAGTTCTTATTGCCTATCAAACAGCATTTTTAATCAGGAAATATTTTGTTAAATTTTCTAAATTTTTAGATATATATTCAACAAATTTGCTGTCTGACTAATAAATGCTTATTCAGAACGATTTCTAAACCTATATTTATTCTTTAAAATTGCACAAAAAAACAGTCAGACATCCTAAAATAGCCTATCAATTCTTAGCTACTAAATCGAATTATAGTTTCGTATTCTTTATATTTTTCGTTTAGCAAATCAACATACTTCAATGGTCTTCTACCTAAAAAATTGCCAGCATCTTCTTATATATTAAATATTAAATACAATATAATAGAAGAAAGTCATAAAATAGATTCTCTTTTATTGCAGTGAAAGTACTCGATTTTCTCATTTTAGAAGATGACAATTTGAATACTATGAACGAGGAAACCAAGGTGGCATGGAGCGCTATTTTGCTCTGTTTAATATTACAAAGTACGTTTTACTACCGAAATTAGCAAACCTAATGCCTCACTATCTGTCATACTGCTTACTCGATCACTATGATCTATTTTCATAATACCTCGTTTGTGTGTCTCTTTTAATAAGTCCTTTAATTCTTGTTTAGCTGTGCTTGTAAGTGTCATAGTTAAGTTCTCCTTTTGTTCCTTTTTCGTAACTGGGTTCACCGCTGCTTTTATCCTTTTCAAAAAGCTGTATTAGATGTCCCTCAGTTCTAGTACAAGGTGGTAATTTCTCTTTCTCCACGCTTAATATGATGTACCCACACACTTACCCAACTAAACTTTTTTTTTAGTAATATTGCTACTGAATTTTCATCCAATAGCGTAGAAAAATTTTAATGGTTTACCCCAGACTGTCGACCAGCTCATAGCATTAGATCACTGCTGTAGACTACCACTACGGGCGGTGCTTTCCGCTCCAATCTAGACTTAAGCTACCGCACGACCCGTAACGGAAGTCTACATGTATTTGGAATATCAAGGAAAGACTCACCATGCCTAAACAAATAAATTTTTTGACTACAATATCAAAGGGGGCAAATTAATAATTTGCCCCCTTAAAAACCTCTATAACAATGTTTGTAAATGTTTATCCAATAATAACTCGTTCTTTCGGATAATGGAATTTGGATTTTTTACCTCTTCCGCCTCCACCAAGTGAATACAGGAAGGAAATTAAACCAACTCGTCCTATGAACATTAATATGATAATGATGATTTTACCTACAACCGATAAATCTGAGGTAATCCCTAAAGACATTCCACATGTTCCGAACGCAGATGTAATTTCAAAAATAATTTGTATTAGTGTCGCATGTGGCTCTGTAATAAGTAAAATGATTGTAGCCATTAGCACCATAAAACAAGCTACTAAAATAACGACAAACGCACGGAAGACATCAATTAAATGGATTTCACGTCCGAAGATTTGAATATCTTCTCTACCCCTTGCAAACGTAATTAAAAATAATATTGCAATGGCGAAGGTCGTCGTCCGTATCCCGCCCCCAACTGAGCTTGGAGAAGAACCGATGAACATTAAAAAGCTCATAAAAATATCTGTCGCCTCACTGAAGGATGTTACATCATAAGTTGTAAGTCCCGCTGAGCGTGTAGATATAGAATGGAACATTGCGGAAAAGATAGCTTCATGCCAAGGCATCCCTTTAAATGAATGGAAAGACTCAAGCAGTAAAATAACGAGTGCCCCTACAACAAATAAAATTGCATAAGTAGTTGTCGTTATTTTTGTAAATAAGCTAAAACGGAAATTAGCATGCCGATTAAGTAAAAATGTTTTTATCTCGACTAGCACCGGGAAGCCAATTGCTCCTAGCACAATCAACACCATTGTTATTAATTGAACAAAATAATCATTATGAAATGGCAATAAACTCATTCCAGTAATATCAAAGCCCCCGTTAGTAGTAGCTGATATAGAAGCAAAGACACCATGAATAAGAGCTTGTTCAAATGTATCGAAATAATTCGTAAAATGCGCAGTTAAAATAATAGCTCCTGCTAATTCTATGCCGATTAAGATTTTCAATATTTCTCGAATTAATTGGACAACGCCAGATAAATTATACTGATTATGATCGATCATAATTAGCTGACGTTCTCGCATCCCAATTTTTTTCCCTACAAGCAACCAAACAAAAGTACCCAGTGACATAATACCAATCGCGCCGAGCTGTAAAATAACAAGTACCATGACGAGTCCAAATGTTGTATAGGTCTCAGAAATATTAAACGTTGTTAAGCCAGTTACACTTACAGCACTTACCGCAGTAAATAAGCTATCTAATAAAGACACTTTCACACCCGCTTGATGAACGCCGGGAAGTCGTAACAATAGGAAGGAAATTGCTATTGCTATGAAATAATAAGACACTAGTGCCTGAAACGGTGTGATTAATTTATTAGATGATTTTTTCCAAGGCACCTCATCAACTCCTTCCACTCATGATGCCAAGATAGATATTAGTATAGAAAAAATCTATAAAAAAAGAAAGAGGCTGTTTTAAACAGGATAAAACTATCCACCTTGAGCTATTTAATCGATATAAAGCAAAAATCCGCATACACTTTCGCAGGAAAAAGCAAGCGCACATGACTCAGTTAGTGTTGCGAGCGATACGCTCGTGCCTTGCCCGCAGAAAGCAATGCGGATTTAAAAATAGTTTCTTTATGCTTATAAAAAGTTACAGGCTGTTATTTTGTTTGTTTTTTATTACGTACTCCTACTAAATAACCGACAAATGCAATACCAATTAACACAATCCAGAATGTTAATTCCCAGCCTGTTGAATGAGGGAATTCTTTAGGTAATATACCCACTTTTTCATGAGCTAATGTTAGAACAACAAGTTTTACCCCAACCCAGCCAACAATTAAAAATGCAGCAGTTTCAAGTGAAGGATAGTCGTTTAAAACTTTCACAAACCATTGCGCGGCAAAACGCATCATTATAACACCGATAAAGCCACCTAATAGCATAATAATAAATTGTCCACCATTAATGCCACCAATATCAAAATTACCTAAGTGTGGAAGCGTCACAGCAATAGCAACTGCAGCAAGCATTGAATCAATCGCAAATGCTATATCGGCAACCTCCACTTTTAAGACAGTCATCCAAAAGCCAGATCCCTTTTTCACAGCTGTCTCATCATTTTCGTCTTCCTCATCTTTACCTTTTCTCAAGTCATAAATATTTTTAGCTGACATAAACAATAGGTAGGCTGCTCCAACCGCCTGAATTTGCCAGTAATTAACTAATACTGTAATAACAAAGAGCGCAGAGAATCGGAATATTAATGCTCCAAATAATCCGTAAAATAGTGCCTTTTTTTGTAGATCAGGCGGTAAGTGTTTAACCATAACAGCCATTACAACTGCGTTGTCTGCTGCTAGTAATCCTTCTAATACAACTAGTACAATCAGTACCCAGCCATATTGTAATAATATTGCTTCCATCCTCTGTTCCTCCTTTAAACTCTGTATACCCAAAATTGCGATCATTTACTAGTCAAATGCAAAAGAAAAGACCCCTGCCTGAAAGAAGGCAAAGGTCTTGCTAAGCAAATTGTATTTGTCACTTCTCTCATTACAGGTATCGGCATTGCACCTTTTTCAAAGTAACAACATTTGCTATCACACCCGATGGTAAATACCATGTCTTGACGAATGTGAAATCAGATGCATCGCTCGCATCTGCTAGCTACTCCCCTTTAACAAAATGTCCAAGGATATTTCTTTTGTTCGTTTATTATAGCACTATCATTTAAAGCTGACAAAGAAATCCATCATTATTTAATTTGAATATGATAGTTTTTATCGTCTTTATGTGCTAGATAAAAATCCACCATCTTCGGCATTGTTTGTATAAAATCAGGACATGTAATATTTCCTTTTTGTAAAATAGCAACCGCTTCTGCTGTATCAAAGACAGCATTCCAAGTTAAATAATCTAAAGATTCTTGTTCAACACCTAGCAACTTTCGAATGAAAGGTACTTTTAATGATTTTTTTGCTAACGACAAAGGAAAACGTCCTTTAGGATAATGACCCGTTAATAATTTTACCATTGTGCGATATACCTCTTGTACAGGATGTGGGTTCGGATCTGTTAAATGTAGCGTTTTGCCTTCCGCACTCTTCTCATCCACTATATAAGTTGTTGCATTTATAATATAATCAACCGGCACAACATTAATAGCTGAGCTCGACAGCCCTATATAAGGTATAACCGGTAAACGTTTTAATTTATTCACCATATTTAAAAAGAAATATGGTCCATCAAATTTAATCGTTTCCCCAGTCTCTGAATGTCCTCGTACAATTCCTGGTCTAATAATCGTAATAGGAATCTCAGACTTTAAATCTTCTACACGATGCTCTGCCTCATATTTTGTTTCCTCATAATAGTTTTTAAAAGCAGGAGGTCGAATTAATTCATTTTCACGTAAAACTCCTTCACGTAGCCCAGCAACATATGCTGTACTAAAATACATATACCGCTTTAAATTTGGAAGTGTACGTACAAAATCATTTACCATCGCTGTCCCATGTACGTTGACCTTCCAAGCGATATCTCTAGGAACCGCTAAATCATAAATAGCTGCTAAATGCCAAAACACTTCAATTTGAGGCAGTAATTCCTGTACTACTTGATTTGGCATCCCTATATTAGGTAGTGTAATGTCCCCTTCGACAATCTGTATCGTACAATGAGGATAGTCCAATTCTATTTTGCCTTTTTCAACAGTTGCTTTTGGTAACTCCCCTGCTAGCACAATTGCAATAACCTTTTGCGTTTTATTTTTTTGAAATAGCTCTCGAATTAATTGACTTGAAATGAATCCAGGAAAACCCGTAAAAAAATGAACACCCATATCTCATTTCCCCCTTATACTTAAGGCAATTTTCTAGTTTCTTTATCCATTAAGCTATAAACAGCTGGCACTATATATAATGTCAGCAAAGTCGAAGTAATAAGCCCACCAATTACAACAATGCCCATAGGCTGGTTCATCTCGGTACCTTCACCAATACCCAGTGCAAGTGGTAGCAAACCTAATATTGTTGTTAATGCTGTCATTAAGATTGGACGTAGTCGATCCTGTGTAGCAAGTAAAATCGCATCATATGACTTCATGCCAAGCATCTTTTGCTGATTAATATAATCGACAAGCACAATTCCGTTATTCACAACAATGCCAACGAGTACCAAAATACCAATAACAGATGTCACACCAAGTAGTGTTTTTGTAGCAAACATTGCAATCGTAACACCAATAATCATAAGTGGTACCGTAAACATAATAACGAAAGGATATTTAAATGACTCAAACTGCGCTGCCATTACAATATAAACAAGCACTACAGCCAAAGCAACGGCTAAAAGCATGTCATCAATTGCACTATCATAAAGCTCTCGATCGCCACTAAAAACAACTTGCGTTTCAGAAGGTAAATTAGCTTTTTCAAGAGCCTTATCGACCTCCTTTGAAATACCACCTAGTGACTCCTTCGCTGTATAATCAATGAAAAATGCAACTGCAGCAGCTTGATCAGAACGTCTAATGGATACTGGCCCTTCTTGTATAGATACGTTAGCGATTTCATCAAGCTTAACAAATAGACCTGCAGGAGAACGAATCTCCATTGCCTTTAAGGACTCAACACTTTCATTAAATGCCTGTCCAAAGCCTGTATACACCGATAACACAGCTCCATCATCAACAATCATTTGCGTTGTCAGCTGTCCCTTTGTCATTTGATTAACCGTTTGGGCTATTTGTGCCGGTAAAAAGCCGTAATCCTTAGCTTTTTCTCGATCTACTTCAATTTGAATTTCTTGAACTGTATTATCTAAATCTGTCATTACATTTGTGACAACGTTAATGCGCTTTAGCTCTTGCTGAACTTTTCCAACTGACTCTTGTAACCGTCGTTCATTTGAATCGGTTAATCGGAATGTTAATGTATTTGGAGATGAACCTGACGATGTAGAAACATTAAATGTAATTTCAGCTTGCTCTCCTAGCTCATTGTTTAAATCCTTTTCTACCTCTTCAACAAATTCAAAAATTGAGCGTTTACGATCTGCAAGTGGGACTAGCTTCACATAGATTTCCGCTCGATTTGCAGTTGTTTGTCCACGAGATTGCGACTGCTGCGTACCGCCAATTAGGCTAACATAGACGTCAATATCTTGCTCTTCTTTTAAACGCCCCTCTATTGCTGCGACAACTTCTTCCGTTTTTGTTACTGCAGCTCCTCTGTCAAGATCGACACTAATAGACGCAAAACCTTCATCGGTTGCAGGTAAAAATTCCGTACCAATTCTCGATAAACCAAACACCGATAAACTAAAGAGGATAACAGCCGACAAAATGACCAATAAACGATGCTTTAATACCCAAACAACGGATGCATTATAGTGCTTATAAAAGGATGATGCTTTTCGAATTTCATTTATATTTTGGTCTTTCATTTTTAACAGACGACTTGCCAACATTGGTACAACGGTTAATGCTACTAATAGTGAGGCAATTAAACTGAAGGAAATCGTAAGTGCAAATTCAGTAAAGATTTGCCCGATTAAACCTTCTATAAACATTACTGGAATGAACACAGCAATTGTTGTCAATGTAGATGCTGTTATTGCTAGCGCTACTTCCTTAGTGCCTTGCATTGCTGCTTCTATTGGTTTCTTACCAAGCCCTAAATGTCGTTCCACATTTTCAATTACTACGATTGCATTATCAACGAGCATCCCAATGCCTAATGCTAGCGCACCTAATGTCATAATATTGAGAGTGAAATGAGCAAAATACATTAAGACAAATGTGACGATGACAGAATAAGGTATAGCAATACCAATGATAATTGGGCTTTTCACACCTCGTAAAAAGACAAATAGCACAAGCATTGCAAATAAGCCACCTAATAGTAATGAAGTCCCAATGTTACTTATCGCTAAATTCACATAATTACCTTGATCTACTAATATGTCTGCTACTACACCTTTATATTGTTCCTGTGCTAGTAAGTCATGTAAGGATTGTTGGAACGCTTTTGAGACTTCAGCAGTATTTGCCCCAGACTCTTGCAAAACGGACATTAATACGGCTGGATGGTCATTAGCACGCGTTTCTGTTAAAGATTTTTGCTCCGCACGCTCGACGGTCGCTACATCTCCTACCGTTAATGTTTGACCATCTATCGGATTGACGGAGACAATTAAATCCGCAATATCTTCTGGTTTTGTTAACGTACTAATAATACGTGTCGTCAACATTTTGCCATCAGCAGTTAATACAGGTTCTCCAGGCAATGACACATTATTCGTTTGAATGATTTGGATAATATCAGCTTGGGTTAAGCCTTTTGCAATTAATTTCGATTCATCCAATGTTACTTGTACTTCTTCTACAAGCTTGCCGGATACATTTACACTTGCAACTCCTTCAGTACGACGAAGCTCTTTTTCCAACGATTCCGCCAATATACGCACGTCCACCTGATCATTTTCTGCACGTAAAGAGAGCTGAATGATTGGAAACTGTGACGGGTCAAATTTTAAAAAACTTGGCTTTTGTGCATCATTTGGTAGCGGTGTCATATCGATTCGCTGTAAAATATCGAGTTGAACCTCGTCAATATCCGTTGTCCAATTAAACTCTAGTACAATTAAATTTGAACCTTCCTGAGAGGTGGATTGAAGTTTTTTTATGCCTGGCAAGGTGGCCAATGTCGCCTCTAAAGGTTTCGTTACCTTTTCATTTACTTCCGTAGAGCTCGCACCCGGGTAGGAGGTAACAACGACACCAATGGGTGGATTTAATTCGGGAATTAAAGTGATTGGTATTTTTAACAATGATACGCCACCTAAAATAATTATTAGTAGCATCGAAACAAGTGTAAAAACAGGCCTTTTTATCGAAAAGTTGCTAATGTTCATTGTATATACTCCTTTTCTTTCTCTTCTTTCCTATGATAGCCGAAAAGGAGGATTTTTTATAAATTAATACATTTTATTGAAACAATTTCATCCTAAAAAATAAAATTATTCGCATCATTACGCTACAGGCGGACACTTTCCGTGGGCAAGCACCGAGCCGCTTCCCTCGCTACGCTCAGTCCAGGGTCTCGGTTCGCTTGCTTTTCCCGCTGGAGTCGCCGCCCTTCTGCTTCATTGAAATATTCATTATTTCCCAAGAAAAACTATAACCATTTCCTTATATTGTATATATTCTACATCAAACTCTTATTTTCCTTGTAAAAAAACACGAATCGATGAAATGTCGATTCGTGTTTCTTTTTATAGAAGGCTATATAATTTGATGTTTTCGTTTTTATCTGAGAACCAACGCATAGCAAATTCATTTTCAAATAGGAAAACAAGATTGTCAAAGCGGTCTTTTACAAGCATTGAACGACTTGAAGACATCGATTCTTTTACATCTTCTTCATTTTCAATCCAACGTGCCATTTTTGAACCAATTGGTTCCATTCTTACTTCAACATTGTATTCATTTTTCATGCGGTGCTCAAATACTTCAAATTGTAATTGACCAACTGCACCTAAAATAACTTCTTCTGTGTGAAGCGTTTTGTAATATTGAATGGCACCCTCTTGCACTAATTGTAAAATCCCTTTATGGAATTGCTTCGATTTCATTACGTTTTTCGCTGTCACGCGAACAAATAGCTCTGGTGTGAACTGCGGTAATTTTTCAAATTGGAACGTTTTCTTGCCACCTACGACAGTGTCACCAATTTGATATGTGCCTGTATCATATAATCCAATAATATCTCCAGCCACCGCTACATCAACCGTTTCACGGTCGTCAGCTAGAAACTGTGTAGACTGTGTCACTTTAAAAGATTTACCTGTACGAGATAGCGTCATATTCATACCGCGCTCGAATTTACCAGATACGATACGTACAAAGGCAATACGGTCACGGTGTGCTGGGTTCATATTGGCTTGAATTTTGAAAATAAAGCCCGAAAACTCTGGATGCTCAACAGGGTCAATGAACTGCTCATCTTCTGTAATACGAGGTTGAGGTGTTGGAGCAAATTTTAAATAAGTTTCAAGGAATGTTTGTACCCCAAAGTTTGTTAAAGCCGAACCGAAGAACACAGGTGTTAATTCACCGCGGCGGATTTTTTCTTCTGAATAGGCATTACCTGCCTCATTAAGTAGCATAATGTCATCCATCGCTTGTGAGTAATATGAAGTGACTTTCATCGGATTGTCAACTGCTAACTCACCATTCTCATCGATTGGTAGGAAACGTTCTCCCTCTTCAGTACGGAATTGCTCAATACGTTTGTTATAACGGTCATAAATACCAAGGAATTCTTTCCCCATACCGATTGGCCAGTTCATTGGGTAGGCTTGAATACCAAGCACTTCTTCAAGCTCTTCGATTAGCTCAAGTGGCTCTTTCCCTTGACGGTCTAATTTATTGATAAATGTAAAAATTGGAATACCGCGCATTTTACAAACTTTAAATAGTTTTAATGTTTGTGCCTCAATCCCTTTAGCAGCATCTACAACCATGACAGCACTATCTACAGCCATTAATGTACGATACGTATCCTCAGAGAAATCTTGGTGTCCTGGTGTATCCAAAATATTAACGCGAGAACCACTATAATCAAACTGCATAACAGAAGATGTTACCGAAATACCACGTTGTTTTTCAATTTCCATCCAGTCCGATGTTGCAAATTTCCCTGTTTTCTTACCTTTTACTGTACCTGCGTCACGAATCGCTCCGCCAAAAAGTAAAAGCTTTTCCGTAATCGTCGTTTTCCCAGCATCTGGGTGGCTGATAATAGCGAACGTACGGCGTGCTAATATATCTTTTTCTAAATTTGAAGTCATCTCTTCATTCTCCTTTTTTCATACCTACTAATAATAAAAGAAGTCTAGCCCTTCGTACAACCTTTTTACATGAATTCACCAAAAAGAAAACCCTTTAGTCACTACTAAAAGGGTTCAGACTGTCGATAAAAAATATTTTATTCATTAAATCATATACAATACGTTTAAATTTTGTGCGAGTGTAGAAGCCTCCACTACGCGGACTTGCAAGGATGTGCTTGTCAGAAGAAATATCTTCTTGCACAAGCTGTTCCCCTTAATCCCTTAAAATGTTGTTACACAAATTAATTTAGACAAATTTTAAGTGTCCAGCCTCTATAGCAATTTCTGCATCACTATGTGGATATTTCGTATTTTCAATAATTTGATAATCTTCATGTCCTTTACCAGCAAAAATAATCATATCCCCTGGTTCAGCTACTTCTATTGCATGACGGACTGCTTCTGCGCGGTCTCCAATACATGCATAATTTTTATGCATCATACCTTTAGCAAGATCGCCTGTTATACTATCGTAATCCTCATAACGTGGGTCATCTGTCGTTAAAATTACATAATCTGCTGCAGATGCTTTTTCAGCCATTGCAGGGCGCTTAGATTTATCACGATTACCACCTGTGCCAACTAAGAAAATAAGCTTACCTTTTTTATATGGCGTAGCTGCAGCAATTGCCTTTTCAATAGCATCCGGTGTATGCGCGTAATCGACAAAAATTTGCACCGGCAAATCGGAGCATACTTTTTCCATACGTCCTTTTACTGGTGGTAATTGCTCTATCTGTTCAATAATTGCTTCCATTGAATAGCCTCTGCCATAAAATGCAACCATTGCAGCAAGAACATTATAAATATTGAACTCACCAAGTAAATGCATTTTTACAGGAAATATTCCTTCAGGCATAACTACATCAAATGAAGTCATGTAATCATGGTACTCGCAGTTAATAGCACGGAAATCAGCTGTCTCATTGTTTAATCCATAAGTCCATACTGGGAACGGTGTCATTGCTGCATAGCGTTCTGACCAAGCATCATCTGCATTGAGCACAACTAGTTTATTTTTTTCTAAGTCTTGTCCAAGTTGAGAGAATAATAAGCCTTTTGCATTCCCATATTCCTCCATCGTACCATGGAAATCAAGATGATCATGAGTAAGATTCGTAAAAATTGCAACATCATAATCAACACCAGCTAAACGACCCAGTGCTAATCCATGAGAAGAAACCTCCATTGTCATTAAACGACAGCCTTCCATTTTTGCACGGAAAATCATTTGTTGCGTCGATAATGCATCACTTGTGGTATTTGCAGATTCATATAAAATACCATTTAAATTAAAACCAATTGTTCCTGATAATGCAGATTTCTCGCCCATACCGTGCATGATATTTTGAATAATACCTGTTACAGATGTTTTACCATTCGTCCCTGTTACACCAATCATTGTCATATCTTTTGAAGGGTAATCAAAAAACTTAGCAGCTAACAAACCAACTGCACGATCTGTATCCTTCACAACAACTTGTGCAATCGCATCAGCTAATGGTAGTTCTCGTTCTGTGACAACAATAGTTGCACCACCCTCAACAGCTCTTTGCGCATAATCATGGCCATCCACTGTGTAACCTTTAATACATACAAACATGCTATTCGGTTGCACACTTCGAGAATCAATAACAATATCCGTCACTTGGTTCGGTAACACGCCAATTATTTTTTTCAAAGGTAATGCACTTAACAATTCCTCTGCATACATTTCATAGTCCTCCAATCAATCTCAACATTCATTTCATCATTCCTTGTTTTTCGACAAAAAAAGACAATCTGAATACCCCCACTTACCTAATGAATTTATTTTACTACTTATTCGCCTAGAAATGAAATGCCTCACGAAACGTTTTTTAAATGAAAACGCTACCATTTTAAAATTTAAGTTGGATTTTTCCTATCTTATCAAAAATCGGCATTTATCGACAACAATGAATCATGTATGATTGGAATATCGATTAAAAATTGAGGTGCTAAATATGCAACAATTGGAATTATTACGTATGCGCAATGAGATTATCTTGCTATTTTATGTGACAGCTATTTTTGCCTATGGAGTGCTCATTATGTTAGATCTCTATAGTAGCCTCGAAGTACTGATCGGTGTGTTGTTAATAATCTCTCTACCTTTACTAGCTGGTAAAATTTTAAAAATTAAACCAATTGCAATGCAATGGGTAATAATTATTTCAGGCAATATAGCTATCGTTTATCTTAATATTTCTAGCATTTCCTTAACTAGTTTTATTTGCTTTATTTTCTATATATTATTAATAACTATTTACCAATCAATAAAATTGAATACTATTATTAGTATTGTTTCTTTGTTGGAAATTATAGCTCTTTCTTATTATCACCGAATTTCCAGTGAATTCATTGTACATCCACGGTATTTCGAAACATTTATTTTTGTTGTACTGTTACTCACTATTGTAGGTTGGATTCAATCTCGCCATTTACAACATTTCTGGTATCGACTAAATGAGATGAACTTACAGAAAAAACAAGAGTTGCTTTCGCAAGAAGCCTATTTGCATTTGTTTTTCCAACATGCGAATGATTGTATTGCGGTTTTTAGTTTAGATAATCGCGTCATTGATGTAAACCCTGCTTTTGAGGAAGTATATGGTTGGACAAGTGCAGAAATTGTTGGCAAGAGCATCCCTCTCGTCCCTCCAGAAAACGTTTTGGAAGCAGAACAACGCTATGCAAGTTTATTAGAAGGAAAAAGTTTTAAACTGTTAGAAACACAAGATATGCGAAAAAATGGTACAGTTTTCGATGTCGAAATTTCACTCTCGCCTATCTATGACCGCACAAACAAAATGGTAGCTATTTCTGCTATTTCACGCGATATTTCTTATAAAAAGGAAAATGAACAACTTTTACTACAATCAGAAAAGCTAAAAATGGCAGGCGAAATAGCAGCTGGGGTAGCACATGAAATCCGTAATCCTATGGCGGTTATATCAGGTTTTGTTCAAATGATGAGTACGGAAAAAGATTCAACCTGTTACGCATATACCGAAATAATTCAATCGGAAATCGAGCGTATTAATTTAATTATTGGTGAATTTTTAGTACTTTCCAAGCCTCATGTTGAACAATTAAAAATCGTATCGATTGACGACGTGATTAACAGTATTAGTCAACTATTCCATCTCGAATTTCAAAAACACAACATTATCTTTTCACTACATATCGTCAGCGAAAATAACAAAATTTTAGCTAATGAAAATCAGTTAAAACAAGTATTCATTAATATTATTAAAAATGCTATTGAAGCAATTGAAGCACATACAACGGAAGGAGAAATCATTATTTTCATTGCTAAGGATTCGGAAGGATTAATTATGGTGACGATTACAGATAATGGTATTGGAATGTCTGAGGCACTGATTAAACGTATTTTTGAACCTTTTTATACGACCAAGTCAACAGGAACGGGTCTTGGCATGCTCATAACAAATAAGATTATTCAGGAACATGGCGGCACTATTGCTATTGATAGCAAGTTAAACTATGGTTCAACAATAAAAATAAAACTACCGCCAGCAGAAAACAATGAGGTTGGAGGTGTCTAAAAGGATAAACAAGACACCTCCCTCAGCATTACTTCATAATAGTACGAATAAGCTTAACTTTTTGTTTATATGGCGGGAAAAGTATATTTGTTTCGAGCTTTGAAGATTTTTTTAATATCGATTTTGGATGGGTAAAATTATCAAAGCTTGCCTTTCCATGATAGGCATTAATCCCTGAAGGGCCAACCCCACCGAATGGCAAATGCTGATTTCCTACATGTGTGACCGTATCATTTATACAGCCACCGCCAAACGGTAGCTCCTCTAAAAAGTATTGAATGGCTTTTTCATGTTCAGAGAAAAAATATGCAGCTAAAGGTTTAGGCAATTGACGAATTTGATGTATGGCGATTCGTAAATCATCATATACCATAACTGGTAAAATCGGTCCAAAAAGCTCGTCTTGCATTGAAGGACTTGACCACTTCACATATTCAATAATGGTTGGCTCAATATATAAATCATCACGATCTGTTCGCCCCCCATATGTAATTGTGTCCCGCTCCTCCACTAAAATTTTTTGCAGACGATCAAACTGTCTTACATTCACAATACGACCGTAATCCGGGCTTTTTATTGCATTTTTCCCATAGAAAGAACGGACAGTGTCCTTTAACAATTTCATAAATGAATCATAAACGTCTTTATGGACAAGCAAATAGTCTGGAGCTACACACGTTTGACCAGTATTTGTGAATTTTCCCCAAGCGATTCGTTTGGCAGCAACTTCTAAATTTGCTGTTTGGTCGACTATTGCTGGGCTTTTACCACCAAGTTCGAGTGCTATCGGAGTTAACCGTTCAGCTGCCGCTTTCGCCACTATTTTACCGACCGCTACACTTCCAGTAAAAAATATATAATCAAACGAAGCATGAATAAGTGCAGTTACTTCTTCCTTTTCACCTTCTACAACACGGATATAGGAAGGATCGAATGTCTCTTCAATAATTTTTTTCACAATATTTGCTGTATGCACAGACGTTTCAGATGGCTTTACAATAGCTGTATTCCCACCAATAATTGCACCAATTAAAGGCTCCATAACAAGCTGAAATGGGTAATTAAATGGCCCAATAATTAACGTCACACCATATGGCTCTCGAACAATAAAGCTTTTCCCCATTTGAAGGTGAATTGGAGTTTTAACTGTTTCAGGCTTCACCCATTCCTCTAAATTTTTCACCATATAAGAAATACTATCAAGGACAATGCCAATTTCTGTTGCATATGCCTCGAACTCACTTTTTCTTAAGTCTAAAAACAATGCATTTAAAATATCCTTTTCATACTTTAAAATACTTTTCTTTAAGTTCGTTAATTGATTTTTTCGAAACTTTACATCTTTTGTAGCGCGAGAAAAATAAAATTGTCGCTGCTCTGTAATCATATTTTCAACATCTTGTGGCGTAAAATTCATAAATAAACACCCCTTTTTTAAAATTGCGATACATAGTTTTGTCTTTTTTGAAACAAACTATCTTTGTCTATACGATACAACATTGAAGGATAAAAATCCTCCTTCTGAAATAGGTGATGATGTAAAAAAACAGAAATAACAACTAATGATGCCATGTTTTTTTTTGTGAATCTCGGGAATTATACAATTACATATCGAATCGAAACGGGGGCGTAGATAAATGACAACAACAACAGGAACTTGGTGGGAATCCATTTTTTCAGGAGCATTATCGCACGGGATATGTGAAGAGAAATTATCGTTATTGCAAGATGAGGCTTTTTTATATCTTTCTACAATACCATCGGAGCAAGATACTTTAATGGATGAACCTGAAGTAAATTAATAAAAGCGCATCATAGGTGGATATTTCCTATGATGCGCTTTTATACGTTAATTCACAGCTACAATGTGCTGTATTTTTTCAAGTTCTACATCAAGACGATTAATAGCTTCCTCCTCAATAGCAAAGCTGCCGTCCTCTAAACGTATAATTTGCTTGTCGATAATATAAACGGAATGGGCAATATCTGTAGCCCCTAAAACAGCCAATACCGGTTTTAGAGCATATTCTAACGCAAGTAAATGCCCAATAGAGCCACCCACTGCAATCGGTAAAATCTTTTTACCTACTAACGCTTTTTGTGGCAATAAATCTAAATAGGTTTTTAATATTCCTGTGTAAGATGCTTTATATATAGGTGTTAAAATGACAACAATATCAGCTTCCTCCACCTTTTGATTTTCTGCTTTTATGGCTTCACTTGCAAAGTTTGCAGTTATTAACGCATCAGCAGGCAGTTCATGTATATGAATTGTGTGTATTGTTGTACTTTGAGCTGAGAAAAAACGCTCGACCTTCTCTTGAATCGCCGTCACACGTGAATACCTTGTATTACTACCATTAATGATCACTACTTTCGTCATCTTGCTCACTCCCTTTATTTTATTAAATAATTTACTAGCCCATCTCAAAGTAGTAGGCCTTCCCGACAAATGAAGAAATATTTATTTTGTCATCATTACCAAAGTGGTCATTTATTGACGCTTCTACGCAAAATCAGTTTCTCAACATTTCACATTGTACATTGGCGTTCATTTCTCCCTTTGACAAAAAAGAGGTTTCTATATTTACAGTCAACAATTAAGCCGTTGTGTAAAATAGTAGCCTCTAGATGTCTAGCCAGCTTATATTGTCTAATACCAAGTAATCTTATAAATTTAATTTAACATAATATTTGATAAAGTCAATAAACTTTAATGGGATTTATATATGAATACAAAAAGGTTGCCACAACAATAGGTGAACAACCTTCTCTCCATTTATTTTATTGATGAATCGCTTTACCGAATACCGCTTTTGCAGCATCTCCAATATGCTCTGATACTGTAGGATGAGGAAAAATCATATTTGCTAATTCATTTACTGTACCACCCGCATTTTTCGTAGCTAAAATAGCATTGAGTATTTCTGTAGCACCATCAGCAACAACACATGCCCCTAAAATATGCCCTTCCTCTTTCGTTACAACAAGCTTTATAAAACCTTCCACATTTCCTTCCATCAACGCCTTTGGATTTGTGTTAATCGGCATTTTTGTCACCGTATACGCTTGATGAACTTGATCTTCTAACAAGCCAAACGTCGCAATTTCAGGATGAGTATAAACACAACGGGGAATAAGTGCTTGTTCAACCAATGCTCGTGTAGCCCCCAAAATATAATCCACAACATAAATACCTTCCGCACTAGCAGCATGTGCTAACTGATAGCCTCCAACTAAGTCACCTATTGCGTAAATATGTGGATGACTCGTTTCATAATGCTTATTTACCGCTATTAAACGACCATCAAAATCGAGCTCTAGCTGTTGCGCAATTTCCGTATTTGGACGACGCCCTGTTGCAAATAATAAGTTTTCGTATGTATAGATTCCTTTAGATGTATGAATTTCATTGCCGTTAAATTGCTCAAATTGAAAGTTTGTCACAAGTTCGATACCGATATTTTTCATTTTCTCCCGAATAATCGGTCGTGCATCTGGTTCTTCCGTTTGTAAAATATCTTCACTATGATTCAACATCGTTACTTTCGTTCCAAGTGGTGCTAAGCTAAATGCCATTTCTACGGCAATTACTCCTCCACCAATAATCGTTAGCTGTTGCGGAAGTTCTTCCATATTAAAAAATGTATCCGTTGTATAATATGATGAGCTTTCTAGTCCTTTAAATGGCGGCACAAATGGCTTACTACCAGTTGCTAAAATGATATCTTTCGCTTCAAAAGTTTCTTGACCGACCGTTACTGTTAAATCGGCAGCTACCGATGCCTCTCCACGGTAAAATGTAATATGATTGCTCGCAATGTACTGTTCAATATTTTCTAAAAGTTCTTGAACGACTGTATTTTTTCGTTGCATTAAACGAGGGAAGTTTACATTAACGACTGGCGTTTCAATCCCCCAATCATTGCCACGTTGTATTTCTTGCACTAATTTACTGTGCTCTAACAAAATTTTTGATGGAATACAGCCAACATTATAGCAAGCTCCCCCTACTTTATCACGTTCTACTAAAGCTACTTTCATACCACTTTTAGCGGCATGAATTGCTGACACATATCCACCTGGACCTGCACCAATAATAGCGATATCAAATTGTTCCACGTCTATTCACCTCAATAATCACCTTAACATTTACAAAATTTCAATGCAATTGAGCGGGATATCCGCGATGTATAACATTTTTTATAGTCAGTTACTTATTGAAGTTAATCCAGAAAACGTCTTTATTTCCGTCTTGTTTAATAATAATCGTTTTAACGGAATAGCCTCCTGCTTCGTAATTTGCTATATTTTCTTCTGTTGACATCACTCTTGCATTGGAACTTGCTGCCACTCGGTAACCGCCAAATTCACGCTGTAGCTGACGCTCACCATTCACCATTTTATAAAGCTCAAACCGCGTCTCTTTAGCTTGCAGTGGTCCTTTATTCATATCACTTTTCAACGAAGCTTTTACTGTCACTTTATTTGATGTAACTTGTGCTTCTACTTGAATATCTCGTTGTCGATATTGTTGCTCCGCATGTGTATAATTTTTTTCTAAAATCTTTTTTAATTCATGGGCTGACACTCGATTGCTAGAGTCAATTCGTTTAATGTGAACGGTTCCTTGTCCAAATAAATTATAGCCACCCTGTGTAGAGTAATCGATCGTATAGCCCGCCTTTTTAATAGCCTGCTCGGCAATTTGATCATAAACACCATATGGATACGCAAAGGATTTAGGTGCTATCCCTGTATATTTTTCAATTAGTTGATGTGCTTTTGTAATATCCTCTTGAATATATTGAAGTCGCTCCTCATTTGTAAGTGGCTCTCCATTTTTCTTCTGATTAAGTATCATTGCTTCGTGTTTTGACTTATCATTGTTCCCTCGCCAATGTAAATCATATGTATGGTTGCCGATATGCATAATACCAGATTCGGACATTTCCTTTATTTGTTGCCAGTTCAACATTGGTACATTTTTTCTATGGCCTGTCTCCACATCATTTACGATAACAAACAGTGTCGCCTGCATACCCATTTCTTTTAATATAGGGTATGCAATTTTATATACACTTTCATAGCCATCATCTATCGTTAAAAATACAGATTTTTCAGGAATGCGACCGTGCCCTTGTAAATATGCGATCAGCTGCTCCTCCGTAATTATTGAATAGCCATTGTCCTTTAGCATCTTCAACTGCTCCCGAAATAGCTTTTCTGTAATATTTATATTAGCTATTTCCTTATAATCGCCAAATGAATGATAGTTAATGACCGTCACACCTTTGGCATTACTATATTCATAAAATTTTGTTGTCTTTGCTGCCATTGCCTGATCTGACAATGCTATAAAGAAGCAAACAAGGACAACAAATAATAGTATTTTCCTTATATATTTCATAATATTGGTCCCTTTCCCAAACTATAGTCCACGTACAAGTATATACGAAATAATGACAGACTGAAAGAGACTGTTCATATTGAACAGTCCCTTTACTAATAGAACATATTATAAATAAAGCTATAAGTATTGTTTGAAACTTACTGAAATCGCTTGTTTGATCCTCTCTATCGCCGATAGGATACTCTCTAACGTCGCTAAACCCAACGATATCGCAGCTTGCAAAGAAATTATCAATAAATATTGCGCTGCCAAAAGCGTTGCTGGGCAATGGCATCTACAAATTTTTTGGCAAATCCAGCATTTCCAGTTGCTAAAATAATTCCTGGCCCTACATTGGCATTGGACATATTAAAAAATGTTGTTCCTGTTGAAGCAATACCTATTGGTTTAAAATGTCTGTACGCTTCATTAATATAATTGACAATATAGGTGTTAAACTTTGCTTGATTATCAGCTCGAACTCCGACAACATATAAGGAATCAAATAGCACCGCATCGGTCGTAATAAACGTATCACTCGCTGTTAACTGTATACCATTAGCGCCCTTCACAACACCGAGTCTATCAGAAATGATGGTATATCGAACTCCATTCCTTGTTAAATACTTCAGTACTTCGCCAACCTCATTGGCGTCAAATCCATCACCTATTAATACCCCCACTTTAAGGGTCTGTGGCAATTTCACAGTATTTGCCTGACTTAGTGCAGGTGATGATATAGTAACGTTTGATTGCTCACCTGTAGGTCGATTAACGCCAATATTATCAGCAACTATTGTAGCCATCTCTTTATCGACACGGACAAACATATCAACAACTTGCTGGCGAACGTATTTACTTTTCACCTTTCCTACCTCGAAGCTAAAGGCGTCAATGATATGCTGCTTTTCAGGTGGCGACATACTATTCCAAAATAATCGAGCTTGTGAGAAATGGTCATTAAAGGACTTACTTCGAGCCCTTGTAATACGTCCTTCGACCTTTTCTTCATAATGCACAAATCCCCCTTCTTTTGCAGTTGATGTTGAGGGAGTATTGCCTGCAAGCGAATTTTTATGATAGCTCACCTTTCCCGTATTAATCGTTTGTCGACTGAATCCATTTCGTTGGTTATTATGAATCGGGCAAACTGGCCTATTAATAGGAATCTCAGCAAAGTTTGGTCCGCCTAGACGAAGAAGTTGTGTATCGATATATGAAAATAAGCGACCTTGTAGCAGCGGATCATTTGTAAAATCAATGCCCGGCACAACATTTCCAGGGTGAAAAGCGACTTGCTCGGTTTCAGCAAAAACATTATCCACATTGCGATTCAATGTCATTTTCCCGATTCTTTTGACAGGTACTAGCTCTTCTGGCCATAGTTTTGTTGCATCTAAAATATCAAAATCAAATCTAAATTCTTCCTCCGGCTCGATCATCTGAACACCAAGCTCATACTCTGGATAATCCCCAATTTCAATTGATTCCCATAAATCTCGCCGTTGAAAATCAGAATCCTTGCCCCCAATTATTTGCGCTTCATCCCAAACTAGTGAGTGCACACCTAACACTGGCTTCCAATGGAATTTCACAAATCTGGATCTACCTTTGTCATTTACAAAACGGAACGTATGCACACCGAAGCCTTCCATCATCCGAAAACTTCTCGGAATCGTTCGATCAGACATATGCCACATAATCATATGTGCTATTTCCTGATTATTTGCAACAAAATCCCAAAACGTATCGTGTGCAGAAGCCGCTTGTGGCATATCGTTATGAGGCTCAGGCTTTACAGCATGAATTAAATCTGGAAACTTAATAGCATCCTGAATAAAAAACACTGGGATATTGTTGCCGACCAAATCATAATTGCCCTCTTCAGTGTAAAATTTCGTTGCAAACCCACGTACATCACGAGCCGTATCCATTGAGCCTAAGCTCCCTACTACTGTTGAAAATCTAACAAATACAGGTGTCTTTTTCCCAGGCTCCTGTAAAAAATCTGCTCTCGTATACTCTTTCATCGATTCATATAGTTCAAACTCTCCATGCGCGGCAAATCCTCTAGCATGTACCACTCGTTCAGGAATCCGCTCATGGTCAAAATGCGTCATTTTTTCCCGAAAATGAAAATCCTCCATAATGGTTGGTCCACGAACGCCAGCCTTCAATGAATCTTCATCATTGGAAACCTTCAGCCCCTGATTGGTCGTCATCTTTTTCCCATCATTATTGACGCGAAATGCCTCTAGTTGTTGATCCTTCGCATTATCAGTCAAATCCTTGCCCTGATTTGATTTAGACTTATCCACGCGATCCCCTTCCCTTTTGTCCTAATTACGCTCTATATACACTGTATGTTTTTCTGAAATAAACATGAATGGAAGAGTCCATCAATAAAAAAGAACCTTGACTCAACCCTGTCAAGGTTTCTTCATTCGCTATTTAGCTTTCGCTGTTGTCGTCATCTTCTCAAGCTGTCTAACTGTCGGAGTTAAATTAGCAAAGAAGTAGGCCTCGCGTAGCTTACGTGATGGTGTACTTCCAGCAATATAACCAGCTGAGCCATTATGTAGCATATTGGCCTGCACTGCAGCCAATGTATTATAAACGACTTGTAAACGAAGCTGACAAATTGCTTGTAAATTTACTTCACCAGATTGAATTAGTATTTGAAGTGTTTCTTGTAAAGATTGTAGATTTTCTGTTAGTTCATCCGCTTGTACTTGCAAATATTCATTACAACCATTTTGCTTAGCCTTAACTTTTTCTATCCCTTCAATCGCTGAGTCTACTACACCAAAACCTAGCGGGATTTGATACAGTACAAATGTCGGGCGAATAGTATCTACAAATGTGCTTGCATCTTGTGCAATGACGTAGTCATCAGCAACAAACACGTTGTCAAACTTACATGTATAGGTCGCACTGCCGTTGACACCCAAAAAGTGGATTTTTTCCTTTAGTGTAATACTTTCATTGTCTGTATTAACGAAAACCATCACTTCCTGCTCACCGTTATGGGCAATCGCCCCGAACCAGTGATTCGCTGCTAAGTTTGAAACAGCGGGTAACACGCCATTTACGACATAGCCACCGTCCACACGCTCCGCTGATAAATGAAGCTTCTCTAGTCCAGCATAAAACTTCATCGGATTCGATAAACCTGTCGCGCCAAGTACTTCTCCACGTTCTAGTAATGGTAAAATATTTTCGCGTAATTGCTTATTATTCGTTTTACGTAAGTAAGTTAAAGCGGCAAGGTGGCACCATAGGCAAAATGCAGTTGTCATACAAACTTTCGCTGTCTCTTGTACAATCGTTAGCTCATCTAGTAGCGTTGTTTGTTCATCTTTTTGTGTAGAAGCAAAAAATCCTGCCTTGCCGAGCTCCAATAAAAAATCCTCCGCATAATAAGCTTCCTCATCAATCTTTTTTACGAACGGTTTTAATTTTTCTTCAATTAACGTTTGTAAAGCTACTGCATCTACTGCCATGGTTTCCACTCCTATCCTTTACTTATCAGCTAACTCAGTTAAAGACGTAATTGGTGTTTGCACTGCCTCACGAGCACGTTTTACAGCTGCTTCATCTGGTGCATCATAGAAACACAGGCACTTTGTCATATCTTCACATACATATGTGCGAGAAAAATGTACTTCTGGTACTTCTTCATAGTGAACTGAGTTTTTCTTTTTACGTGCTAAATATTGATCCATTGTAATTTCTGCTGGAATTTCCCACTCTACTAAATAGTTCACAACTTCTTGATTTGTTTTAACTTCATCCAGCTCTTTCCCAACTAGGCGAACTTCTTTTACTAAATCTGTTTGAATGTTTTGAGCTGCTAGTGCAGTTGTTGCTTGACGTTCTTCATTTGCCTCCACGATAAAGTAAGCACGACTAAAATCCTTTGCTACTTGTACTTCGATAACAGTTACATCCTGCTCTTGTCCTACACGCTCTACTAATGCTGCAAATTGCTCTTTGTTCGTTACTTCACTAACTGTTGATTCTACTAAAAATAAACTCATAGTAAATACCTCCGAATAGTTTGTTTTTTTCTTTATGTGAGTTATTTTATTACACTTACTTAATAAAAACAACTGAATTTACTAAAAATTATGATTTGTGCTACACTACTGCATGGAGGGAACACTATGAAAACACGTTATGACTTACCATGCAATATTGCACAAACATTGAACATTATCGGTGATCGTTGGACATTGCTCATCTTACATGAACTATTAATCGGTCAATCGAACTTTAATGACATTAAATTAAATTTGCCAGGTCTTTCAGCAAATTTATTGTCTGCACGTTTAAAATCTTTAGAAGAAGCAGGTTTAGTTACTTCCACACTTTATTCTGCACATCCGCCGCGTTACGCCTATTCTTTAACTGAATCAGGAAAGGCATTAGAATCTGTATTTAATGCAATGATTTTATGGGGCAGCGAATATTTGGACCCTTGCTATAAAGAAATTGTTGATGCGCAGTCAGGTGACCGAGTAGAAATTGGTTACTATTCAAAAAACACCGGCGAGCGTAGCGATACGATTCAAATACGTGCCATTCAAAACGGAGCTAACCAATAATTCATTGGGCTAGCTCTTTTTTGCCCACTCTAAGCTCCTTGTCCGCCCCAAATTTTCGCAACCCAGCCTTCAAAATAACGAATGACCTTGTCGAGCAGCAAACCGAGTACGCCAATCACAATAATGGCCGCCATAACTAAATCTAGACTTAGTGAATTTCTAGCATCGACTATTAAAAAGCCTAATCCTGATTGCGCCCCCACCATTTCTCCAGCAACTAAGAATATCCACGCACTTCCTATTGCCATATGCAACCCGTTTGCAATCATAGGAAATGCAGCTGGAAAAACAATTTTACGCAATAGGTTAAACTGCGACATTTCAAAATTGGCTGCAATTCGTAAATAAGTAGCATCGACTTTTTTCACAGCAGCTACTGTGGATAATAACACTGGGAAAAATGCTGCAATAAATATAATGACGATGGCTGGCATATTGCCAATGCCAAACCATAGTACGATAAAAGGTGACCAGGCAATCGGTGATACAGGACGTAGAATTTGTACAATCGGATCTAGCACAGCCCAAACTTTCACCAATCTCCCGACAACTAATCCGACAGTTACAGCGACAACAACCGCTAACAAATAACCACTAAAAAAGCGAACTAAACTAATTTGTATATGCTCGAATATTGATCCATCTTTGATGATATCCAGTAATGCCATCAAAACAGCTAATGGTGGAGGAAATAATGCTGCATCATGATCACCAATAATCGTTGCTACTTGCCAAACTCCTATTAATAACACGAATCCAAGTAAAATTGGTCCTATTTTTTTCATACGTATGCACCCTACTATTCTTCCAATAATGTCGTATCAACAAATTCCTCATATGTTGGTGGGTTCTCTGACAAGCCCATCTCTATTAATGAATCTCTTAAAATGGCATACGCATCCGCTTCAATTTTCAAGTTGTGATATGAGATCCAATTTAACGATAAATCTAAAACATCCTTATCAACCTTAATATATTTAGCAACAACATCATGTGCATGGTCTCCCTCTGCATTCATGAGCTCACCAGCAGCGGCATAATCTTTGACGAATTGGTTTGCAATATTTTTATTTTTTTCGATAAAATCATGACGAAGTACTAGTCCACAGTCAATTGAATCCGGCCAAATTTCCTCTGATTGAAATAACACTTTGCCCTTTTCAAGTGCAACAGAAATAGCACCAAATGGTTCAGCTACTACATATCCTGCAATACGGCCTTCTGCAAGCGCAGCTGGCATTTCTGCTGGTGGTAGCTCTACGACATTTACGTCCTCATAATTTAAGCCCGCGTTCTGTAACATGCGATATAACAAAATATTATGTGTAGAATATTTATTTGGAATCGCAAAGCTTTTCCCTTTTAAATCATCTACTTTTTTTATCGTTGGAGCAGCAACTAAAACATTGCCATCTCGATGTCCTAACGCTACTGCCTTTAAGTCAATTCCTTGTTCTTTTGCCTTCATCGCTAATTGAATAAGCACTGAAGCACCATCAATTTTCCCTGTATTTAAAGCATCCATTAGCTCGGGCCATGAACCAAATTTCACAAGCTCAATGGCATAATCTTCGTATTCTTTATCTGTTTGCATGTAAAGTGGTGCAGCATGCGTAATTGGTAAATACCCAATTTTCACTACCTTTTTATTGCCCTCTGTTTGCGATACTGCCCCTTCTTCATTCGTTCCACATGCCGCAAGTATCAGCAAAAGTATCAACGCTAGTAAAAATATGCCTAACTTCTTGTTCATCGTTTTACCCCCATTTTAAATGTTGTATTCAATCGTATCTTGCGGATGCGTAAACTGAAATTCATTGAAAATAATCTCACGAAAATGCTGGAATTCCGTATCTGAACGATCGCGTGGTTTCGTACTACGAATATGTAATTCACGATGGACGCGTCCGGGATTTGGACTCATAATAAAAATGCGATCAGCTAAATAAATAGCCTCGTCTATATCATGCGTCACCAATAAAATAGTTGTATGCTCCTTTTTTTGAATAGCAAGTAGCTCATCCTGTAAGTAATAACGTGTAAAGGTATCAAGTGCTGCAAATGGTTCGTCCATTAAAAAAACCTCTGGACGAATCGCTAATGCGCGTGCAATGGCAACACGCTGTTGCATACCGCCCGATAATTCACTAGGTAATGCGCTTAATCGATTTTCTAAGCCAACAAGATTCAAATAATACTGCGCACGTTGCTGTCGTTCACTCTTCGTTAAAGTCTCTCCCTCTAATGCGAGCTCTACATTTTTTTGCACAGAACGCCAAGGAAGTAATCCATAATTTTGCATGAGCATTATACAGCGTTTACTTGCTCTAGTAACAACTTGGTTTTCTAACAATACCTGTCCACTAGATGGCTGCTCAAAACCCCCAACTAAATTTAGCAATGTACTTTTGCCACAACCACTCTTTCCTAATATGGCAATAACCTCTCCCTTTTGTATATCCAATGAAATTTCATGGAGTACTGTCTGCTCAGCAAATGTTTTACTAACTTGTTGTATGGAAATTAACGGTGCTGTCATCATGCAATTGTCACCTCACACTTTATTCTTATAATTTTACTAGGTTTAATATGTTTTAAGTTATTTTATTATACTCAGTTTAAAATTACAACCTAATTTCAAGAAATATATTTGTATTCCGACAATTCGCATAAAAAAACAGGTTTTCTATTTTTAAATAAAAAACCTGCAAACTATTCATCGCCTGTACTTAAATCATGCTTTACCTTTCTCATTACGTTAGCTGAACAAGACATTATATTTAGAATATGTATTGGATCATGTCATGTATATTGCAATAAGGATTATCACGATTTTCTGCAGTTCGTAGGGACATCATTTCCGCGCAATTTTTAATGGCTACCTCATGTAGTAGTGCAATCGGAGCAATAATAGACTCATCTGCCTTATGCCGGAAATATCGTGTTACCCCTAAATGCTCCTCCATCTTGTTGTTTAAAACAGCACGTGGATATTTTTCAGAGACATTCACTTCTTCAAAATGTAATAATAGCCACAATTCAAATGCCTCATTCGAATAAGCGATGTGAATATTTTTTTCCTCACAGAACACATTTACTTCGTCTAGCTGTTTATCTGTTAAATCATCCTTATCAAATACAATCCATACTTCATCAAAATATTGATAGCTGGAATCACGGAAGGCGTGTTGTGCTAGCTTGATTGCAGAGCGCTTTACGTTTTTTATTTTCACGCTCACTGTTTTCGAGCGTTTTAAAATACGCAATTGCTCAAAGTAAATGCGCTCCGTTTCTCCCTCACAATAAATTAATATTGTTTTACGTATTGTCCGATTGCCATGTTGATGTACGCTCACTGGTCAAATACCTCCACTTCACGTAAATATTGATTGGATAAGTATTCATTCATAACTGGTGTTGCAATGAGTTCACTAGAAAAAGATCGCCTTTCCTTTATTGTATGCATCTACTATGACTCATGCCAAATGCAACATTTGTACGTGCCTTTAAAATCCATTTGATGAAAATGAAAATGAACATAAACAAACACCCCAAGAATAACTCCTTGGGGTGTTTGTTATTTTTACAAATTATGCTTTTAGAGGTTCTCCACTAAATACTTTAAGGTCCATTGGTGCAGCCATAAAAGTTAGTGCTTTTTGAGTAAAAGCAGTGAAATGCTCACTCGTATTATGGTTTGCAGTAGCTTCTACGTCTTTCCAAACTTCAACCATTGTATAATGGCATGCATGTTCAGTAGACTTCATTAAATCGTAGCTAATGTTACCCTCTTCAGCTCTTGTTGCTGAAAGAAGGATCTTTGCTTCTTCCAAGAATGCTTGCTCTTGTTCCGGTTTTACTTGTAGGTGTGCGTGAATAATAATCATAGTTACCCATCCTTTTAATTAGATTCATTTATTGAACTAAATGCAAATATTTAATAATTATCAGATCAGTTTATTGGTCAAAAAATTCAATAATCGATGATGTTGTTTTGCATGCGATTTAGCATGACAGATAAGGATTCTAATTCTTCTTTGTTAAAATCGTGAAGCATTTGGTTAACGAAACGAACCTTTTCTTTTTTGTAACCGACAATTTGTTTACGACCTTCATCGGTCAGGCGAACAAATATTACACGATTATCGGTGGGGTTTCGTCGTCTTGTCACCATACCGCTTGCCTCAAGTTGTTTTAAATGACGAGTAATGGCACCACTGTCTATATTAACTGCTTTTTGAAGGGAAGATTGATTAATTTCTTCTGTTTTATAAAGCTGGTGTAGCAATTCATAGCGTGATGCGCTAATGCCTGTACATCGTTCAAATTTAGGGCTAATTTGATTATTTAGCCCTTTAAGAAGCTGTAAGATTTTTTCTTGATTTGAAAGTGAACATTGCATCAATAACCCTCCTAATAATTTGTGAGGTCACCTTTATAGATGTGTCAAACATTCATTGAGTGCTCAATCATTGACCCGTCAATTAATATAATACAAAATTATCGATCATGCAACCAATTGACAACTTACCTAAATTTATTTATAAATGCATGCTTGAAATCAAAAGGTCTGTGCTCGAAAAAATCGAACGCAGACCCAATAAACCGCTTAGTAGACATAATCTTCAGAACAAATTTTCTTTGTTTATCATCATTGAATTTCTACAATCTTCTCTTTTTGTAGTGCTTGAATAGTCCGCTCGATGCCCTCTGCAAATGAATTCTTCGGCTTCCATCCAATCGCATTAGCAAGCTTTTCATTATTTAAAAATGAATGCTCAATATCCCCTTCTCTTGCAGGGGCATATTGAATCTCGAGTGGATGATTTAAATGTTGTAATAATAATATAACTTGATGCAGTGACCACGCTTCGTTTGTTGAAACATTGTATATGCCTTGAAGTCTAGCTTCTACTCCAGCATAAATGGCATCTGCAATGTCATCTACGTAGATGAAATCACGCGTCTGTTCACCGTCGCCATAAATAGTAAAAGGTCTACCTTCAAGACTACTTTTCAACATACTAGGGATGACAGCGGCCTCCCCTTGCATACGTTGTCTCGGACCAAATACATTCGCAAAACGGTAAATTAGCGTCGGCAAACGATAATCACGTTGCCACTTTTCACAATATGTTTCACCAATGCTTTTATTTAGCCCATACATCGAAACAGGCTCACTAATATCCGTTTCCTCAAGCGGTGGATAGTGGCTATTACCATACACCGCAGCAGAAGAAGCGAAAACAAAATGTTTCACCTTGTATTTTGATGAATAAAAGAGCATTTGGCTTAGCCCTACAATATTTGTCATAATATCCTTCATTGGCTCTTGTATCGAAAGTTGAACACTCGTTTGCGCCGCACAATGAATGACTACATCAAAAGCTACTTCTTTAAAGAAATGCTCACAAACCTCATCTTCAACGTTTAATAAGTAAGATTTATGCTCAAAATCAATATTTCGTAGATGTCCTGTACTTAAATTATCAATTATATAAATATTGGCGCCTTCCTCGAAAAACCGCCTCGCCACTGCACTGCCAATAAACCCATAGCCACCTGTCACTAATACATTCATCCCATCGCCCCCAAAAACAATATGATGTTTTATATGCATGAATTGCTAAAAATATGCAAGGAACTTACTACTGGATTATTTTAACAGACTATCAACAATAGGTAAAAGTAAAGTGAGCATTCTATTTTTAATTAAATAATAAAAAAATCCACACAAACTTCCAAGCAAGCGGACGAGTGAATCGCAAGCGTTAACTAGCGATTCAACTCAGACATTGCCTCGAAAGCCGAGCGGATTTTAACAAAAATATTATTTATTATTTTACAACAAAGGATAGCAATATTAAGCAGGGTTTACTTCTAGTTCAACTGAAATTTTAATATCTTTACCTACAAGTACTCCACCAGTTTCTAAAGCTGCATTCCAAGTTAAACCGAAGTCTTCACGGTTAATTGTCGTTTCTGCCTCGAAGCCATATACTTCCTGACCCCATGGGTTAGTACCTTTACCGTTAAATTCAGTATTAAATGTAACTGATTTCGTAACATCTTTAATTGTTAAATCACCAGTTAATGCATATTCATCACCTGATTTTTTTGTAATGCTAGTTGATTTAAAAGTAATATTTGGGTATTTTTCTGTATCAAAGAAATCACCTGCTTTTAAGTGATTATCGCGGTCTTCGCTACGTGTATTAATGCTTGCTGCATCAATTGTAATGCTAATGTTTGCTGTTGTTAAATCTGCAAGATCTGTTGCTTCAATATCAGCTGAATAAGAATCAAATACACCTTTTACTTTTGATACCATCATATGTTTTACTTGAAAGTTAATTGCTGAGTGTCCTAAATCGATATTCCATTTTGCCATTTTAAATTCCTCCAATTTGAATTGTTTTATATCTCGAATTCGAGATATATGTTAAAATATGAAGTAACTACACTAATTATGTTACCCAAAATTAATTGGACTAAACATATGTAGTTACTTCGAGAACTTCTTTTTTAATTTTCCGTTACTAAAAGTAATCAATTACTTTATGTAACTTACTATATATTAATAATTAATTTACGTCAAGTAATTTATTTCAAATTATTTCTCGACGTAACTCCTCTAATTCTATGAATATTTAACATATGAGCAAGGGACAAAAAGAACAAGTGTCGTTGATGTCTGCTACGGCAGACGATTTCCTATGTCTTACCGGCGATTCACGAGCTTCTATCTGTTATCGCTTTACTAATTTCCCTTGAACAACAAATCGATGATCATCACTCATTACAGAATCTTTGCACGTAGAAAGTGTAATGATTTTATCATCTGGTCCTACATCTACATTCATATCAATTGTAGAACGCTTTTGAACTTCTCCAATAAACTGAATAAAATCCTCATCCGTTTTAAATTCTGTTTCAATATAATAAAAATCAATAGTTGTTTCATAAGCTGCGAATACTTCAACATCGTAACCTTCATATAATGTATCCAAATAAATTGTACGATGTGCATTGGCATAATCCTGATTCAAGTAATTTTTCAAACTACCAAACATCGTCCCATCTTTCATAGCATGACCGTACAAAATGGTATTACGACTTATATCGAGCGCGTCATTACGATAATCCATAAAAACACTGCCTGCACGACTTTCGCGATCTTTATAATTATGGTTCAAATAAAATTCATTATTATCCGCATGTAAAATTGGATTGTTGAGCTTTGTATTATCCACAGAAATCCAGCCAACAATGTGATCATTTACAGCTAGTAAATCATGAAATTGCGGTCTTATCGTATATTTTGATTTTATTTCAGCGTTCGAAACTGCATCATCAACTACTACTTCTTCTTGAATCGCTGCCAATGTTTCAGCATAAATCGTTTGTACTTCTTTTAATGATTTTGATGACTCATAATACGTGTAGACGTACTTTACAAGCGCAAAGCCAGAATATAAAAATATAGCCAAATATAAAACTGTTAAAAGCTTAGTTTTCCATTTTTTCATCGTTTCACCAACTTAAATACCAAGAGGCACCATATAAAGACCGAGCTGTTCATCTTCATTGAAGATTGCTTCAACACCATATACTTCTTTAATAACTTCCTTTGTGATGACGTCACGCGGCGCGCCCTCAGCTATTATTTGTCCTGCTTTCATCAAAATAATATGATCACTATAACGAATTGCTTGGTTAATATCATGGAGTACCATAACAATTGTTAAGCCATGTTCTTCATTCAAAGATTTTACAAGCTCCAATAACTCCATTTGATAATAAATATCTAAATACGTAGTCGGCTCGTCTAAGCATAAAATTTCAGATTGCTGTGCTAATGCCATCGCTATCCATACTCGTTGTCGTTCACCGCCTGATAGTGCTTCTAAATCCTTTTTTCGCTTTTCTAATAAGTTTGTACATGCTAATGCCCAATCAATCGCTTTTTCATCTTCCTCATGATTACGTTTTAACATTGTATTATGCGGAAGACGACCAAAACTTACTAGCTTTTCAATTGTTAAATCTTTTGGAACATCATTTTGTTGATAAACAATTGCTAGCTTTTTAGCAAACTCTTTTTGCTTGTAATGAACTAAGTCTTTGTTTTCCAAAGAAACATTACCGGATTGCGGCATATTATTTCGAGACATCACACTTAGTAATGTCGATTTTCCACAGCCATTCGGACCAATTATCGTTGTGATTTTGCCCTTTCGTATTCTCGTTGAGACACCATCTAAATGATTACGTGTATTATCATGAGAGACGATAATGTCGTGCATTTCCATTTTCTTCACTCTTTTCGTAAAAGGAATATTAAGAACGGACCACCGATGATTGCCATAATAGTAGAAGCAGGTATTTCAATTGGTGCAACGACCGTTCGACCAATTGTATCTGCCACTAAAATTAATAAGGCTCCTGCTAATGCTGTAAACGGTATTAGTATTCGATGATCGTGTCCAACTAAACGTCGGGCAATATGTGGGACTAATAAGCCGACAAATGAAATAACGCCAGCAACAACAACTGACACGGCTGATAATAATACAGCAACAGCTGCAATAATTAAACGAGCACGTGCTACGTTAAAGCCGAGACTTTTTGCCGTTTTATCTTGTAGAACAAGAAGATTACACCAACTATATAACGCAAATGCTGCAACCAAGCCTATCGTTCCATACGTTGCAATGGTCGAAACATCTTTCCATGTCCGCATCGTTAAATTTGATCCGACGACACTAGCAGCAGATGTATTTAATGAGCCACCTAAACTTAAAAATGCTTCCGTTAGACCAGTAAACATCGCATTGATTGCAATCCCTACTAAAATTAATTTTAGGGGACTCAATCCCGATTTCCATGACAAGGCAAACACTAGCGTACAAGCAAATGCCCCACCTATAAACGCCAATATCGGCGTCATGAAAAATAAAGCTGGAAAAAATGAAATAATAAATAATTGTACAAATGCTGCACCTGATGAAATACCAATAACACCCGCGTCTGCTAGCGGATTACGCATTACTGATTGCAATAATACGCCTGAAACAGAAAGTGCAGCCCCAGCAAATAAAGCGACAAGAATACGAGGAAATCGCAAATCACGTATTGCCTCCATCTGGCTATTCCCTTCTTCAAACAATGCCCCTATAAATTCAAAAAAGCCCATTTTAATACTACCTGTCGTTGCTGAGTAAACCATCGAAACAAGCAACAACAATATTACCATTGCAAAACTTATTATTTTTTTAGTCATATCGGATTCCTTTTTCTAATCAAATTCCGCACAATATTTTTGCACAAAGTATGCGCATCCATTGTTGCGATTGCTTCGATTTTACTTCATTAAAAGATTCGCTCACTACGGTTACAATGGAACGAAAAGTAATATGTAATATCCTGTATGCTACAAGCAATATAAGAAAAGCGCTCTATGGCAAGGCTTATCCTGCAATACGAGCGACAATTTCAACTTACTTATTAGCGATAAAAAATTTCCATCAACTGTCCTAATGCCTGTGGCGCCTGTAAGGAAGCTGTAGTTCCAAATAATTCTTCTTCCAAATCATACACTTTACCATTGTTCACTGCGTCAAAGTGCTTCCAAATATCATTCGTTTTAAATTCTTCATCAAACATTTTGACAACCTCATCGGGCATACCGTGTGATAGACGTAAAATAATATCAGGATTGCTATTATGCAAGTACTCTGTATTTGACGATAAGTACTCTGCTTTTTGCCCTTCCATCACATTTATTCCTCCAGCACGTTTGACAAGGTCCCCGGCGTAAGAATTTTCAGTTGCTACTAAGTAACTGCCTGGAATACCAAGTAAAATTAAAACACGAGGTCCTTCTTTATTAGCAGCGACAGTTTGTATGGCATCAATGTTTTTCTGTAGCCCCGTCAATAAATCTTCTGCTTGTGCTTTACGATCATAACGCTCACCTAACGTTTTAATTTCAGCCATCATCGCATCAACACTTTGGAAATTCAAAAAATTCACAGGTATTTTTAGTTGTTCGAATTTATCTTCTAAATCATATTGTAATGTTGACACTGATAATACATCCGTAGGAGTTAATGACTTAACAATTTCCATATCAGGCTCCATTGCATTCCCTATTGTAGGTAAACCTTCAAAGCGTTTCGCTAACTCTTTTTCAGTTTCCGGTACTGCAATAGCGTCAAGCTCGAGCTTATCTAAAATATCAGCTATCACAACTGTACCTGCAATAATACGATTTTCACTTGGTGTATTTGCTTCTACTGATACCTCCGCTTTATTAGTAGATGTTTCATTCTTTGCTTGATCGCCTCCACCGCTACAACCAGCAATTAAAAATACTGTCATAAGCGCTATCAATGCCAGCCAGTTTTTTTGTTTTTTGCACATATAGTCATCTCCTACTTATTTCAGTTATTTTTAGAATTTCTCAAGCGACGAACGAGTAACCAGCCCGATAAAACACAAATTAGCACTAACAAAACAATTTTTACTTTATCTAACTGGGCAAGTTGCTGATCTATATTCGTTTTGTTTTCTGCCTGCTCAATGTTTGGTTGCTTTTCCTCTTCAGTTACAGAAGGTTCTTCTTCTACTACTTCATCAGCATTTGCATCAAGTGTACGGTCAAAAGCTAACTGTTCTTCCACTAATGTTGTGAAAGGAGGCTGAACTGTTGGCAATGAAAGCAAGTTAGATTTTGTTACAGGTTCCTCTGTTTTTTTCTCTAATGGCTTCTCTATTTTGTCGCTTGTGACAATAGGAGGCTTCACGTTTATGTCTTGCTTAGGAGGCTCCTTTTCTATAGGCTTTTCTAAAATATTTGCCACTTGTTGTTCATCAAACTGTAAATCAACAAAATATTGATGATGATAAGCAATCTCCGGAATATCTACCTGTACCCACATGCGCAGTGGTCTTTCTAAATCAACTACTTCAAATTCAACAATTCTCTCATTTCCCACAATGGATACAAGTGTTGGTTCTACCTGTTGCCCTCGTTGATCTACTGTTAACCCCGTTACCCAAGCAGATTTTAAAATGGTCATCTGAGCATAGTATTTGCCATCTTTTTCTATCATCTTTGCCACTGGATTAACATATGTATTCATAATTGATTGTTCTTTTTTTCCATCAACGTACAATATGTAATCAATCGACCATTCTTTTTCAGGTGTAGTTTCTTCTATTATAGTACCTTGTTCATTTTCTTCGATGGGTGCTTTTAATATGATGCGAAGTTCCTGTGCAAATTGAAAACTATCCTCTTCTGACTCAGAAGCCAAAAGACCTTTTATCATAATAGGCCCTTTTAAATCTTTTACATCAAACTGAACTAAATTTTCAGTCCACTTAGAAGATAACGTTTTTTCCGTCTGTTCAATATGTATCTCTTGTAAAATATATGGATGATTAATTGTCATAGACAATGTATATTTGCCATTCTTTACGTTGAGTGTTGCTTCTTCATTGAAAAATCGGTTTTGTTCTATTCCATCAAGGGATGAAAAACTTAGTTCAACTTGATAGCTCCCATTTCCTAATGAACTATCTACTTCAGCTTGTGCATGTAACGGCAATTGAGGGATAAACACCAAGATAATAAAGCTAATAAGGGCTAATAAAAAGACTCCTTTTCTATTGTATGTTTTCATCAAATACCCCCAATTTCTAATAGAAGCAACAGTAACTTCCTTCCTCATCAAAGTGAGAAAGGAAGTTGCTGTTTACTAATTATTATTATTCTTCAAATTCATAGAAAAATTGTAAAGAGTTATTTAAAATTTTCGCCATTTGACCACGTGTTAATGGTTTGTTTGCATTGATGTATGTTTTACCGTCTTTAGCAACAGAACCTGTCATAATGCCTTCTTTGTTAAGTAATGAGAATGCTTCTTTCGCTTCATCATTCGCAATTGTTGCTACGTCAGCATAAGGTAATGAAATTTCAACATTTAAGTCGCCTTCAGTGACAGCTTGGATTGCACGGTAAATCATTAATGCACCTTGTTGACGTGTTAAAATGCCATTTGGATTGAATTTTTCACGTGATTCTACGATTCCGTATTCAGCAAGAGCGTTAATTGCTTTTTCTGCTTCGATGCCTTTAATATCTTGGAACCCAGCAACTTCAGTAGGTTCTAACTCTAAAGTACGTGCAATCATTAATGCAAATTGAGCACGTGTTAAATTGTTATTTGGATTAAATTTATCTTGCGCAACAATAATATCATAAGCAAGTAAGTTTAAGATTGCTTCTTTATTTTCGTTGTTATCAATATCTTTAAACGGGTTAACAATTGGTGTTTCTTCAGTATCTGTTACTGGTTTGTCTAAGTCTACATTAAAGCTAAATTGTACAGTATGAACTGAATCATATTTAACTCCTGCTGCAGGCTCATCTACGATAATATGAATCTGTGCATTTGTTAGTGCTTTTAAATCTTTCACTTCAAATGTATAAATACGTTCATTTGTTTCTTTATCTTCTTCTTCTAATACAGCGTCTTTACCGTCTACTTTAAATGATTGAACATACTGACCTTTAGGGAATACCATACCTACAACATATGTGCCATCTGCTTCACCAACAACTACAGTAGAACTAATATAATTTTTCATGATGGATTCTTCTTTAGTTCCATCTTTATAAACAGTTACAGTACCTTCATATAGCGCTACATCTTCTTCATCAGTAACAACTGTTTCCTCTTTTTCAGGTTGCTCTTCTTTTACTTCCTCAGTTGGTTCTGTTACTTCCTCTGAAGCAACTGGTTGGAAATCAAAGTCATACCATGTATCCATGTTAGCTTGAGAAACAACTACATGTACCTTTGCCGCAGTTTTCACCTTTGGATCTACTGGGAATGACACGATGCTTGAACCATCTTGTTGCTTTTCAATTGTCGCATCAACATATTTATCGCCTTGTTTTACTTGGAAACCAGGAATCATTGCAGCAAATTGAGCAGGGATCGTTAGTTTCACTGTGTATGTACCATCTTTTTCAACAAGTAAGCCTGTTCCAGCAAAATATTTATCCATATATCCTGCTTGTTCCGTACCAGGTTTAAACGTTTGGAACTTTACAACTGTCCCTTCTTTTGTTTCAGCCGTAGCTTCCACTTTTACGTCTGTAGATATAGTTGTCGTTGTTGTATCAGCCACCTTTGCTGATGCAAATGTTGGAACTGAAAGTGATGCTGCTAATAATGAAGCGAGTACGATTTTTGTTGCGCGAGATTGACGTTTGTTAGCCATTATTGACCCTCCATTTTTGTTTTGTATTTAGTTCTATAAAGTAAAAATGCTGATCCTGCAAATGCAACTAATAACAAATAAGGCATCGCATCGCTTGTTTGTGGATTAGACACTTGACTTTCACTTTCAGATGCTGTTGACGTTTTCGTATTATTTGTTGCTGTTGTTGCTGCTGAACTTCCTGATACCGCTGCATCAAATACTAGTGAAACGCTATATTCATGGTGGTAATTAATATCATCGATATCAATTTTCATAGATGTTACAACTGGTTTTGATAAATCTTTTACTGTGAATTGTACAACACGTGTATCAGCTGCTTTATCTTCGCTAACAACTGCTGCTCCCCCTGGTGGTTGAAATTTAGTAATCCAAGCACTGTTCTTTAATGTAATTTGCACAGTAGCTATACCATCTTTTACTGTCACCTTAGCTGGCTTTACGAAATAATCATTCGCAATAGACGCAGAGCTGCTATCCGGTTTATTGACCTGATATTTTACAGAATATGTGCCGTCAGCCATTTGGGCAGATGCATGTGGTAACGCTAAATTAAAAATAACCATACTGACTAGCATGACCAACATCATTATTTTCTTCATGTGTTGCACGCCTCCTCTAATAATTATGGAAAAATTTTATTTATTTTCCATTAAACATTATAATTGATACGAATAATATTCTCAATATTTCCATGAAAGCAATATTATGAAAATGAAAACGAAAATAATTCTCAATTACACTATCTATCCAAAGAATAATATTGGTGCCTTAGTATGTCAACTAGCAATCCAAAAACGCCCTCAATATGTCAAAATTTCCTCAATTAAAAAGAATATCACTGTTAAACATCAGTAATATCCCTCAATTTTATTATTTAGCAAAAACTTCAAACACCCCAATTAGAATTAGTAACCATCCTGAAATTGCTGTGGAGTACACGCCAATATATGTTTTTGAAAGAAGGGCACCAAAATGAATTCCCACTCCCACAGTTATAAAGGAAAAGGTTCCAATCGAGATAACCGTCCATATAGCTGAAATACCGTTCGCTCCAATAGCGATTCCGCCTGCTAAACAGTTTGCCGATAAAACAAATCCAAGTGTCATTGCCTCTCTGATAGAAATAATGTAATTTTTATCTTCATCAAACACTTCAGGATTTTTCGCGATGCCATTTTTGGAAAGGCGATTAGAGAATAACGTATATACTCCAATAGCACACAGCAAAAGACTTCCTAAAAGATTGGCCGTGTGCGGAGAAATATACTCTACTACTGTACTACCAGCCGTAACTGCCACGTAAGTGACAATCATTGAAATAATAGCAATAACTGCGTTCGATATAATAGGTATCTTTACTCGTTTAACCCCATAGGCAAGGCCAATCCCTAGATTATCTAAATTGGCAGCTATACCAATCAAAATAATGGTTATCCAATGCATGATTTCCCTCCTGTCAATAATGCCCTGGCATAATTGCGTCCAGATTTTTATCGAACCCGCTTGAAAAGCTCCTCTGAAGCAAGTTAATACGTTTACCCATTTTCTATCATATGAAGAGTAAATTTTGTTTTAATGGGCGTTCATCTGCGAGTGCGGTTTAATCCGAGGGGGCTGGTTGGGGGGCTTTTTTCCGCGATAGCACGCGGTTTTTCCGCGATTCAAGCACTTTTTTCCGCGGTTGCACGCGGTTTTTCCGCGATTCAAGCACTTTTTTCCGCGGTTGCACGCGGTTTTTCCGCGATTCAAGCTCATTATTCCGCGTTAGCACTCGTTTTTTCCGCGAAGCAAAAAACCACCTACTGTATGAAATGATTTTCTACAGTAGATGGTTCTTCAATAATCTTATTTAACAAAATACTCTTTAACTTGGTCTAACATAATATTAGCAGCTAGAATGCCTCCTGCAGTATTCCAAATGACATCATCCACTTTATGTGCGTTGCCTTTTTGGACAGCAGTTAGGTTTTTCCAAAGTGGATCTTGTGTCCACTCTTGTTCAGTTGCTAACGCAGAATCATCACCGGTTGGCATGTATGTGAAGTAGAAAATAACATCGCCATCCATTTGAGGAATTGCTTCTTTTCCTAAATCAATAGCCAACTTCCCTAATTTTGCATCGCCTTTAAATAAGTCTGCTTGAGCTGGAACACGTTTAAATCCTAATTCATCAAAGATGACACCTGAGAATGAATCAGTGTAATAGATGCGAGATTTATCTGCCATAAAACGTACGAACGAAATTTCCTTATTCGTTTGATCACCAAGTTCTTCTTTAAGTGCTTGTAATTTATCTTCGTAGGCTGTTAATACTTCTTCACCTTTTGTTTCTTGATTCACTGCTTTTGCATATAACTTAAAATTCTCTTTCCAGTCACCGCGTAATGTTTCTGAAAAAATTGTTGGAGCAATTTTGCTAAGTTTCGCATAATCTTTTTCTTGTCTTAGTTTATTACCAATGATTAAATCGGGCTTTAACGAAGCGATTTTTTCAATATTAATTTCATGTTCAACACCAACTACTTCTACACCGTCCATTTGATCTTTGATATGATCATACCATGGATCACCTGACCAAGATTGAACAGCACCTACTGGCTTAATTCCTAAAGCTAAAAGTGCTTCAGTACCTTCATTTGTTAATACAACTATACGTTTTGGTGTGTCTTTTACCTCAGTAGTCCCCATTGCATGTTCGACACTGTAAGCATTGCTTTCTTTTGAACTTTCTTCCTTCTCGTTATCTTTAGAATTGCCACACGCTGCAAGAACAAAAATAGCCATAACAGCTAGCAATACTAATAACTTTTGAAATGCTTTTTGCATCTTTTTTTCCCCCATTGTATATGATAGAATTGTTTGGTGATAATGATTATCATTTTTATTAAGAACGAAATCAATATTATTGTAAGAATTTATTACTGTCAATATATTTTTAATAAAATGCAAGTACATTCTATATAAAAGAAAGAGTATGAAATTATGATTTTAAAAAATAATTCTTCAAAATCTTTAGCGTTAATAGTAGGAACGCTTCTCTTACTTATTTGCATGGGAATAAGTATTGTATATGGCTATGCAAATACCTCCATTCAAACGACGATTGAATCTTTTACCCAGTTTAATAATTCTAATGAGCATATTATTATTCAAAATGTTCGTATTCCTAGAGCTTTAATTGCTACATGTGTGGGTGCTTCCTTAGCTATTACAGGGGTACTTATGCAGACATTAACAAAAAATCCACTAGCATCACCCGGAATTTTAGGAATCAATACGGGAGCTGGCTTTGCAGTTGTATTTGCAATGATTTTCTTCCATATTTCAGCTTTACAATCTTTAGCATGGGTGGCATTTTTAGGTGCCGCAATTGCTGCTCTATCAGTTTATGGCATTAGTTCATCTGGACGAGATGCCGTAACACCAGTCAAAATAACGTTAGCTGGAGCCGCAATTAGTGCACTTTTCGCTTCTTTTACACAAGGTTTACTTGCAACAAACGAAGCAGAACTTGAGCAAGTACTGTTTTGGTTAGCTGGATCTGTACAAGGGAGAAAGCTAGAGATTCTAATGTCCGTGTTACCATATTTAGTTATTGGGTGGATTGCAGCTTTACTTATCTCTTCTAAAATGAATGTTCTTGCTCTCGGGGATGATATAGCAAAAGGCCTCGGCTTACCACTAGGAATGATGAAATTAGCAGTTGGCATTATTGTTATTTTTTTAGCAGGTAGTTCAGTTGCAATAGCTGGTCCTATAGGATTTGTTGGAATTGTAGTACCCCATTTTGCGCGAAAGTTTGTTGGTACTGATCATCGTTGGCTTATTCCGATGGCTGCTATATTAGGTGGGATTCTTTTACTGTTAGCAGATGTGACAGCACGCTATATTATTATGCCTCAAGAAGTGCCAGTTGGCGTAATGACAGCCATGATTGGCACACCATTCTTTATTTACCTTGCGCGAAAAGGTGGAAAAAAATAATGAAACAATTAAAAACAGTACGTTTACTACAAAATAAAATATCCTTTTTACTAGACGTAAATGCTTCTAAAAAGCTAACTTTTATTAGCATCATCGCACTATTTGTTTTTTTCTTCAGTGCATCATTTGGTGATTCATTTATAAATCCGTTAAAAGTAATGCAAACGATAATCGGACAAGGTTCTGATTTCGATCAATTAATTATTATTGACTTTCGACTGCCAAGAATTTTTATTGCAGCGTTTGCAGGTATGGCTTTAGCTGTGGCAGGTGCTATTTTACAAGGTCTTATTAAAAACCCACTTGCTTCACCAGATATAATCGGTATTTCTGCTGGTGGTGGAGCTGCGGTAGTTGGTTTTTTAGCTATTTTCAGTGACTCCAATCATTCATTAACAGTTAGTATTGAATGGCTGCCTCTTGCCGGTTTTATTGGAGCTACTGTCGTTGCATTTATTGTTTATATATTTGCTTGGAAAGATGGTGTGACCGCAACCCGTCTTGTATTAATTGGTATCGGGGTTTCAGCTTTTATGCAGGCTATTACGACAATGTTGATGGTTATCGGTCCTATTTATCAAGCTAGTGAAGCCAATAAGTGGATTACAGGTAGCGTCAAAAGTGCAGATTGGAATCAAGTTCAAATTATAGTCCCAATCATTATAATCCTTCTGCTTCTAACAGTCTTTATTACTCGACAGTTAAATGTGCAAGAATTGGGTGATGACACAGCTGCAAGTTTAGGTCAAACTGTACAAAAAACTCGTTTTTTCTTATTACTACTGAGTTCAAGTCTCGTTGCTAGTGCCATTTCATTTGCAGGAGCTATTGGCTTCGTCGGCTTAATGGCACCACATATTGCAAGACGGATTGTAGGTCCAGCATTCGGTGTATTAATTCCAACATCCGCTGCTATTGGTGCTTTATTAGTAATGGTTGCAGATATTATTGGACGCACTGCATTTAGTCCTTTAGAAGTGCCAGCAGGAGTGTTTACAGCTGCTATTGGTGCCCCTTATTTCATCTATTTATTATTGAGAAATCCTAGAAAATAAAGGAGTCAAACTCATGACTAAAACTTTAGAAACTAAATCACTTACACTAAATTATGGTGATTCCAATATTATTGAAAATCTAAATTTATCTATCCCTATGAATGAAATTACTGTTCTGATTGGTGCCAACGGGTGTGGGAAATCTACGCTTTTACGCTCAATTGCTCGTTTATTAAAGCCTAAACAAGGCACGGTATTATTAGATGGACAAGACCTTTTTAAATTATCCACGAAACAAGTAGCTAAAAAGCTTTCTATTCTTCCTCAATCACCAGTAGCACCAGAAGGGTTAACAGTTTTACAACTTGTAAAACAAGGTCGTTACCCTCATCAAAGCTGGCGAAAACAATGGACAGAAAAAGATGAAGAAATCGTGTTCAACGCCTTAAAAGCGACGGGCGTGGATCATTTACAGGATAAACCAGTGGATGAGCTTTCAGGTGGTCAACGTCAGCGCGCTTGGATTGCTATGACGCTAGCTCAGGATACAGATATTATTTTGTTAGATGAACCTACCACTTACTTAGATTTAACACATCAAATTGAAATTTTAGATTTACTCTTTGAATTAAATAAACAAAATAGAACAATCGTTATGGTTCTACACGATATTAATTTGGCATGTCGATATGCTGATCACATTATTACGGTGCGTGATCGAGGCGTTTATCAAGAGGGAAAGCCTGAAGATATTATGACAACTTCATTAGTAAAACATGTTTTCGATTTAGAATGTCAGATGACAAATGACCCTATATACGGTACGCCTTTATGTATACCCTTCGGTAAAGGAAGGATTATCTCTTAATTAAAATAGCGGTTATTAATCAATATGCTCTTACTTCTAGTAAAAGGTCCATTCCCAAATAAAGTGTATTCGTCATCAAAAAATGAACCGTCCTTATCCTTCTCATAGTTAAAGAGACGATTCATTTCTTGATTGCTATGCTTGACACGCATTATCTTTATTTCTTTTTAATAGACGGGAAAATACTACTAATAATGGCGCCTATAACAATGAAAAATATGACGATAATGAAAATTGGAAAAATAGCATCCCCATTCAACATATGTACACTCCCTTTGTGCTGTGCCACTCTTTTCTTACATCTTCTATTCTAGTATAAGGATGCACCTATTAATTGCTACCTTTCTGCCTTTCATAAACCGTTAAAAGAGCATCTGGAAATAAAACTCCATTTCCAGATGCTCTTATTTAAAGTAAAGGAGGTTGCAATCGTCTTTTCACAATTGAGAAGAAAGAAGCACTGTCCTTTAATTACAAGATAATGTCACACTGCCAAGCACATCGAAATCTGCTACAACTGTATCCCCTGGCTGAAAAGAAATCGCCTCAGACATCGCACCACTTAAAATAATATCGCCTTTTTTAAAGCCTTTTCCTACCTTGGCTAATTCTTTCACTGCCCACACAATGGCAGTAGCAGGATGCCCTAATACAGCAGCGCTTGAGCCTGTTTGCTCCACAGCGCTGTTTTTACTTAGTACCATGCCGATTTGCCCCAAATCAAGCATGTGAGGAGAAACCCACTTACTACCAACAATAAATTTCGCCGAGGAACAATTATCTGCGATAACATCTGCTAATGTAAAGCGAAAATCTTTATAACGGCTATCTATTACTTCAAGGGCAGGTGCGACGTACTTCGTTGCCTTTACAACATCCGCCTCTGTAACCGCCTCCCCCGCCAAATCCTCACCTAAAAAAAAGGCAATCTCAGGCTCAACTTTCGGATGAATGAGCTGTGAAAATTCAATCGCTTCCCATTCTAGTGCGAGCATATCACTATGTAAATAGCCATATATCGCTTCATTGACTCCCATCATCTGCTGCTTTGCTTTACTCGTTAAACCTAGCTTCACGCCCACTTGCTTCGTGCCATTCTCCTCTAGCTTGCGCGCTAATAAAGCATCCTGTATACGATAAGCCTCCTGTATCGTCAACTGTGGGTAGTCGTCTGTCAGCTTAATGACTTCCTTTACATCACGCTCTGCCTCATATAAATAATCAACCATTTTTTGCTGATTTATTTGTACCGTCATTTTCACACCTCAATTTGCCTTTTTTTTGTGAGCTCAGCAGCGACATCGATAATCATATCCTCCTGACCACCTACTACTTTTTGTTTACCTAATTCGATAAGTATATCGCGTGGATCAAGACCAAATTTCTTCCCCGCACGCTCTGCATGAAGCAGGAAGCTTGAGTACACCCCTGCATACCCTAACACTAAGCTCCCCTTTCGAATTTCCTGCGAGCCTGGCAAGAGAGGGCCTACAATATTTTCTGCGACATCCATCATTTTATATAAATCAATACTTACATCTATTCCCATGCGGTCTAGCACAGCTAATAACACTTCTGTCTGAGTATTCCCTGCACCTGCTCCTAAACAGCGCACACTCCCGTCAATACGTGTCGCTCCTTCCTCTATAGCAACGACCGTGTTCGCCACTGCCATAGATAAATTGTTATGAGCGTGGAATCCTACCTCTATTTGCAACGATTGTCGTAAAGCGCGCACACGCTCACGCACCTCATGCGGCAGCAATGCGCCCGCAGAATCTGTTATATAGACAGCTTCAGCACCGTAGCTTTCCATTTTCTTCGCTTGCTCCACTAACTTTTCCACAGGTGCAGAATGAGCCATCATTAAAAAACCTACTGTCTCCATCCCTAGCTCGCGTGCCTTGCTCATATGTTGAGCTGACACATCCGCCTCTGTTACATGTGTAGCAACACGCACTAAGCGAGCACCTAAGTCATTTGCCTGCTTCAATTCGTGTACAGTACCAATCCCTGGTATTAACAGCACAGCAACTTTTGACTTGGTACATGCAGCAACAGCTGCTTCAATGAGCTTCATCTCATTAACGAGCGATTTGCCATACTGAAAAGTGGAGCCTCCAAGGCCATCTCCGTGACTTACTTCTATATAATGCATGCCTGCATCATCTAACCCTCTCACAACATCTCGTACTTGCTGCTCTGTAAATTGATGTGCCACGACATGACTCCCATCTCGGAGGCACACTTCTGTTAATCGAATTGGTTTATTAACTTGCGAATTCATGTATTCTGCCCCCTTTCTTAATGTGTCTCTAATGTCGTTCTCTCTAACATGGCCCGCGCAAAATCTTCCGCAACACGTGTCGCAGCAGCTGTCATAATATCTAAATTCCCTGCATATGAAGGGAAATAATCTCCTGCACCTTCTACTTCTATAAAGATTGTTACACAGTTGCCATCAAATAATGGCTCCTGTCTTAGACGATAGCCTGGCACATATGCCTTCACTTTCTCTACCATTGTATAAATAGAGTCGCGAATTTCCTCTTCTTTCATATTTTTCACTTCACAATAAATAGTGTCTCGCATAAGGATAGGTGGGTCTGCCGGATTTAAAATAATGAGCGCTTTTCCAGTATTTGCTCCACCTACTTCTTCGATTCCACGGCGCGTTGTAATCGTAAACTCGTCAATATTTTCCCTCGTCCCTGGACCTGCACTTAAGCTTGAAATAGTCGCCACAATTTCTCCATATATAACATCTGCAACTTGGTTGACCGCATAGACGATTGGAATCGTAGCCTGGCCACCACACGTAATCATATTGACATTGTGTAAATCGAGTAAGTTTTCCGTAGTCCCCACTGCCGGACAAAAGAACGGTCCTCTTGCTGCTGGTGTTAAATCGATCGCTAAAATCCCTAGCTCCTTCAATACTTTCGCATGGCGTACGTGAGCTTTCGCTGATGTGGCGTCAAATACTATAGCCGCCATGTTAGGATTGGCAACGATAGCTTCGATGCCATTTGAATATGTCGCATACCCTTTCTCTGCTGCACGCTTCAAACCTTCTGATTGTGAATCTATCCCAATCATCGCCACAACTTCAATCACTTCACTGCGTTCTAATTTATAAAGCAAATCAGTGCCTATGTTTCCTGTGCCTAGTATAGCTGCTTTGATTTTGCCCATATCCTTCTCTCCTTTCACATTATTCAAAGTGAACCGTTACTGTACCGATGCCCCCAAATTTTGCTTCAATACTATCTCCAGCATTTACTGCAAGTGCCGCAGATAAAGCGCCAGGTAATATAAGCTCGCCCTTTTTAAGTGTGATGCCAAACTCATGTAATTTATTTGCCAACCAAGCAATAGCGTGTGCCGGGTGTCCCAGTGCAGCAGCCCCTGCCCCTGTCGCGAGTAGCTCCCCATTTTTGTAAAGTGCCATACTTGCTGTCCGTAAATCAACTTCATTTACCTTCGTCTTTTCATGCCCGACGATGACCTTTGCAGATGAGCCATTATCAGCTACTGTATCAATTAATTTAATGCGCCAATCCTCAACTCTGCTATCAATTACTTCAATTGTCGGCACGATATAGTCAGTAGCCATCATGACATCGAGAAAAGTTACATTCGGTCCTACTAAATCCTCTCCTAGTACGAAACCAATTTCCGCCTCAATTTTTGGGGAGAGCATGCTAGTAACTTTTACAATAGCTTCATTTCCAAACACCATATCATCTAATAAATGACCATAATCTGGCTCGTCTACATGGAGCATTTTTTGCATAGCTACGCTTGTTAAACCAACCTTTTTACCAACTACGTGTCGACCTTCGTCCAGCTTCATTTTTACTGTTTCAAGCTGTATTTCATAAGCATCCTTTATGCTTAAGCTTGCATCCGACTCTGTTAAAGGAACGATGCTTTGCATTGTTTTTTCAGCTATCAATAATTGTGTGGCGTATTGCTTAATTTTCTCTGACACCACCATTCACTCTCCTTAGTAAAACAAACAAAAGGCGGTTGCTATACCAGCTTTTGTTTGTTTATTCATTCCTTATTTTTTTACGGTAATTGTTTTTGTTTCACTATAGAACTCAAAGCTATGACGACCGCCTTCGCGCCCAATACCACTAGCTTTAGCTCCACCAAACGGGGTTCTTAAATCCCGCACATACCAGCAATTCACCCATAATAAGCCCGCATGAATTTGGGCTGTCACACGCTGTCCTCTCCGTAAATCATTCGTCCATACTACCCCTGCTAATCCATAAATAGAATCGTTCGCTATCTGAATAGCATCTTCTTCTGTTTTAAATGGAATAATGACAGGGACAGGACCAAATATTTCCTCTTGAGCAACGCGCATACGATTATTGACATCGTACAAAACAGTCGGCTCATAGAAGTTCCCTTCAGGTAGTGAAGCGACAGCCTTACCGCCGTAAGCTAGTTTCGCCCCTTCAGCTAGACCAATTTTCACATACTCATCTACGAGCTTTAAATGCCCCTTAGAAACTAAAGCACCCATATCTGTTGTCATATCGAGGGGGTTTCCGACTTTAATTTGTTTCACAGCTGCCACGAATTTATCTAAAAACTGATCATAAATACTTTCCTGCACTAAAATCCGGGAGCCTGCTAAGCAAATTTCTCCTTGATTGCGATAAATGGCTTCGATTGATCCTGCTACTGCTTCTTCTAAATCAGCATCTTCAAACACAATATTAGCTGATTTCCCACCAAGCTCTAACGAAACTGGGATTAAATTTTGAGCAGCATTACGCATAACCGTTTTTCCTGTATTTGATTCACCCACGAAGGAGATTCTCCTCACAGCAGAGTTTGTCGCCATTTCTGTTCCTACAATACCACCTGGACCTGTCAAAATATTTAGCACACCTGGAGGTAATCCCGCCTCATTCGCTATTTCTCCAAGCATGATGGCACTTAGCGGTGTATAAGAGGCAGGCTTGATTACAACGGTATTACCTACAGCAAGAGCAGCAGATGCCTTCCACGTCATTTGCATAAACGGCAAGTTCCACGGAATAATTAAGCTTGTCACACCGACTGGGGCATATTGCACATATGAAAAATGCTTGCTTTGATCATAATGCTCGTGCGTCATATATTTCGCCATCTCAGCGAAGAAACGGAAGTTAGCAGCCGCTCGCGGAATATCAAATTCAAGACTCTCCCGTATTGGCTTACCTACGTCTAACGTTTCGACATAGGCAAGTTTTTCAACATTCTTCATTATTAAATCAGCCATTTTGCATAAAATCCGCGAGCGTTCCTCAACAGGCATCTTGCTCCATACACCACTAGCAAAAGTTTTATGTGCAACTTCTATTGCGCGCTTTGCATCCTCTTGTCCGCCATTTGCTACTGATGCTAATATTTCATTTGTAGCGGGATTAATCGTATCGAAAGTTTCACCTGATAAGGCGTCTACATAATGGCCACCAATGAATAGCTTGGCATCTTTTAAATATTTTTCTTCGATTACTTTTTCATTAATCAATGCCACTCCTCCTATTCTTCGATTTCAATAATCATCTCTATTTCGATTGCTGTATTATTAGGTAATTGAGCCATTCCAACAGCAGAGCGCCCGTGCTTACCCTTCTCTCCAAATACCTTCCCAATTAAATCTGAGGCTCCGTTCATTACTTTAGGCTGCTCAATGAAATCCTCCGTGCAATTTACCATCCCTAATACTTTGACAAATTGCTTCACTTTACTTAATTCGCCTATTTCATGTTTTACTACACTGAGTAGGTTTAGCATCGATTGCTGTGCTGCTAAATAGCCTTCTTCTGTCGTCAAATCTCTCCCTAGCTTACCGTGGTACTGATCCACACCCTGTCCTGCTGTAAATAAGAGATTGCCTGTCCTTACACAACCTACATAGTCTCCCCAAGCTGGACGTAAAGGTGGTAATTCAAGTCCTAACTGTGTAAGTCTTTCTTCTGGTGTCATGATTTGATCTCTTCCTTTATCTCGATATTTAAAAAGGCTAAGGCATTTCTCCCTAAAATATCCCTTCTTTGATCTTCTGAAAGATGAAGTGTCTCATCCACTATCTTCCCCGGTGGTATTTCTCTTAATAAGAAGGGATAGTCTGAGCCCATCACAATTTTGTCTGCTCCAAATCGGTCGATTAAATATTGAAGATTTAGCGGGTCATAATTTAAAGAATCGAAATAGAAATTTTTCGCATAATAGCTCGGTGGTTTACTCGTTAAGCGTAGATGCGGCCATACTTTCCACCCTTGATCTAAGCGAGGTAAAATATAAGGAAAAGAGCCGCCACCGTGTGCAAAACACACTTTAAGTTTTGGGAATTTTTCGATAACTCCGCCGTTAATAAGACTAGCAGCAGCAAGCGCAGTTTCACTTGGCATCCCTACCGTGTACATAAAATTATGGCGCGGCATTCGGTCCTTCCCGAGCGTTTCCCACGGATGAATAAATAAAGGCACTTCCCATTTCTCCGCCATTTCGAAAAATGCTGTAAAAGCTGGGTCGTCTAAATTTTTGCCGTTTACATTCGTCCCGATTTCGATGCCTTTAAGCCCTAGCTCATGTATGCAACGATCCATTTCACGAATAGCTACCTCTACATTTTGGAGTGGCACTGTGCCAAGACCGATGAATCGCTTCGGATATTGCTTCACCGTATTCGCAATAAAGTCGTTTTGAATACGAGCCATTTCCTCTGCCGCATGTGGTTCCGCCCAATAGGAAAACGTCACAGGAATCGGGGACAATACTTGTATATCCACCCCTTCAGCATCCATATCCTGTATGCGTTTTTCCGGGCTCCATACTTGGTCTGTCACTTCTCTAAACACTTTACCTGCTACCATAATATTCGCACCACATGTACATGTTTTTTCTAATGTTGGCCAGCGCTCTCCGCCAAACTTCTCCACAAAGTTAGGAATATCCTCTGGAATAATATGAGTATGGAAATCTACTCGCATTGCCATAAACTCACTTCTTCGGACATTACATGACCGCAATTTTTACATGTGCGCAGCTCTAAACTACCATTGAATTCTTCGATTGCACCTTTTACTTGTGTTTCGATATCTGTTAATTGCACCGTTTTTTTGTGCATTTGTTGATCGCAGTTTTCACAGAACCATACGAAGTCCTCTAGCTCTCCCTCTGCCCGCTTCCTTTCTACGACAAGTCCAAATGTGTCGGCAATTCGATGAGGAGAGTGCGGCACATTCGCTGGTAGCATGAACACTTCCCCTTCTTTTATTGTAATCACTTCACGCTTTCCTTCATTAATTATCTCAACGAAGCAATCGCCTTTAATTTGATAAAAGAACTCATCAGATGGATCGACATGGAAATCTCGACGGCGATTAGGTCCGCCTAAAATCATACAAATAAACTCCGAATCCTCCCATAGCACTTTATTGTTAACAGGTGGCTTTAAAGAGTCCTTATTTTCTTCGATCCATTTTAATAGATTAAATGCTTGTAATTTTGCCATACGAAATCCACTCCTCTAAAATTTTATATTTATGTTTTTTTATGGATTTTAATACTGTACTGAAATTGCTTACCGACTTCAATTACCATGTGCCTACAGCTAAATAATCCCGCTTCCTGAGCTCTCTGTGGTATCTTCTACAATAACTGAAGATTTCGTGTTTTTCGTGTTCGCCTTCTTCCAGAAGAAGTAACAAGCTGTAATAAAGATTAACCAAGGGAATCCGAGTGTTAATGTGGCTTTAAAGTCTGGTGAGAACCATGTTGATAGTACAACAGACGTTAACAGGACTGCACCGAAAATTGTTAAGTACGGATAACCAATCATTCTTACCGGTAATTTGCGCCCGTTCGTTTCATTCCATTTTTTACGGAAGAACAGGTGTGTAATAAAAATCATAAACCAAGCAAACATCGCACCAAAGCTAGAAAGCGAAATCATCGTTGCAAAAGCCGCATCCGGTCTGACAACTGTAAAAATTGTCGCGATGGCGATACCGATAACAGAAGCAAATAATGCAACAGAAGGTACGTTTTTACTATTTAATTTCCCTAATACTTTCGGCGCGTAGCCACCTCTTGATAAAGAAAACATCATACGTGTAGAAATATATAATTGACTATTCATCGCAGAAAGCGCTGCTACAAGTACGACGAAATTCATAATAGCTGCTGCTCCTGGGATATTCATAATTTCCATTACTTTTACGAATGGACTTTTATCGATTCCTGCCATCCCCCATGGCACAATCATCAGCATTAAAGATAGCGTTAATAAGTAAAACAGTACCAGTCGAACAACGGCTGAACGAAGCGCGATCGGCACTGCTTTTTCCGGATCCTTTGCTTCACCAGCACTAACAGCAATCATTTCAATACTTAAATAACTGAACAACGATACAAATATAGCAATCCACATTCCCCATACCCCATTAGGGAAAAAACCACCGTCATTTGTATAATTTTGAGTACCAATAGCTGCGCCACTATCCGCGCCAACAATGATATATACTGCTAGAATAATAAATCCAACAATCGCAGCTACTTTAATGACTGAAAACCAATATTCAACAGCACCAAATAATTTGACCGTTGTTGCATTCACATACATAAGCACTGCTGCAAACAAGATTATCCAAACGATGGCAGGCACGGTCGGAAACCAATACTTCATATAAACGGCTACAGCTGTAACCTCCGTCCCGATTGCACATACTAAACTAAACCAATACGAATAGCGTACCGAAAAGCCAGCCCATGGATTAATATACTTCTCTGCATAGGCACCAAACGACCCTGTCACTGGATGAGCTACAGTCATTTCTGCTAAGCAGCCCATGAGTAATAATGCAATTAATGCACCGATTGTATAGCTAATAATGACACTCGGTCCTGCCAGGCCTATCGCCAAGCCACTCCCTAAAAATAACCCGGTCCCGATTGCTCCCCCAATGGCAATCATCGTCAGCTGGCGTGTTGTTAAGCTCTGACTTAATCCCTTTTCTCTTTCAACGATATCTTGCAAACGATTGTCTTGTGACATACATTTTCCCCCTTTGATATTGTCGTTTAAGATACTACATTTCTTTCCTCCCCATACTTTTCATATTGCTTTTCTGTCACGATTGCCTTTAATATTTCGACGGTTTCCCACACCTCCTCGAATGACGTATAAAAGGCGATTGGTGCGAGACGAATAATGTTAGGCGGTCTAAAGTCTGGAATGACGCCCTTATCAACTAAAGCTTTGCAAATTCGAATCGCCTCTTCATGCTCTAAGCAAACATGCCCCCCTCGTCTATCATCTTCATTTGGATTGCCAATTGAAAAGCCAAGCTCAGTTAGCTCTTGCTCGATTAAGTCCATCATATAACGTGTAAGCTTTAATGATTTTTGACGAATATTTTCGATACCAGCCTCCGCAAACATTTCTAATGAGCCGATAATAGGGGCTAAGCTCAGCACGTGCGGTGTACCCATTTGAAATGCCCCTGCAGTTTCTTCCACATCTAATGTATGTGCCATATCAAACTGTTTATCTTTTTTGGAGCTGTACCAGCCAGCTAAGCCAGGATGAATGCCGAAATGTTTTTTATTCACATACAAGCCAGCGACTGAACCAGGACCACCGTTGAGATACTTATAGTTACACCATATAGCAAAATCAACATTCCACTCACTGAAGTAATGCGGAATTGCCCCAATGGAATGACAAGCATCAAAGCCAATGCAAATACCTCTCGCGTGTGCTTCGGCAGTTAAGCGTTTTATATCTAGTAGCTGACCACTTCTGTAAAGGACAGTTGGCAGCAATATGAGCGCTATCTCATCTGTCATCGCTGCGATAATATCCTCTTCTAAAATTAGCTTGCCATCACGACTTTTCACACGTACTAAATGCTCATCTGGATTATAGCCTTTTAACTTTATTTGACTCTGTAGCGCATAAATATCTGATGGGAATGTTAATTCATCAGCTAAAATTTTTGTTCGTTGCCCTTCTGGTTTATAAAATGTTGCGACAGCTTGATGAATATTGGAAGTCGTTGAACCGGCAATAATGACTTCGTTTTTCTCAGCTCCGATTAGCGGTGCACACATTTCACCGAGCTTCTCTGAAATGAAAAACCATGGATACTTACCAGTTGTCCACCCTTTAATTCCGTATGCTTTCCACGATTCCATTAATTCACTGACATTTCGCTCGGCTCTTTTGGACATTAAACCTAAGGAATTGCCATCCATGTAAATAACACCTGATTGTAAATAAAATTCATCGCGGTATGATCGAAATGAATCATTCGCATCATATTGTTTTGCATGTTCTTTGTTGTAAACGCTTTCTCTAGTCCCCAAAATTCTTTCCCCCATTTTTTAAATTTTCTGAATATGTTCATAGTCTAAAATAAAGTTGACATAGTGTCAATATTATTTTTACCAAATTTTTTCAACGTCATTTGTAAAAATATTTCTAATGGGCTATGATTAATTGAAATAAATCATTGGATTATCAAGCAATAGCACGCTTATTATAAATAAAACAAGTCATAACTTGGAGGTCATTTAATGAGTGAAGAAACGAAGCAAATCGACGGAAGAAATATGCGCTCTATCGCAACGAAACAAAAATTATTGGATGCCGCGCGTGACTTATTCTACGAATTTGGCTTTAAAAAAACTACTATTACTCAAATTATTAAGAGAGCAGAAACTGGTTATGGGACGGCTTATGTACACTTCAAAGGAAAAGATGAGATTTTAATCGCACTCATGGAAACAGTCATGCAAGAATTTCTTGATATGGCCCACACACCTTTCTTACCTACTAGCAAAGAAGAAGCAAAAGAGCTTGTCCTGAATCAAGTCACTGCTTTTCTAACGATGGCAAAATCCAATAAAGATATCATGAAAGTATTCGCAGAAGCGATTAGCCTTTCCCCTGCCGTGAATGAAAAGTGGGATGACATCCGAAAAACGAACATTCATTTTATTATCCGCGATATTACATATGCACAAAGTCAAGGCTTAGTACGGTCAGATTTAAAAATCGATATCGTCGCACGCTCATGGTTTTTAATCAATGAAAACCACCAATGGGACCTCGTCCGTGATGATACGTCCGAGTCTATTGAGGATATTGCTTGGACGATTACAACGATGTATATCGATGGGTTATACAAATAAAAAAACCAGATTAAGAACTGACCTAGTCATTTGAGATACATAGAAAACAACCTCATTAGGCTGCTTGCTTCCCAAATTCTAGGGGAGTTAAGTAGCCTAATTTTTCTTGTATTCGTTCCTCCTTCTATTTTTTTAACTTTTTGAAGACTTTCGCCATAGAAAAACACCTCCCAAATGATTTACATATAGCAAGCCCATTTTAGAGGTGTTTTATATTGTCTTATGATTAGGTTAGTCCATCGGAGATTCATCTTAATCTGGTTTTATATTTTGTTTTAGATCTAATTTTAGCGAGCGTAGTAGGATAGAAGACTCAAATTTATGAAAGTCTAAATATTCAGAAAATAAAAAGTTGACACTGTGTCATATATAATTGTAGTATTTATTTAGTTCCGGAACAACTAAATTTCACAATTTTTCAGCTTCAAAATTTGTCACCTATACAATCTACATGTCTTTAGTAAAATGCTTTAAAAAATTCATAGATTTCTAGGGGGATTGCGTTGATGAAAAAATTTAAGTTACATCCTTTTCTGAGTAATTTAGCTTTTACCTTTCTTATGATGGGCATTATTTTCTTCTTGTCTTTAGGCACTGTCTTAGCGAACGATGAAGCTAAAAAAGAAGAAAAGCAGGAAGCACCGCGGACAGGTCTGAACAAATTTGCACCTGATGCACCGCTGCCAAAGGAAAAGGAAGGCACGACAAAGCTTTTACCAGGTGAACCAGAAGAGCCCACGCCTGACAGCTGGGGCTATGATGCGAAGACAGGGATTTTCACTCACCCAGCCGCAACACCGGATAATGAAGGTCCACAACCATTTGAAGGGAGTTTGCCTTATCTAGATCAAAATCAATATACGAAAAATATGAATGTAGAAGCATTCTATCCATACGTTATTGGTTGGGGACATAGCTGGCAAGCTACATTCGATCTAGACGGTCGTCGCTATTTATACGATCTTGAAACAGATATGTACAATGTATTCGATATTACAGATCCTAAAAATGCCAAGCGTATCGCCAATAAATTAATTGACACAGATAAGGGAGACAAACGCTTCGGTCCAATGACAGTAAAATACAATAAAAAGTTGGACAAAACAATTGCCGTTCAATGTTACGAAGTACCGCGTTATGGTGTTCTATCGAATAAGTATGAATACCCTGAGCAAGTAAAGGCTATTAAAGAAAAAGAAATGCTGCGTGGATTCCGCATTTTCGAAGTCACAAGCCCATTATTTTCAGAATGGAATCTGCTATCTGAAACACCTTTAGATGCGAAAGCAAATGCAAGTGACCTTGTACAAGAAGGCTCTGGCTGTCAAGACGTACCTGTCTATGATGGTGGAGATTATTTATTTGTTGCAGGTGCACCTGATGATTCCTTCATCAATACAGAGTATAAAAGCTATTTATACTCAGGCGCACAAATGGCCTTTGATATTTCAGACCCATCTAATCCGAAACGTCTTTCAACTTGGTGGGTGCCAGGTCAACGTGTAGGCGAAGAAGAAGCCTATAACAAAAACCCCCGCGCTGGCAACAAAACAACATGGATGGGCGCTCGCATGCCGCTATTCATTCCGACACCTGTAGAAAAGGGTGGCAAGTACGGCTATGCAGCAATGGGTGGCTTTGGATTTTATATTGTCGACATATCCGACCCGGCAAATATGAAAACGGTTTCACATATTGAGATGCCAATGAGTGTTAGCGGTACTGAAGGGGATAATATTGACGTTTCCAAAGTCGAAAGCACAGGCATTGTTTACTATAGCGGCTATCCACTTAGCGAAGATTGCCATGAGCCTTATAAGGAAATTTACGCAATCGACGTCAACGATCCGCTTCAGCCTAAAATCATTAGTACGTTAAAACGCCCGACACCGCCAGAATCAGCACCATTCACAGACTTTTGCCAACGTCGCGGCAGCTTTGGACCGAAGCGTAGTGGCTATGCAACCATTAACCCAGGTGTTCCGAGCGACCAATATATCCCTTATGCCTTCTACAATGCAGGTGTCCAAATTTTTGACGTAACCAACCCAACGGAATCAACAATCGAAGCATACTTTGTACCGAAGATGTCTGGAGAAATTCCAAATGAAGATGGCACAACTACGACAAGCGATCATTCTAATCCGGTACACGGCATTTTCGTCGAATGGGACCGAAATTTAATTTGGGCATTTTCAAACCATGGCATGTATGTCCTATCTACACCTTTACTCGGTGACCCGGTCATCGGTTTACCGAAGCCTGTAGAGGAGAAAATACAAACGCAAAAAAGTAAAAAGTAAATTTTAAAAACCGAACGACTATTGTAAAGTCGTTCGGTTTCTTTAGTATTTGGTGCTTACCCATAGATTACATAAACGTTTATTCCTTTATTTGTCGATGCTTCAAATCTAAAAATATAAAACTTCAAATATTTTATTGCTTTGCTGGAACAAACCCATTTTCCACTGCTTCTTCCTCAGTACAAAACATTTCTTCTGCTACTGTATTGTCATAATCACGTTGACCAGGCATGTGGTATATTTTATTACCTTTTGAATTAATATTCCCTTTAATTTTACAGCTCTCATTACTGCTAGTAATATTTGAATCATCTTCATCTGCTTTAGATTGTTTTTCTTTTTTCACAGCATCATCATACGCTTCTTTATCATAACCGCGATTTGTTACATAGTCTTCAACTGACCAAATACCAATGGCAGATTGTTGCGCAGTTTTTTGAATAGACTTAAACCAATCTACATGCTTTGTATTTGGTTCGTAAATATATGCCACGCGTGCTAATCCATTTTTCAATAGTTGCTCTTGAACACTAATACCATCTTTCGTATAAATATATGCTAGTAATCTTTTATATTTATCTCGATAGGACACATCGAATTCTAAATAAACCGTATCTTGACCAGCTAATAATTGCTTGGTAAATTCTTTCGCTTCAGGTCCGAACGGTTGGACACCTAACGTTTCATGATTCGTTTCAGGCGTATCTACAAGTAGAAAACGTACTTTTTCAGAGCTACCATTATATTTTATTCTTATTGTGTCGCCGTCAATTACATCCTGTAGCTCATATTCTTCAAATTTACTTATATCATGCTTTTCAGCAGTTTCCTTTGTTGAAGCTACAATTCCTTGTATATCTTCAGTTTTAACACTATCGGTGCTTGATTCTTCTGTACATCCACTAATAAGCAATGTTGAAAAAAACAACACGAATAATAATTTTTTCAATTCAATATCCTACTTCCTTAAAATTAAACTATATTTTTAAATTCCATACTCCTATTTCTCAACAATCAAAAATCCCCAGTTAATTTAAACTGAAGATTTAAAAATTTATCTGAATATTAAATACAAAACAACAGCAAAAATAATTGTTCCGCTAGTGATTAACGTTTTAATATCTTTGTCACTCATTTTCAGTACCTCTCTTCTTACATCATTATTACAAAACTTTATTTAATTATATTATCAATAAAGTCGACTAATATCACAATGAATTTGATTTGTCTTCTGAAGAATTTTTCAAGTATACTCCGAGTATCACTCTACCAATAAAAAATCTTCCGTCTCAAATAAAATATCAAGTTATGTTATTCAAGTTATGTAGAGGGTGGAAAATTGCTAATAGGTCATAAAAATCATTCAACACTATAACGTCCAAGGGTATTACTGCCGTTGATTTCCGTTACGGGCGGCGCTTTCCGCGGGCACAACGTAAGCCGCAACCCTCGCTTACGCGCGGTTTGTTGCGTCTTACGTTTTGTGCTGTTCCCGCAGGAGTCGACGCCCTTCACTTCAATCAACTTAATAAGCAATGTAAACAGGCTACTTTCAATAAAAAATTTGTGGTCATGGGATAAAAAGGTTTAGTCGAAATAAATATTAAAGACTTCTGTCGTTGATTTCCGCTACGGGCGGCGCTTTCCGCGGGCACATACGTTAGCCGCAACCCTAGCTTACGCGCGGTTTGTTGCGTCTTACGTTTTGTGCTGTTCCCGCAGGAGTCGACGCCCTTCACTTCAATCAACTTAATATGCAATGTAAACAGGCTACTTTCAATAAAAAATTTGTGGTTATGGGATAAAAAGGTTTAGTCCAATTAAATATAAAAGACTTCTGCCGTTGATTTCCGTTACGGGCGGCGCTTTCCGCGGGCACATCGTAAGCCGCAACCCTCGCTTACGCGCGGTTTGTTGCGTCTTACGTTTTGTGCTGTTCCCACAGGAGTCGACGCCCTTCACTTCAATCAACTGAACATTGGTGGAGAAATTCTACTTTATGACTACCAACATGAAAAAACAACAAAGGGCATCAAGATTGAAACTTCTTGATGCCTTTGTCGACATTTTATGCTCCCCCAAAACTTTTTGAGGAGTTCTTTATTTAAACAACATTTTAAATTTCATTATGTGGTTTTGGTTTTGGACCAAGCTCTTCTGGCTCAATATCTGCAAATGTTTCGCCTTCTTCTTCCAAGTCACGCATACGGTGAGCAATACGTGAGGCTGCGGAAGCTGCAATACTGCCAACTAAATCATCTAAAAATGTATTAACATGATGTCCTGGCTCTGTGTCGAGTTTTTTTATGATACCGATTTTTTGTTTATCTAAATGTCCAAATGTTGTTACAGCTATACTTCCATATGTAAACACAGACCCCAGCGCAATTGTTTCATCTACTCCGAATAATCCTTCATCGGATTCGATAATTTGTTGAAGAGGTGATGATAATAGCCCTTTTTCAGCTAATTCATCTAGCTCTATTCCAACTAATAGTGCATGCTGGACTTCACGTTTACGCAATACACGTTCAACCGAATGAATACAATGCTCTAATGTTAACCCTACATTGTAGGATTTTTGCATTTCATAAACAATTTCAGCAATGTCCTCTAACTCTACACCACGACGAATTAGTGCAGCTTGAGCTGCTTTCGCCACTTCTTCTGAATGTACGCGAATACTTTTATCATGCATAACTAACCCTCATTTCAGATTTTTTGCTAGTATAACGCTAGCCCAACCTATTATACCTTTACTTACGTAATATGGTACAATTTTGTCACAAACACATGAAGGAGTGTCATCATTGGATAAGGGAACTGTACAAGATTTAAAATTCTATAGTGAAGCATTGCAGGAGGAATTAGAGCTATATATTTATGTCCCTGCTAATTATTCTCCACTATACAAATATAATATTTTAATCGCATCAGACGGTAAGGACTATTTCCAACTAGGAGGTATTACAAAACTAGCCGATGAACTTATCGATGACTATGAAATCGAGAATTTAATCATTGCATTTGTTCCATATAAAGATATTAAAGATCGCCGTCATAAATATATTCCGAGTGGTGAACAACACGAAGCTTATTTGCGCTTTTTAGCACATGAACTTGTTCCTTATTTAGATGCTGAATATGCAACGTACCAGATGGGTATGAGTCGCGCTGTCATTGGTGATTCTATGGCTGCAACCGCTTCCTTAATGGCTGCTTTAAAGTATCCAAGCATTTTTGGAAAAGTTATTTTGCAATCACCTTATGTTGACGAAGATGTACTGAAAGCTGTTGAACACTTCAAAGATCCGGGGGCAATTTCTATTTATCATATCGTTGGAAAAAACGAAGATAAAGTCGTGACAATGGATAAAACTGTAAAAGATTTCTTAACACCAAATCGTCAGTTGCATAATCTTATGTTAAGCAAAGGCTTTTCTACATTTTATGAAGAGTTCGATGGAAATCATACATGGAAATATTGGAAACCTGATTTAAGACGTGCATTAATTGAAAATTTCAATTAATGTTGGGCGATTCAAATTACGTATTTTTAATTTTCTGTTATACTTAGATAGAAAAATTGTTTATTTACGGGAGGTAATGGACTATGAAGTACGGAATTGTGGCTTTTCCATCAAAAAAATTGCAAGATTTAGCGAACACGTATCGCAAACGTTACGATCCGCATTATGCAAAGATTACACCGCATATGACATTAAAGGACAGCTTTGATGCAACGGAAGAGGATATTCAATCCATCGTGAAGCAATTAGATGACATTGCTGCCAATCATGCACCTTTAAGCATTCACGCATCACGCATTAGTTCGTTTTTCCCAACAACAAATGCGATTTATTTCCGCATCGAACCAACTGAACAATTACAAGCATTCCATCGTGTGATTGAAGAAAAAATTCCTTTTGGGGATTCTAAACATGTTTTTGTCCCACACATTACAATTGCACAAAAAATGACTGATTCAGAGCATGATGATATTTTTGGCCAACTCCGCATGACAGGGGTTGATGAAAAAGATACTATTGATCGTATTCATCTTTTATATCAATTGGAAGATGGGTCATGGACAACATATGAAACATTCCGATTGACTGGAGCTGAATAATTTTTGTATAACGTTAAGATTGTTGAAACAGAGAAAGAACATGGCGATGCATTTGCTGTTCGAAAAAAGGTTTTTGTAGAGGAACAAGGTGTTCCACTTCATTTAGAATGTGATGCGCAAGATGACACAGCAACACATTTCATTATGTATGAGGGCGATGAACCTGTTGGTGCTGCTCGTCTCCGTAGCATTGAAGAACATACTGCAAAAATTGAACGCGTATGTATTTTGCAAAGTCAGCGCGGCAAAAAACTGGGCGCCTTAATAATGAAGGAGATGGAAAACTACGCGACTTCCATTGACCAGAAGAAATTAAAACTTCATGCGCAAAGCTACGCTGTTCCTTTTTACGAAAAGCTTGGCTATACGGTAACATCTCCAGAATTTATGGATGCCGGTATACCACATCGAGCAATGGAAAAAATGATTTAATTAATAGGTGTTACGATATGCCAAAGCATAATCGTAACACCTTTTTTTATTTCTTAGAAAATAGTTTTCTATTTTAAGTAGCCATTTAAGCTCTTTTATATATTAAATAATGCTAGCTTTCAGCATTACTTCATCATTTTAGCAAGCTTGTCGAAGTCTAGTGAAGCACCATCTTGAATAATAGACTTTACTATTTTATCTTCAAGCTCTTGTGTGATTTGTCTATTAGACACTTTGCCAACACGACGTACAATTTTTCTTACTTGTTTTTCATTGGTAAAATCAGCATGTTGAATTGCATTTGCTAATGCAAAGATTTCATCCATTGAAACGCCTGTCTTTTGCTCAATCGAATTAAAAAACGAGCGATGCATGTTCCCCCTCCTATCAATTCCACCTCAACATCATTGTCGCTAATGATTTGTAGCGCATAGCTTTTGCACAAAACAAATATGACAACGGTTGGGGGCTTTAACCTAATTTAGTAAGCTATTTATATACTCACAGAATTAAAGTTAAAGCCTAAATAATATAAAACATTTTATAAATCACTAATTGCTAGAAAATTAGTTAACGAAAGTAGCACCAACAATAATTAGAAGAATGAATAGGACAACTATTAAGACAAACGTTGAGCCATAGCCACTATTGTTATTACCTCCACAATAATTATTGTTCCAGCTATTCATCCCTGCATAAGGTTGTGCACACCAGCCCTGATATCCCATAAAAGCACCCCTCCCTTCTACAACCTATAATATGTAAAGTTGCAGATTAGAGAGGGGTATTCGTCTAGTCAATATTCCCTTTTGGTTTAAAAATTAATGCTCCTATAAAACCAAAAACAATAGCAGCGCTGATTCCTGAGCTTGTTACTTCAAACATTCCAGTTAACACGCCTACTAATCCATGTTTTTCTGCTTCCGCCATTGCACCATGTGTTAAGGAGTTACCGAATGATGTAATAGGTACTGTAGCACCTGCACCCGCCAAATGAATTAGCGGCTCGTATAAACCCATTCCATCTAAAATGGCACCAACGACAACTAACGTACTTAATGTATGTGCTGGTGTCAATTTACCAACATCCATTAATAATTGACCAATAACACAGAAAATGCCTCCTACAATAAATGCAAAAATAAATGTCGTAACCATGCTGTTGCCTCATTTCATTGTAATTTCTATCGCATGTGCCGTACATGGAATTGTTTCTTTTTGTTGGAATGAAAGTGGAGATAGTAGCGCACCTGTCGCAACAAGAAGCACACGTTTATATGTGCCTGCTCGGAGTTCTTGAATAACATAACTAAAAAAAACAGCCGCTGAACAGCCTGCTCCACTTGCCCCAGATTGAAATGCTTCATCTTGACCGTAAAATTCTGCTCCAGCATCGCGTAAAAGTGTTAGTTCTTCATTTTTTATGCCACTCTCAACAAGCATCCCTTTAAGAAGTTTTAAGCCAAGCTGTCCTAAATCACCCGTTAAAATTAAATCATAATGATAAATTTCTTGTTTACGCTCCTCAAGATGAGACTTAATTGTTTGAAAGGCTGCAGGTGCCATGGCAGCGCCCATATGAAATGGATCATCCATCCCATAATCAATAACCTTTCCAACTGTCGCCGCTTCAATACATGGAGCGTCTTCTCGATGTTTACCAATAAGTGCATACCCAGCAGCCGTTACTGTCCACTGCGCCGTTTGAGGTTTTTGTGCCCCATAATTGATAGGATAGCGAAATTGGCGTTCAATCGCATTATGCTGACTTGAAGCACCGGCAATTGATAAATTCGCTGCTCCAAGCTCTGTTAAAAGGCTAGCTACAATAACAGCAGAAACAGAGGTAGCACATGCTGAAAATAGTCCGATAAAAGGGATGGCTAATTCCCTTGCAGCAAAATTAGTAGGTGTCATTTGATTAACTAAATCGCCACCTAATAAAAAATCGACTTCTCCAGTTGTGATCTCACCTTTTTTCAGCACAATTTCACATGCTTCTTCAATCATTTTTCGATGGCCTTGTTCATTTGTTTCCATTTGCCAGCGCTCATCGTCGTAAATTGTATCAAAATATTGTTTAAACGTACTACGATCTTCTAACGGTCCTGCCACCACGCCACCAGCTAACAACGATGGTTTTGATGGAAATATGATTACCATGAAACCACCCCTATCGTCACAAGAATATATTTAATAAGTGCTACAAAAAATGCAGATACTACTCCAAATAACACAACAGATCCAGCTAATTTGAATAAGTTGCCGCCAACACCAAGTACGAGACCTTCAGATTTATGTTCAATTGCAGCCGATATAACGGCGTTACCAAACCCTGTAACTGGCACTGCCGAACCAGCTCCAGCGAATTGACCAATTTTTTTGTATAAACCTAAGCCAGTCAGGATCATTGCGAAAAACACCATTGTTGCTACCGTTGGATTCCCCGCAGTTGCTTCCGTGAAATTAAAGAAAACCATATAAAAAAGAGAAACTGCTTGTCCGATTGTACAAATTAGACCTCCTACTATGAATGCTTTTACAGCATTTTTTAAGTAGGGTGGAGTCGGTGTTATATTTTGCTCAAGTTTTTGATATTGCTCTTTTTCCATTATGTTTCCTCCTTTGCAAGCTTCTCTAGCTCAGTAATTTTTTCGCTTAGTTTATTATCTTCAAGTTGATCCTTTTTTATTTTATTTGCTTCATAAAATATTTTATAATCGGCTGAAACGGAAATTTCTTTGTTAGGATATTTTTCATCAAACTTCTTTTGTAGTTTTTTCTCTAATTTAGTCTTATTCCATTTTTTTATTGGTTTAATTTGCACTGCTACAAGCATTTTATCGTCATATTGAATAACAGTTGATTTTTCAACAAATTTTTCTTCTTTTAATAAGGACTCAAGCTCTTCTTCGTTTTGCGGAGAACCATAGACAATAAATTTTTCTTTTTCCGTGCATCCAATAAGCAATGTCATACAGACTAATAGAGGCAACATCATTCTTAATAACCTCAAGTATTTACCCTCCTTTTCTTCACAGTTTCTCCACACAGAAAAAAACTATTCATTTGAATAAGTAAACGAAAGCCCGATTCCTTATTTTAAAAGTACATATTGTAGAAGTAGTTAGAAAGAAAGGAGGTGACGATATGGGTTGTGGTAAACCAACAAATCCTATTGGACCTATCCATTCAGCAGGCTGCGTTTGTGACGTAGTTCGTGCAATTTTAGATATTCAAAATCAAGCGGTGCGAGATGAGTGTTCCCCATGTACAGCAAATTGTTTCTTAGAACCACTAGGCGGGATTGTAAGTCCTGCACGTTCAGCAGCAGATACACGCGTATTCATGTTAATTACAAAAGACGGTACTCCATTTAAAGCATTCTTTAGCTCACCATCAGCAGATCCATGTAAATGTACATCAGTATTTTTCCGTGTCGAAGATATGTTTGATGAATGCTGTGCTACTTTACGTGTTTTAGAACCTTTATGTACTTATGATTCTACTGAAAGCACAGTTGACTTATTAAGTCGTGATGGCTGCTGCGTCAATATGAAGAAAATTTGTAAAGTAGATGATTGGAACTCAACTGATAGCTGTATTACTGTGGATCTATCTTGTTTCTGCGCTGTACAATGTATCGCTGATGTTGACTTAGGGATTTGTGATTAAGTCTTTCTCCTTTGACACACTACACATAAAAAAAAAGTGTACAGCATCCTCTGCTGTACACTTTTTTTATAATGTTGGCAATTGTTTTCCTCGCCATAATATTTGTTCAATATCTTCAAAGTAAATAATTTCTTGCGTATTGAATTCCCTCGACGTCAACATAAGTGAATCAACTTGCATATCAGAGGCAGTTCCACTCAACTTTCTGCCATCTTTTAAACTAATTAATAATGGCTGATAGGCCTTTTGACGAAATGGTTTTTCCAAAAAATGTAACTGTTTAATTATATATTCATCAATTTGTTCTTGTACTTGTATTTCTACTTTATCTTCACTTTGTTTTGGCAACGTTTCTTCTTCACTCGACTCGTTTTCATATTGATCCCTTACATACACAGACGTACTTTCATCCAAATCAAGTTCATGTAGCATTTTGGAAATGTTTAAGAAATAAGTTGGTGATTTTATATATAAGCGTGGCTCTCGCTCCACAATTATCACTTCCCTTTTTTCCCTACAATATGCAAAAATGAAGAAATTGGTTCTTAGCCTATTTGACTTAAAAACATTGTCGCTAGTCCTAAATAAATTAAAATACTTGTAATATCATTTAACGTTGTAATAAACGGACCTGATGCAACAGCTGGATCAATTTTCATACGATGCATCAATAATGGGATAAATGATCCAGCAAGAGTTGCCACTAAAATAGAACCACAAATAGCTGCACCTACAAGCATGCCTAATATTAATTCGTTTTTCCATATATATACAATACCGATTACAATGATACCACAAACAATACCAGTCAAAATTCCAGTACCAGCCTCTCGAAGTAACAGTTTCATTTTGCTATGTTCTTCAACGTCACCTGTAGCAATACCTCGAATGGCAACAGCCAATGCTTGTGTCCCACTATTCCCTGATGTACCCGAGATAAGTGGAATAAAGACAGCCAGTAGCGCAACCTTATCTAATGTATCTTCAAACTGCCCCATTAAATTCGCTGTTAGCATGCCTAAAAACAATAATACGACAAGCCATGGCAATCGTTTTTTCGCCGCTTGCCAAGGACTTGTATCAAATTTATCCATATCTGAAATACCCGCTAATTTAGAGTAATCCTCAGATGCTTCTTCATCAATAACATCGATAATATCATCGACTGTAATAATCCCCAAAAGCTCACCTTTATCATCAATAACCGGTGTCGCCAAGAAATTATAATCTTTCATAATTTGTGCTACTTCCTCTTGGTCATCTCCAACATGTACCATTACAACTCGTTCATTCATAATTGAGCGAATAAGTGTATCTTCGTCTGCAATAATTAAATCACGTAGAGAAATAACACCTGTAAGTCGATGTGCCTCATCCACTACGAAAATATAATAAATCGTTTCGGCATTCGGTGCCTCTTTACGTAATATCGCCATGGCCGAACGAACTGTAGAATTTTCAGGAATGGCAACGTATTCAGTTGTCATAATAGAACCAGCTGTATATTCATCGTAGCTCAAAAGCTCATTAATCTCTCCAGCTGTTTCTTCATCCATCATGCCTAAGTAGCTTTCTCGTTGTTGCATATCCAGCTCATTTAAGACATCTGCGGCATCATCTGCATACATATGGGACAGCATTTCTGCACCATATGCGGGGTCCATCTCTGCTAAATATGCTTTATATTCATCATCATCTAATTCGATTGCCTCAAAAATATCAGCCATTTCCGTCGGAGACAAGTACGAATAGATGATCTTTCGTATATCAGGCTCCACCTTTTCATAAAACGTTGCCTGATCATATGGATGAAGTTCTAAAAACTCATCACGGAATGCGGTAATATTATTGGTCTCGAGCATACCTCGTAAATGTGCCTCGTCGAATTGCACATCATCCTTTTCATTTCTTTCCTCTATCATGCTTGTCCCCTCCTTCCGAGCGTTGAATTCATTTTACACACGTTGATGTAAATCTACCTTTTATATAATAGTGTGCATGTACGGTTTGTGCAAACTCTTTTTTTAGATAACATCAACTTTCTACTATACTATACCCTACAATTGCTTATTTTTCTGTTAACATGCTATTAAGATAATTATTTTTAGTAAAAATGATAAGGAGATGCCCGTTTATGCGAACACCTCCTCAATTATTTAATATTTGTTGCATATCATCCTTTATCGGACTAGTGAAATAATGCTTCTCTTTTGTTAGAGGGTGCTGCAAACATAACGATACGCAATGTAATGCTTGCCGATCTATCAGTTCGCGACTCCCTCCATATAAATCATCACCAACGAGCGGATGACCCAAATAACTCATATGCACACGAATTTGGTGTGTTCGACCTGTATGCAACTTTAAGCGAATATGAGTCATCGGCTCTCCTTGAACAGAAAAACGCTGTAACACTGTTACATCCGTGTGAGCATATTGGCCATCCTGTCGTACCTCACGCTCAATAATACTTGTTTCTTTTCGTCCAATGGGCGCCACGATAGACTGCCAATCTTCTGCTAAATGTCCATGTACAATTGCTTCATATTCACGTGACACTTCACCAAGGCGTTGGGCTAGACCCATCAGATGATGAATATGCGCATGTTTCGCAATGCATAACAAGCCGGATGTATCCCGGTCAAGTCTTGTTACAACATGAATGGTAGAAGCTAAACTCTGTTGTTCGAAATAGCCGCAAACATCATTTGCAATACTTTTAGTTGGATGCTCACGAGATGGAATGGTACTTTGATGTGCTGGTTTATCGAGCACTAACAGAGCCTCATCCTCGTAAATAACAGCAAGCTTGCCATATTCAATAGCAAGCCCATCACTTTTCTCTTCTGGTGGGAATTTTACTTCTACCTGATCGCCTATATGAAGAGGGTAACGTACATTATGTTCGGTACCATTGATCGTCAATAAACCCCCTTCAAATTTAATAGCTGTTAAGGCTCGTTTGGATATTTGCCACTCAGCTAAAGCTTCACGTAATAATTGGCCATCCTTTTCCGCTAGAAAACGGAGCGTAAAACGTGTATCGCTATTATTCATTGGCAACAAATGATTCATGCACACGTTCCCAGAATGGAAAAGGTCTAAAGCGTGCAAAGCGAACTTTTTCATTGGCTACATTAAAAGCAATGGATTTCACATCGCCTTGTGTAACTTGAATATGATCAACTGTCATATTAAAGTTTTGCTCATTAACTGGACGTAAAACACAGTGATGATGTGCTGGTAAAATCAATGGTGAGCCAACTGTACGGAAAACACGATTATTTATAGATGCTATTTCAGTAATTTGAAGCGCCGCTAATGTTGGATGAATAATAGCTCCTCCAAGGGCTTTGTTATAGGCTGTACTACCTGAAGGTGTCGAAACACAAAGACCGTCGCCACGGAATCGCTCAAACTGATTCCCGTTTAACTCTACATCCATTACGAGCGTAACATCCGGTGATTTCACCGTCGCTTCGTTTAATGCCAAATAAGTATTGGAATCTGTATTATGATGCTCTACTTTTACTTCCAGTAATGGATACTCGACAACATTAAAATCCTTCTTGGCAATGGATAACACCAATTTCTCTAATTCCGAAGGCTTCCAATCCGCATAAAATCCTAAATGACCTGTATGAATACCGACAAACGCAACCTGATCTAGCAAATGTGAGTAACGATGGAAGGCATGTAATAACGTTCCGTCCCCACCTATTGATACAACAATTTCAGGCGTCTCTTCATCATATGTTAATCCAAAATCTTGCAAATATGTTTTTGCTAGCTCCATTAATTCATTTGATTGTGCATCTCTACGTGATTGAATGGAAAATTTCATTGTGAGTCACGCTCCTTCTCTGATAGTAAACTAGGATTCGATGCCTCTTTATATTCACTAAAATAGGCCTGCGCTTCTTGAATTTCACTACGGATCGATGACATTTCTTCATCCAACCGGAATGCAGCCTCTGCGGCACTTTGCAGACGATTCTTTATTTCCTCTGGAAACATGCCTTTATATTTGTAATTTAGTGAATGTTCTATTGATGCCCAAAAATTCATAGCTAATGTACGAATTTGAATCTCAGCTAGCACTACCTTTTTTCCTTGAATGGTTTCAACGGGGTATTCCACAATCATATGATGTGAACGGTAACCACTTGGTTTACTATGGGTGATATAATCGCGCTCTTCAACAACGCGCATATCCTTACGTTGTCGTATTAGCTCTGTCACAGTCGAAATATCATCTACAAATTGGCACATAATACGAACACCCGCAATATCGCCAAGCTCGTCGCCAAGTTGTTTCGAAGGTTCAAAGGCTAGTCCTTTTTCTAACGTTTTATCGTAAATGCTTGCCAGTGGCTTTACTCGTCCTGTAACAAATTCTATTGGAGAATTTGCATTGACAATGCCAAACTGGGAACGCATACCTTTTAATTTTATTTTTAACTCATCTACTGCTTGTTTATAAGGACTTAAAAAAATCTCCCATTGTCCCATCGCTAAAACCTCCCGACATTCGGTATCGAACAAAAGCAACACCGTCTGTTCGTTTTGTCTTTTTATTCAGCGAGAACTGCCTTGAAGTGTTGTTCCACTGCCTGAACAAATTCTGCTCCGTAATTGTAATTTCCTTCAATATTATACACGAGCATTTCCAATTCATCGTAAAAATTTGTAAGTTCAATTACTTCCTCATCTATTTTTAACATTGGGTTTTGCTTAGCTTGTAAAATATGTACAAGATTCTCCCAACTAGTCAGTGGAAAACGCAAATAATGATAGTCCTCTCCTGCATCAAGTAAATAAATAAAAGCAAAATCATCAGAGTCTGCAATTAATTGAGCAGCAGGCTTTAACTGTAAATTTTTATTATTGTCGTTTAAACTAAAATGAGGTTGCTGGTTTTCAAAATAAAATGATTCTATTGTATATATTTTACGCACATGTGGGTCCCCTTTTCGTCGTTCTCTTCCTCTTATTTTATCATATGGGGTAAATAGTTGCAGTGTGTAATTGCAAAACTACAAGTAAACTCAGGTTAAAAATCTATTACGTCTCGGTGTATGTGCATCCAGATTATTTTCGGGCCTATTTGAAAAGCTCTTCTTAAAATCTGAGACCACCGCAAGAGACCTTAAACTTGATTCAGCTGGGGTTTGAGCCTTCACTGAATCAGGTGTAAATTTGGCGGACTTCTGCTGAATCAAGTTTAAATACTAATAATAAAGGGTGAGCATACATGGCACAACAACTTGAAATTGAATTTAAAAATGTGTTAACCAAACAACAATATGAGCAATTGCTAGAAGATTTCCAAATCGAAAAAAATGCTATTCATCGTCAAACAAATCATTATTTCGACACACCATCTAATGCTATTCGAAAATTGCAAAGTGGGCTACGTATTCGAATAATAGACAATTATTATGAATGTACATTAAAAGAAAAATCTTCAAAACATGTACATTTAGAGACGACGGACGAATTAACTGCAGCGCATGCCGAAAAAATGCTTGCAGGTCAAGGCTTTTATGCGCCCGAAGTTGCAAAAAGACTAGCGATACACAATATTCCACTAGAGCAGTTAGCAGTGTTCGGTTCACTTACAACAGATCGTGTCGAAATTCCTTATAAAGACGGACTTCTTGTATTTGATCATTCTTTTTATTTGCAGTGTGACGATTATGAGGTAGAATATGAATCAAAAGATGAAATAAAAGGAAATGCAATCTTCGACGAATTTCTACAGCAATATGGTATAGAAAAACAAATGGCTGAAAAAAAGATCGCCCGCTTTATGAAAGCACTACAATCAATTAAGAAACAATAATTACAGCTACTTAATAGTACAAACGAAAGGGTGACCAACTAATTGGATATCCAATCTTTAAGAACGATGCTTGAAATTCAGGCACTGCAAACACTTGGTTCTACAGAAAATACTTCATCCAATTCTTTCACAAACAGCAATTCATTATTTTCTGATATGATTGAAGAAATGTTAGGCGATGCCACAACAACTAACAGTGCAAAATTATCTAGTCTACTTGGAATGAGCTCATCAAGCTCTACAAATTTCATGGATCAGCTTAGTAGTTTAACAGGCATGTCTGGAGGGACAACAAATAACTCGCTCCAATCATTGCTCTATAGTGGATCAAATTCAGTATATATACCTGCTTCTATCCAGGCTACGTTAGCAAAAATGCAATCCAGCACTAGTCTTGATTCCTATGTATCAGATGATGTTATTGGATCAACTGCCTATGCAAATTCACTTGCTGGAGCAAACAAATACGGCGATATTATTGACAAGGCTGCAGCTACCTATAATGTACCTGCCAAGCTTATTGCAGCCGTTATAAAGCAAGAGTCTAACTTTAACGCATTAGCTGTCAGTAATGCAGGAGCACAAGGCTTGATGCAATTAATGCCTAAGACAGCACAATTTTTAGGTGTAACGAATTCCTTTGATCCTGAACAAAATATTATGGCAGGAGCCAAATATTTGCGTCAAATGCTCGATAAATTCGATAATGACCCAACACTTGCGTTGGCAGCATATAATGCTGGTGCTTCTCGTGTAACAAAATATAATGGAATCCCACCATTTAAAGAAACACAGAATTATGTCAAAAAAGTGATGAATTACTACACTGTATAAATCGCATAAAACCTGTAATTACGGTCTTTTTCAGCAAATTTCACCCTTGTTGGTGAAATTTGTGCTTTTCTAGCGAAAACATTTCCAAAGTGCTCTTTGTTTGTGTAAACGAATGGACGTTGATAGAATGAAGGTAGTCACAAGATATTCACATTTTTCTATTCAACATAGTATTAGCTAAAATTGTACATCAACATATTGATTTGCACTTTACGATATACTTCCTATAAAGAATAAAAGGAGCATTTACTTATGAGTCGAAAATACACTGTTCCTTATGAGGAGCTGGGCGCTGAAAAACTTTCTGAACTCATACATGCGTTCTATAAAAGAGTTGCACAGCATCCTGAACTTATACCAATCTTCCCAAAAGATTTAACAGAGACAGCACGCAAGCAAATTCAATTTCAAACACAGTATTTAGGCGGTCCAAATCTTTTTACTGAAGAGCACGGACATCCAATGATGCGTGCGCGTCATATGAATTTTCCAATTACACCCGATCGTGCCCAAGCTTGGCTAGAATGTATGGCCGAAGCAATGGATGAAGTTGGCTTGGAAGGAAAGTTCCGTGAAACCTATTACCACCGTTTAGTATTAACAGCTCATCACATGATTAATACACCTAATGACGATGAGGGGGAATTATTACGTGAATAATATTCAAATGTTGCAAGAACCAACACCGACGATTTCTACTGCTAATAAGCCAATTGAATTGTATATTTTCGTAGATCCACTTTGTCCTGAAGCTTTTAGTATGCAATCCATCATTCGTAAACTTCAACTAGAGTACAATCATTATTTCTCATGGCGCATTGTATTAAGCACAGAGCTATCTTCGCTTAATTGTCTGAGCAAGCGCATGAAAGGTTGTGAATCAGGGATTGAACTGGATATTAATCACCCTGTTTTACCTTCTATAGCTATAAAGGCGGCAGAGTTACAGGGTAAACGCGCAGGAGCTCGTTATTTGTCGAAATTACAGGAATATGTTGTACTGAACCATCAAGATGTAAATTCCTATGCAACGCTTTTAAAAATAGCAGAGGATGTTCAATTAGATATGAATGAATTTGTGGTAGACTTTGGTTCAAAAGAAGCCGCACGCGCCTTCCAATGCGATTTGTATATAAAGCGGGAAATGGAAGTGGATGAAGTACCTAGCATCGTATTTTTCAATGAATGCATTGAAGATGAAGGTCTAAAAGTGAGTGGTAGCTATTCCTATGAAGTTTATGAACATATTTTAGAAGAGATGATGAACGAGCAGCTTATACGCCAAACGTTACCAACCATTGAAGAGTTGTTTTCAAAGTTTCAAACACTTTCTACAAATGACATAGCTTTTATTTATTCATTAACAGAACAAGCAGCTGAACGTGAATTAAAAAAACGTATGCTGCAACAAAAGATAGAACGTATTCAAACAGATCACGCTACACTATGGCGTCTTAAATAATGCAATTATACTTTTATTCCAAAAGGTTAGGAACTCGCTCATTATATGACAGAGACCTATCCTTTTTTTTGTTTTATAAAACTGGTAATTAGATTAGTTGATTTTCTACTGCTAAGCAAAGCACTGCCTCAAAAACATTATTGATAGTAGAAAGGTTGTTTCAATAGTCTTAGCAATAAAATAATGCACCTCTTGCAAAAATAGTAAAAGAGATAGTTAGTAAAAAAACTACTAAAGGCACAAAAAAGGTTTGCTGATAGCAACAAAGACCTAAAATAAAAGAGACGCCTCTATCCTCGACAGATAGAGACGCCTCTTTTTCACAAAGGGGATGGGAGAAATGTTCACGTTCAAACAAAGGGGTGTATGTTTGTTTTGTGATTTATTTCACAAGATTCACTTTATCATGGAATAATAAATTAAGCAATGTATCCTGCTTTAGATTCACAAATTTGTCATATAGAAAGCGATTACAATACAGTATTTTTTCAAGATGGTTACTTTTTTTCATTTGTAAATCTAAGAAAAACATTATTAATTATTTTTTTCTAGAATGATCTATTCTACTTAGCAAAGAAAATGGCTGTAGTAATCTTACTACAGCCATACAAATTAATTATTTAACAATAACTTTTCAAGTTCATTTAACCGTTGTTCAAATACGTTACAAGCATCATCAATTGGTTTTGCCACATTCATATCAACACCTGCTGCTTTTAGCACTTCAATTGGGAAGTCAGAGCAACCAGCTTTTAAGAAGTTATTAATATAACGTTCTACAGCAGGTTCACCTTCCTCCAAAATTTGCTTACTTAATGCAGTGGCAGCAGATTTTCCAGTAGCATATTGATATACATAATAATTGTAATAGAAATGCGGAATACGTGCCCATTCCAGACCGATTTCCTCATCAATTACGATTGCATCTCCAAAATAAAGCTTATTTAAATTATAATATACTTCCGTTAAACGTTCCGCTGTTAATGATTCACCATTTTTGTCCATTTGGTGTATCATATGTTCGAATTCTGCAAACATTGTTTGTCGGAAAACCGTACTACGGAACTTGTCTAACCAATGGTTTAATAAATAAATTTTCTGCTGTGGATCTTCTATTGTTTTTAGCAGATAATCATTCAATAATTCTTCATTACATGTAGAGGCTACTTCAGCCACAAAAATTGAGTAATCCCCGTAGACATATGGCTGATTTTTACGCGTGTAATAACTGTGTACACTGTGTCCAAATTCATGCGCTAATGTGAATAAATTATCTACATTGTCCTGCCAGTTCATAAGAATGTAAGGATTTGTACCATAAGTACCAGATGAATAAGCACCACTAGTCTTCCCCTTGTTTTCCAAAACATCAACCCAACGATTATCGAAGCCACTTTGTACAATGCTTTGATACTCTTCACCGAGTGGTGCTAGCGCCTTCACTAAAATATCCTTAGCTTCCTCATATGGCACTTTCATGTCAACTTCCTGGACAAGTGGTGTAAATAAATCCCACATATGCAATTCATCCACACCTAATAACTTTTTACGCAAAGCAATATAACGCTGCATAGCTGGTAGATGCTTGTGAATTGTCTCTACTAATTGGTCATATACACTTTCTGGGATAAAGTTATTAGACATTGCAGCATGACGTGCAGAATCATAATTACGAATATTGGCACTGACATTATGTTTTTTTACATTGCCTGTCAATGTAGCAGCAAATGTATTTTTAAAATTACCATACGTTTCATACATCGCTTTAAATGCTGCTTCACGAACCGTTCTATTTTTACTTTCTAAAAACTTAATGTAATTACCATGTGTGAGCTGAACTTCTTCCCCATCCTCATTTTTCACTGTAGGGAAAACTAAATCCGCATTGTTCAACATGCCAAATGTATTTGAAGCAGTGCCTGTAACCTCAGCCATCTGCGCAAGTAATGCTTCTTGTTCAGCAGGTAGTACATGAGGACGAGTCATTGAAATTTCTTTTAATGATTGTTTGTATAATTGTAAATCTTGATTTTCTGCTAAATAGCTTTCGATTGTTTCTTCACTTAACGATAAAATTTCAGGCGTTAAAAATGATAGTGCCGTTGAAATATTGGTTGCTAGCGTTTGAATACGACCATACAAATCTTGATAAAAACTATTCGTTTTATCTTGGTCATTACGCATATGTGCATACGTATACAGTTTCATTGTACGCTGATAAATTTCATCGTAATATGTTAATACAGCTAATAAGGCATCGGAACCATTTTTTAAAGTACCTGCATAGCTAGGTGCTTTTTTTGCTAGTTCTGCGACCTTCTTAAACTCCTCTTCCCATAGTGCATCAGTGGCAAAAATATCTTCCAATCGCCAGGTTAACTCTACCGGTACTTCATTTCGCATTAAAACTCGATTGCTGTTACTAGCCATGAGCCAGCCCCCTTTATATATGACTTTGACTTTCCTTTACTCTAAACATTTTCTCAATATATTGCGACAATTGCAAATAATAATCTACCTACCTTTTCCTCCTCATGAGGTTTCTTAAACTTTTATGTGACTATACAAATGCTCATATACTTTTCCCAAAATTTCCATACTGCATTCTTTTTGAAGGAAACTATGCCCTAACAGCTTTCCATAGTTTTCAATAGCTTGCACTCTTAAATTTGTAGGCTCTAAATTGAGTAGCGTAAGAAACAATTGAATTTTTTCTTTACTCATCTCACATGGTAGTAACTGTCTTTTTCTGCAAAAATCCAACAAGATTGCTTGCCATTCAATTGAAAAAATCGGAATAGCTTTTGCATTTTTAACAGGTACGCCTATATAATTCGGCAACGCATTGAGTGAATATTTTAATTCATAGCAGCTTCGTAGAAAAAGGTCTTGAACGCCTTTTTTGCTTCGCATTAAACGTTGCTTCACATACTGTTGGCATATTCTTTTATAAATATGCCAGTAAACAATAAATGCTTCATACGTAATTGACTTCGGCTCATAAAATGGAAATTTCTGTGTTTCAAGTGGAATATAGAGTACGTTCGCTATAAAAGTATGCCCGTGAACATGAAGAAGATTCGTCCAATAATTAAATTTAGCTGCTCTTGCATCATATGTAACTAAATATGGCACATTGCTTGATGAATAACTAATAACGTTTTGGTGGATGGGAGAAATTCTAATTTTTTGAATAGCTTGCGGTGTATAATTGTTCTGTGGTGTTTGAAAAAGCCATAAAGCTTGGATATTATTTTTCTCATATCCTTCAGTTCGTAACTGCCAGTTTTCATTTGTTATCGCGCTACATTGATATTCAAGCGCAATCGGTCGTTGTTTGCTTTGTAGTAAAATATCCGGTCGTTGAGACAGTTTCGTTAAAAATGGCTCCAGCTCTACTGTATGCCTGAGTGATTTCAACCATTCAAATAATTGAATTTTTCCTCGCAAATGGAGCAGTGATTCTCCTTCCGAAAATCGTCGTTCACACGATTGGCTAGCAATATGAGCAAAATGCGGGATATTAAGCTGACCAATTTTTAATTGAACAGGCTGCTGACATTGAGGGCAAAAAAATTGTTGATACTGGCGATACTTTTGCAAAGCTTCTCTCGAATGTTGATATGAGACAAATAATTGCTGCTGCTCTGTATAGGCAATTAGCATATCAATCTTTCTCCTTTTTGCACCCATTGTAAATAAAGTTATCCTTTAAGCCAACTAAATATCTGCTTTTCTTTCAAATTTGATTTTTACCACTAAAAAAAAGACTGTAGGCATACTCAAATCTTTGAGTGTGCCTACAGTCTGAAAGGTCTTGATAACAATCAGAAGCTAAAAGATGTTAACTAAAGTATTTTCGAACAGTTTCAAAGCAATCGTATTCCATAATTTTTTCGCCATATTCCTCAAGACGATGAATTGTGAAATTGGAAGGGCTTAAAAACTCTTTAATGACTGCGTTCTTATCATGACGATTTAAATCGTCATCTGCGTTCGCAAAGTCTACTACTAAATAGTAACAACCTTCATATTTAAATAATGAGGAATCCACTAAATCGTCTGTCATCCGTTTTGCAACGGGGATTAACTCATCGATATCTTTAAATTTATAAACATAAATGTCTGTATCCATAAATAACTCTGATTCATCCATGTCACCAAATTGAGTTAATTGACTAAGAAGATCCTCTCCTACTTCGTCGAATGGGGCAAACATACTTTTTTGTTCATCATAATGTGAATGACCATCTAATGTTTCACCGTCTTTTAAAATATGTGCACGTGTGACAATGATTTCTAAGCCTACTTCCGACGCATTGATATGAATCCAAATCGGACCTTCTACATCAAAATAATCTTCCGTATTTACTTCATCAATCATATCCCAAAAAAGTTGCTCACCCTTTGCTCGGTTGTACCAAATTTCTTCACGACTATAGCCGCGATCCTCTATATCATTGTACGTAATAAAGAGCTTGAGTGTATTTTCATTTACACGTTCGATGTCCACTAGACCTCATCTCCCTTCACTGTCATTTGTCGAAAAACAGTATTATTTAATTAGTATGCTTTGATTCATTGTTTTTAACCTTCATACTCCCTTGTTTTTCAACCTTTGACCACACCACAGAAAGTCATCGAGTAACTGTAATCATAAATTTTTTTGTTCACAGTTGTCTCTAATTCTATTGTATGCTGTTCTTTCATAAAATGAAAAGGATATACACCATTTCAAAGAAGATATTTGAATTATTGAAATTGTAGTAAACTATTTTGATTAAATCAAGTTTAACATACTTTTAGGGAAATATATGACTTTAACCTATTAATTATTAGTTTTGTTTGAAGGTTTTTACATAAGTAAAACATAAAAAAATAGATGTCACAACATGCATGCTTCTGCATTTGTAACACCTAATACATTTATTCTATGCAATATAGGAGGATTTTAGTTCACCATGCGCTGTGCTTCTTGTAATTGATAAGCCCGAACCTTACGTGGTAAAAATCGTCGAATTTCATCTTCATTATAGCCTACTTGCAATCGTTTCTCGTCCAAAATAATTGGTCGTCGTAATAATCCTGGATATTCTTGAATTAGTTCATATAAGCGTTGTAATGGTAAGCTTTCAACATCTACATTTAACTTTTGGAATATTTTAGAACGAGTTGAAATGATTTCATCTGTTCCATCCTCCGTCATGCGTAAAATTTCTTTAATTTCACTAATGCTTAACGGTTCAGAAAAAATATTACGTTCTGTATATGGGATTTCATGCTCCTCTAACCATGCTTTCGCTTTACGACAAGACGTACAACTTGGTGATGTAAATAAAGTAACTATCATACTGACACATCCTTTCTCTTTGTATTCGTTATCTATAGACCATTTTGTTAAATTAGAATTAATGTAATGTAAAACTACAGTTCCATTATACAGCACTCAGCTGTATTTGAATATAGTTCCAAGGAAAAAAAGAATGCATAGTAAATGACTTTGTTACAAAATATTCTGTCTTTTAATACTACCTTAAAGTATCCTATTCCTTTGCATGTCCAACGAACTAATAATAATATTCCCATTAGCACATCATTTTAAACATGAATATACTGAAACTAGTTGTTCTCAATTAAAAAATACAAACGAGAATAATGTCACTTAGACATGTACAATTATGACGCAACATTCAAAATGTAGGTTGCTTTTTTTTACAAAACTAAAAAATTTCAGTCTAAAGTCTGACTTTTCAGGCTTGCATTTAGCTAAGTCTTTATACTATAATGTGGTGCAATAAGAAAAGCGCATTTGCGCAAAACATCTACATTAATAATGTAGTTAAAAACGCTGACGAAGAGTAGTACATATGCAATATACATGTATAGAGAGTCTGTGGTTGCTGGAAACAGATCATGTACGCATTTGGAATGGACTTCCGAGTTAGCTTTGTGAACGTACAAGTAAGCACTTGATACCTATTAGCAAAGCTCGTCTCTTCACGTTACGAAGCTAAGTGGCCTTTTAGGCAAGCAGGGTGGTACCGCGGATTCGAACATCATTCGTCCCTTCATTAGTAAATTCTAATGAGGACGCATGATGTTTTTTTATTTTTCGAAACCCGAGGAGGAACTTATTATGACAACAATTTTTTCAGGCGTACAGCCAACTGGTATTGTGACATTAGGAAATTATCTTGGTGCATTCAAGCAATTCCCAGCATTACAGGATGAAGGGAATGCCATTTATTGTATCGTTGATCAACATGCAATTACCGTTGCTCAAGATCCAAAGGAGCTACGTCAAAACATTCGTAATTTAGCTGCTACTTATATCGCTACTGGTATTGACCCACAAAAGTCAACACTATTCATCCAATCAGAAGTACCTGCACATGCGCAAGCAGGATGGATGCTACAATGCGTTGCTTCTATCGGTGAGCTAGAGCGTATGACGCAGTTCAAAGATAAATCACATGGTAAGGAAACGGTTTCTGCAGCTCTTTTAACATATCCACCATTAATGGCGGCTGACATTTTATTATATAACACGAATATTGTTCCTGTAGGGGACGATCAAAAGCAACATATTGAACTAACACGTGACCTTGCAGAGCGCTTTAACAAACGCTATGGTGAAGTTTTAACAATTCCTGAAATTCAATTACCAAAAGCAGGGGCTCGCATTAAATCATTACAAGAGCCTACAAAAAAAATGAGCAAGTCCGACCCAAATACAAAAGCAACAATTAAGCTATTAGATTCAGCTAAGGATATTGAGAAAAAAATCAAATCAGCAGTAACTGACTCTGATGGTATTGTGGCTTTTGATGTTGAAAATAAACCTGGCGTTTCGAATTTATTAACGATTGAATCGGCTATTACAGGTGTATCTATTGATGATTTAGTGAAAAGATATGATGGTATCGGTTATGGCGGCTTTAAACAAAGTGTGGCTACAGCAGTTATCGATCACCTTACACCAATTCAGGAAAGATTTTATAACCTTGTAGAATCATCTGAATTGGATATCATTTTAGATGAAGGCGCAGAAAAGGCAAATGCTATTGCGAGCGCAACTTTAAAGCGCATGGAACAAGCTATGGGCTTAGGCCGCACACGTCGTTAAGAAAGGAATTAGCATATGCACTGTGAACATTGTAATAAAGCAATCAAAGCCCTACTGTTAGAAAGTGACTTTGGTGCTGATCCATTATGGTGTGGCCATTGTCGCACTAATTTAGAATTAGAACAACTTCCTTTAGGTGATGTTTTATTAGCTGAGCTGACGACATGGATGTGTAAGTTTGGTGAATGGATTGATCTAGAAACAGATTCATTTATCGAAGGTATGGCATACTTAGCGAAAAATCATGATGCGCAAGGTGAAGACTTGGCCCAAAAAGTAGCAGTAGAATTAGCGGTGCCTGTAACATTTATACCTTATCTTTAAGATTAGTTGTTCGATCAAAACCAAAATCGAGCACAACGCTACAAAGCACAATACAGGCTCCAATTGCCATATAAAATTCTGTCGTATGCATAATAAATTTAAAGACAACCGACCAGGAATAACCAAGAGTCCGGTAATTCAAATATAAAATTAAATTGCCAATAGAAAGTATCATTAATCCATAGCTCATTAAAAATATAAAAAGACGAAACAAATAAACGGCATCCTTTCTATTTCTTCTTACTTTCTTTTCTATTCGCTAGCTTTTAAAAAAAGACGTCAGCCTAATAAATTAGGCTGACGTTTTTTATTATTCTTCAATTTTTTTAAATAATAGACTTGCGTTATGGCCACCAAAACCAAGTGAATTACTCATTGCATATTCAATGCTTGCTTCACGAGCTTCATTCGGCACATAATCTAAATCACACTCTGGGTCTGGCTCTGTTAAATTGATTGTCGGAGGTAAAATGCCCTCTTTCAATGCTAGTGCTGTAAAAATGGCTTCAACACCACCAGCTGCACCTAGTAAGTGACCTGTCATTGATTTAGTAGAGCTCATCGCTAATTTATAAGCGTGTTCTCCAAAAGCAGTTTTTACTGCTTGTGTTTCAAATAAATCATTGTATGGTGTACTTGTTCCATGTGCATTAATATAGCCAACTTGTGAAGGATCTACTCCACCGTCTTCTAAAGCTTGAATCATCGCACGTGCAGCACCTTCACCTTCTGGAGCTGGTGCAGTAATATGATGCGCATCTCCAGTTGAACCGTAACCAAGAACTTCTGCATAAATTTTTGCACCACGAGCTTTTGCATGTTCGTATTCTTCTAAAATAACAATCCCTGCACCTTCACCAATAATAAAGCCGTCACGGTTTTTATCGAATGGACGAGAAGCTGTTTGAGGATCCGTATTTAATGATAATGCTGTATTCGCACAGAAGCCTGCAACCGCCATCGTCACGATTGGTGATTCAGCTCCCCCTGAAATCATCACATCAGCATCGCCACGTTCAATTACTTTAAATGCATCACCAATTGAATTCGTACCTGATGCACAAGCTGTTACTGAACAAGAATTGATGCCCTTAGCTCCAAAGTGAATAGACACTTGACCTGAAGCCATATCTGGAATCATCATTGGAATAAAGAATGGACTAACACGTCTTGCACCACGCTCTTGGAACGTTAAAAATTGTTGTTCATATGTTTCCATGCCACCGATACCAGAGCCAATCCATACACCTGCACGTGGTGCTAACTCTTCATCGATTGTAAGCTGTGCATCTTCCATCGCCATAATAGACGCTGCTAGTGCATAGTGCGTGAAACGGTCCATTTTGCGAGCTTCTTTACGTTCAATATACTTTTCAATATCAAAGTCTTTTACTTCAGCAGCGATTTTGGCAGCAAATAGATCTTTATTTAAGCGCGTTAATTCACCAACGCCTGATTTACCAGCCTTGATGTTTGCCCATGTTTCTTCGATGCTATTCCCTAGTGGTGTAACAGCGCCAATTCCTGTAATTACTACTCGTCGTTTACTCATTGTCTTACTCCTCTCAAGCAATTTTCTATGTTATTTTCCCCATCTCATTGCAACGGCACCCCATGTTAAGCCACCGCCAAAACCGACAAGTACTAATAAATCATCATCTTTAATTTTACCTGCTTCAAGCTCTTCTACTAAAGAAATACCAATAGAAGCTGCTGATGTATTGCCATATTTGTGAATCGTTTTTGACATTTTTTCAGCGGGTAATGCTAAACGTTCACGTGCCGATTCCATAATTCGAATATTTGCTTGATGTGGAATTAAAAAATCAACATCTTCTTTTGTTAAACCAGCTTTGTCTAATACATTTACTGCTGATTCACCCATTTGACGTACAGCAAACTTAAATACTTCACGACCGTTCATCGCAATTGTCTCTTGCTGCGTTAAATAAAGATGTTTACCGCCCGTTCCGTCGGCTCCAAGCTCAAATGATAAAATCCCTCTACCTTCTGATACAGGACCCACAATGGCAGCACTTGCTCCATCACCAAATAAAACAGCCGTATTGCGATCTTCCCAATCAATGACTTTGGACAGTTTTTCAACACCTACTACTAAGACATATTTATAAGCGCTTGATTCTACAAATTGTTTTGCTGTCACTAAGCTATATATAAATCCTGCGCAAGCTGCTGCTTGGTCCATCGCTGCTGCATTTACAGCACCAATTTGCTCCTGAACCATACATGCTACACTTGGAAATGTTTGATCTTGTGTTACAGTTGCTACAAGTATTAATCCTATTTCTTCAGGTGTAATACCTGCTTTTGCAATAGCATCTTTCGCAGCTGCTACTGCTAAATCTGAAGTTTCTTGATTATCTGCAGCGAAATGACGTTCTTCAATTCCTGTACGAGTTCGAATCCATTCATCCGAAGTGTCCATAATTTTTTCTAAGTCAAAATTCGTAACGACCTTTTCAGGAACGTATCTGCCTAAACCTATAATACCTGCGTTCATATAGCAACCCCTCTGCTTTCTTACTATCAATTATTAGTAACTGGTCATAATTATAACTCATAATGAAGGAATGGTGCAAGGTGAATTAAATTTAGTATACCATAAGGTCCGTATAGAATTCGTTGATAGTCGTCGTTCAATCGCAGGTAAAAGTACTACTATCCCCGATTGAAGTCTCTTAATCACTGGTAAAACTTCTGTTATCGCCTTTAGAACTCGTTCAATCGCCGCATAAACAATTCTCTTCTGCCGACAAGCTAAAATGTTGTGACAAAATTGCCATAAATCACCGCTTAGAAAGCGCCACTTTTTGATAAAAGATTCTTTTTTTTTCGACTTATGTTATGATATGATAATGTATATGTAATAAAAAAGTTCGGTTGAGGTGAATTAAATGCAATATATCGTAACGTTCATATGGTCATTCTTACTAGTTTCAATGTTAAACTACGTAGTAAGTGCTGTAATCGGAGTACCATTTGATTTCCAAACTGGTGCGATCCTTTCAGTTGTATTCTCAGTACTTATTTTTGTTATTGGCGCAATCATTCCAAACGAGCCAACTCCAGAAGCTGCAGACCATCATTAATCAAAATCATAAAAAACCTGTCTCGCCTTATGCGAAACAGGTTTTTTTCTATTTATTGTTTTTCCACTACACACTGTCCATTATGCATTTTAACATGCAAAGTTTCTCCTGGTAGTACTTCGCCACGCAATAACTCCTTGGCAACTGCTGTTTCAATATAGCGTTGCACAAAGCGTTTTAATGGACGTGCCCCAAACTGTGGATCTGCTCCTTGTTCAACAACCCAATCGATTACTTCCTGAGCAACATCTAATGTAATTTCCTGCTCAGCTACACGTTTTACAAGCTGCTCAACATATTTCCAAGCAATCGCTGTGAAATGTTTTTCAGACAACGCATGGAACATAATAATATCGTCCATTCGGTTTAAAAGCTCTGGCTTAAAGTGCTGACGCAGTGCTGCCATAACTAAATCCTCGACATCAGCATCATCTTCTTGTGCTTCCATTAAATAGCTAGAGCCTATATTGGATGTTAAAATAACGACGGTATTCGTAAAGTTTACCATACGTCCTTGACTATCCGTAATGCGACCATCATCTAAAATTTGCAATAATATGTTCGCTACATCAGGATGAGCCTTTTCAATTTCATCGAGTAATACGACAGCATATGGATTACGGCGAACCGCTTCAGTTAATTGTCCACCTTCTTCATAGCCGATATATCCTGGAGGTGCACCAACGAGACGTGATACGCTATGTTTCTCCATATACTCACTCATATCAATACGAATAAAATGCTCCTCAGAATCAAACAACTGTGCAGCAAGTGCCTTAGCGAGCTCAGTTTTACCAACACCTGTTGGCCCAAGGAATAAAAAGCTACCAATTGGGCGATGTGGATCTTTAATGCCTGCTCGGGCACGCCATACCGCTTCTGTAACTAGCTGAACAGCATTATCCTGTCCTACAACCCGTTCATGTAACGTATCTTTTAAACGCAGTAATTTTTCGCGTTCACCTTCAACTAACTTTGTTACAGGGATACCTGTCCAACGAGATACAATTGAAGCAATCTCATCAGAAGTAACTTCCTCACGCAAAATACGTGTCTCACTACCTTTTTCTAAATGTTTTTCCATCTCTTGAAGCTCTTTTTCAAGGGCAGGAATTTTCCCATGTCGTAATTCAGCTGCTTTATTTAAATCATATTTACTTTCTGCTTCATCTAAATCACGACGGTATTTATCAAGTGATTCACGTTTTTTCTGGATGCCTTGCAATGCTTCTTTCTCTGCTTCCCATTGTTTACGCATACCTTCTGATGAATCTTTAAGTTTTGTTAACTCTTCTTGTAATTGCTCCAGACGTTTTTTACTAGCTTCATCTTTTTCCTTACGTAATGCTTGTTCTTCAATCTCTAATTGCATGATACGACGAGTCACCGCATCTAATTCTTGTGGCATTGAATCGATTTCTGTACGGATCATTGCACATGCCTCATCAATTAAATCAATCGCTTTATCTGGTAAAAAACGCTCTGTAATATAGCGATTTGAAAGCTCAGCAGCCGCTACAATAGCTCGATCATGAATACGTACTGCATGATGCAGCTCAAAGCGTTCTTTTAAGCCACGTAAAATAGAAACTGTATCTTCAATAGATGGTTCACGAACAAGCACTTGTTGGAAGCGGCGTTCTAAAGCAGGATCTTTTTCAATATACATACGATATTCGTCTAATGTCGTAGCTCCTATACAATGGAGTTCGCCACGTGCAAGCATAGGCTTTAACATATTTCCAGCATCCATTGCTCCGTCTGTTTTACCAGCACCAACAATTGTATGGATTTCATCGATAAATAAAATAATGCGCCCTTCAGATTCTTTTACCTCTTTTAGTACGCCTTTTAATCTTTCTTCAAATTGACCACGATAACTTGCTCCAGCTATTAATGCACTCATATCAAGCTCGTACAATACGCACTCTTTTAATCCTTCTGGAACATCACCTTTCACTATACGTTGTGCCAACCCTTCTACAATGGCTGTTTTACCTACTCCTGGTTCACCGATTAAAACCGGGTTATTTTTCGTTTTACGTGTTAAAATTCGAATCACATTGCGAATTTCTTCATCACGTCCAATTACAGGGTCCATTTTGCCGTTTTTCACTTCTTCAACTAAGTTACGACCAAATTGCTCTAATGGTTTTTTATCATCAGTTTGTTGAAATTGCATTGTAGCACTCCTCTTCTCTTCGTTTCTTTTTATATCTTTACCCTAATTTTGATTCCACTAAAAGTTTGACCTTTTTTGACTAACTTTATTTTACAACAATCGACAAATCGTAGCAAAAAAAAAGCTCAAAAATTTTTTACTGAAAAATGGAAAATTACGTTATAATAGTGGTATGTTTCGTTGTTTTAGTATATCGAAATGATTATCGTCATCCTTTTGTAATACAGGTAATTTTTATTACAAAAAGAAAGAGATGTGTTTGATATATGGTACTAATGGATAATATTCAAGAGAAAATGCATGCGCTTTTTCAAAATAATGGAGTTTTTATTAAAGTGAATAAAGATAGTAAAATTTTCTTAGAAGGGGAACGAGCTAAAGAAATTTATTATATTAAAACAGGGGCTATTTCGATTAGCCAGGAAACCGAAAGTGGAAAGGAATTAACAATTCGTATTTGCGGTCCTGATAGTATAATTGGTGAAGGCTCATTATTTTGTAACCTCACTTTTTTTTCGATGACAGCTAAAGTTTTAGAAACTTCAACGTTATATGTTTTAAGTCGTAAATCATTAGAGCATCTGTTAGTGGAGCAACCACATTTAATGGTAGAGTATATGAAATGGTTGCAAACAGAAAATTTAAAATACCAAAGCCGTCTACGTGATTTAGTGTTAAATGGTAAAAAAGGTGCTTTATTTTCAACGCTAATTCGCCTTTCAAATACGTATGGGAAGCCATTAGAAAATGAGTCAATTTTTATCGACTTTCCATTAACGAATTCAGAAATTGCAAATTTATGTGCTACAAGTAGAGAAATGATTAACCGTATGTTGAACGATCTTAAAAAACATCACATTCTATCCTTCGAAAAAGGCTATATTACAATTCTTGATTTACAATATTTAAAAAATGAAATTGCCTGTGAAAATTGCCCATTGCAAATTTGCCGTATTGACTAATTTATCAACTACGGCGTGACGTATCTAAGATATTCGCAAGTTGCTTTATCTATTAATTAAGCCGAGGGTATAATCCTCAGCGAATTCATCTTTGACATGTCTCCCCTACCTTTAAAAGCGGAGGACTTCTGCTATAGCAAAATAAATATTAAATCCCCGCTTACAGTTATGTGCAAGCAGGGATTTTTTATTCATATTGTTAGAAGTCAATCTTCTAGCGGACACCTAATGCCATTTTCGCATAGCGTGACATTTTATCTTTTGACCAAGGTGGGTTCCATACAATATTTACATTTGTACTTTTCACCTCTGGTAGTTCACTCATAGCTGTATTTACTTGATCGACAATAACCGGTCCCATTGGGCAGCCCATTGAAGTTAGTGTCATGGTAACTGTTGCTAAACCCTCGTCATCTAACTCTACATCATATACTAAACCTAAGTTGACGATATCAATACCAAGCTCAGGGTCGATTACGTTTTCTAATGCACTTAACATGCTGTCTTTCATATCTTGATCCATCTGTATTTCTCCTTTCGTCACAGTGTTAACTTAATCATAGCAGATGCTTCTTATTATGCCAAATGCTGTGCAAGCCAATCGGTTGCCGCCAACATACCTTCACGTGTTACAGTATGACCAGCATGTTTATCTGTAATAAATTTTAAGTTGCTCGGATTTTTATCGTAGTATGCACGTAATGTTAAATAAAAATTATACGTATCATTAAAAGGTACGGTTTTATCATGCTCACCATGCCAAAAGAATACAGGGCGGCCAGCGAATTGTTCTGGTGTTAAACTGATATCATACTTTGCGAGAAGTTCATTCGTTTTTTGTACTTCTTGTTCTGACATCGGAAATTTCACACCGTTTTTCGCCATTTGTTGCAATTGATATGCACCTAATTTAATAAAACCAGGGCCACCCATACATATTGCTGCCGTTTGAATCCAATCATAAAGTTTCAAACAGCCTGATGTGACGATCGCGCCCATTGAAGTGCCAGCCACACCAATTTTATTGTTAGCTATTAATTGCTTATTCTTTAATTCTTTATATAATTGCTCTACTTCATGAATAGAATTTAAGACGATATCCCAAAAATGTAAATTCATTTGAGTCTCTGTTAATCCTTCGCTGCGATCACCATGAAGTTTTGCATCTGGTAATAGGACACGCACCCCTTTATTTACTAACTGGTATGCATAATGTAAGTTATGTTCTTTTGCACTCATAAAGCCGTGTAAGAAAATTACTACCGGGGTATTTTCATTCATATTATCTGTCGATATATGTAACAAAGGAATATCTCCCCAAATTTCATTCTTTACTAACATTCTTGTCACTCCCAACTTTTGTCTAACCTTTTTTATGTTAGCAAACTTTTTTCAATGTGACAAAATTTTGACGTATGGATTACAAAGAGATACTATTCAAACATATAGGAAAGGGGCAACAAGCAATGAAACCGCATTTAATCGTTTTAGATTTAGATGGTACGTTATTAACGGACCAACAACAAATTTCTTTAAAAACAAAAAAAACATTATTGCAGGCTAAGGAACAAGGGCATCAGGTTATGATTGCCACAGGTCGTCCTTATCGTGCAAGTGATATCTACTATCATGAGCTTGGTTTAACAACACCTATTGTGAATTTTAATGGTGCTTATGTCCACCATCCTAAAAATGCTGCTTGGCAAACAATGCATACACCGATTGACTTAAACGTTGTCCGAGAGGTTGTTGATTCTGTTAATAGCTATGAATATGAAAATATTATAGCTGAAGTGAAGGATGACATTTATGTGCATACAGAGGATGATCGCATACTAAATATTTTTAACATGGGTAATCCTAAAATTACGTTGGGTGATATTTCGACAAATCTATTAGTTAATCCAACGAGTCTACTAATTCAAGCTAACGAAACTAATTCAATGATTATTCGAGACCATTTACAAGCAGTTCATGCAGAAGTTATAGAGCATCGTCGTTGGGGTGCACCGCTTCATATTATTGAAATTGTCCGTCGTGGCTTAAATAAAGCTGTCGGAATTTCACATGTAGCCAAAGATTTAGGGATTCCGCGTGAGCGTATTATAGCCTTTGGTGACGAGGACAATGATTTAGAAATGATTGATTATGCTGGTATTGGCGTCGCTATGGGTAACGGAATCACTAGCTTAAAAAACATCGCCAATGAAATTACAACTACAAATAATGAAGATGGCATTGCTAAAATACTTATTGAGCGCTTAAAATTAACATAGTTAAGTAGTAATTCCCATTTTTTTCAGACATAAAAAAATGAAGTAAGCAAAACTAGCATTACTAATAAATACAGTTTTTTAGGAGGTTAAGATGATGAAAATTTTTACTGATAGTGGATGTGATTTGCCGAAGTCTTACTACGAAGAGAATGATGTCATTCTACTTCCGCTACGAGTACAAGTAAATAACAATGAATATGATGATGTCATATCAATTGATTCTAAAGAAGTTTACGACGCTATCCGACAAGGTGCACATCCAAAAACTTCACAAGTTTCACCAGAACTCTTTTTAAAACAGTTTGAAGAGCTTGCAAAAAGTGGAGAGCAAGGCATTTATATCGCCTTCTCATCTGAATTGTCAGGTACGTATAGTACAGCTGTAATGATTCGTAACCAAGTAATTGAGCAATATCCTACGCTAAAGCTAGCAATTATCGATTCAAAATGTGCCTCATTAGGTCATGGCTTAATCGTTCAAGAAGCCGTTCAACTAAGGAAAGCAGGTACTTCGCTTGAAGAAATTGAAACAAAGGTCTCTTCACTCGCTTCACAGATGGAACATCTTTTCACAGTGGAAGATTTAGATTACCTTGCTAAAGGGGGGCGTGTTTCAAAAGCAAGTGCATTTCTTGGTGGACTCCTTAGCATTAAGCCTATTTTAAATGTCGAGGATGGCAAACTTGTACCGATTGAAAAATCACGTGGTCGTAAAAAAGCTATTACGCGTATGTTAGATATAATGCAAGAGCGTGGTGGTAATTTTTCTGACAAAATTGTTGGCATTAGCCATAGTGATGATACGGCCTTTGCTAACGAAGTAAAAGCATCTATACAGGAAAGATTCGCACCAAAAGAAGTTCAAATGACAATGATTGGCTCAGTTATCGGTTCCCATGTAGGACCAGGTACAATCGCTATTTTCTTTACAAATAAAAGCTACCAATCATAGCATAATGAGAACAGGACATAAGAGAAAAAGTGTTAGATTGATTTCAATCAATCTAACACTTTTTTACTATGCCGTTGATGTCCGCTACGGCGGTTGCTTTCCGCGGGCACACCGTAAGCCGCAACCCTCGCTAGCGCGCGGTTTGTTGCGCTTACGCTGCGTGCGTTCCCGCAGGAGTCACCGCCTTCGCTACCATCAACTAATGTTCTCTTCTAAATTTTATCTACTGTAAAAGAATTTACTAACAGCTTTGTTCCTCTTTTAAAGTTTTGTCCCAGCCTCTTGGCTATTTTTATTTTGCAGCGTCTTGTTCTTGACGACGTTTTTTACCTCGTTTAATAATAACAACGACGAAACCAATAAATACAACATAAACTAATCCAAGCGCAGCCATGTAAGGAATATTTAGCCCTTCATCGTCTTTAACTTGATAAATTTCTACTATTTCACGGTCTAAAATGACTGGGTAAACGCCCTTTTCATTTTTACGTACCTTTTCTTCTTGTAAAATGCCGTTTAGCATTTTGCCCTCACCAATTTGTTCAGGCGTTAAATCCACACGTTGTGTTTTCCCTGTGTTGTTCACCATAATAATCCATTGCTCATCATCGGATTTTCGTGTAAACACAAGTAAGCCATTGTCATTTGTAATGACTTCAAAATCACCTTTTCGTAATGTCGCCGATTGATTACGTAAAGATTGTACATTTTTAATATAGTCAATTAACTCTTCATCTGTTTTAAAATTGTATAATTGATGTGTATCAGGTTTCACTTCCCCGTTCATGGCAATTTCTGTACCGTACTGAACAACAGGAATTCCAGGCATCATAAATAACGCTCCCAATGCCATTTTTAATCTTGTTGGAGGGAACATATTTTCAGATGCGGAATCGAATGTAAAACGATGCGTTTGCAATGAATCAATCATAATTTGCGTTGGTTTCTCACTAGTAAAAGGCTCCATTAGCTTTGAAGAGTCTTTATCGACATTTTTAAACATATTACGGTAAATTTCTGCTGTTTCTGGCGAGAAGCTTGCATCAAAATTGGCATCGCTTTCTTCATTTGAAATAATGTATAATGATTTTTTTGTATCTTTTAGTGCTGTGATCATTGCATTAAGAAATGCAGAATCGGCATCCGCAATATTTGTTAAACGTATGCCACCAACATCATATGTAGAAACAAATTTTGTCGCTGATTCAATTAAAGCAGCTTGTACATCTTTATTTGTTAAATCCCATTGAATATGTCCATTATCTGTAGAGGCAATCCAGTTCTGTTTTGCTGCATCCTGTGCCCACTCATGATTAGGGCTTACATTATTTAAAGGAAAGTCAACCATGATCGACATATTTTTTTCTTTATATGCCTTCACTACACTTTGGAATTCTTCTGCTGTTCCAAAATGCTCTTCGATTTTACTATAGCTTGTTGGCATTGAGCCATCGTATATTTCAGTTTCGAAAATTGTTCCGATAGATACGATCGTATAGCCCATTTCTCCAATAAATTTTAGTTTATCTTGTAGACCTGTGAAGTCACCGCCTGCAAATTTCGTTGGGTCTTGCGTATTTGTATCAAAATCGTTGGTGCCTGAACCATTAAAGAAACGGTCAACGAGTAAATCAAAAATGCTTTCTTCTGCAATCGTTCTTGTTTGAACCTCATCTGCATGAGCTGGTGTTACACCAATCAATGAAGTTGCCAGTAAAAGCGATGCGGCTGTTGCGCCTATCCACTTCTTAAATTTCACTTTTATTCCCTCTCTTTCAAAGCAATCCAACGTCATTTTACCAAATAAAACAGCTACGTAGCTATCATTTCAAAATATTTTCCTGAAATGCAAAATGAATTACGACAAAAAGGTGTCAAATTAAGCCAACTTCAATAATAAAAGGCAGAGACAATAGAGAAAAAAATGTTAGATTGAATGGTATCAGTCTAACACTCTTTGCTATGTCGTTGATGTCGGTTACGGTGGGTACTTTCCGCTCAAGCCCAAATTATAAATTCCGAAAATTCATAATTGTTTCGGTGCCTGGCACTTTCACAATAAAAAAAGCCGTGAAGCAACAGCTTCACGGCTTTTTTTAATCATTATGCAAGGAAATTTTGTCCCATTGGTAACTTGAACCCTAAGAACATTGTAATCAGTAAGAATACTACAAATAAAATCCAGAACATTGTTGTTGGCTTATTTTTCTTTTGACGGACTAATACCATTTCCATCATGCCAATAACTAAAATACCGCCGATAAATTTAAAGCCATAAAGCATTCCTTGGCCGTAGTCCATTCCTTTAATAAATAATGCTCCACCTGTAATGATAATTAAAATGTAAAATAAACGTAATACCATATGTAAGCCTTTAGACTGCTTACCACTAAGTGCTGCGATTAAAAAGATTACGATACCAACTACCCAAGTTGTAATGTGTAAATGTGTTTGGTTAGTTAAAAAATCCATGTTTGTCCCACCTCATTTTTTTTCTATCAAACTATATCCTATCATGTGGTGGAAATGGTTTCAAATATTACAAATTGTGTTCACGAAATTGAATCAATTACGTCTCCACTTTGGCTAAACCCCACTAATTTCATTGCATTTTTTGGATTCATCCACCACCTAAGTAAAGGACTTTGCAAAAAACAAATTAAAAAATCCGCGGAGCTTACACTCGCGCGGACTATCCATATTATTCAAAATGATTTACTAACGTACCGATACCTTGAATGGATACTTTCACTGTATCGCCCGCTTTTAAAAATTGCGGTGGGTTCATTCCTTTTCCAACGCCTGCTGGAGTACCCGTTAAAATGACATCACCTGGCTCCAATGTAACATGTTGCGATAAAATCGATACTAACGATTCAACAGTGAACATCATATCTTTTGTTGTACCGTTTTGGCGTACTTCATCATTTACTTTCGTTACGACCGTTAACTCTTGTGGATTTGGAATTTCATCTTTTGTCACAAGGTATGGACCTAATGGGCAAGTGCCTTCTAGACTTTTTCCTAAGAAAAATTGCTTATGTTTATCTTGCAGGTCACGCGCTGTAATATCATTCGCAATTGTGTAGCCAAATACATAATCAAAGGCTAAGTTTTTCGGAATGTTTTTCCCACGTTTACCAATGACAACTGCAAGTTCACCTTCATAATCCATTTTTGAAGAAAGATCAGCATGAATAGATAATGTTTGGCCATCCGCAGCAATCGCTGTTGGAGACTTCGTAAATACCATTAAATCGATTGGTGCTGCTTCTGCACCCATTTCCTTTGCATGCTCATCATAGTTTTTACCGATACACATAATGTTTTTTGGCGTACGCGGAATTGGTGATAACCATTCAATCACTGTAAATTCACGCTTGAAGCTATTAGCACGATCTGATTTTTCTGCTGCCTCTACTAATTTACGAATCTGCTCAACAAAATCGAAGCCTAATGCAATGCCATCGACAATTGAACTTGAAAAAGAAGGGAGAACTTGAAGTTCGTTTTGAATAGCGAGTACATCCCATACCGCTTCTTCTTTTTTTACTTTTGGTCCAAAGCTTACATGTCCACCTAATTTAAATGATAAAATTTTCATGATTTTAAGAGCTCCTTCTTTTTTCTACATGATACAACAATATGATATAAATTACCTTACTTTTACGATAACAATTTTTAATGTTGCTAATTCTCTATCAATTAAGTGTATTACGAGTACTTTTTTAACTTGGCTCAGTCTTCGCCTTATATGTTAATTTACGCCATAAAGCCTCTAACGGACCTTGCTTCCACTTCGTTAGCCAAATTTCTGCCAAAATCATTTGCGCCACGATAATACCGATAGCAATTAACACACCAGTAGAAACACTAACTTTTCCATACCAGCCTAATCCAAATTGATAAAATATACATGTTCCGATAATGGATTGAAGTATGTACATCGTTAACGACATGCGCCCAATTTTTGCAAATGGACTAAGCAATTTTGGGACAACTGGCAGCAGACATAGTAATACAATGAGCCCTATATAACCGATTGATAATATCGGACCACCCATATAGACCTTTATATAATCTAGTAAATACGTACGAGTATATATGATCGGGGTACTTTTCAAAAAAATACCTACTGCGAGTCCTACTATTGTTAATACCAGCCATAGCCATTTCAGCTCTTTCGCTCGCTCTACTAAATGCCATTTGGAAGCAGCAGCACCTATTAACATAAATGGTAATACCATAAACAATGACGCAATCCACATTCCTATACCTGCCTGAACAGATAGGTCTGCTAAGCGTTGTAAAAAGGTATCCCCCCAACTACCTGTGCCATAAGCAGTAATTGCTTTTTCCACATCCGTAATATTTAAATACGTATCCACCTTCGTATTAAAGCTAATATAACCTACTACAAACAACATAAAAACATGCATAAATCCATTGATAATAATGCCGGTTAGTAAAAGCCAAATTGGCTTTAAACGTAGAAGTAACAGTAAAAAAATACCACAAAATGCATACATCATTAAAATATCTCCCCACCAAATAAGGACCGCATGCACCAAACCAAACATAAATAATACAATAAGCCTTCGAAGACCTGTTCCATAAAAGTTTTGTTCACGACTTTGGGCTTTTTGCCATTGCATCGCTAGCCCATAGCCAAATAACATAGAAAATAACGGATAAAAGCTGCTTTGCACATAGATATCTAAATTTTGCTGCCAAACTATATCTGACGGTGTTGTAAACCACGATCCTAAATCAATATGTGGCATTGGCAAATAAAAAGCATACATATTAACGAGCAAAATACCTAGTAAGCTCATTCCACGTAAAATATCTAATGTTACAATACGCTCCTGCAACATCGTCGGTTTTAAATTCACAAAATAGCCTCCTCTTCTTTCTTATCACGTACATTGCAATTTGCCCCCTTCTGCATGTAGGTAAGCCATATCAACGCTCACCTTCCATGCAGAAGTTTGCAGCTTGCAGTTTAACGCTTATGAAAGGAATACTACCTAATTTCACAGGCGAAGGTTTCCCTACGCATAAAGTGCCTGCTCAATATCAAACAAGTACAACACTTTTTCATTCACTTGTATGTGTAAAATCGATTCAATCGCCTCACTATAAACTCGTAGTTGTACACCATAGCGGCCTATAAGTTCCTTCGATAGCGCTGGCTCCTCCGCAAATTGAGAACTAATGCGGTCTGTTTTATAATCGAGTAATATCCAGTTGCCATAAACATCCTCAAACAGGCAGTCCACAATCCCCTGTACGATTTGCGCATCACCGTCCTCATCGACACGACTAATGGTAAATGGCATTTCTCTACGAATTTGCTTTGCGTTTTTGAAGCGTTGTCCAATATCAGTTGTAAAGAAACGAAAAATTTTCTCACATGGAACGATTTTGCTTTCCGCCTCCGTTAGCAACTGTTTTGCCACTAACTCCGCTACAAATTGCTCCACCTCTTGCACAGTTGAAAAGCCACACTGTGGTACATGCTGCATAGCCGTATGGACAGCTGTTCCCATTTCTGCACCTGTTAGCTGCTTGTCTTGTAAAAAGGTTGGTCTTGGTGCAATAGTAGCCTTGTCTTTTTTAGGTGCAGTAAAATAGTATTCTGGCTCTTCTTGACGTTGTAAACTTTCTACACGCTTAATTTCACTAACGGATGTTTTCGAACGTTTTAGAGTCGATTTTTGAAATGCATACTGCGCTTGGAAGCGAGCAGTAATTTCTGCGAGTAACTCTGCATCCTCTGGTGCTTCTAGCATCTGCTGTACGTCGCTATCGAGTGCTTGCGTGTCATACATAAAATGATATGTTGGAATTGCACGGATCCACCAACGTGATGCATCTTGTCTAGCCTTATATGGAGAACTTGCGATTGATGCAAAATCAGCATGTCTTGCAACAGCAGGTCCAACCCAGTCAAAATAACTATTTGCACGTGCACGTAAATAATCTTGCAACGGTGCATCCACAGCCAGGTTTTGAGCGTCCTGCCAAGCATCACGTGTTTTCCCCCAGCTTTTTACTGATCCTACTAAAATAAGTCGTTCCTTGGCGCGTGTCATCGCTACATATAATACCCGCATTTCTTCGGCTCTCATTTCAAGCTCTTTTTTCTCCTTCATCGCAAGAAATGGTAAAGAAGTATAGGTTATGCGATTTTCTGGATCAATCGCCTTGACCGCAAGCCCATAATCCTGGTCGAATAAATATGGGTTATGAAAATCCATTTTATTGAAGGGACGCCCCATTCCTGCAACAAAAACAACTGGGTACTCTAACCCTTTGGAAGAGTGGATGGTCACAAGTCTTACGACATCATCTTTTTCACCAATGGACTTTGCCGTTCCTAAATCATCGCCACGTGTTCGCATCCGGTCTATAAAGCGCAGGAAGCGGAATAAGCCTCGAAACGACGTTTTTTCATACATTAATGCTCGATCATGTAAAACGCGTAGATTTGCTTGTCGTTGTTTACCATTTGGCATTGCGCCAACCATTTCATAATAATGCGTATCTAAGTAGATTTTCCAAATTAAATCTGACAAAGATCCTCGTCGTGCTAAATCTCGCCAGTTTTCAAATGCCAGCATAAAACGTTGAAGCTTCTCAAATGTTTCGGATTGTACACCATGTCCTTCACTTCGAATAAACTGCCTTAATGCATCGTAGAACGGTGTTTTTGTATCCGCTAAACGAATTTTGGCTAACTCATTTTCTGTTAAACCTACAAAAGGTGCTCGCAACACAGAGGCTAGTGGAATGTCTTGATACGGATTATCTACAACCTTTAGTGTATTGAGCATAATCATCACTTCAAGTGCATCAAAATAACCTTTAGATGACTCTGCATAAAGAGGAATTCCAGCTAGCTTAAATTCTTCCACTAAATCGGTAGACCACGTCATCGAACGCATTAATATAACGATGTCACTGTATTTTAATGGACGCTCTGTTGCTGTTTTCGTATCGTATACTGTTGTGCCATCTTCCATCATTTGTCGAATTCGATCAATAATAAATCGTGCTTCATACTGTGATTTCTTTAGTTCCTCAAGCTCTGATGCCTCACTCATACTCTCTTCCTGTTCTTCATCCAATGCCTCTTCCTCTAGTGGATGCAAAACGACGAGTTCAACAGGTACCTCTTTATCATCATACGGTGCTGCGGGCTTTAATGAAGCATTGTCATCATAGTGTATTTCACCAACACGTTCGCCCATAATTTGCGCAAATACAAAATTTGTAGCGTCTAAAACCTCACTACGGCTTCGGAAATTAGCATTTAAATCAATGCGCATGCCAGTCGCCTCGGGATCCTCTAAAAATTCATTATACTTTCGCATAAAGAGCTTTGGCTCTGCTAAACGGAAGCGATATATACTTTGTTTTACATCTCCAACCATAAAAAGGTTGCCATCTTGCTCTTCACCTAGCTTGACCAATTGTAAAATCGTTTCTTGTAGCATATTCGTATCTTGATATTCATCCACAAGCACTTCTTTGAAACGTTTTTTCAAATCTAGCGCAACAGGTGATGGCTGTAATTTACCATCTACCTCTTCCGTTAAAATTTGCAGGGCATAATGCTCTAAGTCTGAAAAGTCGATAATTCCTCGCTCTAATTTTGCCAGACGGAAATGCTCGTAAAAAATAGTCGTCAATTCAACTAACGTTGCAATCGTTGGTGCCATTAGTCGTATTTCTTCAAGTAGACGGGCAGGTGTACGGACAAAATAGGTTTCTTTCAGCTTATTCATGATTTTTTTAGCAGACTCACGCTTTTTCTTTGCCAGCTCCTGAAGCTCTACATCGACTAAAGCATCCTTTGAAACACGCTTAAGTGTCGACCACTTCACAGTTGAAAAATAATCAAATAGCTGTTGCCACGTTCCTTCTTGACTAATCCGAATGCCTTCTTGAATCATTGCAAAATCGATTTCTGCCGTTTCAGCATAGGGAGCAGGGCCATCTGGCTGAAGCGTAATGGCACGCATTTCAGAAATTAATACGAACGCTTCCTCCAGGCTATGCTTAACAGTCAATTTCACATATTTTGATAACTCTAAATCATCTATTGTCACATCATCCGCTAACTTATATGTTTCTGGTAAGCTTCGTAACCATTTTTTCGGTTCAGCATGAACGCGTGAAGTATCATAAAGCTTACTCATTAATGTTTCAATCGCCTGATCATCACGATCTGATGTAAAACTATCCACTAGTCGATAGATGGCGTTGATTTGTGCTTCATCCTCCGTATCGTAGGCTGATTCAAGCACATCAGCTAAAATATCATCTCTAAGCAACGCAATCTCAGCTTCATTCGCTATTCTGAAACCTGGGTCTATATCGAGCATATAAGCATACTGCTTCACGATGGCTAAACAGAAAGAATGCAATGTTGATATTTGCGCTTTATTGACAAGACTCAACTGTCGTCGCAAATGGTTAGACGTCGGATTTTCTGCTATCGCTTTCTCAAGTGCCTCTGCCATACGATGGCGCATTTCAGCTGCCGAAGCATTGGTAAACGTTACAACAAGTAATTCATCAACATTAATTGGGTTTTCTGTTGCTACAACCTTCTCAATCATGCGATTAATAAGCACTGCTGTTTTACCAGAACCAGCCGCTGCTGAAACAAGGGTATCTTGCCCACTGGCATAAATCGCTTTCCACTGATCATCTGTCCAAGTGACATTTGCTGGCTTCACAGGTATTTGCTGCACCATGTTAGTTCATCTCCTCCCGAATTTTTTCGACAACCTCTACCGGCTTTACTTGCGGTAGCTGACGATAGCTTTGTTTACCATCGGATGGGTCAAATTGGCACACTGATGCAAATTGACAATAATCACAGGCTGTTTTTGATTTTAGTTTATAAGGGCTAATGGCTGTATCCCCTGCTAAAATACCATTTCCCGCTTCTTGATGCTTACGGCGCACAAAATGCTGCAAGTTTTTCATATCATTAACAGGCACAATACGCGATTGTGATTCTGACGGTGTACCATCCTTTTTCATATAAACAGGGATGATTTGTGAGTGCCCACTTGCTTCCTCCAGTTGCTCGTCCATCGATAAAATAGCTTCTGGATTTTCTGTTAAAAGCCCCTTCATCTTATATTGCTTTAAACGATCTTCTTCAATTTCACTATCACTTAAGTCTTTATCAAGTTTTAACATTGGATTATGAACGTGGACATAAAGCACACCTGCAGGCTCTGCATCACCCGGTAGCCAATAGGATGCATTTTCCATCGCTACATCTAAATAAGTTAACACCTGCAATGATAGGCCATGATATACCTCGTTCAAATCTAAATCACGAGCAGACGATTTATAATCGACGATACGTAAATAGGAGCGATCATCTATAGATGCACTATCCACACGGTCAATACGACCTCGCATAAACATTTTTTTGCCACCATGTAAATCAATTTCCAATGGCGGAAGCTGTTCGTGTTGCCCTGGTCCAAACGATGCTTCGATAGCAATTGGTTTAAAGTGAGAAACATTCGCGTGCTGTGTCAGTGCCATCATTGTGCGCTCTACAATTCGGATAAGCTTGCGCTGGATATAACGGTAGCGTGCACTTGATAGCAAAATTTGATGTGAGAATACGGGCACAATTTGCTCTACAGCCTGTCGTGCAAGCTGTTGAATTTGCTGCTTTGTTAAACGAATCCAAGATAGTTGTAAACGATGCGTCTCTTCTGTAATCCATTTCAATGCCTCATGGAATAAATCACCCATTGCAAATGTTTCTAAACGATATTCTGCTCGTTCTTCCAAACGTAGCCCATAAGTTGTGAAATGGGAGAACGGACAACGGAAGTATTTCTCAATCCGTGACACACTCGATGTTAGCTTACGACCATATAACTCTTGTGTAATATAGCCTTCCAGTGGTTCTGCCTCATTTTTATGTGTAATTGGATGCATTAGTCGATGTAAAATTAACGCCCAATATGGATCTTGCTCATAATATTGTTGTAAAGCTACCCATTCTGGTGCTAGCTCACGGCTATGCTCTGCTTGCCGTAACTGTAACGTTAAATGGGCTAATGCTGTACGAGGATGTTGTAAATAAGGCATTACATTATTATCAATCAATTCAATTGGATCTATTACAACACGCTCGACATTTACTCCGCTTAAAAGCCCTGCCGTTTTATCATTTCCGATAATCTTCTTAATATATAACGAGGATAATAGTGCCTTCCCCTCTTCATCTGCCGTCGAATAAGTCATATAAAGCTTATCTGACGGTGTTGTAATTGCACGATATAGTAAGAAGTTTTCCTGCAGTAACCTATTTTTGGATGTAGGGGCTAATTCATAGCCAATATGCATAAACCATTCACGTTCCGTATCAGACAGCAATCCTTCATAATCCATACGAGTAGGATAAACGCCATCATTCATTCCAAGAACAAAGGCAACTTTAATATGCGATAAACGAGCTAAATCGACTGTTGCCACCATCACTTCATCTAAAGTAGGTGGAATACGAGAGAATTCTAATGTATCGAATCCTTCATCTAAAATTTTTGCCGCTTCTTCCACAGACATTTCCTGCTCACCAAACATGTAAACAAACTGATCGAGTACTGCAACCCATTCTTTCCATGCTTGATCATGCTCACTTGCAGCTAATGCTTCTCCTCTATCAATTTCACGATCTTTCATGATTTGAAGCTTGTCATATACTTGGACTTCTTCTACAAGCTCATATAACGCAGTTGCCACATCTCTACCAGTTGTCGCTTGCATAAGCTTGTCCTGTAATACTTTTAATGGTGCACGGATTATATCACGAATTGCCTCGATTTCTGTCTGCATCGCACGCTCTTCATCTGTTTGAACACGGGAATGGAATTCAAGACCTCGATATTTTTTGTAAAACCAACGAGCTTCTTCAAACCAACGTTCTCCGTAAATTCCTTGTGCTAAACAGTAATTTTCTAGGCGATCTGCACGCTCCCTCCAAACACTTTGCTCAGCATGCAACGGGAAAAATAAATCTGTTTTCACACTTCTAAAAAGCGGTTCATATTTCCAATTAGAAGTAATAACCTCCAATGCAGAACGACTAAACTCAATTAATGGATGATGGAGCATCGTTTTTTTCGAGTTCACAAAAATAGGAATGTCGTATTGTTGGAAAATTGTTGAAATAAGCGGATCATATACATCTGCTTGTCTATAAAGTAACACTATATCTTGATAACGATAGCCCTCCTGCCTTGTCAGCTTCGTTATTTCCCGGGCAATGGCGTGAATCTCAGCCCGTCGATTCGACGCTTCAAAGACCTTCACATCGCCAGTTGAATTTTTCGTTTTTGGCACCATATTTTCAAATGTTGCTTCGACATGACGTAAATCTTCTGACTGGAATCGATGTGTTTTGATAAAATGCAATGGTGCATCTACCTCAATGCCATTTTCCTGTGCTATATCATGCAAACGCTGATTTGTAATTGCCGCTTCATTGAAGAGCGCTTGCTCATCATAGACTTCTTCTATATGGTCAAACGGCAGCACTACGGTTACCTGCTTTGACACCTTTAGCAGTTCTTTTACAAGCTCTAGCTCTCTTACAGTAAAGGCAGTAAAGCCATCTATATAAATTGTCGCCTGTTTCATCGTCTCTGAAAATTTCAACTGCTCGGTTAAAATCGGATAGTATCCCTCACTATCGACATAAGTCGTGCCAAGTCGTTCTTCTAATGCTTGTAAAACGATTTGTAAATCATTTGTTTTAGCCTGCAATGTATTCGGTGCGTCAATAGCCTTTAAAGAAGCTGTCACTTCAGCTAATACCGAACTGTTCACACTATAACGGCTAAATTCACGTAATAACGATTCGATTTCCTCGGTAAAGCCCCGTTTACCAGCAGCTTGTCGAAATAGAGAGAAATCACTTTTTTGCTCCTCTAGTAATTTTCGAATAAGCATCCGATAACCATAGCCATTTACTTCTTGGCGAGCAATACCACCTGTTTCTTGTAATACAAGCCAAGCCAAACGTTTAAACGTCATCACTTGAGCACGTATTAGCCCGTGTAGGCCATGTCTATTTGTAAGCTCATATTCAGTTGAATAAGACATTTGGTCAGGGACAATGATAAAAATAGGGTGACCTAATGGATCTGTTGATAATTGCTCGACTATCTCTCTATGAATAAACGCTGATTTTCCGGTACCTGCACGTCCTGATACAATTCGTAATGTCATTCACTCTTCCCCCTATTCGTAAAAAATCAAATCTATTATAAAAAATTTATTGTAATTGTTTCACTATAATTCTCCAATAGTTAAACTACTGCTAAATGAAATAAAAAAGACCCTCCTACCATTTTACATGATACAAGGGACTGCATGTGCAGATTCAGCCTAGAAGATTATTCATTTTTCGTCATTTTTCGCACACGTTTCAAATCTCTTTCCACTCGAGCATTCAATCGCTTCTCTATTAGCTTGCCAATCCACCATAACAAGACAATGGCTACACCAGCAATAATCAGTCGTATCGGACTTGTTAACAGCGATTTTAAATCATAGCCAAGAACACTCATCCCTAAAATCATTACGAATTTTCCTGCTAATAGCACCGTTAAATAATATTTTTTATGAATATGAGAAAGTCCCGCAACGATATTGACAATCACTGAAGGAGTAAATGGAAAGCACAGTAATACAAACAACGGGCTAATTCCGTTCATATCAACCCATTTGATAAGCTTCTGTACCTTTTTCCCTCGCGTTACAAAACGCAGCTTCGGATGCTTTCCGAAATGTCGAACAAGCAAAAAAACTGCATATGAGCCAGCTACTGAACCCAACCAAGATAATAAAAATCCAATCCATAATCCAAACGCACTCGCATTTGCGACAACGAACACAACTAGCGGTAAAAAAGGAAAAAAAGCCTCTAAGAAAGGTAATACAACACCTATTATTGGGCCTAGTGTTCGGTATTGTGCCGCAACATGCTCGATATTTTCTACAGTAAACCATTCATTCACTATTGCCACCTCTACTTATATTGCAAAATTACATGTAAGATCGTAAGTTCTTCTGAAGCGTTTTGATATTCGTGTGCTTGATGTCCAGAAAATACCAATGTTTCTCCTTCAGTTAAAGTTTCATGCATTACGCCAGCAGAAATAATAGCTTGTCCATGAATAACAGTTACAGTTTCTTCTACCCCTTCTGTATGGGCTTCACTCCTACTTGTCGCCCCTGGCTCCATTTCTACTTTATAAAATTCCCAGCCACGTTCAGGATCATAAGGAATAATTGAATAGACTCGATAACGCCCATCGTCTTCATCGACATGTGGCGCATTTTTACTGCTAAACTTCATAAAATGGGCTATCGGTGGCTGTAAAAGGGATGAAAATGATATTCGAAGTCCTGCAGCTATTTTCCAAATTGTTGAAACAGTTGGATTCGCTTCACCTTTTTCAATTTGCGCAAGCTGTGCTTTACTTACGCCTGTTGCTTTTGCCACATCATCTAAGCTTAAACTACGCTGCTGTCGTATTTTTTTTAATTGGAATGCTAAATTTCGACTCATTTGTTCCATCTTGACTCACCATTTCCTATTGTTTATTTTATCGGACATATGTATACTTTAATAAACATATGTGAATGTTCAAACTATTCCATTATAAGTATACATGGAAATTTTTTCGAAAGGATGACCTATTTATGACAAGCACAACAGATCTTCATAATGAATCAACAACCGCTACAGAAGATAGCTTTTTACAAGGAATTAAAGATTGTGTACCTACTTTACTCGGTTATATAAGTATAGGACTGGCATTCGGTGTTGTAGGTTCCGCTTCTGGACTATCTGTAGTTGAAATTGCATTACTTACAATACTCGTTTACGCAGGCTCTGCTCAATTTATTTTTTGCGCACTATTGCTAACGAGTAGTCCTGCCTCTGCTATCATTGTAACCATTTTTGTCGTAAATCTACGTCATTTATTAATGAGTTTAACATTGGCACCTCATTTTACGCGCTATTCTATGCTACGAAATGTCGGGTTCGGGACATTATTAACAGACGAAACATTTGGTGTAGCCGTAACCAAACAAATGCAAAATGGAAAACTACATGGCAAATGGATGGATGGACTGAATATAACAGCGTACGCATTTTGGATTTTATCTTGTGTCGCAGGTGCTTTTTTAGGACAATGGGTGGCAAATCCCGAAAAGTGGGGATTAGACTTTGCATTAATCGCCATGTTTGTTGCTTTACTAGTGCTACAGCTTAGTAGCGTCGGAAAAAATAAAATCATGCATTACCTTATGTTAATTGGCTATATGGTTGTCATTATGTATGGCTTATCTTATCTCGTTCCTTCGCATTTAGCAGTGCTACTTGCAACTGTTATTGTAGCAACGATTGGGGTGGTGACAGATAAATGACGACAACAGCTTCTATGGTGTGGCTGATTATCGGTTGCGCCTTAGTGACTTGGTTACCCCGTATTATTCCATTTATGTTTGTGCGCAGTGTGACACTGCCAGATGTTGTGTTAAAATGGCTTAGCTTTATCCCAGTTTGTATTCTTAGTGCTCTTGTGATCGAAAATTTATTGGATACTGAAAACAAAAGTTTCGTTACACTGGATTGGCCTGTCTTTATAACTTTTGTGCCTACACTAATCATTGCACTAGTCACTAAAAGCTTATCGATTACAGTTGTGGCAGGCGTTATAATAATGGCTGCTGTAAGATTCTTTATGTAAAAAAGTATTTTACGTTTGCTTTTTCACTATAAAAAAATCCGCTTAGACGCTTGCGATAGTAGCACGAGGTGTAAGACGAATTAATCCATATAAGGATGAGTTCGTCTTACACAGTGCACGCAAATGCGACGCGGATTTTTATTTATTACTGAAGGAGTTAGGAAGTCTTTAATGACAGCCCTCCTTATTTTTTTTGCATTTTGCTCGCCAACCAAAAACCAAAAGTTAACGAAAAAGCATCAACGACAAAAATAATAGGTGGGGAAGTATAACCTGCGTATACTGATGCGGCAATAAGTGCTATAGCTAAACCTAACGCCACATAACGGTTATACGTAATACGCGTAAACAATAACACGAGTAATGCTGGGAAAAATAATGCTAGCATCATTTTCCCATATAGATCTATCATAGTTCCCTCGGCTCCGCCAACAATAACCCAATTCGATAATGGTCATTGCTGTAAATTACATGCTGCGTAAGGCGAATTTCGTTATTACGATCTAGCACCTCTAAACGACAGTGTGCAGCATTTAATTGTAAAGCTTCATATAATTCAGCTTCTGTAGTGATCGTGTGTCCGTTTACTTTACGAATACATTCCCCTGCAAGTAAGCCCATTTTTTCTGCTGGCGAATCAGGAAGCACAGCAGCAATAATAGCTCCCTTTGAACTTGGCGCAACCGCATACGATTCCGTTTTATCTTGCAAAGCATAATAAATTGAAATCATGATCCGAATTAATGCCCCTACTGCTAATGTTATATAACCAATAATCGGTGCCAAAAATGATGCAAGTCCACCTATTAAAATAAGCTGTCCTAACAATATGACTGAACGCCCTATTTTCGGCAACTGAACAACAGGTAATTCTTTCCTTAACAGCTTTGAAAATCCGATAACTACAGGGAATAAAACGAATGCAAAGTGATTATCTCCCAATGTAAACTGCGGCCAATATGGCAGTGATGATGGGATAATATTGCCTGGAATAATAAAGAAAATAGGTAACACCCAGACATTCCTTGTTCGATAGACGATAGCCTGCATGCCACGCTTCGTATTTTCGATAGCAGGTGTTATAACTTGTTTAGCAGTACGGCGAATAAGTATGCCTTCTACTATCACACATAGCCCTGTTATTATCGTCATTGTAACAACAGCCCCTGCTAATAAATCGACACCTTCCAACGAAAGCTTCCACCAGGAGAACGACCAGTTATACTGGTACATCGCCCATAATGCAAGAGTCGCGATTGCCATTGTGTAAATTGGTGACAATACATTGATGAAAAATAACAAGAGACCTAGTAAAGATATAGCCATTAGAATTAGTAAAAATGGTTTGGGTACAGTGAGCCCGAAACCTAGACTTATTAGTGAAATGACTAATGCATAAGGCCATCCATGCTTCCATTGTCCTATCAGCTCTGTCCAACCCCAAATAATACGTCTGTTAAAAAATCTTCGCTCTTGCTTTACACGTCTATACCCTAATAAGATAGCAACCACTATCGCAATATAAACTACTGGATTAAGTAAAAAGCGGCCAATCGCTGTTACAATTTCTATTAAAATGTTACTAACCATACGAACACCCGCCGTTTCTGTCATGAATACTATGCATTCATTGTATCAAACGACCACTGTCTTGCGTAGTAGTAACTGGTAGAAAGCTTTTTATTTCCCATCATTTTTACTAGATTTATAATATTTATTGCTCAATATTGTGTAACAGGAAGCTTGTAGCCATTTGGAATTGCAAGTCATTTTGACGATCTTCTTTATAAGCCTTTAACGTTCCATTTAAACTATTGAAGAATGTAGAATCTACATATACATCATTTTCTGCTGGCGGTAATTCTTTCTGCTTACGATAAAGCTTTACTGCCTCTTGAGTTGTCTCATCTAAATACCCATCTAATCGGTCAATTTGATAACCAAGCTTTTGCAATGCTTTTTGTGTATACGCGATTTCTTCGCTCATATTGCCTTCTTTGAATTGCCCTGTTAATGGATGCAATTGGAACGCAAATAACTCATTTTGTTCAATAACTAAACTAGCTTCAATGCCCTTCCCGTGGATCCATTCACGTTTTGGCGTAAGCCACTTATTTGTCGATAGCTTCAGTTCTCCCCCATTTGCAAGAGACCATGATTCCTGTACTGTGCCCTTACCAAAACTTTTAACGCCGACAAGGGAAGCACGATTCCAGCCTTTTAATGCGCCACTAAGTACTTCACTAGCCGATGCACTACCACCATTTTGAATAATGACAATCGGAATTTTATTCATCGTAGCTAAATATTTTTCATCAAAGCCTTTCGATTCAGTTTTTAACGGTTCCATAGCCCCCTCTGCATTTTGCATATAGGCAAATACTTTACCATTTTCTAAAATTGTACTTAGTAGCGCTGCGACGCTATGTAAATAGCCTCCAGGATTATCACGAACGTCAACAACGAGCCCTTCTACATCTTTGCGTAGTAGCTTACTTGTTTCTGCAACCCACTCATTTGCTGTCTTCTCACCAAATAACGAGATTTCTATATATCCTATCGAAGTATCCTCAACCTTCACTACCTCACTCGTTACGGTTTTATTGGAGATTGCAGCACGTTCCATCGTCATTTTAATATGCTTATCCTCACTTGGACGATAAACAACAATTGTAATCTTTGTGCCTTTGTCACCTTGAATCAAATGCATTAGTTCACTCATTGTTTTCCCATCTACTTTTACGCCATCAACTTGTACAATTTCATCGAGAGAGCGCATTCCAGCCTTTTCTGCTGGTGACGAACGAACAGGCGATACAACAATAAACTTCCCATTGTTTTCTGTCAGTTCAATACCGATGCCAACTCTTTCTTCTGCTAGCATTTGTCGATGTTGCTCAGCCTCTTCCTTCGTGTAATAGGTACTATACGGGTCCTTAATTGCATCTGCCATACCGCGTAAAGCACCTTCTACTAATTCTTCTTTTTTAGTGCTATATACAGATTTCTTTTCGATTAGTTGTAAAGCTTCGTTAATCGAATCAACTTCTGCGACTTGCACTTTTTTCTCTGCTCCATCAAACCAGTCAAAGTAAAATCCACTACCTATCAATAAACTGCTGACAAGTACCCCGACTCCTGCCGTAATTTTGCGCAAACCTTCCCTCCTCTGTCTCTTTACTGTATGAATTTTTATTTTCAAACATACAAAATAATGTTTTGGAATTCTAAATAAGCTCACGGGCTATACAAAATTGTTTGGGTGCCTGGCACAATTCAGAATTGTTTGGGTGCCTGGCACTAAAAAACCACCATGCTTTCTACGGGCACAGTGGTTTTGAGTTTAGCTCTTTATAAAGTAAATTAATCTAATGCTTCAACAGTGTTTTTTAACATTTCGACATTCATTGGGCCTTCTATCGCTTGCTGAATTGCCCCTGTTGAATCAATGAAATACGTTGTTGGAATTGTAATGACCTGATAATCTGAACCAGCAGCATTTTCTGGATCAAGTAAAATTGGGAATGTAAGTTCAAAGCCATCTCTAAATGTCATGACTGAATCAATTTTTGCATCAGCTGTTACGTCTCGCTCAGCTGACGTTAAATTAACAGCTAAAATTTCAACATTGTCCACTTTTGCATATTGATCGTAATAATTTTGCATATGTGGCATTTCAGCCTTACATGGTGGACACCATGTTGCCCAAAAATTTAATACTACTTTTTTTCCGCGTAACTCACTTAACGTCACTTTTTCACCATCTAAATTAGTTAACGTGAAATCTGGCGGCGTATCTCCTTTTTTCAACCCAATTGTCCGTTCCTTTACTTCTTTACCAAGTGAGGCCGTTTCAATTTCGCGCTCTTTATCGATTTGCTGTTTAACATATGTACCAATCATCGCAGCTATTAACAACACCACTATAAGTAACCCAATATTTTTTTTCATTCTTTTCCTCCCATTCGTTGAATTCCTATACCTAACATAAGTAATAGGAAGCTTACTCCAACAGCCGGTTGCCAGAAGCCATTTGGCTGTAAAACAGCAACGATTACATACCCAGCTGTATACACTAATAACGCTAGAGTTGTTTCTGTTACTTTCCATAATATGATGATCGTTAGTACGCTTAGCACTACCAAAGTGATGAGTTCACTTTGGAGCGAATTGTCATTCAATAATACCACGAACCATTGATAAATGGATTGCGTTAAAATGATTGCCCAGCCACTTGCAGTTACGCCTTCAGAATCGAATTGTAGTTGTTGTCGCTTCCACCACAATTGAAATATTAAGGCAACTGTTCCTAATAAGACTCCGACAGTTCCGCCATTAAAGTAAAGAAGCGTTAATGGTTGTGAGAGGACAGATTGAAAGTCCGTAATAATGACGCTAAATTTCCAAACAAGTATAAAAGTAAAGATTGCATCGCCGTATACCCCTGACCATATTTTCAGGAATTGTATTCGTAAGACAATCCATACGATGATAAATGCTGCTAATAATGCGACCGCCGTTGCTGGTAAAGTTAATGCACGAATTGAAAACCACTCAGTATTAATCACCTTAACAAATCCTCCACAGATATAGATAATTTTAGCATAGCATAGCTACTTTTATGAAAACTTCCATTTCACACTGTTTTCAAAAATTTTTTAAAGTTTTCACGGAATACTCATTTTTGAACACTTCACTTTAAAATACCCCACATCGTATATAATAATAAACATTTCTTTCGAATGCACGCTATAACAGGAAAAATCTCCTTTTCATTTTGTCACTTACACGCAAAAAAGAGCCGTCTCAATATGAGACGACTCTCTTCATTAAATATTTACAATGGAATATATTTTAGTGGATTCACACTACCAACTGCTTGTCCTTGCCAAGAGCCGATGTGCACTTCAAAGTGTAAGTGTGGTCCTGTTGAGCGACCTGTACTGCCCATTGCTGCAATTTGCTGCCCTTGGCTTACTTCGTCACCCACACTCACATTAAATGCACTTAAATGTGCATAAACGGTTGTATAAATTTTTCCATCAATAGAGTGTGTTAAAATAACCACATTTCCGTAAGAGCTAAGTGGTGCGGCATAAGATACGACACCGTCAGCTGCTGCCCAAATCGGCGTACCTGTTTTATTGGCAAGGTCAACTCCATAATGGAATTCAGGACCAGCACCAAGATTACGCCAGCCATATGGTGATGTTAAACGACCATTTGTTGGTTTAATCCATGTTCCATCCGAAGCTGGAGCATTCACTGTAGAGCCACCAGAGCCTGAGTTCCCCGCTGCAGCTGCAGCAGCGGCTGCTGCTTTACGTTTTGCCTCTTGTTGACGAGCTACTTCTGCTAATCGATTTTGCTCTGAAATGATTTGCTGCTGTAATTCAGCACTAATTTCAAGCGCCTCTGAATATTCTTTTTCAAGTAATACTTTTTCTGACTTTAGTTTTGCTTGTTCCTTTTCTAACTGCTCAACTAAAGTATTTTTCTCTTTTTTCTGTCCATCTAATGATGCTTTTAGACGCTCTAGCTTTGCTTTCTGCTCTTCAAGCTTTTGACGTTTGCTTTCTAGTACTTGCTTTTGCTCTTCTAATGTTTGCTTGTCCTGTTTTTGATCGCGAATAATTTGACGATCCGCTTCAAGTAATGCATTTACAGCGGAGAAGCGGTCGATGAAATCTACGAAGCTATTAGAACCTAGTAGCACATCTAGATAGCTAACTGAGCCCCCAGCTTGAATTGCACGTGCACGATCTTGTAATAATAAATCACGCTCTTCAATTTTGCGAAGAAGCTCTTCAATTGTACCTTCTAATTCTTTTATCTCTGCATTTGTAGATTGAATTTCTGCCAATACATTTTTAATACTACTATTTGTAGTTTCGATTTCAGCGTTCAACGCTTGAATTTGATCTAGTAATTTTTGTTGCTTTTCTTCATTTGCACTAATAGCATTTTCTTTATTGCTAATAGAAGAATTTAATTGATTTTTCTTTGTTTCTACTTGTTTTTTCTCTTCTTTTAAATCCGTTAAACTAGTTGCATACGCTGTTGGAGTTTGGATAATAAGAAGTAGTGCCGTTGTTGCTGCAAATGCTTTAATCGTGTTTTTTGCCTTACTTTTCATTTATTGAACTCCCCTTCGTCTATTTAATTCCATTTTTCTGACTATGTACGCCGTCATAAACGGCTTTTTTATTGCGCTACATCTCTGACTAAATATTAATTACGCCTCGGCATTTTTGCGATTAAGTTTTATTCGAGCCTGTTCAAAAGGCTCCTCATAAACTCTGTGACAATCACCGTGAACTTTAACTTGATTCAGGGGGGTGGAATCTGCATAGAGTCCAGTATATCCCCCACTTATATCTAAGTACTTCTGCTGAAGCAAGTTAAACTTTTAAAAATTTACGTACAGACATGAAGCTTCCCCAAATACCAATGAGCACACCAATAAGCAGTAGTAGACCACTTACTTGATAGACAAGTGGTGAGAAGTCAAGAAGCTGAACGAGCTCACCTTGTAAACGAGGTGCAATAATTCTATATACATTGTGATAAAGTGTTGCGATAACCGCAATCGGGATGATAGAACCTAATATCCCCAGCCACATACCTTCTAAAAGAAATGGAATACGCACAAACGAATTTGTTGCACCTACTAGTTTCATAATTTCGATTTCATCGCGACGTGCGATTATCGTAATACGAATCGTATTAGAGATTAAGAAAATAGCTGTGAATAATAACCCTAAAATCAGCACAAGACCTACATTACGACTAATATTTAAGAAGTTGAAAAGTTTTTCTACCTTACCTTCACCGTACTTCACATCGTATGTATATTCATACTTATTAATTGTCTTTGCAACCGTGGCCGTTTGCTGTGGATCTGTTGCCTTTACATAAATAACATTTCGTAACGGGTTACTTTGCTCAAAAAGCTTAAAGTCATCCCCAAAATCTTTCACTAACTTGGTCAATTCGTCTTCTTTTGTGGAATAAGTAAATTCCGCAACATCAGGCAATTTTTCTATTTTTGCTAGTAATGCTTTTTCAGCAGCTTCATCTGCTGTTTCATCGATTAACACTTTTATTTCAACATCGTTCTCTAAATCTGATGCTACTTTATTTAAGTTCATCATAATTAGCGAGAATACACCTACTAATATCAAAGTCACTGTAACCGCGCTGACAGAAGCAATTGTCATCCAGCTATTACGACCAAGTGATTTTATACTCTCTCGAAAGTGTCGTTTTACTGTATTAAATTTCATAGCCGTAGTCACCTCCGTGCTCATCACGGACAATCATACCGCCTTCAATCGCTATAACTCGACGACGAATGGTATTCACAATTTCGCGGTTGTGAGTTGCCATTACAATTGTCGTTCCCCGTGCATTAATTTCTTCAAATAAATTCATAATCTCCCAAGATGTCTCAGGGTCTAGATTCCCTGTTGGCTCATCGGCAATTACTACTTTAGGTACATTCACAATAGAACGCGCAATAGAAACACGTTGCTGTTCTCCACCAGAAAGTTCATTCGGGAACATTCTTGCCTTATGCTTTAATCCGACAAGATCTAAAACTTCCATAACTCGACGTCGGATTTCAACTGGCTCCTCTTCAATTACCTCTAATGCAAATGCTACGTTTTCATAGACATTTAATCTTGGAAGTAATTTGAAATCTTGGAAAACTACACCGAGCTGACGGCGCAAGAAAGGTACTTTTTTATTTTTTAAATCACCTAAATTAATTCCATTAACAGTAATTTCACCTGAAGTTGCTTTTTCCTCACGGTACATTAATTTGATAAATGTCGATTTACCTGCACCACTTGGACCAACAACATAGACAAATTCACCTTGTTTTATATTAACCGAAATGCCATTTGTCGCAACTACACCATTCGGATACTTCTTTGTCACATTTTTCATTTCTATCATGTTTTTTAAACCACCTAAACCTCTTATATGTAAGATGTATTCTTTTTCTATTATATCACTCAATCTATGTTTTTTTATTACAGTTTTATTTCATTCGTTGGCATTATATTCTATTTATTTAATGTTTTTTGGAATATTATTTAAAAAACCACCAAATGACAACAAATAAAAACAGGAATCGATGGAAGGTTATAGTGATTCCTGTTTCTTATTTGCAAATATTGAATATAAAAAGAGCATTCAAGCTATTTAGTTGCCTAGCCTGAATGCTCTATATTATTTTACATTTGTTGCTCGTCAGTAGTTGTATAACGAATTAAAACTGCCCCTGTTTTCGACTCCCCTTCGATAAATAAGCGATTCGCATTTTCCACTTCTTTATCAAAACGAACTACTTTAGTTAAGAATTGATCCTGTGTTTCAATTTTCGATGTATCTTGAATACCTACATCCACTTTACCAAAGTTAGTTACAATTTTGCCGCTTAAAGACATTGTTCGTGGTACATATATTTCTACAGCTCCGGCAACTGTATGTGCTTTAATTTTTGATGAATTACTAGAGCATGTTGTCACAACAACATGTCCATTTATAGATTTTGCTTCTACTTCATCTAAAGCCCCATCTAAATAAACACGACCATTCAATGTTTCCGCTTCTAAATCTTTACCACGTACATCAGTTAGTTCGATCGAGCCATTCGATGAATCCACTTCTGCTTTCGTAAATACTAGTTTAGAGCCCTTAATCGCACCATTAAGTGTTTTAAGTTTTAATTGATCTAGCTCGATATCTTGCAAAGCAACACTGCCGTTCATTAAACGGACTGACAATTTATCTAACTTTTCCTTTGGCACAAGCAATTGTACATTCACCTGTACAAGCTTTAGCTGACTTAAAATTCTAAGTGAGCCTTCCTCGCTCTTAACAACAAATTGTTCCAAGAAGTGGCTACGTGTTTCTTCCTCGTTATCATTAAGTAGAGGTGCCTTTACTTTACAAATGATTTGGAAGTTATCGCCCTCACACGTTTCTAATGAAAAATTGCCATTCGGTAATTCAACAATGACATTTTCTACATTCTCTGCTGCTAGTTCTTCTGTATGTGTAAATTCAAATTTATCTCCAAATGGCGAAGAAACATCAAATTCTTTTACTTTTTTAACTGCCGTATTCATCATATCCATAAAGATTGAACCGATTTGCGATAAATCTTTACGAAAATCATGCATTTCATCCTGGAAATGTTTAGTGAAGTCTGCATCTTTTTTCTTTTGTTCTTCTTTAAACACTGGATCTTTAAAGATAGACTCTTGCTCTGTTGAGGATTGCTGACCCATATTCGACACATCGCTATTACTACTTTGAGTGGACTTGCTAGGTTGCTCTAATGCTTCTAATAATGTAATCGCCTCTTGCGCTGAAATTGTACCTTTTTCCACAAGTTCTAAAATTCGTTGACGTTCATTTTGCATAATCATATAGCCTCCCACAGATTGTTATATCTATTTATACGTATCCCTATGTGAAAAGTTTCACTGAAAAAATGAAAAAGCATTAACTATCACAGATTATGAATTACTGCATTGTCGTTATTAGGTGTATTTTTGATATGAGAAAATAAAAAATCTGCAAGATTCCTGAGGGGGGAAAAGCCTTATGCTTGATGCTACAAAAGGTAACGAGCATGCGAGGTCTTAAGTCTTACCCTCGGAAAAGAGCAGATTTTTATAATAAAATATTTTGTGAAAAATTATTTAGATGCTTCTACCAAAGCAGCTTCCATTCGCATTCTATCACGTGTTAATATCGGTTTTAAATATTTCCCTGTATATGATCCAGTTACTTCCACTACTTCTTCTGGCGTACCTGTAGCAACAATTGTACCACCTTTGTCGCCACCCTCTGGGCCCAAGTCAATAATGTAATCCGCTGTTTTAATAACATCCAAATTATGCTCAATGACAAGTACTGAGTCACCATTTTCAACAAGGCGTTGCAACACAATCAGTAAGCGTGCAATATCATCTGCATGTAAGCCAGTTGTTGGCTCATCTAAAATGTAGAATGACTTACCTGTTGAGCGGCGATGTAATTCAGAAGCCAATTTAACTCGCTGTGCCTCACCACCTGATAGGGTAGTCGCAGGTTGTCCTAATTTCATATAACCTAACCCTACATCAACAATTGTTTGTAATTTACGTTGAATTTTAGGAATGTTTTCGAAGAACACTACAGCATTTTCAATTGTCATATCTAAAATATCGGCAATACTTTTATCTTTATATTTCACTTCAAGTGTTTCTCTGTTATAACGTTTACCATGACAAACTTCACATGGCACATAAACATCTGGCAAGAAATGCATTTCAATTTTAATAATACCGTCGCCACGACAAGCTTCACAGCGACCACCTTTAACATTAAAGCTAAACCGACCTTTTTTATAGCCGCGTACTTTGGCCTCATTTGTTGTTGCAAAAACATCGCGAATATCATCAAATACCCCTGTATACGTTGCGGGATTTGAGCGCGGCGTTCTCCCGATTGGTGATTGGTCAATATCAATAACTTTTTCTAACTCATCCAATCCAGTTACTTCTTTATGTGCACCTGGCTTCACCTTTGAACGGTTGAGCTTTTGCGCTAAAGATTTATATAAAATTTCATTAATGAGTGTTGATTTACCTGAGCCAGAAACACCTGTCACCGCTACAAATAGACCTAATGGTACATCTACTTTGACGTTTTGTAGGTTATTTTCCTTTGCACCTAAAATAGATAGTTTACGACCATCTGGTTTACGACGTTCAATTGGTAGTGGTATGAATTTCTTGCCGCTTAAATATTGTCCTGTTAACGACTTAGGATTATCCATTACTTCCTGTGGCGTACCTGCCGCAACAATTTGTCCACCATGTACACCAGCACCTGGTCCAACATCAATAAGATAATCCGCTGCTAGCATTGTATCTTCATCATGCTCGACTACAATTAGCGTATTTCCAATATCACGCATATTTTGTAGCGTACTAATGAGACGGTCATTATCTCGCTGATGTAGGCCGATAGATGGCTCATCCAAAATATAGAGCACACCCGTTAAGCGAGAGCCAATTTGTGTTGCCAGACGGATACGCTGAGCCTCTCCGCCTGAAAGTGTTCCCGCAGCACGATTTAATGTTAAATAATCTAACCCTACATTGACTAAGAAGCCGAGGCGTTCTTCAATTTCACGCAAGACGAGTTTCGCAATTTGCATATCTTTTTCAGATAAATCGAGCTCTTTGAAAAACGTATCTGCATCCTGAATCGAATACTCTGTTACTTGTCCAATATGCTGATCTGCAATTTTCACAGCTAATGTTTCGGGCTTTAGTCGGTAGCCTTTACAAGATGGGCAAGCTTGCTGAGCCATATATTTCTCCATTTGTTCTCGTACATAATCGGAAGTTGTTTCCTTAAAACGGCGTTCTACATTACGAACGACACCTTCGAATTCAATCATCTGGTCACGTACATTGCCAAATTCATTTTCATAATGGAAGTGAATTTTATCTTTACCTGAGCCAAATAAAACCTTATCCATCTTTTCTTTAGGTAAATCTTTGACAGGTACATCCATTGGAATATCGTAGTGGTCGCATACAGCCTTTAATAGCTGTGGATAATATTGAGAGCTAGTAGGCTCCCACGGTGCAATAGCATGCTCTAATAATGAACGATCCCAATCTGGCACGATAAGCTCAAGATCAACCTCTTGTGTCGTTCCTAAACCGTCACAACTTGTGCACGCTCCAAATGGACTGTTAAAAGAAAACATACGAGGCTCTAACTCTCCGATTGAAAATCCACATATTGGACATGCATGATGTTCGCTAAATAATAATTCTTCATGCTCCATTACATCGACAAGAACACGTCCTTCTGCCAATCGAAGGGCTGTTTCTAACGAATCACTAAGACGAGCTGCAATTCCTTCTTTTACAACGACACGATCGACAACAACTTCTATTGAATGTTTTTTATTTTTATCAAGATCAATAGCATCATCTAAATCGCGTAATTCTCCATCAATTCGTACACGGACAAAGCCTTGCTTTTTCAAATCCTCAAGTAATTTTACATGTGTCCCTTTACGCCCTGAAATCATCGGTGCAAATAATTGCATTTTCGTACGTTCCGGATAGACGAGCAGACGATCCACCATTTGCTCAATCGTTTGAGACGTAATCTCAATACCGTGATTTGGACAAATGGGCTTGCCAATACGAGCAAATAGTAAACGCAAATAATCATAGATTTCGGTTACTGTTCCGACTGTTGAGCGCGGATTTCGGCTCGTCGTTTTTTGATCTATTGAAATGGCAGGCGATAGCCCCTCTATTGCATCTACATCCGGTTTATCCATTTGGCCAAGAAATTGGCGCGCATATGCCGATAATGATTCGACATAGCGACGTTGCCCCTCAGCGTAAATCGTATCAAACGCTAATGACGACTTCCCAGACCCAGATAAACCTGTTAACACGACTAATTGATCACGTGGAATTGTGACATTTATATTTTTTAAATTATGTGCTCGTGCGCCTTGCACGACAATTTCTGTATTTTTCACAAGCCAATCACCCTTCTGCTTTCAATTCAAATATTGTATCGCGAAGCTCAGCTGCACGTTCGAAGTCAAGTGCTTTAGCCGCTTCCTTCATCTCAACTTCAAGAGTAGCAAGTAATTTCTCTCTTTCTGCCTTCGTCAATTTTTTACCTTTCGTAGCCTTTGTTACATAAGACTCCTCTTCCTCTGCCACCTGTGTTGCACGAATAACATCCGGAATCTTTTTGACAATCGTTTTCGGTGTAATACCATGTTCTTCGTTGTAAGCCATTTGAATAGTACGGCGGCGTTTTGTTTCCTCAATTGCCTTTTTCATAGAATCTGTCATATTATCCGCGTACATAATGACATGCCCATTCGCATTACGTGCCGCACGGCCAATTGTTTGAATAAGAGAACGCTCTGAACGTAAAAAGCCTTCCTTATCTGCATCTAAAATCGCTACTAGTGATACTTCAGGAATATCTAAGCCTTCACGCAATAAGTTAATGCCGATAAGTACATCATATGTACCTTTACGAAGTTCGCGAATAATCTCAATACGTTCTAATGTCTTAATCTCTGAATGTAAGTATTCCACTTTTAAGCCCATTTCCTTCAAATATGCAGATAAATCTTCCGACATTTTTTTCGTCAATGTTGTTACGAGTACACGCTCATTTTGCGCAATACGACCATGAATTTCATCAATTAAATCATCAATTTGTCCTTCAATTGGACGAACATCAATTAACGGATCTAGTAATCCTGTTGGACGTATAATTTGTTCTACCATTTCAGGAGTATGTTCAATTTCATATGGACCAGGCGTTGCTGATACATAAATTGCTTGATGAATATGTCGTTCGAATTCCTCAAAACGCAATGGACGATTGTCTAGTGCTGATGGTAAACGGAAACCATGCTCTACTAGTACCCCTTTTCGCGCTTGGTCCCCATTATACATACCTCTTACTTGTGGTAATGTCACATGGCTTTCGTCGACAACTAGAAGAAAATCCTCTGGGAAGTAATCAAGTAACGTATACGGAGTTGCACCAGCTTCACGTAATGTTAAATGGCGTGAATAGTTTTCAATACCTGAGCAAAAGCCCATTTCACGCATCATTTCTAAATCATAACGTGTACGCTGCTCTAATCGCTGTGCCTCCAATAGCTTATCTTCCGCTCGCAATAGCTCAAGGCGTTGTTCTAATTCTTGTTCAATATTATCAATTGCTTTAAGCATTTTTTCTTCACGAGTAACGAAGTGGGATGCTGGGAAAATTGCTACATGGTCTCGATCTGCCAATATTTCTCCCGTTAAAGCATCTACCTCTCGAATTCGGTCAATCTCATCTCCGAAAAATTCGACACGGACGCAATGTTCATCACGAGATGCTGGGAAAATTTCCACAACGTCTCCTCGCACACGGAACGTCCCACGAGTAAAACTAATATCATTGCGTTCATATTGCACGTCGACTAATTTTCGAAGTAATTGATTGCGCTCAATTTCCATCCCTGTGCGAATTGATACAACTAATTCTCGATATTCTTCCGGAGAACCTAAACCATATATACAGGACACGGACGCAATAATAATGACATCATCACGTTCGAAAAGAGCAGAAGTGGCTGAGTGACGGAGTTTATCAATCTCATCATTAATGCTTGAATCTTTTTCGATATACGTATCTGTTTGCGGAACATACGCTTCCGGCTGAAAGTAATCATAATAACTTACAAAGTATTCAACCGCATTATTTGGGAAGAACTCTTTGAACTCACTATATAATTGACCCGCAAGTGTTTTATTGTGGGCCATAATCAGTGTTGGTTTTTTTACTTGCTGAATGACATTGGAAATCGTAAAAGTTTTGCCCGTCCCTGTTGCACCAAGTAATGTTTGATGTCGTTTCCCTTCACGTACACCCTCCACTAATTCTGCAATCGCCTGTGGCTGATCACCATTAGGCTGATAAGGCGCCTGTAAATCAAATGTTTGCACGCATGTCCCCGTCCTTTCCTACCAATTTGTACATTTATTTTAGCATAGCAGTATTAAAATATCGAACATTTAACGAACGAATGTTTGTTTTTTCTTCAATTTCAATTTCGGTACCCGTATTGTTGATGTAGCATTTGAAGCTTCTCATAGATATGACACGCTTTCAGTAACAATAAACTTCTATCCTTTATACCCATGATTAGATATATACCCTTTCTTTAATCATAGAATTCTAGAAAAATAAAAGATTTTACATTTTTTCATTAAACATAATAGTGCTGATAACGTCTATTTGGTGACAGACAAAAAAATCCGCTCTCCTGTTATTGGAGAGCGGTCTTATCATATTATTCACTTGCTACTTTGTGTAAAGCCTCTAGTTCAGTTGCGTATAAGTGAAAAGCTTTTTTATCTCGTTTGTCGAGTGTTCTATCTATCAGAACCATTAGCTGTTCTTCACGATGCATACGCTGGATATGATTTAAAAATAAATCTAAATAAATCTCGTTCAATAATTTCTCTGCCTCATCAACTTTTTTTGACTGACCTACGGCTTTTAGAAAATCTGTGTACGAATAATATTTATCCAACGATCTCACCTCGATCCTTTTCTAAATTATAAGAAAATTTAGATTAAAATGCAACGCTAAACAAATAAAAATCATCTATTATTTATTAGAATTATAGCGTAATTTCGAGCAAACCCCTTAGGAAAAAGCATCAATTATCTATATATTTTAAGTTTATATCTATATTTTCAGAATGCATTTTTGTCATTTACACTACAAATAATCACTATCAAAAGGAGGCTTTTACATATGTCATCAAATTATGTGAATGGTTATTTAATGTCTTTCAATACTTATTTATTACTACCGATTCAGCATGAATCTAAAGTTTTTACTCGAGTAATCGACAAGCATAATGAGCTTATTGTGACACGCAAACCTTTGCATGTTTTACGCAAATCTTGCATCTCTTTAGGCACGACTTATGAAGCTGCAAAACATTCTGCAAAACGTTTTTTTGGTAATCAACATAAGCTCCCTATAGTCGTCGCATATGATTATGGCTTTCCTTGCATTTTTTTACCGACCTATTCGCCAAACTCTATACACAATATTTGGATAGGGCTCCATGCTATTTCAAATATTTCGCCGAGTAGTGAAGGATGTATTATCACATTGAAAAATGATATGGAAATTGAGCTGCCTATTAAATATGCTTCGATTAGTAAACAATTTGTTAATGCTTCAATGCTTTATAAACATTATATGGGTGAGCGTAAACAACTTAGCCACGATGCTCCGTACCATCCACCCTTTTAAGGAGAAGGTTCACTTGAGTATTAATAATCCTAATTGTTAGGGTTAGTAGGAGCTGTCCTAAAGAATGCTCTATTCATGTGACTCATCCTAAAGCGTAAAAATCCACTTCGCTTTCCGCAGGCACACACGTAAGCCGCAACCCTCGCTTACCCGCGGTTTGTTGCGTCTTACGCTCTGTGCGTTCCCGCAGGAGTCTACGTGGATTTTTACTTGGGTAACCTACTAGGTATCATAAGAATTCAGAATTGTTTGAGTGACTGGCACTTTAAATGACAAAACCTCAGAAGCGTAGCGCCTCTGAGGTTTTCATTAATTATCCAATTTTAGAACGTAAATATGCATTGATAAATGGATCTAAATCTCCGTCCATTACTGCACCTACATTCCCTGTTTCTTCACTTGTACGGTGATCCTTAACCATAGAGTATGGATGGAATACGTATGAGCGTATTTGAGAGCCCCAGCCAATTTCCTTTTGCTCACCACGAATTTCATCAAGTTGTGCTTGTTGCTTATCAATTTCTAATTGATATAGTTTCCCTTTTAACATCGTCATTGCTTTTTCGCGGTTTTTAATTTGTGAACGCTCTGCCTGACATTGAACGACAGTACCAGTTGGAATATGCGTAATACGAACAGCTGAATCCGTTGTATTAATATGCTGACCACCTGCGCCTGTTGCACGGTACGTATCAATTTTCAAATCCTCTGTACGAATGTCTACTTCAATGTTGTCATCAAATTCAGGCATGACATCACATGAAACGAATGATGTATGACGACGACCAGAAGAGTCGAACGGTGAAATACGTACTAAACGGTGAACACCCTTTTCAGCCTGTAAGTAACCGTAAGCATTATGACCTTTAATAGATAATGTTACAGATTTAATACCCGCTTCATCACCTGGAAGATAATCGACTGTTTCCACTTTAAAGCCACGTTTTTCAGCCCAACGAGTGTACATACGAAGTAACATAGAACCCCAATCTTGAGACTCTGTACCACCAGCACCAGGATGCAGCTCTAAAATTGCATTGTTATGATCATATGGACCACTCAATAGTAATTGCAACTCAAAATCGCCCATTTTTTGTTGGAACTCTGCCAGCTCATTGCCTAGCTCCTCCTGTAATTCTTCATCAGGCTCTTCACGTAATAACTCTAGTGTCATATCTAAGTTTTCATGTGTATCTACTAGCTCTTTATATTCATTAACAATTGCCTTCAAGCCATTACCTTCATTAATGACTACCTGTGCTCCTTGTTGATCGTCCCAGAAGCCTGGCTCTAGCATCATTTCATCTAATTCTTGTATACGTGCCTCTTTGTTTTCTAAGTCAAAGAGACCTCCTAAAGTCCGCCAATTTTTTGGCTGTAGTATCTAACGCGTTACGTACATCTGCTAATTCAATCATTGCTAAATCCTCCGAACATATTTAATGGATAGTACAAGTAAAATCCGTATTATTCTATTATAGCGTTTTTAAAGCGGAAAACATACTTTTTTCAATATGCCCTATCCATGATACATAAAAAATAGTAGTACAAAGCGCTTAGCTTACACTACTATTTTTTATGTTCAAAGATATATTATTCCCTAATTAAGTTTTCCGAGTAAGCTTTTACGGGCTTCAGCGTGAATTTTTTGGTCACAATGCTCGCATGTCAACCGTCTATTACGATTCACTTTATAAAGCTGATATTTCCTAGTACCTTCTAAAAGCTTAAATTGTTTTTTACAGCAAATACAAATCGTTTCATAATAAATCATCAAAGCCTACACCCCTCTGTATTTATTCATTGTATTTCAAAAAAGCTATAAAATCTTAAAAGTACTCGCACTCATTGGATATTTCGTTACAATCGAGAATAACAGTAATACTAACCGTTTCATGGAATAGCTACGGTTTCCTAGCATTCATCCTTTTTTGTTTCATCTTCTACCTTAGAACGAATCGCCATTCGTTGAAATACTTTGACACGATCAAACTGCACAAGTAAATGCTTCGTGCGTCTTTCAAGCTTGTATTTTAATAAAAAAGCCCGCTGAATACGATATTCAAATGCTTTCGGACTAACATCCACAATAATTTCTTGACCGTTCATAAACACAACCTTCGTTTGCTTTTTACCAACAGCAATATAATCGTCTATATGATGGACAGCAAACCAAATACACTCTGGATGTAACGGTGACTTACTTGGAAACCACAAAATATTAAACCGTTCATGGACAACAATGGGATTTTTATTGAGCTTACCTAAAATCATCTTTGAGCCATCAAAGGCCCCTCGTAAGCTCGAACCAAAATAGCGGAGATTAAAATCCATTAGTCTCGTAGGGGATAATTTGGATATATATTGATAGTCCCTTTCAATTACTCTTGTACATAAATTTCCAAAGGCATCATACTCAGGCATATACAACATTGTTTCACTACTCATAATGTCTTCACAATTATAATGCAATGATTACTCCTCCTTTAAATCATATTTATCATGTGAATTAAAAAGGAATGTACATGTTTATTGGTATACCTATGTACTTCCTCGAGCACGTCTGCTAAAACTACATTACTCGAGAATTTGGTCCGACTAACGCATAAATTCACCTCCCCTTTTGTCAAAGAAAGTAAATTCATATGAAAGTGTCTTACTATTTATTTAAATAATTTGCTATACTCATTACTTTCATTGAACTAAATACCTATTGTTACAATTATTGTATACTTTTGTTTATCTATTGTCTATTAATTCAGATTTTAGGCCATTTCCTTTTAAGCAAAAAAAGATCAACTCAACTTCCCGTTGAATTGATCTTTTACGTATTTTATTGACCTGCACCGTGACAGTTTTTAAATTTCTTTCCACTACCGCATGGACATAAATCATTACGTCCAATATTTTCAGCCTTACGTACAGGTTGTTTCTTCGGTGCAGGCGAGCCATCTTCTTTCGGATTCACAGCCTGACCTTTTGCAACCTCTTCACGTTCTAAGTTACTGCGGATTTCTGCTTTCATCGCATATTTCGCTACATCCTCACGAATTGAAGCGACCATATCCTCAAACATCGCAAAACCTTCTTGTTGATATTCACGTAGAGGATCATTTTGACCATATGCACGTAAATGGATTCCTTGACGTAATTGATCCATTGCGTCAATATGATCAATCCACTTCGTATCAATTGAACGTAATAAAATAACCTTCTCAAACTCACGCATACGCTCTGGTGTAAGCTCTTCTTCTTTTTCATCATAGCGTTGGTGTACAGCATCGGAAATAGTCGAATTAATTTCTTCCACAGATTTACCTTGGAAGTCCGCTACTTTTAATGTGCCCTCTTCTAGTAGGTTAGCTGCGACAAAGTCTTCAATCGCTTTTAAGTTCCAATCTTTCGGCTGATCATCTTGTGTGTAAAGACCGACAATATTATCGATTGTTTCCTGAATCATCGACTCTACAAGCTCACGCATATTTTCCGTTTCTAAAACGTCGTAACGCTCTTTGTAAATAATCTCACGTTGCTGACGTAAAACATCATCATATTGTAATAACCGTTTACGTGCATCAAAGTTATTCCCTTCAACACGTTTTTGCGCTGATTCTACCGCTCTTGATACTACTTTCGATTGTAATGGTTGAGAATCATCCATTCCTAGACGCATCATCATAGACTTCATATTGTCAGAACCAAATCGACGCATTAATTCATCTTCAAGCGACAGGTAGAATTGCGTAACCCCTGGATTCCCCTGACGTCCTGAACGACCGCGTAGCTGATTATCAATACGACGGGATTCATGACGCTCCGTACCAATTACCGCTAAACCACCAATTTCTAATACACCTTCACCAGGTTTAATGTCGGTACCACGACCAGCCATATTTGTTGCAATCGTCACTGCACCTTTTGAACCGGCATTCGCGATAATTTCTGCTTCACGCTCATGGTTTTTCGCGTTCAGTACATTATGAGGAATTTTATGTTTATCAAGTAACTGTGAAATAATTTCAGACGTTTCAATCGCTACTGTACCAACAAGTACTGGTTGACCAGCCTTATGACGTTCAGCAATATCAGCCGCTACTGCTTTATATTTTCCTTCCATAGAAGCAAAAATTAAATCTGGGCGGTCATCACGTGCAATTGGCTTATTCGTTGGAATGGCAATAACGCTCATATTGTAAATATTACGGAACTCTTCTTCTTCTGTTTTCGCTGTACCTGTCATACCCGCAAGCTTTTGGTACATACGGAAATAGTTTTGGAATGTAATTGTTGCCATCGTCATTGATTCGTTTTGAATCTCAACGCCCTCTTTAGCTTCAATTGCTTGATGGAGACCATCAGAATAACGACGTCCCTTCATTAAACGACCTGTAAAGCCGTCAACGATGACAATTTCGCCCTCTTGAACAACGTAGTCAACATCATTATGCATACTTACATGTGCCTTTAACGATTGGTTAATGGCATGATTTAAACGAACATGTGTTAAATCGAACAAGTTGTCGATTCCGAATGCTTTTTCGGCTTTTTCTACACCTGCATCCGTTAATGTAACGCCTTTTGTTGATTCTTCATATGTGTAATCTGTATCGGCACTTAACATGCGTACAAAGGCATTAGACTGCTTGTACAACTGCGCTGATTTCCCAGCCTGACCCGAGATAATTAATGGCGTACGCGCCTCATCAATTAAAATTGAGTCAACCTCATCGATTACAGCATAGTGAAGCGGACGCTGAACACGCTCTTCTTTATAAAGCACCATATTGTCACGTAAATAGTCAAATCCTAACTCATTGTTTGTACTATACGTAATATCTGCATCATATGCCGCACGCTTCTCTTCTTTAGACAGGCTGTTTAAGTTTAAACCAACTGAAAGGCCTAAGAAATTATACAGCTCTCCCATCTCAGCAGCGTCACGACTTGCCAAATATTCATTGACCGTTACAACGTGTACGCCTTTACCAGTAATAGCATTTAAATATACTGCCATCGTAGCTGTTAACGTTTTACCTTCACCGGTTTTCATCTCTGAAATGTTACCTTCATCAAGGGAAGCAGCACCCATAATTTGCACGCGGAAAGGATACATTCCTAATACACGTTTCGACGCCTCACGACTAACTGCAAAAGCTTCAGCACGAATTGAATCTAATTTTTCGCCATCTGCATAACGTTTTTTAAATTCTTCTGTCTTCGCTTGTAGTTGCTCATCTGAAAGCTGTTCCATTTGAGAAGCGAATCCCTCAACTTGGTCAGCGATTTTTTCTAATTTTTTTAACTCACGTTTATTGAAATCAAATAATTTATTTAATAGGTTTGCCATGAATATTTTTCACTTCCTATACGAGTCTCAAATTCCATTTTACCATTGTGTAACAGTTTCATGCAAACAGTGTCCTATAGTAAGGAACGAAACATCGCAAAATAAGTTCATTTTACGACCTTTTTATACCTTTAATGTGTAATAAAAGGATATTACGAATGAATAAGGAAAATAATTTAGTTGTTTCTATTAATGAACATTTTCCAATGATAAACTTTCAAGATTAATTATGTTCCAGACCCCGAAGCAAAAATCTGCATGTCCCCATCCATGTCAAGATTAAAGAGAATTACGTGACAGTTAAACAGGATAAATATTGGTGCTACAGATTTTTAATACTCTTGATGAATTCTATAACTTTTATCAATCTATCTCACGTTAGGTTCAAAACGATTACCTAAACCATTCAAAATTATCCTCATCAGGAACCCTTACGCTATTAATAACATGAAATACTAGCAATCCTGCTGTTTAAAAAATTTAAAAAAGCCGAGGATTAAACCCTCGACTTACTTTTTGTGCCTAGCGACGTCCTACTCTCACAGGGGGAAGCCCCCAACTACCATCGGCGCTAAAGAGCTTAACTTCCGTGTTCGGTATGGGAACGGGTGT